>JBFXEQ010000064.1:0-17255 GCA_050179935.1 Bacteroidales bacterium | reverse complement strand
ATTAGAGAACGATACAGCAAGGAACTAATATGATAGAATTAACTAACGACCAAAGAAAATATTTCGGACTTGAACCTGTGATGGATTCGTGGGATAAAGTTCAATTCAAAGGTGATACTTATCGACCTGATTCAATATTGTATTTTGAGGGAGATACGATTAGGAAACATATAGTTTCAACTGACAAAGAATATAAAGAAATACAATATAACGAACAGACTGAAAACAGAGAGTTGATTTTACCAAAAACTAAAAAGGGAAAACCTAAAAAATTAACGGCTTCTGTTTTGGAATCGAAAACGGGAATAGGCGTTTATTTGACTGCCAACACCAGCGGAGACTTGTTGATTGGAAATTATACTTCTCAAACGACATTTTACTCAAGAGCTTGGGAATTTAAACGGTCTGATTCAAAAATAGAGGCGATGATTAATGAATTTATTGAAAATTCTCCGTCTGACCATTTTAAACAAATAGAAAAATTTCGACTTGAAAAACGCAAAAATGTTAAATACAAATCGGGTGACTTCTTTGCCTTTAAGCTAAACCGAACAGAATATGGATTCGGTAGAATATTATTTGACATTAACAAAGCGCGAAAAAAGAAACTGATACCAGAAAATCATGGTCTTCACCTGATAATGGGACCTCCTTTACTAATAAAACTTTATGCATTTAAATCAGAAAGTAAAGCCGTTGATATTGAAAGCCTAAAGAATCAAAAGTCTTTGCCATCGGATTTGATGATGGATAATGTTATCTTTTATGGAGAGTTTGAGATAATTGGCAATTTACCACTTGAAATAGCCGAATTTGAATTTCCCATTTCTTATGGAATGCGAATTGACCGAACACCAAACGTTTTTCTTCAGTGGGGATTGATTCATAAAGAATTACCGAAAAAGAAATTTAATAAGTACGTTATGCCCGAAAACGGTGGTATAGGCGACCACAATCCTTATGGTTATTATGGTGTTGGATTTCGACCAAAATTTGACTCACATGATATAAAAGAGACAATTAAGAATAATGGAGATTTTGATTTTACCAAAGGAGAGCATTATAAACTTAAATGGGATTTGCGAAATCCAAAAAATGACAAGATTCGAACGGAGATTTTTAAAACATTCGGACTTGACCCTAAAAAGAACTATGAGGAAAACAGTAAACTTACCGGAACGAAAAATATTATTGAATTGATTAAAGAGATGAAATAACGAGCCATAACACGCAATATACGTAAGCCGGGGGATGTGCGTAATTCAAACTTTTATACATTTAATGAAAATTGTAACGGTTTGATAAGTTGGAGCTTCGAAATCCCGGCCTCCGCATATTGCCACAGTTGTGTGCAACTATCAAAACGATACGACTTCTAATGAATCGACTTTTTTAGAATATGATTAAAACATATAAATTCAAATCAACAAGAATATGGATTTTCATACCCATCTTGTTTATCCTTATTGTTTCAGTATCAATTATATTTTCTGATTTACTGAAACCATATGAAGGGTTTTTAGGCTTTCTTTTATTTCTAATACAAGTTGTAATTTCTTTTATCTTTTCTTGGGCAATATCTACTATCAAAATAGAAGTGATTATTGATGAATCTAAGATAAAAATAAGAAAACTAAAAGGTATTCTACCTTATGAAACGAAAGAATTTGAATATGATGAAATCAATGAGTATAAGTACACTCCAGACAGAAACTTTGACACGCTGAAAATTAAATTAAAGAACAGAAAAACAATTAGGCTTGTTAGACTCGATACAATAATAAATAGAGACGTAGAATTTAACAAATTTGTGAATAAATTTACTATTATCGTAAACAAACTAAACGACGAAAATAAAACAGAAATATACAGAGTATTGAATTTTTATGAAACGAAACAAGGCATTTATATTGCATATATTTTTGCAATATGCATTGTAATTCTAACTGTTTCCTTGTTCTTCATTCCAAATACAATGAATAAAGCAGGTGCAATTATAGCAATTATGGGAGGGAGCTTTTATATTTTACAGGTTTTTCATTTTAGAAGAAAGAAAAAATAGAATTTATTTTTATTTTTCCAAAACTGCCAGTACAGATTTTCTAAAAGATCGTGAGATTGGTAATTGATTGTTTTCAAGAAAAACGGATTCTGCATCGAAAGATTTAATCATTGCAATGGCGACTAAAAAAGACCTATGAATTCTTATAAAACCATACTCGTTTAAAAAAGTCTCCATATTTGATAAAGAATCATGGGTTACTATTGATTCATTTGAACAAACAATTTTAACGTAATCTTTAAGACTCTCAATATATTGAATTTTTGAAATCTCAATTTTATAAATTTTACGATCAGCCTTTACATTAAGGTAATTTGCAACTTCCTTTTTTAATTCCGTTTTAGCATTTATGGATATATTGGTTCTTTCGAAGTACTTATTAATGGCTAAAACAAATCTATCAAATGAAATAGGTTTTAATAAATAATCTATTACATCTAAATCAAATGCTTCGACGGCATAATTTCTGTATGCGGTTGTAAAAATCACACTAGGTGCATGCTTAAACATCTGTAAAAATGAAATCCCGTCAATTTCAGGCATTTCGATATCAAGAAAAACTAAATCTATGTGTTTATTGCGTAAACATGCAATAGCTTGTAGGGCATTTTCGCATTCTTCCACAAATTCAAGTTCTGGCATTTTTGCTATATAAACCTTTATTGCTTCACGTGCCAAAGGTTCATCATCAACAACTATACATTTAATCATTTGCGATGTTTTGATTTATTGGAATAGTTAAAAATACATCAAATCGATTATTTTTTTCAGAAATATTAAGGCTGTAACTATCGTAAAAAAGTAAATCCAATCGTTTCTTTACATTCAACAAACCAATCCCCCCTGTTTCGCTCTTTATTTTGTTCTGACTTTTATTATTTGAAACTTCAATATTCAACGAATGACCTGTAACATCTATGTTAATTTTTATCCATGATTTTTCCATAGATTTCCCAACACCGTGTTTAAAAGCGTTCTCAACAAAAGGGATAATTAACATGGGCGGTATCTTAATGTCCTTCGACTTAAAGTTGTACGTAAAGGTAATGTTAACTCTATCTGCAAATCGAATTTTCTCCAGCTCAATATAGTTCTCAATTATTTGAATTTCTGTAGATATGGCAATCATTGGGGCGTCTATTCTATAAAGTATGTAATCCAGTATATCTGAAAGTTTCATTACTACATTTGCGGTTTGTTCTGACTTTTTCATTGCCAATACATAAATACTGTTCAGCGTATTAAACAAAAAGTGTGGATTAATTTGCGTTTTCAACATTTGAAGTTCCGCTTCAACTTTCTCTTTCTGTATCTGTTGCTCACGAAAATCCTTTTCACTCCATCGTTTGTAAAATTTTATGGCAATTGCTACAAAAACAACAAAGAACATATTAAAAAAGAGCATCATAACATCAATCATTTCAGGAAATAACCTGCTCTCCTCGTGCAGCGATTTTACAACTAAAAACAGAGTTAATAGAAGTTGAATGTAGAAAAACATCACAATTGCCACAAAAGCAAACGCAATAAATCTTCTTAACTTATTTTTTAAAAGTATCTTTGGAATCAGGTAGTAATTAAAAGTATAAACTGTAGCTATGGCGGCTACTAAGTTAATTATTGATGCCGCTAATGTATAGATATTAACTTCACTATATCTTTTATAGTAGAAGAAGAAAAAAAACCAAGCACAAAACCAAAATAAAGAGTGAACTGCAATTCTGACTATTTTATTTAACTGTATTCTCATCTTTTTCTCCCAAATATATGTAATATCAAAAATTATTGAGGTAATTTTCGCTAAAATGCATAATTACGTCTATGAACAGCAGAAACAGTAAGCCTAATTCCAGTTATGAGGATTAATTGGTTAGTTGAAGCGTTAAATATGTTGAACAGATAATTTTTTAAAATTGGCTTGATTAGCGATGTAGGTTTGTAATGAAATTAATTGTTTAACTTAAAATTATTAACTATGTCAATGTTCGAATACCTATTTACAACTCTTGGTGGTTTCACCTCTTTGTTAATCGGGATGTCAATTTTGGGTGTATTTATTTATGGCCCATATTTAAGCTTTCAACTATTTTGGTTTAAAAGGAAAACCATCAAGAAAACAACCATCGATTCGATGATTGTTTTGGGTGTTGTTGTCTTTATCTCTGGAATTCTTAATCAAATTGCAGGAATGATTGAAGCCCTTGAGGTAATGATTAAAACAACCGATATTTCCCCCCAACTTGTTATGGGTGGCATTATTGAGTCGTTTAAAACACCAGTACTTTGTGCTTTTGTATTAATCATTTCATTATTATTCTGGTACTTTAATAAGAGAAAATGGGAATCACTTAACATCTAAATTCATACATTGGATATAACTCCGCTAGTGCGGACATGTTGTTTTGAGTGTTCGAAACGTGTAGTCCGTGCAAGTAATGCATTTCTCTTGTTCGCGCGCGTCTTCTTTGGACGCGTGCGCTTCTTTCCCAGTTTCTTTAAATGCATATAGTGTAGAATCGTACATTTATTATTAAGCAAGCACAACTGAAGTTGGTGTGCCGCATGCCAATGGGCGGGTAACAGCAAAACCCTATTCCCTATTAAACCACATAAAAGCATTGGAATACATTGTTCTATAAAAATTATTGCTAGTTTTATAGTGAAATAATATGTAACAAAAGCTACATGTTACACCTTAAGTAAGGTGTGATAAATGTAGTTTTATACACATATAAGTAAGTTGGGTGCAATTGAATTTGACAACATATTACGATGAAACATTTAATATTCTTTTTTGTAATTTTTCTTCTTACTCATTCTTGCTCAAACAAGAATAGTTCAAATAACGAAACCTCAAATAGCAAAAATGAATTAGCTATTGATTACAACAATAAAGTTGAACGCGGATTTGACTCCAAATTTTATAAGTGTGACAGTCTAATTGCGGCTATTGACACCATTGCAGTCGACTCATTTCGTCTGATTATTATGCGAATCGAAAGAACTGAATTCGAAACACTGATTACAAATAACTCTACTTTGAAATATGAAGAAACGCATTCAATAAACTATGAAGAAAAAACTGATTCAAGAGTAAATAGGCTAAACGACACAACACTAATTTATTCTCTGAAAAACAATAAAACAGATACCTTAAAAAATGTTTATTCTCAGCAAGTAGGTGGTGGCTATGCATCCTTTAAATATTGTGGCTTTTTGAAATCCATCAATGCATTTTTAATAACGGGTTCATATGAAGAGACTACTGATTTAATTCTCATTGATTGTTCAAATGGAGAAAAAAAGCATATATCTAATAATTTAGTTATTTCTCCAGAAGAAATCAGGATGGTTAGTTATGATTGGGATGGTTGGGCTTTTAAATCTGGAGGTTTTAAGTTTTATAATATATCGGGGAACAACATCAAACTTTTACTATCATATTCACAACCAGAAATTAATGCTGAAAAGATTGGTTTTTATTGGAGTTTAAGCAATGTTTATATTATTAACAATAGCGAAATTATTTTTGTACATCAATTCTATGTAAAGAATCCCGTTCAAATTTTGAAATGTTTTTCGAGATTGAAAATAGAAAAACAACAGCACCCAACACGTGGTTAAGCCCACTGTGGCTTATTTGCTAATAGGATAGTTTTTAGTACTTTAGTAAAAGTTTAACATGGGATAAAGACGCTGCAGCGAACTCCCCTGCGCCATCAACTGCCGGCTGTTGAGTGCAACCTTATGCTTGATTGAATGATCTTTAAATAATGAACAGAAAGATATGCTACTAAAAAAAATATTTTTATTTGGTTCAATTGCTTTACTCTTTTACTCTTGTGATCCAGGAGCAACAGATATATACGAAGTAGACAATCAATCTGACTGGAAGATACTTGTTGGTTATAAACAATGGAATGTTGATACAGCATTAATGCTAGAACCCAAAGAATTAAAAATAATATATATAAACAATTATTTAGGTGTTGCCAATGATGAACTAGATGGATTTTTATATTGTTTTGATTCATTATATATCAATGTAAATGACACTTTAAAAATAGGAATGGACTATTTGCTGAGAGAAAATTGGGATCTAAAAATTACTTCAGGAAAAACTTGGAAGGGCGATGGTGGAACCGCAAAGTATAAATTAAATATAACGAATAACGATATTGTAAGAAAATTAAAATAAAGAAGTAACCAAATATAAAAGCAGCACACAACAGGCAGATCCTGCCACTGGGGCTGATGATACAAAATCCTAAATATTGCTACCTTAGTTTCAGTTTCGCGGCCGTTAGGCTTAATTCGAAACCCGTCCTAAAATAATTCTATGATATCTAAACTTTCGTACTATTTTTTAATCGTCTGGTTCATTAGCGCATCCTATCATTTGGCCTATGGTCAGGTGCTGAACTATGAAACCAAAATCACAATTGACAATAATGGCAGGAAAACCACCGAAAGAATTATCTTAATTCGGATAAATAGTAAAGAAGAAAATTGGTTATCTCATGTTGAACTAAACCATAATCCTAATCAAAAATTCTCGTTTGGTTATGCCAACATACTAAATAAGGAAGGAAACGTAGTCCGAAAATTAAAGAAGAAGGAACTTATCACCCGCAGTAATCTTTCTTATCAAGCATTTTATCAAGATGATCTTATCACTGAATTTGATTTGTGCTGGAATCAGTATCCGTATATAATTGAATACTCTTACACAATTGAGGAGGACGAATACCTTTACATTGCTTGGTGGACACCTCAAATTTTTAAAAATGTTGTAACAATTAAAAGCTCATTGAAAGTCAACCTGCCTAATGATTTAAGTTTTAAAGTTTATAACTCGGAAAATCTGTTTTTCAAAGAAACCGAAGTGGAAAACAAGAGAATACTAAGTTGGTCGTCCAATATAGTTGGCAAACTCCAAGATGAAATTTATTCTCCGGAAACTGAGAAATTGACACCTATTGTTAAACTTGTTCCTAATGATTTTAAATATGGTTTAGCAGGAAATACAGGCTCTTGGGCATCCTTTGGTCTTTGGTTATATGAGCTAAATCAGGGTTCAGATCAACTAACATTACAGGAAAAATGGACTATTGAAAAACTGGTTAATGGTATCAAAAAAAGAAGTGAAATCATTAAAACTATATATCATTATCTACAAGATCAAACAAAATATGTCAATGTTGCTATAGATGTTGGTGGACTAAAAAGCTATCCGGCATCCTATGTCTGTAAAAATAAATATGGAGACTGCAAAGCTCTTACAACCTACATGCAGGCAGCATTAAAGAGTGTCGGTATTGAATCATTTTACACTATTATCAAGGCTGGTGAAAATAATACGGAAATTGACACAACCCTTCCGAGCCAACAGTTTAACCATGTAATTCTTATGGTTCCAACCGAAACAGATACAATTTGGCTAGAAAATACATCCAGTGCATTACCTTTTAATTACCTTGGAACTTTTACTCAAAATAGGTATGCTCTGACTATTAATGGAGAGGAAAGCCATTTGGTCAAAACGCCTAAACTTTCAACCGATGATGTGCAGGTAGAAAGAAACTATTATTTCCAAGTAACAAGCAATAATGAAATGCAGACTAAACTCGATTTAATCTTAAGAGGAAAATCATTTGAGAAATTTAGACATTCCATTTCTGTGAAAGACGAGGAACTACAAATTAATGAAATTAATAGGCATCACGGGATAAAGGAGTTTAATATCGATAACTGGAATATCATAGATTTTCATAGAGATAGTACATCTTTACATCTTCATATTTCAGGTACCTCCTCCTCAACTTTGAGAAAAATAGGAACGTTCCATGTTATTAATCCTCTGAGAATAGAATTGCCAGACTTTGAAAATATTAATGAAAGAAAATTAGATGTTGTGATCAATTTCCCAATTTATAGATCCGATAAAAGCATATATGATCTACAAAACTTCAATCAAAAAGAAATTCAAGTTCCTAAAGATATAAGCATTAAGAATAAATATGGTGAATACCATGCTATTTTCCAAAAAGAGAACAATAAGTTAATTGTTGTTGAGAAGTTCATCCTATTTTCCAACAATATTCCAATAGACAATTATAAAAACTTTTATGAGTTCTTATATTCCATAAACACTTACAAGAAAAATACAGCAATCATAATAAAATGAAAAATCCAAATAAAATGAAAATTTTGTTAACACTCAGCCTTCTGTTAAGTCAATTTACTTATTCCCAAAAACTTGAATTGGAATTTGGTAAAATATCTCGGGAAGAAATAGAAATGAAGAGTTATGAAAAAGATAAAGAAGCAAAAGCAGTAATCCTTTATGACAAGGGAAACTCTGTTTTTTTTGAGACAGAGAATGGTTATGATATTCGATTTACAAGGCACAAAAGAATTAAAATATTCGATAAATCTGAATCTCAATTTACGGAAGTTTCGATTCCTTATTATGTTGACGGATATGGAAAAACGGAAGCGGTTAAATCCATTGAGGCATTTACATATAATATAACAGATGGAAAGTTGTCTCAAAAGAAGTTAGACCCGTCAACAGTTTATGAAGAGCGAATAAATGAACAATGGTATAACAAAAAATTCGTATTTCCTGATGTTCAGGATGGAGCTATTTTAGAATATCGCTACGTTTTAGAAACGCCTTTTCATTTTAATTTGCCAGATTGGACTTTTCAAGATAAGATCCCAACTGTTTATAGTGAATATCAAGTCAGCATGATTCCATTCTATGAATATGTATTTCTTGTTCAGGGTACATCCAAATTTGATTATCAAAATTCTACTGTGGCAGAAGAGAAAAGAACCTGGGGAAATGTTAGTATGTCATATGGGCAAAATGTTGGAAGTGGCATAATATTTCAAGATTATGTACATACCTATGTATTGAAGGATATCCCGGCTTTCATTGATGAGTCCTACATTACCTCTATTAATGACTACATCATCAAAATGGACTTTCAGTTGGCTAAGTTTAATAGTCCAAGAGGAGGAACCGCTGATATTATATCTACATGGACTGCCCTAAATGAGTCACTTCTTAAACACGAAAAGTTTGGTAAGTATCTAAAAAACAGCTCTAAAATTGCAAAAAAAATTCTTTCAGAAAATTTGAATTTAGGTAGCAAGGATAATAAGCAGAAAGAAAAAGAAATAATTGATTATGTAAAAAGTAACTTTGAATGGAACGGTTACTATAGTAAATATGCATCGCAATCGGCTAAGGATTTTTTTAATAAGAAAAAGGGCAATGCGGCTGATATCAACTTATTCATGATTGCTCTTCTCAATGAAGCTGAAATCAACACAAAACCCCTGATACTGAGCACAAGAAATCATGGAAAAATTCCAAGCGATTATCCATTCGATCATTTCACAAATTATGTCATTGCATTGATAGATACAGATTCGCCGTTCTTGGCAGATGGAACCGAAGAATTACTTCCGTATAATAAACTACCTATAAGGTGCATTAATGAGAAAGGGCTAGTTGTTGAAAAAAAAGAGGTGCCAATATGGATAGACTTAAGCAATAAAACTCTTTCAACTGAAAAGAGCACAATAAGAATGAGGCTTGAGGAAACAAGCAATAATATTCTAGCACATGTGTATATTCAGGACACTGAATATGAAGCATTATCAATGCGTAATAAATTCAAAAACGACTCTTTAAAAATCAAGGAATTTTTCACTGATAAAGTTGGTGAAATCGAAAAATTACAAACTATAGGGTATGAAAGTACAAACCGCCCTTATTCTATAAATTTCGAGACAAAGTATGAAACTGAAAAACTGGGTAATAATATCGTAATAAAACCATTCTTAAATCTGCCTTTATCAAAAAATAACTTAACCCAAAAGAAAAGAACATACCCAGTGGATTTTATTTACCCCTGGGAGAATACGTTTGAAACAATCATGGAAATACCTTCTGAATTTTTAGTGTCAGAACTTCCAAAAGGATATAATATTGAAAATGAACTGGTAGAAATTAGTCTTTACTACTCACTTAACGACAGTATTTTGACAATAAAAGGTAATTACAAATTTAAGAAGTCGACCTATGTAACTGATGAATATTCGAAAATAAAGTACTATTTGGATCAAATTGTTAAGGACTTTAATCAACCCTTCGTGCTAGAAAAAAGAGCTAAGCACAACCAGCAGTAAACGATATAGTGGTAGGATGGCGTTTGAGGCTTGATAACTCCCCAACATTTTACTGCCATCCATTGTATCACATTTTAAAAAGACAGCAATGACAAAGAAATGGACATTAATATTAATTTCGTGGATAGGTTTAGTGCGGATTTAAAAAGATAAAACATGTCAACTAAACAATTGATAAACAAAAAGAAGCTAATGAACACCAGCCCTTATCAATGCATATACAAAATAGCGGTGATAACAGTAAATTCAACGGTTGTAATTCGCTTTAAAATTGTAACTCTTTGATAGTTTTGATGCACAAAATTGCCTAGTTTTACTTACCGTTATACCCAATTGCAGATACTACCAATTGTAAATTTTAATAATATGATTATGTCAAAAACATATAGAAGAAAAACTGGATTAATAATTTTGACAATGTCTTTATTTATGTTCAGTCCAATTTTTATGCATTTAATTGGTTATAGAATTCCGATATTTGAGAACTTAGGTTTATCAATTCGAACATTTGCGCCAATGATAGCGTGGATTATTTCATTTGTAGTGACAATCTCATATGTTGCTTATACTTTTAAAGTTATTCCATTTGTTTACCAAATGCAAAGGGAACTATCATTATTTAAAATCATAGGATTATTGACAATTGTTGGAGGGATTCTTGAAGAGATTGTTTTTAGACGTTGGTTAATGGATTGGTTAATGGGATTAGGTTATGGAATTATCCTTCAGATATTATTTTCTGGAGTTGTATTCGGACTAGCGCATGTAATGTGGGGATTATTTGGTAGAGATAAGCAATTCTCAAAAGGAGTATTTATTGCAACCACAATTTTAGGATTTGGCTTAGCAATTGTATATTTAGTTGGCAATAGAAACATTGGGCCGTGTATTATTGCGCATTCTTTGATTAACATTATAATTGAGCCATGGTTGATGCTAGCTGCAATTTCAAAAACTTGGAAATTGAAAAATAAATAAACAATAGGACACAACAGGCCATTGCTTATACCGGGACTAATAATGCATATACAAATTTTACTACCTTTAACTAACTTTTTAACGGCAGATAAAGCCGCTGGTAATACCATCCCCCAGCAGCCCAAACCACTGCCCGTTCTAGCCTATGCAAAATGACAAAACATTAACATTAAAATCATAATTTCTTTTTAATATGCACTTTTTAAAATGTAGTAAATGTGGACACTTCAACGAAGTGAAATCAGAGTACCTAGTATTTTGTTCAAAATGTAACAAAAAATTAGACAACAATTACTCTTCCTGGAGTATCATAAACTCCGACAAGACATTTGAAGACTTTAAGAATCAAGTTTGTACGACGAACATTGAAGAACCTGTTAAAACCAATACTAAAAAACACAAAATAAAAGGCTTAAAGTATTGGATAGGCTTTACCGTTGCTTTTGCAATTTTCTATGCTATTGGACACTTTGCGGGAGAAGCAATTATTGGAGTTTTCAATAAACCAGCCATAGAAAAAGCATTGGTAGAAGTAGCCAATACAATAAATAAAAATTGTCCAATGATGATTGATAGCGAAACAAGACTGGACAACGCAGTTGCTCTACCTAACAATGTATTTCAATACAACTATACGCTTATTAATATGGTTAAGGAATCTACAAATATTGATGAAATGAGACAATATCTAGAACCAAACATTATTAATTTCGTGAAAACCCAACCCGATATGAAAACGATGAGGGATAATAAAACAACCGTAAATTATTCCTACAAAGATAAAAAAGGTGTTTTCTTATTGACTATTTCCGTAACACCAAACCAATACGAATAAAAAAGCACTGGCTATAACAGGCTGTTACTGCAACTGGGCTGACGATACAAAATCCGAAAATATTACTTAATTTCGTCTTTGCGGTTGATGACGCTGTGGAGTGAAACTCCAGCAGTGTCATCAACCGCAAATCATTATAGGGCATTAAAAAGGCATGTCATATAAATAAGGTATTGCTATTAATTACATTTCTACTTATATATTTGAAATGTTTTTCTACAGAACAAATTTCAGATTTGCTAATAATTGAAAAAGATACATTCTATCTTAAATCATTTCCTCTTGAAATTCTAAAATTTGAGAAATCTCCATTAATGGAATGTCGCAATTTTCCAATTTTTGGGGCGACTGGCAATATACTTTTGCAGCGATAATTCTACTATTAAACTAAAAACAAAGAAAATGCAAAAGTTAATTTCGTGGGTTGAAATCCCAGCGGTGGATTTCGACAGGGCTGTAAAATTTTACAACGCCGTACTGAAGATTGATATGCAAATTTTTGACTGTGGTAACGAAAAGATGGCTTGCTTGCCCACAGGAGAAGGAGCTATTTCGTTTGCACCCGATTTTAAACCGAGTAAAAACGGCACATTGGTAAGTCTAAATACTGGCAACGATTTAGATGGAGCAATTGAACGAGTGGTGGCTAATAACGGTACAATTTTTCTTCCAAAAACAAAAATTGAAGTCGAAAACAGGGGATACTTTGCGCTGGTTATCGATTGCGAAGGAAATAAAGTTGGACTATACGGCAATAAATAGTTTTATTTTAAAGGATTATGATTTAACATAAGCTAAGTCATAATCCTGATAAAAAGAATAAATTTGCTAGTTCAACTGTTCTATGATGACCTACATAATATCGAAACCATCAACTTTTCTCGATAAGTTTGTACAGCATTACTGGACTATCGAGAATTGCAATTGCTGTGGAACAGAGCATATCCAGAGAGTAGTTCCCAACGGACTGCTGGAAATTATTTTTTACTTTGGCAACAGGCCCAATTCAATTAATAGTCAAAAACAAATAACTGGAAATGCCATTATATCGGGTCAGCTAAAGGACTACTACGATATACGGTTCACTGGGAGTTTTTCTTTGTTTTCGATACTATTTAAGCCACACGGATTATCGATGTTTACCAATATTCCCATTAATGAGTTTTACAACCAAAACATACCTCTCGAATTTGTTTTTCCCAATGAATTTAACAAGCTCGAAGACTCTATTTCTACCGTAAGTTCGTTTACCGAAAGAATTTTAATTGTCGAGGATTTTTTATTCAAGCAACTACTTAAAAACAAAAACAACGAGAACCTTAACAGAATCGAAAGCTGTGTCAATATTATCAACCATTCAAAAGGAGTTGTTGATATAGACTACCTTGCATCGGAAGCATGTTTTAGCCGAAAACAATTTGAAAGAACTTTTTCTCATTACATCGGGGCATCTCCTAAACAACTTTTAAAAACAGTACGCTTTCAGAATGCACTTAACGAAAAATCAAAACATAAAAGTATAAGTTTAACCGAGCTAGCGTATAGGTGTGGATATTATGACCAATCGCATATGATAAATGATTTCCAGAAACTCACTGGCCTATCACCCAAGGAGTATTTCAATGAGTGTGAACCATACTCAGACTATTTCCAATAAATTGTTTGCTGACGCATGACTCTTGCTGGCGTGCGTTTGTAACGCGTGACATTTACGTTTGTACACATCTCTCTTGGTTATTGCTATTTAGGTTAAGCGTGAAACGTGAGAAGTTAAAAGGAAGAAATCAGAATTCAGAAGTTCGAAGACGGAACTCATTTCTTTGCTGGCGCGCATCTTCTTCCAACACATGCATTCTTACAGCAAAAATACCTCGACAATCTCGGCATAACAAGAAAATACTCTAGGCTCATCACGAATAAAGTGAAACATTAAATATTAAAAGCAGGTATTCAAAACAGCCACCAAAAACCAACATTTCTGACAAACATCGCGGGGGTTCGGAATTCATAAGTTATGAAAGGATAAGATTCGGAATCAAAAATTCATTGGAAAGTACGAAAAATGTAGAAGTAATAACGAATTAGCAAATACAGTTAATCTACCTATCCATTATTTCTAAACTCCATTACTTCTTAATATCTTGCATTATACAAACCTACACACCTCTTCCAAAGTCTTTCTATTTCTGGGCGATATTGCCCTCTCCTTCAATTTATCAGGCAACTCATCAATATTATCAGACAAACCAATTGCTATAACAGCGCCTATCTGCTGCGAATCGGGAATCGACAAATTACTTCGTAGGGTATTCTTGTTAAAACCACCCATAACGTGAGTTATTAGCCCCATCGATTGTGCCTGAATAAGCATGCAACAAGTAGCCAAGCCCAAATCGTGCAGGGCGTAATAGTTATCGGCACCATTATGGCTTAACTTAGTTTCAACTGCAGAGGCAATCAGTACCGATGCATTTTTAGCCCATAACTGATTAGGCTCTGCTAAAGCACTCAGAATTTGGTTAAAACCAGCCTCCTTCTCCCTACGCGAAATATAAAAACGCCAAGGTTGCTCATTGTAAGCCGATGGAGCCAAGCTTGCCGCAGCTAAAAGTTGTTTAATATCCTCGATGCTAATATGCTCAGGCCGAAATGCCATTGCACTTCGACGGGTTTCTATATATTCATTAACTATCATAGACATTTAGTTTAACTGGTTCATAAAACATTACAAAGAGTAAATGGTTGAATAAAGTTACAAAATCGCCTAACAAAACCCATAACATTGCATATAAATACAAGATAATGTATACCTTTGTACAAGTAAAACTGCCCCACTATAAACTCCTCTCCTATTCCGCTGTAAAAATGAGGATTTAATAAAACTAGGGTATTTAGGTATTTTCAAAACTCAAAAAAGGGTATTGAAAAAAGTATTGTATCTATTTTATTTAATAGATATTAATTGGTATTTTCATAAATATTAATTCACTATCAAAGTATTTTATTATGAGTTTGCACAAAAAATACTTCTCCGATTACCATAAAGCCGGAGGAGTTAAAGAGTTACTTTTTATTGCACTTCCTATGATTATCTCCACCGCCTGCGATGGAATTATGACTTTTACCGACAGGCTATTCCTTGCCCGAGTTGGCTCCGAGCAAATGAACGCGGCAATGGGCGGTGGTGTTACCATGCAAATGTTAATGTTTTTCTTTGTTGGACTTACAGGCTACACCACGGCATTAGTGGCGCAATACTTTGGAGCAAACCAGAAAAGCAATACAACGGTTGCAGCTTTTCAGGGAATACTAATCACACTACTCGCTTGGCCAATTATACTGATTGTAAGACCTGTAGCAATAGCCTATTTCCATTTCATGAACATCTCTGCATCGCAAATTGGGTTTCAAATCAATTACTTGAATATTTTGGCCTGGGGTTCTATTTTTGGCTTAATGCGCTACACGCTTGGCTGCTACTTTACAGGAATTGGTAAAACTAAAATAGTTATGCAGGCAACCATTGCTGCAATGGTTGTAAATGTTGGACTCGACTATATCCTAATATTCGGAAAACTTGGCTTTGCACCAATGGGAGTAAAGGGGGCTGCCTTGGCAACAATTCTCGGTAGTTTATCGGCAACAATTGTGCTAACTGTAAACTACCTAAAGCATAGCAACAGAGCAGAGTTTGGTGTAATGCATTCGTTCAAACTCAACTGGAGCATTATGAAAAAGTTGCTTTACTATGGTTCACCTGCCGGATTGGAGATGTTCATGAACTTCTTTGCATTTGCCACAATGATCGCGCTATTCCACTCGCAGGGCGACCATATTGCAACAGCCAGCACAATAATGTTTAACTGGGACATGGTATCGTTCATTCCACTGCTCGGAATAGAAATTGCCGTAACCAGTCTTGTTGGACGATACATGGGGGCTAGCAGACCACAAGTTGCACATCGCTCCGCGCTGTCCGGAATAAAAACCGGAATATTCTACTCGGTTGTAATACTTATCCTATTCGTATTTGTGCCCGAATGGCTAGTTAGAGTGTTCCACCCACAAACTCCCAGTATGATATTCGAGCAGGCTGTTCCCATAGCCGTATCGATGGTACGAATTGCAGCACTCTACGTACTTGCCGAGGCCGTAATGGTTGCCCTGGTTGGCGCATTACGCGGTGCTGGCGATACATACTTTACAATGATAGCATCGGTAACCGCCCACTGGCTATTTGTCCCCATGCTTTACCTTACGCTGAATGTCTTTAACCTATCGGTGCCCATTAGCTGGCTAATTATGGTTATATGCTTCCTGCTATTCTGTGGAGTACTAATAGTAAGATTCCGAAGCGGAAAATGGAAAAAGATAAAGGTTATTCACCAATAGATGACGAGGGTTTTAATACCCTCGTTTTTTTTAACACTACCTTTAGTTCGAATATTAAAACGTAATGCAATAGCTACATTCTATTAAAAACAATTTAATAAAGTGTTTTTAATGCAGAATTGTTTTTTTTCTGTCATACAGAAATAACCGTTGGTCAAATTATAAAAAAATATAAAAGCAGATATTACTTGCTTATTTTCAGATTACTCACATAAAAATACTCTGATAAAATAGAGCATAAAAAGGGTATATAAAGACTGATGCATATTTTGAAAATATTTTTTCACACTTATCTTTGAACAAATCCAAATATGAAAATCATTCATGTTTGAAAGAAAAAAAATATTAATCTTTAATTATTAATCGTTTATGAAATTATTTTTAAATTTTTTATTAGTAGGAGCTTTGGCTGGAAGCTTATTTATGAGTTGTGGTACAGATGATCCTTCATCAGTAGACTGTGGTGTCACTATAGGAAATGTTTCTGCCACTATAAATCAGAAGGATACTGTTATGTATGTGATAAATGCAAGTGCTCCAAACAGTAAATTGTTAAAACTGGAAGTTAAGTCATACACCGATTACACATACCCTTCGTCACAATTTTCCGGTACAGGAACATTACTATCAATGAATCAAGATAACTATTTGACCTCGAATTCGGATTGTATTGAATATTTTGGAAGCAATGGAGGTTTATTCGCTATGACTTTTAAAGACCTTATTCTGGAAGCAGGACTTTCGATTTACTATATTGTTCCCGATTTGGGACTTAATGTTGGT
>JBFXEQ010000063.1:0-17959 GCA_050179935.1 Bacteroidales bacterium | reverse complement strand
CCAAATCCAAATTTCTCAACCTCACAGAGCCTGAAGCCCTATAAAATCAAAACTTATTCACAGCACAGCATGAGAATTGTTAACAACCACTAAATTTGTTACTTTTAACCAGCTAAATAACTACAATAATTTAATGTTTAATTATCACAACAATAAATTGATCTTAAAAGAAGTGAAATTGATCAAAATCAAGCTAAAAAAGACATATTTTCTCATCAATCATAGCATAAAAAATTTGATTATTTAACTTTTTATGTAATTTGCGGATTTAAGGTGATATTATAAAGTTTTTCTACATCTGCCCAAAAAAACTTTCTTTTTCAACTATAACATATGCTTTTTTTCTAATTATTATTTTTAATTCGAGATAATCATAAATTATAAAAAAATATTTTTTTACTTTTAGCTTTCTCAAATCTTTTAAGGCCATTATGAAAATTAAACTTAAAATACGTGAAAAGATTCTGCTATATATCCTCTTAACAACGGTTATGATTTATGCAGCAGCACTAGGATTTATTAGTGTAAAAAGCAAAAATATGGCATATCGTGATGCTAAGCATATTTCTGATAATTATGCTCTTGGTGCAGCAAATCAGATTGGTATAATGATGGAAGGATATCTAACCACTATTAAAGGATTAAGCAACACGTTTAAAACCTACAAAGAAATTGATGAAAACAACCGAAGACAAGTGTTTGACCAGATTATTAAAAAAAATCTGGAATCGAATAAAGATTTTCTTGCCATTTGGACAATTTGGGAATCAAACACAATCGATAATCTGGATAAACAATACATAAACAAACCCGGAAGCACTATTCTTGGTAATTATGCTCCTATGTATTATAAATTAAACAATAAGATAATCCTCGATGAGTCAATTGAATCTGATCCTTCGAATGTTTTTACAGGAGATTATTACGAAATACCGAAAAGATTAAAGAAAGAAGTTATCCTTGATCCATATCATTATTCATATTCAAAAAATGATAAAGACAAAGTATTTGAAGTAACCATTTCCGTTCCAATAATTGTGGACAACCAATTTTTAGGAGTTATTGGTGCCGATATTAATCTTAGTCAGTTTAAAGAAATTGTTAATAGCGTTAAACCTTTCGACAATAGCATTGCTTTTTTAATGTCGAATAATAGTACTTATATTGCCAATCCAGATGAACAATTTACCGGTAAAAAAGCTATCGATGTATTTCCTGAGGAAATAAAAGAATTCAAAGTTGCAGAGCATATTGCAAAGGGTGAATTTCTTTCATACGAAGTAATTGGATTAGATAAATCGATTTATTATGATGTATATGCTCCAATAAAAATTGGCAACACCGGAACACCTTGGTCTATTGGTATTGCGGTACCCATGAATTATGTGATGAAAAACGCAAACCAAAATTTTAGAATATCTATTTTAGTAGGATTGATCGGTATCATCATATTAAGTTTAGTGATTTACTATATTTCAAATTCAATTACCAACCCAATATTAAAAGTTACTCAATTTTTAACCCAACTATCCAGAGGTCAGGTTGATAGCAAAATGCAACTTTCTATTAGAAGTGGAGACGAGATTGAGGAGATGAGCAACGAGTTAAATAAATCGATTATTGGATTAGTTGAAAAAACAGACTTTGCAAGGAATATAGGAAATGGAAATCTGAATACTGATATACATCTTTTAAGCGAAGATGATTTACTGGGTAAATCGTTGATTGAAATGCGAAACAACCTCAGAACAGCCCACGAAGAAGAAATTAAAAGGAAATCAGATGATGAAAAAAGAAGTTGGTTTAATGAAGGATTAGCTTTGTTTGGCGATGTCTTGAGACAGAATCATGATAATATTAAATCATTGTCTTATGCTGTAATTCAAAATCTTATAAACTATTTAAAAGCAAACCAGGGAGGTTTATTTATTATTAATGAAGAGAATATTGATGATATTTATTTTGAACTGCTAGCATCCTATGCTTATAACCGTAAAAAATACAAACAGAAAGAAGTTCGTCTTGGCGAAGGACTAGCTGGAACATGTGCTCAGGAAAAATCAACTATTTATTTAACTAATTTACCGCAGAATTACATACAGATAACTTCTGGATTAGGTGGAGCAAACCCAAAATGCCTATTAATTGTTCCTTTAAAAATTGAAGAAAAAGTGCTAGGTTTAATTGAGATTGCTTCGTTTAATGATATTGCTCCTCACGAGATTGAGTTTGTTGAAAAAATAGGTCAAAACATTGCTTCATCACTCATGTCGGTTCGGGTAAACGAACAAACAGCAAAACTGTTAAAACAATCGCAACAACAATCAGAGATTCTGTCTTCTCAAGAAGAAGAAATGCGCCAAAACATGGAAGAGTTGAAAGCCACACAAGAAGAGGCAGCCCGAAAAACAAGCGAAATGGAAAGTTTTATTAATGCATTACACTCTACTAGTTTTGTGATTGAATATGACCTAAATGGCAATGTTTTAACAGCCAATAAAGCTTTTCTTAATCTATTTAGTATATCGCAGGATGAAATTATAGGGAAGCATCATTCGGAGCATATCGAATTTACTCCTGAACAAAAAAAGAACTACGATAAATTCTGGAAAGATCTTTTAGCAGGAGCTGTGAAAAAAGAAAAAACAAAAATTTCGATCAAAGGAAAAAGTTACCTTTTGATGGAGTCATATACCCCTATTTATAATGAAGATGGGCAGATGTTTAAGATATTAAAAATCGCTAATAATATTTCGGAATACTTATAAAAAAAGAGTTTGTACCAAAAGCAATAAAGTTGTCTATGTTTTTGCTTCGCAAGAGAGAAGTTCGCCAGGCCTGCCTGTCCCTGTCCGACTATGCCATCCAGGCGGGCGGCAGGGGGGCTCAAAATGAACAATCTAATAATCAATGTCTCACACTTGCATTTGTCAACCTGAGCGTTTAAACCTTAAGTCGAAGAAAAGTTAACGCAGTAAATGGAGTCTCATGTTTATTAGATTAAATATCTAATAATTTTACCAGATACAAAACTAACGGTGTCGAAGGTTGCCGAAGTGATAATACGAAAAAAGAGGCTATTAATACAGCCTCTTCGTTTTTAATAATAACCCTAAAACTTAATTATCTATTACCCTTGTTCATTCCTCTACCATTTCCCTGTCCCATTTCACCTCGCATATTTCCATTAGATCTATTTCCTTTACCCATTGCTGTGTGGCTATCAAAATATACTTTTTGTGAATCGGTTAAAAGACCTCTGATATCCTGATTATGTTTTGCTCTTTCTTTCATCATTTTGTTTTGTAAACCTGTCATTTGATCAATAATGCCATTAATAGCATTTAAATCAGACTTATCAGTAGTCATCAAGGTTTGCTTTTTAGCACGCAATTCATTCATTTGATTTCTATAATCTGTTCTTTTTTTCAGATGATCAACACGAAGAGCTTCGATTTTGGTTTCCTGTTCTGGAGTTAAATCAGGAATGTTTGAACAATACGCTCCTGGTTCACGATCAAAGTTGTTATTACGATTGCCTCTTTGTGCAAACATATCTGAACCGATAAACATTAACAGTGCTAATGCCAGCATTGTAATACTAATTTTTTGTGTTTTCATAGTTTTAAAATTTTGATTATTAATTTTGATTTCTGAACATATGACACATGAAAATTATTTTTATTACAATTTAATTATTTAAATAACGTGAGCTCGATGTAAGCCTATATTATTTCAACATTTTTTAATTTTTTATGCTCCAGAGGAGCTTTTTCTAATACAGTCTATTTGATTATTAATCCCAAATTTGTTATTAGAAATGACAAATTAACTCAAAAAGCCGACGAAAACATTAATATTAATGTTTTGTCGGGATTAACCCATACATTGATTTTGACGTATTTCTTATATCGAACTCACGTTAAATATGTACATTTTAAATTTTTATCTTGTTACAAACTGATATCCTGCCGTTTAATTTTACAAAAAAAGCAAGGCACCCTCCCCAGAGTGCCTTAACTAACCTAAAAACCCAAAATAATGAATTAAACTATTAGTTAATCCAAAATTCAATAATTTGACAAGCTAATAATTGAAAGGTTTAATTCTTATTTAAATAATTTAGAGCTTCTAAAAAGGTATTATCGATCTCCATAATTATAGGATAAAAACCCTCATTATCAATTACATTTCGGGCAATATATGCTTTTAGTTGGGTGTTAATTATTTTTTTCGATTTATCTAATCCTTTTGTATCTGCAGATACACCTTTTTTCTCAGCAAACTTGACAAACTGATCAAAAATATGTTGCGACTCAAGGTATTTATTAAGATCAGCAGCTGTTTCGTGTTTTTTCAATTCATCTCTGTTTTTATCGGCATAATCAAAAGCAAAGTCGTAGGTAAGTTGTTTATTAACCACCAAAGCATAATATTTTGTAAATCCATTTGTATCAATCGGAACAAAAATATCAGGCATAATTCCTCCGCCACCATAAACAGTATTTCCACCAGGAGTGATAAATTTAAGCGAATCGGAGAAATGAATACTATCCGCTTGCTCAAACTCACCATTTTCAAAACGATTGTTCAGATCGTTAAAATATTCTTCGCGGTTACTGGAGTATGGTTTCTGAATACTTCGTCCAGTTGGAGTATAATACCTGGCAATGGTTAACCGAATAACCGAACCATCGGATAATGGATATTCTTCCTGAACCAATCCTTTCCCAAACGATCGTCGACCGATTATTTTACCTCTATCGTTATCCTGAATAGCTCCGGCAACAATCTCGCTTGCTGATGCAGACCATTCATCCTGAAGTATAACCAGTTCAATATCATGACAAACACCTCTTGCTGTGGCATAAATGTCACTTCGCGGGCTTGCTTTTCCTTGTGTATAAACAATTAATTTACCCTCTTCGAGAAACTGATCGGCAATATTGGCAGCAGCATTAATATATCCACCGGTATTACCACGAAGATCAATAATTAGTTTTTTAAGATTTTGTCGTTTAAGTTTTGTAACTGCATCTAAAAACTCATCAAAAGTTGTTTGTGCAAAGCGATTTATTTTAATATATCCGGTTTCATTATTCACCATATAGGCTACATCAACGCTATACAAAGGAATTTTATCACGAGTAATCTCGAAATCGATCAAATCACCAATTCCTTTACGCTGAATAGACACATTTACCTGAGTTCCTCTCATGCCTTTAAGCATGGCAACAACCTCATCGCTTTGCAGTTTTTTACCTGCAATGAGCGAATCGTTTACCATAATTATTCGATCACCGGGCAAAATACCAACTTTATCGGAAGGACCGCCTGAAATAACATCAATAATTATTGCGGTATCGGTTAATAAATTAAAAACAACTCCTATACCTTCGAAATTTCCCTGCATATCTTCGGTAACATTTTTCATTTCGCTGGCTGGAATATATACCGAATGAGGATCGAGTTTCTCAAGCATAGCAGGTATTGCAGATTCTTCAAGTACTTTTCTATTTACAGTATCTACGTACTTTGACTCGATATAACTGATAACACCAGAAATATTATCTTCGCTATAGTTCAAAAACGAATAATTATAGCGTGGATTTTTTCCCAGTTTACTGCCAATAAAAATTCCTGCAGCCAGAATCACCGCAAAAAGCAAAGGCAAATAAATCTTATTTATCTTTTTTTCAGTCATCGATTAATTATTTATTTCGATATGTACAATTTCTATCTTAGCTCTTTCAAGCAAATCTAATCCTTCTGTATTATGATATTTATCGCAAAAAACCACTCTTTTAATGCCCGATTGAATAATCAACTTAGAGCATTCCATACAAGGTGATGTTGTTACATATAACGTGGCATTTTCTGAGCTATTATTTGACTTTGCTACTTTTGTTATTGCATTTGCTTCGGCATGCAAAACGTATGGTTTGGTAGTATTGTTTTCGTCTTCGCACACATTTTCGAAACCCGATGGAGTGCCATTATATCCATCAGAGATTATCATTTTATCCTTAACAATAAGAGCACCAACCTGCCGGCGAATACAATACGAGTTTTTGGCCCAAATTTTAGCCATTTCGAGGTAACGCTTGTCATATTCTGTCTGTTTTTCTTTGTAAGGATGGAGTGAACCGGGTTTTGACATAGCCATAGAATTTAGGATATACAAAAAAACCCTCATCAAGAGGGTTCTGTTATTAAGAGTACCTGGAGTCGGGATCGAACCGACACGAACTTGCGTTCACTGGTGTTTGAGACCAGCGCGTCTACCAATTCCGCCATCCAGGCATAATAAACAATGAACCTTTGCGGTGCAAAAATAGATAATGTTTCGAATTACACAAAATTAATTTGAAAAGGATTGAAAATAAATTTTATTAGGCTGTATTCGAAAGTAAATTGTTATGTAATAATCGTACTACTTCTTCTACAATTGAATCGGCGTCAAAGCCACATTCGGTATAAAGTTCCTGTGGAGTACCTTGCTCAATAAAACGATCTGGTACGCCCATCATTTTTATTTTTGAATAATATTCATGTTGATTCATAAATTCCAGAACAGCACTTCCGAATCCACCAACTACGGTTCCATCTTCGATAGTAATAATGTTTTTAAACTTACGACCAACTTCGTGTAATATCTCCGTATCAATAGGTTTAACAAACCGCATGTCGTAATGAGCAACGTCAATGTGTTTTTTTGCTAATTTATCTGATGCTTCCATAACAAAGTTACCAACATGACCAATTGAAAGAATTGCAATATCAGTTCCTTTGCGTATTTGCTGACCTTTGCCAATTTCGATCTCTTTAAATGGCTTCATCCAATCTGTCATTACTCCACGGCCTCTCGGATAACGAATAGTAAACGGGCCATGTGCTTTTAATTGTGACGTGTACATTAAATTTCGCAGCTCTTCCTCGTTGATCGGAGAAGCAATAATCATATTTGGAATACATCGCATATAAGCCAAATCAAATACACCATGATGGGTAGCCCCATCTTCGCCGACAAGACCACCGCGATCAAGGCAAAAAACAACATTTAAGTTTTGCAAAGCCACATCATGAATAACCTGATCGTATGCGCGTTGCAAAAAAGTTGAATAGATATTACAAAACGGAATCATTCCTTCAACGGCAAGGCCAGCAGCAAAGGTAACAGCATGTTGTTCGGCAATACCCACATCGAAAGCTCTGTCGGGCATTTCTTTCATCATATAAGTTAATGAACAACCTGTAGACATTGCAGGGGTAATACCCACAATTTTATCGTTTTGCTTTGCCAGATCAACTAACGTTAATCCAAAAACATCCTGATATCTTGGAGCACAATGTTTTTCGGAATTTATTGAAAGAATTTCGCCTGTATTTTTATCGAAAACACCAGGAGCATGCCAGATGGTTTGTTCTTTTTCGGCCTGTTTAAAGCCTTTTCCCTTTTGTGTGATTACATGAAGTAACTTGGGCCCGGGAATATCTTTTAAATCATTCAAGATACTGGTTAGATAAACAACATCGTGTCCATCAACAGGTCCAAAATACCTGAAATTAAGCGATTCGAACAAGTTACTTTGATGAAGCAAAAACGATTTTACCGAATTTTCGATTTGTTGAGCCAGCTTTTGATAATTTTGACCTAATTTATTTAAGTGACCCAACAAATGCCAAACATCGTTTTTAATTTTATTATAAGTTTTCGAGGTGGTTATATCGAGTAAGTATTCTTTTAAAGCTCCCACATTGGGATCAATAGCCATGTTATTATCGTTAAGAATAACGAGCAAATTGTTTTTTTGTGATCCAGCATTATTAAGGCCTTCGAAAGCCAATCCTGCAGTCATTGATCCATCTCCAATAACAGCAACAATTTTACGATCGGTTTCTTTTTTAAATGCTGCTGCAGCAGCCATTCCTAATGCTGCCGAAATGGATGTTGACGAATGTCCAACTCCAAAAGCATCATATTCGCTTTCAGAAATTTTTGGAAATCCACTTATCCCTTTGTATTTACGATTTGTATGAAATACCTCACGACGACCAGTAAGTATTTTATGGCCATAAGCCTGATGCCCAACATCCCAGATAATTCGATCGTAAGGTGTGTTAAACACATAATGCAGGACAACAGTAAGCTCAACAACACCAAGGCTGGCTCCAAAATGACCTGGATTTGATGAAACAATATCAATAATATATTGCCTCAACTCCTGACTCAATTGAGGAAGTTGCGATATTTCCAGCTTTTTTAAATCATCCGGAATAACAATGTTTTTTAATAATTCGCCCGGCATTTGTAATTTTTATTGCTGCAAAGATATTAATAATTTTTACAAGTAGTTAACGTTAAAATACAGTTAGTTATTTTATATCTTTGATCTTTGCAAAATTTCTTATATTTAACAAATAAAATCTAAAATAGTTAATATGAGTTCAAAAATCAAATCTCTGGCCTTTATTTTATTTATTGGAGTTCTTGTTTCGGGATGTGTAACAGCAAAAAAGTTTGAAGAACTTCAGGAGAAAAGTGACAAATGTGATCAGGAACGTGACATTATAAAAGAAGAAAACAGGGTTGTAACCATTGAAAATACTGAACTAAAATCGAAAGTTAGTATAATGCAAACCCAACTTTCTGAATTGCAGAAAGATAGCTTGGAAAAAGAAACCAAGATTAGAACCTTTGAGATGAAATATGATCGACTAAATAAATCATATACCGATCTTCAGCAGTCGCAGGAAACATTACTAAAAGGCAATGTAGATGAAACACGCAAATTACTTAAAGAACTTCAAACTACCCAAGACGGATTACAAGCCAAAGAAGACAAACTTCGAAAACTGGAAGATAATTTACGGGCAGAAAGAAGTAATCTGGATAAGCTAAGAAAAGATATAGAAGCACAAAATACACGATTGGTTGAGCTGGAATCGATATTAAGCCGAAAAGATTCGGTTGTTACTGCATTAAAAGACAAAGTATCGAAAGCATTATTAGGCTTCTCAAATATGGGATTAGCAGTTGAAACCAGAAACGGTAAGGTTTATGTTTCGCTCGAAGAACAACTATTGTTTAAATCAGGAAGTACGATTGTTGATCCAAAAGGAGTTTCGGCTATAAAAAAGCTGGCCGAAGTGCTTGAAAAAAATCCAGATATAAATATTATGGTCGAAGGACATACCGACGATGTACCTTATATATCAAGCGAATCGATAAAAGACAACTGGGATTTAAGCGTAAAACGAGCAACAGCTATTGTACGAATATTAATGGACGGAACAACTATTGAAGGTAAACGAATTATTGCTTCGGGACGTAGCAAATACTCACCTGTTGATCCATCAATAGCTCCAGATGCACGAAAGAAAAACAGAAGAACGGAGATAATTCTGACACCTAAATTGGATGAGCTGTTTCAAATACTTGAATCAAACTAATAAATTCGAGGTTGTATCAAAACATTGTTTTAGGTCATTGCGAACGAAGTGAAGCAATCTTAAGTTTTTGAATATCTATAGATTACTTCGTTCTCCCGATAGTTATCGGGATCACTCGTAATGACTTTTTAAGTTGTTTTAATACAGCCACTTTTCTTATGAATATTGCAACACAAATTTCATTTTCTAAATTAGTAAATATCACTTTAGTATATTTTGGATATTGGCTCTCCACATTATTCAAAAGAGTTTTTATATGGGGTTATCCTTATGCCATTTCAATAGAAACTTCAGCCATATGTAATTTAAAATGTTCGGAGTGTCCAACAGGAAATAATTCTTTAAAAAGAAAGCAGGGATTAATGACCTATTCGGATTTTGGTGAAATTATAAACCAGATAAAAAAATATGCCGTTTATGTTAACCTGAGCCTGCAAGGAGAACCTTTTTTAAATAAGGATTTATTTAAAATGATTCGATATGCAGACAAAAACAAGATAATTACCTCTCTCTCAACAAATGGTCATTTTATTGATTCGGAAACTGCAAAAAAAATTATCAGCTCCGGATTAAAGAGAATTATTGTGTCGATAGATGGAGTTGATCAGGAAACTTATGAAACATATCGTAAAGGAGGATCTTTAAATACAGTAGTTGATGGAGTTAAAATCCTGTCATCAATAAAAGCTAATAAAAAGGTAAAATACCCAGAAATAATATTACAATTCATCGTTTTTAAACAAAACGAACATCAGCTAAATAAAATTAAAAAACTAGGTAAAAAATGGGGAGTAAATAAAGTTGAGCTAAAATCGGCTCAGATTAACAACCCTGAGAATATCACTTTAATCCCCAGCATTAACAAATACAGTCGGTATAAGGTAAGAAACAACAGACTTGAACTGAAAAATAATTTAAAAAATCGATGTTTCAGAATTTGGGAAACGATAGTTATTACATGGGATGGAACTGTTGTGCCTTGCTGTTTCGATAAAGACGCAAGCTATTCGTTAGGTAATATAAAAACCAACAAGATTTTTGATGTATGGAAATCGTTAGCATTCAATAATTTCAGAAAAAATATTTTAGTTGGTCGAAAAAAAACAGCTATTTGCTGTAACTGTACCGAAGGATTACGTATAAAGTACTAATATATTAGTTTGAGTTTCATTAATAATCCTATATAACTAAAAATAAATAGGAAAGAAATGGTGCTGATTAATAAAACATCTATTATACTTCTCTTAGGAATTTTTTGGGTTACCATCTTTAATTCTAAAGGGTACTCTCAAGAGGTTGATACAATTAATACTCAAATGCTCTTTAACCTGTCGTTAGATGATTTAATGAATATTGAAATAGAATCATCGGTTAAGCAGAAGCAAAACATTTCAGAAGCACCATCAGTTGTTACTGTTATTACAGCTCGTCAGATAAGAGAAAGAGGTTATTTAAGTATTTCCGAAGCATTAAACAGTTCTGTTGGGTTCGATGTGATAACCGATTATTTTCAACCAAACTTAGGAATTCGTGGGATAAATGGTGGAATGCGAAGTTGGTCGAGGTTGGCAAAAGTAATGAT
This sequence comes from Bacteroidales bacterium, assembly GCA_050179935.1. Taxonomy (GTDB): domain Bacteria; phylum Bacteroidota; class Bacteroidia; order Bacteroidales; family UBA12077; genus UBA12077. The sequence goes on along the minus strand of JBFXEQ010000063.1, from coordinate 6,924 downwards.
TGATGGACAGCCTGTTGCTTTTCGTTCAAGTTCAGATAATTACCTTGATTTATCGCTTATTCCGATTGAAATGGTTGAAAAAATAGAGATTGTTCGTGGTCCAAACTCAGCTATCTATGGTAAAAATGCCTTTCTGGGAGTAATCAATATTATTACTAAATCAGGATCATCCTTACAAGACAATTCAGTAAGCCATTTTGGTGGTTTTTATCAAAATAAACCAGCCTACGGAATAAGCACTTTGATTGGGGGACAGCAAAATAAGATTGATTTTGTTTTATCAAGCACCATTGCACAATTTGATTTTTCGGGATTAACTCCAAAAAATATTCCCGGATCTGATATTTACAGTGCCAATAACATAAGTGAGCAAGCTGAAATACTCCCCTTCAGTGTATTTGCAAAATTACGATATCTGTCAGAAAGTTTTGGAGATCTGAGTCTTGATATTAGCCACCAGAATATAAATCACAAGCATGAGTTTGCCGATTGGGGAGCATTAACACATCATAACAGAATTAACCTTAAAAATTCTTATGGCCGATTAAGGTATGCAAGAGATTTATTTTCAGACTTTCAGCTAAATATGGCTTTAGCTTTTTCGCAGAGCGAACCTTCAGACAATGAAATACTCGACACCGACGGAAATCATGCAGAATGGATTATACGCGAACTGAAAACCACCAGCGTTGATGTTTCGGGAGATCTGTTATACGCTTTTAACGAGGAAAATAATTTTACCCTGGGCATTGACTATACCGCTGATTTGCACGATTATCAAAAATACTATACTATTTCAGAATCCAATGACAAGATTCTTAATCCGGGAGGATCCGATGGTCCCAACAACTTTAATAATCTTGGCGTGTTTTTACAGCTGATCATAAATCCTGCCTCATTTTTTAATCTGAACTTTTTAAAAGACTTAACCATAACTGCAGGCTATCGATTTGATTTCCACTGCATTTACGAAGACGTTTTAACTTACAGGCTGGCAGCGGTTTATCCGTTTACAAAAAGTTTTAGTACCAAACTAATGTACGGAACATCATTTAATGCTCCCTCACCGGCACAGCTTTATACAAATGCCATGTTTACAGGCGATATAGTTGGAAATCCCGAATTAAAACCCGAAAAGGCCAAAACCATTGAATGGGCATTAATTGGACGACTATCTGATCATTTCAGTTTTACTACAACTGCTTTTTATACCACCATTGAAGATAAGATCGAATACCTATTGCCGTTTGGAGAAACCTCGAACATAACTGCTGCCAACATTTCGAGAGTTTATAGTGCCGGTGTTGAATCGGAGTTAAATTTTGTGTACAACAATTCGACCAGCTACCTAAATTATAGTTACCAAAAAAGCTTAAACGAGCGATACAATCCATTGCTTGGAGATATTCGGGTTAAAACAAATATTTATCCGCAGCACATGATTAAAGCAGGTGAAACTTACAAGATTCCCAAAATCCACTTGTTGATTCACCTCGATGGTAAATTTATAAGCTCCCGAAAAGCAAGTGAACAAAATAGTTATGTGTACGATCCCATTAATTATGCTATAAACAGCTATAGTTTAGACCCATACTTTATTTTCGACTTAAACATTCAAAGCACCGACATTAGGCTGTTTACTGATAAAGAATCGATATTAAGCTTAAAAATTGAAAATCTCTTAAATCATAAGTATTATTATCCGGGGTTTTCAGATTTTGATATTCCCGGGTTAGGTCGATCTGTAATTGCAAAAATAACACAAACACTATAACCAAATGATAATTAAGAAAATACATATTAGTTGGTTACTTTTGCTATTCCTTTTAGTGGTTGGGTGTGAAAAATTTCAGGAGGATTATAATTTTAAAGAGTATAAAAATCCAATAAAAATTGGAGTTGTTGGTGATCTTACTACAGGCCGTGAGGTGGTTGAAAATGTATTTTTTGGTGTTAAACTGGCAGCCGAAGAGATAAATAACAGTGGTGGATTAACCATAAATAATGTTGAGAGAGAGATACAACTGATCTATAAAAACTCCGCCGGAACCTCGGAGGATGGAATAAAAATAATTGATGAATTAATTGATGAGAATGTTGAGATCATTATCGGTCCAACCAGTTCGGAAGTAGCTATAGCAATGGCCTCAAAATGTATCGAAAAAAATATATTGATGATAACCTACTCGGCATCAGTACCGACAATTTCGACACTCATTGATAAAGATCTGATTTGGCGTACTTGCCCGTCGGATGAATTTAGCGGAATGATGATGGCCCGGTTTGCAGCTGACTCGCTGCAGAAAACAAAAGGGGCTATTTTATATCGTGATGACACATTTGGAAATGGAATGAAGGCGGTAATCCAGTCAAAATTTCAGGCTATAAATGGCGAAATAGTTGCCACTGCATCGTTTCCAGTCGAAGGAACTGACTTAAATAAATACGATTTTAGTCCGCAAATAGACCTTATCCTTGCACAGGAGCCCCAAATTATTTTTACCATTATTTTTGAACCCGAAGTTGGAAAAATTACACGTGATCTTTGGTCGTCCAACCTTTATCATCAGTATAATGTAAAGCCAAATTTATTTTTAGTTGAAGGAGGTTTCTTAAAGGAGCTTGAAACTAACGGACAACCTGAAATTATCGAAATGATTTATGGTATATCAAGTTCAATAACCAATACCGATAATTATCTTGAGTTTAAATCCAATTATTATAACTCTTTTGGCTTTAATCCATTAACCTATGCCGAACACGCCTATGACGCCCTTTATTCAATAGCTTATGCCTCACAACGCAGCCAATCTATTAATCCATTGGTAATAAAACAATATTTGCGAGAGGTAACAGGTGGAACCGGTTCATCTGCAGAAGCTGTTATTATTAATGTTAACGAATTTTCGAGAGCAAAGGTATTGCTTACATCTGACATAGAGATTAATTATGAAGGAGCTTCGGGATCCATTTCGTTCGATCAAAATGGCGATCCTTCATCGAAATTCGTTATCTGGAAGATTGAGGATGGTGAGTATAAGGAAGTAACCATTTTAGAAAGATAAGCCTTGATTTATTCAAAACCAACATATAACCCAAATCCCCTGTCGCAGATTCGTAAGTTCTGTTTGTTATTGGTTTTTTTTAGTACAATTTCTGCCAACGTTTTTTCGCAAACAGATGTAAATACTCTTAAGGCTGTTTATCTCGAAAAGTTTTCGCGTTTTATTACCTGGCCGAAGGAATGTAATATTGAGCAACTCGATCAACCTTTTATTATTGCAGTTTTTGGCAATACAAAACTAACTCAAAGCTTGCAGATGGTTTATTCGCAGCAGGAAATTTATAATAAAAGAGTTATTATTAAGGAAATAACTGAACTTAAGGACATTAATGATTGCCATATACTATTTATTGCCGAAAGTGAAAAAAAAGAATTACAAAAGATATTATCAATAACAAACGGATTACCCATTTTAACGGTTTCCGAAACAGAGGGAATGGCAAAAAAAGGGGTTATTATTAATTTTTTTGAAGAAAATAATAAACTGCGATTCGAGATCAATGAGTCATCTTTACTTAAATCGCCATTAAAAATGAGTTATTACTTATTAAGTACCGCCCGAATAATTGATCCAGTATCAGAAAAACGATGAGTTTATTTAACAACATATCAATAAAAACTAAACTTATAAGTATTATTTTACTTGTAAGTATTACCACGCTGGTTATTGGAGTAACAATTATAAGCATAAACAATATAGTATCTTTTAGAAACGATTTGCTCAATAACTCATTAATGAATACCAGGCTTATCGGGGAGTATTGTATTGCACCTTTAACTTTTGATGACAATGCAGGAGTAGAAAGTATTCTTTCGAAGCTCGAAACGCTTCCTTATATTGAGTCTGGTGCGGTTTACGACCGAAATGATATTTTGTTTGCCTCGTACAAAAAAAACATGGAAGACTTTATTCCCCCATTACTAGATATTGACGTTAGTAACGAGTCGAAATATTTTTTCGAAGGAACCAACCTACGTATCATACATCCCATAACCTTTAAGAATACCAACTACGGAACTATAAGTATTATTGCCAGCACCAGCTATTTAATGATTAAAATTAAAAACTATATCATTATCATGATATTAATTGTTGTTGGAGCCGCAATATTTGCATATTTGCTGGCAAATCGCTTACAAAAGCCTATTTCCCAACCTATCTTAGAACTCTCGGAGCTTACCCGAAAAATATCAGTAGAAGGAAACTATACTGTACAGATTTTAAAAAACAGCCATGATGAGATTGGCGTATTGTATGATAATTTTAACAATATGTTAAAGCAGCTTGTATTAAGAGATCAGGCACGCAGCGAAACAGAGAATGATCTTTTGCAGGCAAAAGAAAAAGCCGAAGAGAGCGATCGTTTAAAATCGGCCTTTTTGGCTAACATGTCGCACGAGATCAGAACACCGATGAATGCTATTCTTGGATTCACAGAATTACTTACTTTGCCCGAATCATCGTTAACTCCAGAGGAACGCATAAATTACACCAAGCTAATTCAAAATAGTGGGAATAACCTGCTGCATTTAATTGATGATATTATTGATATTTCGAAGATTGAAGCCGGACAGCTTAAGATCATCATTAAAGATGCTCCGATTAACAGGATTTTAAAAGATCTTTTACAATCATACAATGAGATTAAAAAGCTCAAAGGACGAGAGAATATTGAGTTGATTTTAAACGAAACAGCGCTTACACAGGATATTATTCTAAAAACCGACCCGATGAGGTTTCAACAGATCTTTTCCAATCTTATCGACAACGCACTTAAGTTTACTGAGGATGGATTTATTGAGTTTGGATATCATATACAGAGTAAAAACTTTCTATTGTTTTATGTAAAAGATACAGGGATTGGTATAGAACAGAATAAAAAACAAGCTATTTTTGATCGTTTTAGAAAGCTCGAAGATGACAAAACGCGCGTATTCAGAGGTGCAGGATTGGGCCTGGCTATTAGCCGCAATCTGGTTGAGCTGCTTGGTGGTAAAATTTGGGTCGAATCAGTTCCTGGTGCCGGATCAAGCTTTTATTTTACCATTCCAAATATTGCCAGTTCCTCAGCAATACCTATTAAATCAAAATTCGAATCGGTTGTTTATGATTGGAGTAAAAGAAAAATATTACTGGCCGAAGATGAACCTGCAAATATTATATACCTTGAGGAAGTATTAAAACCCACTGGAGCCAATATTTTTAAAGCCATTAATGGAAAACAGGCAGTTGATATCTATAAAGAAAATCCAGAGATTGATATTGTCATAATGGATATTAAAATGCCAGAGATGGACGGATACGAAGCCTCAGAAAAAATTAAAAGCATAAACAAAAATGTACCTATTGTTTCGCAAACAGCCTATGCCCTGCCCGATGAAAGAGAAAAAGCAGCAAAAGCAGGTATTGATGATTACCTTACAAAACCTATTAAACCAACGGCCTTGTTAACCATTATTAATAAATATCTTATTAAAAGCCAGTAAAATTTGTGAATGGTGAACAAATAAAAAATCCTGAAATCTTACAACTTTAGGATCTATACTAACTTAAACCGGAGTATTAAACTTTCATTATATCTTCTTCTTTCGCTTTAACTACCTTATCAATTTTTTCGCTAAAATTATCCGTCATTTTCTGAATCATATCTTCTGCTTTTTTAGCATCATCCTCGGGTAAACCATCTTTTGACAATTTTTTAACCTCCTCGTTGGCATCACGGCGTGCAGTACGTAAACTAACACGAGCACTTTCGCCCTCGTTATGTACTTGTTTTACGAGTGATTTACGACGTTCTTCAGTTAATGCAGGTACATTAAGTCTTATGATTTCGCCATTATTAACAGGAGTTAAACCAATATTTGAAGCAAGAATTGCTTTTTCTATTTCGCCTATCATGGATTTTTCCCAGGGTTGAATAGCGATGGTTTTTGGATCGGGAGTACCAATGTTGGCAACCTGCGCCAGTGGTGTTGATGTACCATAATAATCAACATGTATGCTATCGAGCATTCGTGGATTAGCTTTACCTGCACGCAATACAGCCAATTCGTTTTCGAGATGTGCTATGGCTCCATCCATGCGTTCTTTGGTTTCGTCTATTAAAAACTGAACTTCTTCGGTCATTGTTGTTGTTTTTAAGTGTCGTAAAGTAAGATGGCAACAAATTTAAAAAAAAATGGGAAGAATGAAAGAATGGTAGAATCTAATTTTTAAAAACTCAATGAGTAAAATAACATTAGATTTTTTGGATTATTGAAAAATTGGAAGATTGGAAGATTGGAAACAATCCTAAATAAATGAATCATCCCAATCTCCATCTTTTTGTTTCTTTTGTAATGATTCTATTAGTTTCAATAATCCGTTTTCAAGTTTAAAATGCAATATATCCAGCTACTCTCTTTTAATTGTTTTTTCCACCCCCGCCCTCCCGATAACTCCTAAAATCCGCATGTCTTTTTCAAGTTACAAAGAGTATCTCAAAGTTAATACACAAAGTCTCACCACGTTGGGTGAGATATTTCATTGTGAAACTTTGTGAAACACTTTGTGCAACATTGTGTTACAAATAAACCCTGCATTTAAGCTGCGGATATTAGAAACTTTCGGGACGGGCACCCCTTAATAGGGGGATAATTTTACCGTAGCAACTATATTTCTTTTTTTTCAGTTAACTGATTCCCCAATAACCATTAACAGTTCAATTCTTATTCACTTCGGGTTTTTGACTTCCTTGACGATCCCTAAATTAGATTGACCGGTTTTTAATTATTAATACAACAAATTAAATCATTCTTTTTTATTTCATCAAACCAAACGGAAGTACTTCCGTTTGGTTTGGGACGATTTTGTGCATAAA
>JBFXEQ010000062.1:0-18110 GCA_050179935.1 Bacteroidales bacterium | reverse complement strand
CTATATATCCAGAAATCTCAGAAAAACTTTTAATAAGGTATAAATAGTCCCTGGTTCATCCCGAAAGCTTTCGGGACCAGGTGGTACCACAGAGAGCTTCGAGAAATCGGAGCTCTTTTTTTATAATCCTTAAATATGAAATACGCGTGTTATATTATGGATCACTTCATATTTTTGTGGGATAGTAAAAGATTAAGCATAAATTTTAGCTACTCGATATAAAAAGAAATTGGTATCGTTTACACCTCTTAAAGATAATCTAAAAGCTTTCAATTTGTTACCCAAACTTTGTAACTCGATCCGCTAAACAGGCTTAATCCTATCTCAAAACTAGACTATCGCATCTTTAGAATTTAAATTTTTACCAGCTTTTTTCAGCAATTCCTCCTCCCAATACTATATCATCTTTATAAAAAACTATTGGTTGTCCAGGCGCAACAGCCCATGCAGGTGATTCAAGTTCGATTTCAACAGTATCATCATTTATGTTTTTAATGATTGCTGGCTTCTGTGGATTTAAACCATATCCGCGAATATTAGCACTAACTTTGGAATTTGTATTTATATGCTTAGAATTAATTAAGTGAATTTCTTTCAATATAATATGAGATTGATTTAATGATTCCTTTGTACCAATAGTAAGTTCGTTTTTTAAGGGATTTATAGAACTCACATACGCTTCTCTTGGTGTATCAAGAAACAAATCTCTTTTTTGGCCTACAGTATAATATATATAACCATTATGTTTTCCAATAACCCTATTTGTTTCGTCTCTTACCAAACCCTGTCCAATTCTCTGTGTTTCTTCGGGCAGGTTTTTCTTAAGAAATTCTCTGTAATCAAGATTTTGCAAAAAACATATCCCCATACTTTCATTGGTTTTAGCAATATCAGCAAATCCATTTTCTACTCCAAAATTTTTCACCTGAGCTTTTGTAAGATTTCCTAATGGTGTAATCATCCTGTCAATAATATGCGCTTCCAGTTCCCATAAGAAATACGACTGGTCTTTTACAGGATCGGCTCCTTTTTGCAAATGATAATGTCCTTCGTAAAATGTTTTATTTATATAATGTCCACTAGAGATAAAATCGCAATTATTTGCATTGGCAAAATCATTTAACTTTTTCCATTTTACAATTTTATTACAGAATGTACAGGGGCTTGGTGTTCTTCCTTTTAGATATTCGGCTGCAAAGTGTTTTTTTACATGATTAAAATCATTTGAGATGTTTTGAACAACAACAGGTATATCAAGTCGTTGGGCTATATTTAGAATGCGTTGTGGGTATTTATCCTCCTCAAAAGAAAAATGAAGACCAATTACCTCATACCCTTGATTTTTAAGCAACAAAGCGGCCATCGAACTGTCAATTCCACCACTTAATCCAACAACGACCTTCCCTTTCACTTTTTTTAGAATTTTATTCCTTCAATTTATTTATAAAAGATTGAAATTTTATTGCTACTGGTAATTTTAAAAAATCTCCATCTTTACTAGCTTATTGTATATCTTATTATTTAAAATAAGCTCATCATGTGTTCCTTGTTCTATTATTTTGCCACCATCAATTACGACAATCTTGTGTACATTTTTAACGGTTGCTAACCTATGTGCGATAATCAGAGCTGTTCTGTCCTTTAATAAATTACTAATAGCTTCTCTAACTGCAAGTTCAGATTCATGATCTAGGCTTGAGGTCGCTTCATCTAAAATAAGTATTGGAGTATCCTGAAGTATTGCTCTTGCAATGCTTATCCGCTGTTTTTCGCCCATTGAAAGATTGTTTCCATCAACACCTACATTTGTTTGATAGGAATGCTTTCGCTTACGTATAAATTCATGTGCATTTGCCAGACGTGCTGCATTTTCAACATCTTTTAGCTGAACATTTTTTTTACCAAAAACAATATTATTAAAAATCGTGTCATTAAATAAAATTGGTTGTTGATTTACATACCCAATAAGTTTTCTAACATCCTCTATTTTATAATTCTTCAGATTAATATTATCAATTAAAATTTCTCCTTCATTTGGATCGTAAAACCGGGGCAAAAGATCAACTAATGTAGATTTACCAGAACCGGATTGACCAACAATAGCAATGGTTTGCCCTTTCATAATAGTCAGGTTGATTTTAGATAAAACTATTTCTTGGCTTGGCAAATACTGGAACGAAACATTTTTAAACTGAATAGACTCTCTAAAACTATGTAGTCTTTTAGCACAGGGATTATTGCTAATTGAATATTTAAAATTTAAGATCGTCTCAATCCTTTCGATTGAGGCTAATCCTTTTACAATACTATACAATCCATTAGAGAATGATCTTGCAGGACTTATAATCTGGGTAAATACAACCAGGTATCCAATAAAAGCATGAGAGGTCAACGTGCTTTCTGCTTCAAAAACCATTCTCCCTCCAATCCACATAATTATAAGGATAGTTAAAACCGAAACCAAATCTGTAAAAGGAGCTGCCAAAGAACGCTGCCTCATTGATTTCTCTATTACATTAGTATAAAGATGATTAACTCTAGAAAATCTGTTTTTGAATGATTCTTCAACCCCATAAGCCTTAACGAGTTTTATACCTCTTAAAATCTCTTCAAAAATACCCATCAAGGTACCCATTTTCCTTTGTCCTCGCAGCGAAACCCTCTTCATAGATTTTCCAATCTGCGAAATAGAAAATACTGAAATTGGAAAAATTATCATTATTATTAAAGTAAGCTTAAAGCTCATAACAGCTAATACATATAAATAAACAAAAAACAGAATAGGGTCTTTAAAAAATATCTCCAGAGAATTTATTATGGAGATTTCAATTTCCTTAACATCAATAGTCATCTTCGACATAATATCACCTCTTTTTTGGAAAGAAAAATAACTTAAATCAAATTCGAGGATTTTATTCACTAGTTTATTCCGAATATCTTTTACAACATTTGTTCGAATATGAATTATATATGTTTTACCTATATAGAGAAAAAGATTTTTAAGAATTGTAAAAAACGCTACGAGCAAAATAATAAAAAGCAAGGCTTCTGGTTTACCTCTTTCAATCATTAATTTCCCTATTAAATAATTAAAATTTTGTAAAATTGCTTCGGAGCTTATTCGCAATGGGACGCGAGAATCAATATATGATTGAGTTGAGAAAAGTATTCCTAAAAATGGAATAGCCATTGTAACAGAGAAAACTGAAAAAATTGCAGCTAACAAATTAAAAACAATACTAAGCAGTGCTTTTGGCCAGTATGGAATTAAGAACTGCAAAATAAATTTTAATCTGTGCATAAAAAATTCTTAAGGCAAAAAAAAATTTATATAAATCTAAATACCTGTATAATTAAATGGTGTAATAGCCATTAGTTCTTTTTTTACATCCGCAGTAATGTTTAAACCAGCGATAAAGCTTTGTAGAATTTCCTGATTCAATTTCTCACCAGTACGAGTCAACTCTTTAAGAGCTTCGTAAGGTTTCGGATACCCTTCGCGACGCAGAATTGTTTGAATAGCCTCTGCAACTACATTCCAGTTTTCTTCAAGATCACTATTTATGGCCTGCTCATTAAGAATTATTTTGCTTAATCCTTTTTGTAGAGATTTAAATCCGATAATGGTATGAGATAAAGGTACACCAATATTTCTTAGAACAGTAGAATCGGTTAAATCGCGCTGTAATCTTGAAACAGGAAGTTTGGCCGACAAATGTTCAAAAATTGCATTCGCTATTCCAAAATTACCTTCAGCATTTTCAAAATCGATTGGATTAACTTTATGAGGCATAGCTGAAGAGCCAACCTCTCCTTTTGCAATTTGTTGCTTAAAATAGTTCATCGAAATATAAGACCAACAATCACGCGATAAATCGATAAGTATAGTATTTATTCTTTTAAGTGCATCAAAAGATGCAGCCAGATTATCATAATGCTCAATCTGAGTTGTTGGATAAGAACGATGTAGTTTAAGAATATCGTTTACAAAAAAATTGCCAAATGCATTCCAGTCAATATCATGATATGCAACATGATGAGCATTAAAATTACCAGTAGCTCCGCCAAATTTAGCCGAAAAAGGAATTTGCTTGAGCTGTTCAAGCTGAATTTCGATTCGGGCTACAAACACCATAATCTCCTTTCCCAATCGCGTTGGTGATGCCGGTTGGCCATGAGTACGAGCCAGCATTGGAACACATTTCCAGTCATCAGCAAGTGTTTTTAACTTTTGCGTTAACTCATTTAATAATGGATAATAAACAGCAAACAATGCTTCTTTCAGAGAATAAGGAGTTGCTGTATTATTTATATCCTGTGATGTTAACCCAAAATGAATAAACTCTTTAAAATCGCCCACCTGCAATAAATCAAATTTTTCTTTTAAAAAATACTCAACAGCTTTAACATCGTGGTTAGTTGTTTTCTCAATTTCCTTAATCCTCTCAGCATCAGTTATTTCGAAGTTTTTATAAATTTCTCTTAATTTATTGAAAAAAGATTTATCAAACCCAACGAGTTGAGGTAAAGGAATCTCGCACAGAGCAATAAAATATTCTATTTCAACAAGTACTCTGTATTTTATTAACCCAAACTCCGAAAAATAAGGAGCAAGTTCATCCGTTTTACTTCGGTAACGACCATCAATAGGCGAAATTGCTGTTAAAGCATCAATTATCATAGTTTTAGTTTTTAACAAAGTTAGAAAAAAAAATTCCAAAACCTTTTATTTACAAATTTGTTACCCATTCAAAATCTTGTAATCATTAAAAAAATAATTAAAAGCCGATATATAAAAAACAATATAAACTTTACTATCAGCAAATTGCGCGTTCTAAATTAGTATTTTAAGAGGTATTTTTTTTATTTGATTTTATCCATTGTATCTTTGTTTCATAAAATAATTATCATGAGTAAAATAAGAGTTTCAGCTATTTCATATACGAATACGATTCCTTTTATTTACGGAATTGAAAAAAGTCCTATAATAAATCATATCGAATTAACGAAGGATATTCCATCAGAATGTGCAAGAAAACTTTTAGAGAATAAAGCAGATATTGGATTAGTTCCTGCAGCCATTTTACCTAAGATACAAAATGTGGAGGTAGTATCCGATTTTTGCATTGGTGCAACAGGTCCGGCCCGTTCAGTTATTTTAGGCTCATATAGGCCAATTAATGAGATAGAAACTATTTACCTTGATTATCATTCAAGGTCATCGGTAATGCTGGCCAGGATATTAGCAAAAAAAGTATGGAATTTAAAAGTTAAATGGGCCGATACAACTGAAGGTTTTGAAAATAATATTAATGAAAAAAATGCAGCTGTTGTTATTGGCGACAAGGCTTTTACGGTAGAACAAAAGTTTACCTATAAATATGATCTCGCTGAAGAGTGGGTTAAATTTACAGGGCTACCATTTGTTTTTGCTGTATGGGCCTCAAACAAACCGTTGGGACAATTATTTAAAACAGAGTTTAATAATGCCCTAAAAAAAGGACTAGAATCTATTGATATTATAAACAAATCAAGTTTTGCCCATTTACCCAAACATGTTGATGCAATCGATTATCTAAAGAATAATCTTAGTTTTACTTATGATGAAGAAAAGAAAAAAGGCCTGGAATTATTCCTAAAGTTTGCAGGAGAAATTATATAATTCGACCTAATTTAGAAAATACACAATATTTAAAATTTCAAGCAACCTTTTGATTTGCAAAACACTTAACATCCAAATTAACAAAACGATACAATGGATAAAAATTTAGTTATACGCGATTATACGAATAGCGATTACGATAGTTTAAATGCTTTATGGATTGAAACCGGACTTGGTGGAGCACAACGAGGTGATAATGCACGGATTATAGAAGACAGTTTGAACCTTGGAGGAAAACTAATAGTAATTGAGAACTCTCAGACACATGAAATTATTGGATCGTCGTGGATGACTTTTGATGGAAGACGAATTCATTTGCACCATATCGGAGTAAAACCATCCTATCAAAATAAAGGATTAGGTAAAAAACTTACCAAAGAATCAATTCGATTTGCGAAGAAAAAAGGCTACCAGATAAAGCTTGAGGTACATAAAGACAATGTACATGCCATTAAGATTTATAAAAAACTCGGGTTTAATTATTTAGGCGATTACGATGTTTATATTATCAGAGACATTGATAACACAAGTGTTTAATTGTTAAAAACAGTTAACAGAAGATTAATAGTTATATAAAAATTTTTTACTCAGAGATTTATTGAGTATTTTTATAGCACGATCTAACTAAAAAAGTACAGTTATGACTATAACATTTAATGAGTTACGTAAAATCAAAGACAATCTTCCTCATGGTGCAATAAAAACTATTGCTGAAAAATTAAACATGAACGAAGAAACCGTGAGAAACTATTTTGGGGGAGCAAATTACCGTGATGGCTCAAGTATTGGAATTCATTTTTCACAAGGGCCTGATGGCGGACTCGTTACATTCGATGATACAACTATTCTAGATATGGCTATTGAATTATCTGAACCAGAAAAATCTAGAGTGTAATTGGATTTCATCCCAAAAAAAAGTAAAAGCAGAAAAGAAATCCTTTTCTGCTTTTTTGTACCAGCATTATGACAAACTTATCAGAAGTTATTCAAACAGTTGAAAATAAATGGTTTGATCACCTTTACGGGGCTTGCAAACAAATATTTAATAAAACCCCTATCCCATCTCACGATCATGAACATCATGCAAGAGTATGGTCTATTTGCAAGGAGATTTTAGCTGAACTCAACAATACCCAAAAACCAGATTGTCTTTTAGTTGAAGGTTGTATTATCGCTTCGTTTTTTCATGATACCGGGTTGAGTATTAATTTAGGTGAAAATCACGGCAAAGAAAGTAAAATAATTTGCGAAAAGTACTTCGATGACAATCAGCTTGAGAAACCTAAAAACTTTGATCTGATCGTTGAAGCAATTGAAAAACATGATGATAAAGAGTATAAAAACAAAAATACCGATCCATACTCATTATTATCAATACTTTGCGCAGCCGATGATTTAGATGCCTTTGGACGAATCGGGATAATAAGATATGTCGAAATTTACCTGATGAGAGGAATTAATTTTAACGAACTTCCAAATGCAGTGATCGAAAATCTGGATAAACGATTTGCAAACTTCGAAAAGAATTATCAACATTTACCCGATCTATATAAAAAATACAAAAATCAATATCAAATTGCCAGAGATTTTTTTGTTGAATTACAGAAAGAAATTACTTTGTCTTTTTAGCACTTGCTCTGTTTGAAATAATTGCAATCACTAGAGGCATTGTTGAACTAAAATACATGATGTACATTATTGCTTTTCTTGAAGTATCACTAGGTAAGCAATACAATAATATAGGAATACCAATCCAACTTAGAATAATTAACCACAAAACAACTGTCCAAATTTTTGATTTATAATAATTTCTTATCTGAATATTATTTTCAGCAAGTATTCTAAAAAAATCATTTTTAAACTCAACCCAATTGTTCTTTTGCGATGTTTTCTTAAAGTAATCCAACCTCACTTTACTCCCATCTTTTGCTTTTATCTGAATAACTTCAACTAAAGTTCCTCCATTATTATAATGATAATACCAAATCAGTTCGGTCCAGCTTATTCGAGTGCTTTTATTTATAATCATCTCATAATCATCCATTTCAATTAAAAACTCTTTAATAGGAACAACTTTTTTATAAAAGAAAAAAGAAACAAAAAACAGAAAGAAGAAAAATAAGGTAAGGTTACGATTTTGCGTATAATAAGCAATTAACGTAATGGTGGAGAATCCAATTAAAAAATAGCTCAAGATTATTATAACTGCTTGTGGATTCTTAATTGTTTCGAACCTATACTCTTTCATTATGATGATTATTTTACCTGAAAATCCAACATTTTTTTGTCTCCGATGTAGGCAGTAAGTCTATCGCCTATTTTTACAGGGCCAACACCTGCAGGAGTTCCGGTAAACATGAGATCACCAATTTTTAAGGTGAAAAATTTCGAAACATAATTAATAAGTTTATCAACATTAAAAATCATATCTCGGGTATTGCCGTGCTGAACAACTTTTCCATTTATCTCAAGCTTAAAATCGATTGATTGTATATCACCTATTTCGGCTAACTTAATGAAATTACTAATTGGAGCTGCTCCATCGAATGATTTGGCTATTTCCCAAGGCAATCCTTTTTCTTTACATTTATTCTGAAGATCGCGGGCTGTAAAATCAACACCAATTCCTATTTCGCTGTAATAGCGATGAGCAAACTTTTCAGCAATATTTTTACCTACCTTATCGAGTTTTACCACAATTTCTACTTCGTAATGGATATCTTGAGAGAAATCGGGATAAAAGAAAGGATAATTATTTCGTATTAATGCCGTATCGGGCTTTAGAAAAAAAATAGGTTCTGTAGGAACCGAATTGTTTAGCTCCTTAGCATGATCAATGTAGTTTCTTCCTATACAAATTATTTTCATTCTGGCTGCTTGTTACTAGTTACTGGTTGCTGGTTAATATAGCTTAATGCTTTTATCTCGCGCTATCGAGCATGCCTTTTATCTTTTATCTTTTATCTTTTATCTTGTGACTCACATCTCATATCTCATATCTACTTATTAAACTTTCGCAATTTAATAGCCGTAAGTACTTTTTTAGTATACAAAGGAAATTCGCCGTTAAGCATCCAGCCAAAATAACCTGAATCTTTTTCTAAAACTGATTCAACAGTATGCCCCTTATATTTACCAAAGTTAAAAACCTCTTCGCCTTTGTCGTTATATACTATTCTACCTGCAAAATCGGCATTATTTGTTTGCGATGAGAATTTCGACAATGATTCCATGTCATTCTCCAGATCTTTATATCGATCAATCTGTGCTTGTAAAACCTCGTAAGTTGCTATTGTATCGGCTTCGGCACTATGTGCCTTTTCAAGATCTTTTTCGCAATAAAACTTATATGCTGCACTTAATGTTCGTTGTTCCATTTTATGGAAAATAACCTGCACATCAATAAAGCGGAGCTTTTTAAGATCAAAATCCACTCCAACTCTTAAAAACTCTTCGGCTAATAAGGGAATATCGAATTTATTTGAGTTATATCCAGCTAAATCACTCCCTTCCAAAAAGTTAGCAATTGTTTTAGCTACCAGATTAAATGTTGGAGCATCTTTTACATCCTCATCAGTAATGCCATGAATTTCAGTCGATTGTTTTGGGATTGCCATTTCGGGATTAATTCGTTGTGTTTTTGTTTCTTCTTTGCCCGAAGGATGAATTTTTAATAAAGATATTTCAACAATTCTATCGTTTGTTATGTCGATACCAGTAGTTTCAAGATCAAAAAAAACAATTGGTTTCTTAAGGTTAAGTTTCATGTGTATATTTTTTATTTTTTTAAAAGGTCACATGGAATAAGCCATGAAATAATCAATTTTGTTTTATGAAAAATTTATTTTTCATGGCTATTTCATATTTTGATTTTTAATAAGGCATATTTAAAAAAAAAGAGCTTCTTACGAAACTCTTTTCGTCTGGTTTATATTAATAATTATACGTTAATCATCATCGGCATAAGAAGCATCAAAACATTTTCGTCTTCGTTTTCTTTTTCGGCGGGGAATAAAATTCCGGCGCGTGAAGGATCAGAAAGCTCAACAAGAACATCGGTTGATGAAATATTTGATAATATCTCAATTAGGAATGATGATTTAAAACCTATTTCCATGTCATCGCCTTCGTACTGACAATTTAGTCTTTCGTTTGCTGAAATGGAGAAATCGATATCCTGAGCAGAAACATTAAGTTGATTGCCTTTAAGCTCAAGTTTTACCAGATTACTTGCCTGATTAGAAAACAATGCAACGCGTTTTAATGCATTGAAAAGTTCTAACCGGTCAATAGTTAATTTATTTGGGTTATTTGTTGGAATTACTGAATTATAACTTGGGTAATTACCTTCAACCAGTCTTGAAACTAATTTGTACTCAGCTAAAGTAAAGAATGCATTTTTATCATCAAATTCGATAAGAACATCATTTTGTTCTTTTGGAAGTATCGATTTAAGTAATGAGGCTGGTTTCTTAGGAAGAATAAACGAAGCTTCGTTTTCGGCTTTTACATCTAATCGTTTGTATCGTACCAATTTATGTGCATCGGAAGCTACAAATGTCATATTATCAGCAAAAAGTTCAATATAAATACCATTCATTACCGGGCGTAATTCATCGTCGGCAGTTGCAAAAATGGTTTTGGTAATACCACTTAACAAAACGTTTGCAGGCAACTGGATTGAATTTTTCAGATCTTTTTTAATTGTTGGCAATTGCGGAAAATCGTCTCCATTCTGACCAACAATATTATACTTACCATTTTCGGTTGTAATTGTAACACCAAAAGTATCAGAATTAATATCAAAAGTAAGCGGTTGATCAGGAAACTCCTTAAGTGTATCGGTTAAAATACGTGCAGGAATTGCAATACTTCCTTCATCTGTAACATTTTCCAACTGAATGGTGGTTATTAAAGTCGTTTCCAGATCTGAAGCAGTGATTATAAGTTCCTTTTTACCGAGTTTAAAAAGAAAATTATCGAGAATTGGCAATGTATTTTTATTGCTAATAACTCTGCTGATTGCCTGTAAATGACTTAATAATGCTGTACTCGAAATAACAAATTTCATCGGGTTTTATTTTTAAGTTTTATTAATATTCTATTTTAGATCGTTCTGAATTAATTATCAAAAATACGAAAAAAAACTCAAGTAGCCAATAAGCATACTCGATTTTTGTGTTAGCGAAAATAATCAATTTCTTTTAATAATGGATCAAAATTATAATACTGAATTAGTAACAATTCGTTGTTATTATTTAACAATGCATACGCTTTATTCAAATCAAATTTGGATTTATCTCCAAATTCATCTGTTTCGCCATCGGATTGCTTTCTGAAAATTTTGATATTATTTTCAATGCTTTTAAAATCTTTAACCGTAATTTGAACATATGGAGTGCTGGCAAAAACGGAATCTTTTTTTACTTGAGGCCAATTGGTTATAACATCTTCGAATTGAATATTCTGAAAATAAGTAAAATAGCGTGCTGCAATTTCGACATTAAAATCAGGTTCGAGCTGATTTTTCCTATTTATGAGCGCAAAAGATCCATCGTTAAAGTTTTTTAATGAAAAAGACCTTTCAGGGGTTAACGGATATTCAATAGTTATAGTTTGTATATTTTGTGGTAAATAGTTAAAAATTAAATTGTTGCGCCAGGCATTTTCGCTAGTAGCAAACAATTCCCCCACATTACCCTTGAAACCGGGTATTTTTACTACAAATGGTTCCGAAGAATTGACCATCATCATATAGGTTTTTTCTTTATTCATTGATGGTTTACTAACCCAAAACCGATGCCTATTAAACCTATTTATTTTAACATCTACTTGTATTCCATCATTATTAAGTAAAAGTGCAATCTGCTCTCTTTCAGCTTTTGAAACCGGATAATGAACTTGTAACCGATTAATAGCGAGCAATAAAGTCCCAATGCTTTGTTCTTTTGCCTGATATTTATTGTTTACTATCCATTGATTATTAATCTTATCAAGAGCTAAGGTATTTGATTTTTCAGAAAGATAGATCGAGGTTACCTTTTCAACGTTATCAATAGAAAAATTGCTATTTCGAAGGCTTACAATCCCTGATGAGCTTGAAAAAAAGAAAATCCATGCAGATAAAAACAATAAAACAAATACAAATAAATAAAGTAAATACTTTCGCATAAATAATTTATGGATTAAATAACTGATATCAGCTATATTTTTTACGCCTCAGATATGTCCAGATCAATCCAAATAATAAAATCAGCAATAAAGGCAACAAGGTATTTATTATCTGCCAAGTTAAGCGTTGATTCAGAATTTTATTTTTATCAAGCAGCCTCAGTTTTATTTCGCGAGAACGAAGATTTATAATACCCTCTCTATCAATTAGATAATGCAGCATATTCATTATCAATTCTTTATTACCGTAGGTTTGTTTTGTGTACCTGTCATAACCAAGCGGAGACAAAAATATTCCATCGGCACGGTTACGAACTTCATTACGAATAATGTCTGCATCGGAAACCACAATCATTTGCGTAGCTATACTTTTTTCAAGATATTTAAACTCCTGACCTTCGGTATATTCCTTTATAATCCTGTTTTTAAAAACAGATTCGAACTCACCCGAAAGTACAACATAAATTGGTTGATTAGGCTGGTTAAACGAGTATGGATCAATTTTTTCGCGAACCTGCTCAAGGCTAACCAAAGTGGGGATATTAACAACTCTCGAATTTTGGGATGAATACAAAATAAACTCCTTTTTTATGGCCGTATTTTGTCCAACCGTATCGATAACACTAGGAAATTCTGATTTAATCATATTAAGATTACGTGTTATCGGATGATTAACTGTTGCACTTAATAGCGGATTAAACACCCAGGGTGCTGGCGAAAACTTGGGCTGAGTACCCGAAACAGCTGTATTAACCGGAATTATTGCACATTGCACATCCTGAATGATATTGGGATTAATGCGTACTCCATATTTAAACAGCTGGTCATCAAGATTAACATCATTATACAAAGCAAAAGTTATACTTCCGGCCGACAGACTATCAACATCAACTTTAACCTCATCGATTAACCACAGTATCTTTCCACCACGCATAAGGTATTGATCGATTATAAATTTACTTTTTTCTGCATAGGCTTCAGTTGGTCCAGCAATAATTACGACATCGTATGGATCGAGAATGGAAACATATTCCTTAATGGTAACTCTGTCAATATCATAATATCCAGATAATTCGCGAGTAATATCGCCTGTTTGGTATTCATCAAGTTCGCCCTGCCCTTCGATAAATGCAATTTTTTTACGCTCTTTCACGGTAATCTTTCGAATTGCATCGACAAAGCTAAACTCTAATGCCTGAATTGAATTATTAAGATTAACCTCGGGAGAATAGCCCGGATTATTAATTAACAGGTTTAAAGGAACCTCGTTTCCCTGATACGAAACGATAGCACCTGGAAACAGAATTTTTTCAGCAATTCCACCCTCCTTGTCGCGATCTTTTACATTTGTCGGAATCAATCCACGATCGTATAACTCCTGATAAATTGCATTACGTTTTGATTGATCGGAAGATTTTGAAGGATTAATAAAGGTATATTTTATATTGTCATTATCAATTACTCTGAATTCATCCATTAAGTCGGCGATTGATCTTCGCATTCGTTGAAAAGCAATAGGCATATCTCCATCAAGATATATCTCAATGTAAACAATATCATTAAGTTGACTAACCACTTTTTTAGATTGCTCGGAAAGGGTATATCTTTTATCGGTTGTTAAATCAATGCGGAAATAAAAGAAATCGGCAACATAATTAACAAGAAGAATTATGGCAATAGCCAGAAAAAGCTGAATAACATTTTGTTTTTTAATATTTTTACTCATGGATGTTTTAATAAAAAATTACCATTTTCTACTTTGCAGAACAAGCTTGGTAAACAAAGTAAAAATAACCACTACACTAATAAAATAGATTATATCACGGCTATCGATAACGCCTCTGCTTAAAGATTTATAATGCTCATTAATACCAATATTAATAATAAAACTATCTATTTTACTAAAAAAAGCCAGCTCGCTTAAATAATCAAACCCCATAAACATGATAAAGCATAAAAACATACCTATTATAAAAGCTACAATCTGATTCTCTGTAATCGATGAAGCAAAAATCCCAATCGCTACATAAATGACTGAAAGAAAGAACAATCCGATATACGAACCCCAGGTACCACCAGAATCGATGCTTCCTATAGGATTTCCAAGCTTATAAACCGAATAAAAATAAATTAGTGTAGGAATTAATGAAAACAATACCAGAATAAATGCAGCCAGGCTTTTGGCTGAGATAATTTTCAGATCAGTTAATGGCCTTGTAAAAAGCGTTTCGATAGTTCCCGACTTTCTTTCGTCAGTAAACATGCGCATGGTAACAGCCGGGACAAGAAATAAAAATATCCATGGTGCAATAATAAACAAGGCTTCCAGAGATGCATAACCACTATCGAGCAGATTATTTGACCCGGGAAAAATCCATAAAAACATACTGTTAATAAGTAAAAAAACTATAATTACAATATATCCGGTTATTGAGCTAAAAAAACTACTAATCTCTTTTTTTAGAAGTGTAAACATGAATTGCTTTTATTTATCGAATCACAAATTTAAATTTTAATATCAACATTCAAAATTACGTAAACAGAATAACATTTTTTTTAAATCTTACGGTTATTAACTATTCTGCATGGATATTATAAATCATTCTGTATTTTTGTCTCACTTTTTAATAAAATAATGATTAGTAAACGAAAAACATTTTTCTTAATTGCCCTGATTTTGCCGTTACTGGCTATTGGGCAGAAAATTAATTTTTCAGAGAATACTTATTTTGAGTTGGATTATGGATATGGTTTTTTAATGCCTCATCACAGCTCATTGAGCTATCTACTTGAAGATCATATTCGTACATTTGATATAAAACTTACAAAATCGACAAACGGAAATAACTACTGGAACCAGTTGTATCGATATCCTGATTATGGATTGGCTTTTTATCATTCAAACCTCGGGAATGATGATGTATTTGGACATGCATACTCGCTTTATGGATTTACTAAAATTCCCCTGCTGAAATTTCGAAATGGATCGAATATAAGTTACCAGATTGGTATTGGAGCCGCTTATGTAACAAATCCATTCGATATAAATACAAATTACAAAAATCTGGCAATCGGAACATATTTAAATGTTTACATTGATTTTAGTTTAAACTCATATATTGCCTTATCCAAAAAGATTGGGTTAACTAATCATCTGCGGTTTAATCATATTTCAAACGGCAATTTACAAAACCCAAACTACGGACTCAATGTTTTATCAGCTACTATTGGTCTAGCTTACCAGATTAATTCTGATTATCATAAAAAAGAAATAATTGATTTGCCTGACATTGAATCAAAAAACAACTTTTTGATTACCTTGTCCGGAGGTGCGAAATCTATTAATCATTATACATCGGGCACCTATCTTGCATCATCATTGGTTGTTGATTATACTCATCAATACAGTTTAAAAGGCAAATGGGGTGTTGGTACTGATTTGTTTTTTGATGCTTCGAACCGACAATTTACACAGAATAAGGATAAAAATGACTTTATAAATACTGATCTTTATCAAATAGGTGTTCATGTATTACATGATGCCATCATGAACAGAATAACATTTACGGTACAATTAGGAGCCTATTTATATGCTCCGGTTAAAACCGAAGCATTAATATATTCAAGAACAGGCTTACGATACACAATAAATAAACAATGGAACGTAAGCATGACTCTGAAATCGCATTATGCAATTGCAAGTTTTATTGAATGGGGTGTTGGATACTCAATACCGACAAAATAAGTGATTTGGCAAAACTGATAATGGAAGCATGTAAAATGAAACGAATTTTCTTTATAATAGCTCTTTTAGTTGCTACATTAAGTTGCGATAATACGTTTATGAATTCAGGAGATATTATCCGTATTGATGTTCCGGTTGATAAGTTTACTGAACTATTTATTAATGATATTTTTGAGGTTTATTTATATCAGGATACTATCTGTAAATTAAGCATTGAAGGTGGTAATAATCTAATCCCTGACGTTTCGTATAAAGTTGTTGATGGTAAGCTTTCTGTTACGAATAAAAATTCGGCACGTTGGAGCAGAGATTATGATAAAATAAAACTCCATATCTCTGTTAATAAATTACTTTATTTGTATCTGAGCCAATCATCATTAGTACAATCAGTTGACACCTTAATTACACCACAATTAGAAATATTTTCGATTACCGATTATTCGGATATTTTTTTAACGGTTACCTGTGATAATTTTTATTACGTAAACGATGGAATATCAGGGGCTTATTTGCAGCTCAACGGAGCGGCAACAAACTTTGGCGCATGGGCAAGAGCATCAGCAAAAATTAAAGCTGATGAATTTATTGTTGAAAACGTAACCATTGAATCAGAAAGCATTGGCGATTGTTATGTTCATGCTACAAAGCTTTTATCAGCACATATTAACAACTCCGGAAAGATTTATTATATTGGAAACCCCGATACTATTATATATGTAAATGATCGGGCAAGAGAACAGC
Source organism: Bacteroidales bacterium (assembly GCA_050179935.1). Lineage (GTDB taxonomy): Bacteria > Bacteroidota > Bacteroidia > Bacteroidales > UBA12077 > UBA12077. The sequence continues at coordinate 1,791 of JBFXEQ010000062.1, read as the reverse complement.
TAATAAAATTAGACTAACTACTTATTAAGGCTATTATAAATTAACCCAGCTACACGCTTTGAAGCACCTGTACCACCCAACATTTCTCTTAAAAGCTTGTAATTATTCAGCATTTGGTGTCGGTAATTTTCATCTGATAAAATCATTTTCAACTCACTCTCAATTTTTTCTTTGGTTACATCGAAATGAATTAGCTCTTTTACAACCTCTCTGTTCATTATCAGATTAACGAGCGATATAAATTTAAGCTTAACAAGCATTTTTGCTACAAAATAAGAAAGATGCCCGGCCCTATAACACACCACTTGGGGAATATTAAACAATGCTGTTTCAAGTGTTGCAGTTCCAGAGGTTACCAAAGCTGCAGTCGAAAATTTTAATGTGTTGTAGGTTTGGTTATACACCACTTTTATACTATGACCACGTATATAATTATTGTAAAATACTGGTTCAATTGATGGAGCAGCCGCAATAACAAATTGATATTCGGGGTATTTTGAAACCACCTGCAACATAATTACCAGATTACGATGTATTTCTTGCTTTCTGCTACCAGCCAAAATAGCAATTATTGGCTTATTTTTTAATCCATTTATCTCAATAAAATGCTGATAATCTCCGGGTTCGTTAATTTTTTCCTGAACAGCATCGAGCAATGGATTTCCACCATAATATACCGGATAGTCGAACTTCTTGTAATAATCCACCTCAAATGGAAAAATCACGAACATTTTATCGACAAAAGCTTTTATCTTTTTGATGCGCGATTCCTTCCAAGCCCAAATTTTGGGTGAAATATAATAATACGTTTTTATCCCTTTTGATTTGGCAAATTCAGCTATTCTCAGATTAAAGCCCGGGTAATCTATCAAAATCAGAACATCGGGATTATATTCCAGCAAATCTTTTTTGCATTCGGTTAAAAATTGTCCAATCCTTCTGATATTCATCAACACTTCGAAAAAACCCATAATGGCTGTTTCGCGATAATGCTTAACAAGCGTTCCTCCTTGTGCTTGCATCAAATCACCACCCCAGAAACGAAATTCTGGATTAGGGTCAACCATTTTTAACCCTTTCAGAAGGTTAGAACCATGAAGATCTCCAGAAGCCTCGCCTGCAATTATGTAATATCTCATATTAAAGTGCGAACTTGGTTATAAATACAAACAAAGCAAAAAGTACGGTTGACATCAACACTCCGCGGGCTGAATACAAATAGTTTTTTCGGATGAAAATAAAAAATAAAACAAGGTTGGGAATTACACACAAGCTAACAATCTTTGTAAATACCTGTTTAGCTACTAAATAATCCAGCAGCTCATCAACCTTAAACAAGTTAAATTTTAAAAAATAAACGATAAGCATGGTAATAATGGGTGCTGCAATTCCAAGAATTAATCCCAGCGACAGAGAATCGAATTTAGATTTCATAGTTCCATTTTTTAAGTTCATCAATTTTGTTGTAATCAGTAAAATCTATTTCAACAGGTACAATTGAAACATAATTATTGGCCAATGCCCACTCGTCAGTATCTGTTTCGCCATTATCAGCATTTTCGAAATATCCAACCAGCCAAAAATATTCGCCATTCCGTGGATCGAGTCTTTTTTCAAACTCCTCTTTCCACATTCCCTTTGCTTGTCGGCATATTCTAACTCCCTTTATTTCGTGTTTAGGAATAGCCGGGAAATTAACATTCAGACATGTTCCATACGAGAACCCATTTTTTAATATATTTTCAACGATCTTTTTTCCATAATCGATAATCTGACTAAAATCAGCATCGG
>JBFXEQ010000061.1:0-18379 GCA_050179935.1 Bacteroidales bacterium | reverse complement strand
TAATCATTTGAAAATCATTTTACTATATTTAGATTTCTATAATTAATACTTAATTTTCAACCCTAATCCCTATGAAAAAAATTATTTTTTATTTTTTCGCTTTTCTTTTAATGGAGTTAAGCGTTTTTGCAGGTACTAACGACCTGATAAAAAAAGCCGGTACTTCTAAAGAGTATCCGCAAGCCGATTACCTTGTGGTGCTCGACGAAACATTTGTCGATGTTCAGGAATCCGGCTTGAGTTATAACAATATTCATAAAATTTACAAAGTACTGAATGCTCAGGGAGCCAAAGAGCTTAGTAAATTGATTTTTGACTATGATCCACTTTCGGCGTTTGTCGAAATAAAGGAAGTTAAGATTTATAGGAGTACTGGATCAGTAGATTTAATTGGTCAGGATCGAGTGTATGATTACCCGGCACCAGCACGTGCAATATATTGGGGTGCTCGTCAGAAAATGGTTGATATTGGAAGACTTGAACCAGGTGATGGCATCGAAGTTTCACTTTTCAGAAAGGGATTTACGTATGCTTTGTTATTCGATCAGGATCAACCCGATGATTCGAAATATATACCACCTATGCGTGGTCAATTCTACGATATTATTGAATACTGGTATTCGCAGCCGGTGCTTAAAAAAGTGTACGAAGTAAAAGTTCCAAATACAAAGGAATTACACTTTCAGGTTTTTAATGGCGAGATGGATGTAAAAACCACTAAACTAGGCGAAAAAACACAGTATCGTTTTTCAAAAGAAAACATGATGCCGATGAAGAGACAACCTGGCTCGGTTGCTTTTTCTGATATCGCATTAAAATTATTGGTTACAACTACTACCGAATGGGAAGAAAAATCGCGTTGGTTCTATGGTGTTAACGAAGATTTTGGAAGTTTCAAATCAACTCCGGCAATTGATAAGAAAGTAAAGGAAATACTTAAGGGAGCAAAAGATGAAATGGATAGCATTTCCAGACTTAACCATTGGGTAGCTGATAATATTCGTTATTCGGGAATCTCGATGGGTGAGGGCGAAGGTTTTACTTTGCATACCGGTGATATGACTTTTACCGATCGTTGTGGCGTTTGTAAAGATAAAGCTGGAATGCTAATTACTATGCTTCGTGCTGCAGGTTTCGATTCGTATGCGGCAATGACAATGGCCGGATCGAGAATAGAAAACATCCCTGCGGATCAGTTTAATCATAGTGTTACTGTGGTTAAGCGTCGAAGTGGCGAATATATGCTGCTCGATCCAACTTGGGTTCCATTTGTTCGCGAAGAATGGTCAAGTGCCGAACAGCAACAAAACTACCTGATGGGATTACCCGAAGGAGCAGATTTAATGATTACTCCAATTTCTGAACCCGAAAATCATCCGTTAAAAATATCAGGAACATCTACAATTTTGGAGAATGGAACACTCGAAGGATCTTTTTCTGTAACTGCCGATGGACAAACAGATGCAGCTTTGCGTGGAATGTTTACCCGTGGCTATAAAAAGGACTGGAAAAGAAACCTTGAAACAGAACTCAGAACCATTGCTCAGGATATCGAAATTTTAGAAATGACTTTCAGCGATCCATACGGACACATGGAAGGCCCAATTCAGATTTCTGTTAAATACAGAATTCCTGAGTACGCTGTTGTTACTGGTAATGAGATTATATTTAAACCCATTATTGCATCGAATATCTTTATGAGAGCTCAGGCTCATCTTTATGCAAATACAGCTCTGGCTGAAAGAACCTACCCGTTTACAGATCGCTGCAGCCGACTGGTTGAATTGAATGAAACGATTACTTTGCCAGCTTTTAAAAATGCAGTTGTTGTTCCAACACAAAATGAAATTGACGGAAGTGCTGCTTCTTTCATAGGTGCTTACGAAATTGGTACAAACGAAATAAAAATTGCAGAGAAAATTGTTATTAAGAAACGGGTTTTCGAAGCCAATGAGTGGACAAACTATAAATCAGTAGTTGAAGCTCAGCAGAAATTTGCAAATGAGAACCTAATTTTAGCCCGATAATACAAATGATTTAATACATAAAGAAAATGAAATCAAAACATATATTTCTATTTATCCTGTTAGTTGCCATCTTAGGCTCATGTCAGCCCAATGTGTGGGAACAGGAAAATGATGCAGTTTATAAATCCATAAAAAAGGAATATCAGTTAAATGTCGACGGATCGGTTGATTATCGATACCAACATCAGTTAAAGTATATTACTCACAACTCTTTTAATCGCATGTTTGGTGAGTCGTTTGTTATTTACGATCCACGTTTTCAGCAACTAAAAATTAATAAATCGGAAACCAAAATGGCCGATGGAAAACTTGTGGCCTCACCAGCAAATGCTTTTAACGAAGTATTGCCAAGATTTGCTGCTGGAGCACCTGCGTATAATCATTTGCGAGAAATGGTTGTTACACATGCCGGATTGGAATTGGGTTGTGTGGTAAATTTCGATTATGAGTTACATTCAAATTCAGGATACTTCCCCTATTTAAACGACAATATTATTATTCAACAAAGCACTCCTATTGAGAATATGGAGATTGTAGTTAAAGTACCCGAAGGGATATCGCTGAATTATAAACTGATTAACTCAAAAGTTAAACCTGTAATTAGTAAAAAAGAAGGATTAACATCGTACACATGGAAGTTTGAAAACCTTGATATGGTTGCAAACGAATCGAATCAACCAAACGAAGACTTGTTTATTCCTAAATTAGTTTTTAGTACTGTAAGTTTAAACGAAGCCATTGCTGATGTGATTTCAAATGCAGATCTAACGCTTACCGATGAGATGAAAAGCTTTGTACAGAAAAGAATGGTTGGAAAAAAACAAGGACTCGAATATATTAAGGAACTACAGAAAATTGTGGGAAGCGAAATCAATGGATTTTATGTTCCAATTGAATATACAGCCTATTCCATTCGTCCATTGAAAGATGTTTGGGCATCGAATGGGGCAACCCAATTCGAAAAAATGGTGTTGTTAAATGAATTTGCCAAATTCATGGGTTTTGAAAGTAAATTAATTTTTGCAATACCCGAAAAAACTTTTGATCATTCAATTGGGAACCTGAAAGATTTTGGTAAAATTCTAATGCAAACGAAATTCGAAGATCAGGAGTATATTTTTCAATACAATCAATCGCAAAAAAACACACTTGGATTCGAAATGACCAATGATAAGTTAATAGATGTTGCTGGTAATGAAGTGATTTTACCAACCTATATTAAAGAAACTAAAAACATGGTTTCGGCAACAGGTACTATTGAAATTTCTGAAAACGGGGATTATCAAGGATCTCTATTAATTAAACTGACAGGTATTAGATATCCATATTTTGAACTATTACTTAATCCTGAAAATGCTAAAACAATTGTTGAATCAATTGTTCCAGCAGGTTCAATTGGTAAGGTTGAATTGCTTACTTTCGACCGAAGTGGTTGCGAAGTAAAAGCAGAAATTAAAGGAAAAGAAATCTGGAAAAATCAGGGTGATTATTTCTTTATTAAGATATTTTCCTCATCTCTGGGTATTGATGCTGCTCATTTACGACCATTAACTGGCAATAGAGAAACTCCAATCAGTATTGGTTATCCGGTTTTTGAGAATTATGATATTACATATATGCTTCCTGCCGGATTTGCCCTAGTTGGTAATGAGGTTAAATATGAAATTGCTAATACAACAGGTGAGATTAAAATTAATATCAATTCAGTTGAAAATAAAGTTCAGGTTAACCGATTGCTAAAAATTGAGCAAAGCGTGATAATTTCGGAAAATTATGCTGGTTTTAAAACATTAATAGATGGCTGGAATAAAGAAAAAGTAAAGACTTTAATAATTAAGAAAGTCCAAACTGAATAGTAATTAATATATAAATCTAAAACAACGAGGCTGTCTTAAAAGCCAGTTTTTAGTCATTGCGAACGAAGTGAAGCAATCATAAGTTGCTGAATATCTATAGATTGCTTCGTTCATTCTTCACTCGCAATGATTTTTTTGGTTGTTTTGAGACAGCCTCATTATTATTTTAAATTGAAACTATGATTTATTATCCGAAAAATATTTCATAAACTGAGCTCTCTCGTAGGCTAGAGGGTTACTTACATTTTTAAGGCTTAGCTTACCGATTATTTGCTCGAGCGAAGTATATTCTTTGCTAATCATCCAGTTTTCAATCTGTTGCAACATTACTGGAATGTGTTTAGCGGTATGCTTATAAAGCGTGGAGGCTACTTGTACTGCTTTGGCACCCACCAACAAATTTTTAAGAGCATCATATCCGTCGTAAATACCTCCTGATGCAGCCAAATCGCATTGCACTTTATCTGCTGTTAAGCCAATCCATCGAATGCAATTCGAGTTTTCTTCTGGAAGACTAAACACTCTCGAAGACACTATTTGTTCTTTTTCCAGATCAACTGTCGGGCTATAAAAATGATTAAAAAGCACCATAGCGGAAATATCTTCTTTGGAGATTTTAATCAAGCTGTCGGCCATACCAGAAAAATAGGTACTTAATTTTACAGCAATTGGGAGCTTAGTATTTTTGCGTACACCTCTTATTATATCAAAATAGATTTCTTCGATTTCGGTTCCTGAGAATTTTTGATCGCTCGGCAAAATAAACATGTTAAGTTCGATTCCATCAGCTCCTGTAGACTCAATTCTTTCCGCAAAACTCACCCATTGGCCAATCGAAAAGCAATTTAAACTAGCAATAACTGGTATGTTTACTGCTTTTTTTGAATCCTCGATCAACCGAAGATATTCATCAATGTTATGTTTGCGTGTGTAATAGGAGATGTAATCTTCGGCTTCGCTGTTTTTGTTGTAAACGTTACCTGCTGTAATAGCGCTGATCTCCATCATTATTTGCTCTTCGAATAGTGATTTAAGAACAATAGCCCCGGCGCCATTTATTTCAAGATTTTTAACTTTGTCGGCCGTATCGGTTAAACCTGAGCTTGCTGCAATTATTGGGTTTTTTATTTTAAAACCCAAGTATTTTGTGGTTAGATCAATCATATAATTTAGTTTTATCTTTTAACAAATAAGGGCTGGTTTAGTTTTCAATTGGTATAAAATTATATATAAATAAATTTGTGGAACATATATAACAGATATTTTTAATACTAATTTAACATTACGTAAATAGAAAATTGTGTACCTTAACACTTTATTTGCAGATACTTAATGCGTAAAAAGATTCGTGAGCTATGGCAAATGTTACTGAATACACCTATTTTGACCGGGAGTTAAGCTGGTTGAGCTTTAATTACAGGGTACTTCAAGAGTCTCTGGATAAAACAAATCCGCTAATTGAGCGATTACGATTTCTTGGTATTTTTTCGAACAATCAGGATGAGTTCTTCAGAGTTAGGGTTGCTACTTTACGTCGATTAATTCAACTAAATCTTGATAATAATAATATTGAAGAAGGTAAACTTTTTCAGAATAATCTCAATAAAATATTAAAAGAGGTAAAAAAACAACGTGATGTTTTTGAAAAAACTTATGAAGAACTTATAAAAGAATTAAAGAAGAAGAATATATATAAACTAAACGAGAAAGAACTTTCAAAAGAACAAGGCCAAATTGTAAGGCAATATTTTAAGGATAAAGTACAAACACATTTGTTTCCTATAATGCTTAAAAACTTTAAGGGAGCTAATACGCTTGCCGACAAATCAATATATCTTGCAATTGAATTGTTACGTGCGGATAAACCGGAAAAGAATACATATGCTATAATGGAAATTCCAACCTCCAGTGTAAGCAGGTTTTTAATTCTTCCTGAAAAAGATGGACAAAAGTATTTTATTCTTCTTGATGATATTATTCGGCATTGTTTAGACGATATTTTTGTGCGATTCAAATTTACGGCATTTACAGCTTATACTTTTAAGTTTACGCGAGATGCAGAGTTAGATATCGATAACGACGTTTCTAAAAGTTTTCTTGAAATTATGGCCGATAGTCTGGAGCAGAGAAAATCAGCCTCTGCGCTACGATTTGTTTATGATAAGAGCATGCCTAAAGACATTTTAAAAGTTGTTATTAATAAGCTCAAAATAACTGATAATGATCAGTTGGTTGAAGGTGGGAGGTATCACAATTTTAAAGACTTTATGAACTTTCCTAATTTTGGTGAAGAGCTGCTGGAATATCCAAAGGCTGATCCTATTCCACATAAGGACTTTTCAGAAGGAGCAAGTGTAATAAAAGCATTCCGCGAAAAAGATATCATGTTGCATTATCCCTATCAGAGCTTTAATTACATTGTTGAATTGTTGCGTGAAGCCAGCATCGATCCAAAAGTTATCTCAATAAAGATGACACTTTACAGAGTTTCAAAACCATCAAATGTAATTAATGCGTTGATAAATGCAGCACGTAATGGTAAGAAAGTAACAGTCTTTCTAGAGCTTCAAGCCCGATTTGATGAGGAAGCAAATATTTATTATTCAGAACAGCTTCAAAAAAATGGTGTAAAAGTATTAACAAGCATTCCTGGATTAAAAGTGCATTGTAAACTATTACTTATTAAGCGTCAGGAGGTCGATGGAATACGCTACTATGCGAATATTGGAACAGGTAACTTTCACGAAAAAACGTGTGCTGTATACAGCGATTGTTCTCTTTTAACATCAAATCCAGATATAACAAAAGAAGTTGACAAGGTATTTGGACTCTTTTCAATGAGTTTCAGACCATCCCGATTCAGAACGTTGGTAGTTAGTCCTTTTAGTAACCGTAGCTTCTTTATCAAATTAATTGAGAGCGAAATCGAAAATGCAAAATTAAAAAGAGAAGCCTGGTGTATTATTAAATTAAATAGTCTTGCTGATGAAAAACTCATAAATAAGTTATACCAGGCCAGCAATGCCGGAGTTAAAGTATATTGTATAATTCGTGGTATTTGTAAACTTGTTCCAGGTATTAAAGGAATGAGTGAAAACATACAAGTAATAAGTATTGTTGACAAGTATCTTGAACATTCGCGTATTTTAGTGTTTTGCAATGGGGGCGATGAGCGTTATTTAATTTCATCTGCCGACTGGATGATGCGAAATCTCGATAACCGCATTGAAGTTACAGTGCCTGTTTTTGATAAAGAGATACAAAAGGAATTAAAGGAAATGTTGATGATACAGCTTAAGGATAATACCAAAGCCCGCATAATTGATAAGGATATGAAAAATAATTATGTTAAAAAAGTAGGAAATGAGGTGAGAGCACAGATCGATTTTTATGATTTTCTTTATAGTAAGCATATAAAATAGGAACACACACAATTCACGAAATCTAATATTGTTAAACCTTTCAGTTTAATATGGTTTAAAAAATAATATACCGCCAATTAATTGGAAATAAATTCTATTTTTGCCGGCATTAAAAACTAAAACCATTTATAGATGACTGGAAAACAAACTGTTCTTTTAGCCGACACAACTACAAATCCTGCTCCATTGGGTTTAACAGGCTTCGGATTAACAACTTTATTATTAAATCTTCATAATATCGGACTCTTTCCATTAGACTCCATGATTATGGCTATGGGTCTTTTCGTTGGAGGAGCCTTGCAAGTAATTGCAGGTAAACTTGAATGGAAGAAAAATAACATGTTTGGTATGCTCGCATTTTCTGCTTATGGTTTTTTCTGGATTAGCCTAATTGTATTAATGATTTTGCCAAAATTAGGTTGGGGCGAAGCTCCATCTGCAATAGCTATGGGCTGGTTTTTAACAGTTTGGGCCTTGTTTACATTCGGTATGGTTGTGGCAAGTTTTGCTTTATCAAAAATAATGAGGGTTTTGTTTATTACAGTTCTTATATTGTTTGCATTGCTTGCTGCAGCTGATTTTACAGGTAGTTCAACTCTAAAAATTTTAGGTGGAATTGATGGAGTTATTTGTGGCACTTTAGCTTTATTTGTGGCTTTGGCAACAGTAATTAATGATACTTATAAGAGAGTAATTATTCCTTTAAACTAAAAAAACCATATTTAGTTTTATAGACATTCCGGTTAGAGTGTCTTTCTTTGTGATAATAATTTATTAATACTGCAAAAAGAGGATTATGGAGTTATAAAAATAAAATTATATTTGTAACTTAGTTATATACCAATATCTATATATGGATTTTTATATACTATAAAATTAGGATTTAATTACACATTTAAGTAGTTAAATTCTTATTTTAGCTTTTCATTAAAAAATAACTGTTATTGCAGAACAAATTTATTTAATATTGGTTTTATTCACAATATTTGGAATTACCTATTCTGATTTTCATTAAATTTGTTTGAGGATTATTAAAACTAAATAGAACAAAATAATAAAAAATGCCAAAAGTTATACGAATAAAAAAAGGATTGAACATTAGCTTAGATGGTATCGCTGAAAAAGTTTTAAAAAAATCATTGCCATCAGAGTTTTATGCTGTTAAACCAATTGATTTTAAGGCAATACGACCAAAATTAGTAGTAAATATTGGCGATAAAGTTAAAGCTGGATCACCTCTATTTTATGATAAGTTTCAACCCGAAGTTATGTTTACATCTCCTGTAAGCGGTGAGGTTACTGCAATTAACAGAGGCGAAAGACGCGTTATTTTGGAAGTTGTAGTTCGGGCAGATGCAAAAATCGAGTACAAGGAGTTTAAACACAGCGATCCTAAAACCATGTTACGCGAAGAAATCATTTCACTAATGCTCGAAAGTGGTTTGTGGCCTGTATTACGACAACGACCTTATTCTACTGTGGCAAATCCAAAAGATAATCCAAAAGCTATTTTTATCTCAGCCTTCGATACTGCCCCACTAGCTCCAGATATGGACTTTGTTGCAAAGGATGAAGTTGCTATGTTCCAGAAAGGCATTGATGCTTTATCAAAACTTACCACAGGGAATATTCATCTAAACCTGAATGCCGATTATCCTGCTGCCGAAACATTTACTTCAGCAAAAGGAGTTCAGATCAATTATTTTACTGGTCCGCATCCAGCAGGTAACGTTGGAGTGCAGATCCATAAAATAGATCCTATAAATAAAGGTGATATTGTTTGGTACACCTATCCTCAGGAAATCATTGCAATCGGACGACTTTTCGATAAAGGGATTTACGATGTTACAAAAATTATTGCAATTGCTGGATCTGAGGTATTGCACCCTTCTTACCTTAAAATTATAAACGGAGCTTGTGTTCGAAATATACTTAAAGATAATGTAAAGCAAGGTGATTACCGCATAATTAGCGGAAATGTGCTTACGGGTACAAAACTGATGAACGAGGGTTTTGTTGGATTTTTTGATAATCAATTAACCATAGTTCCCGAAGGTAAATACCACGAATTTTTTGGTTGGGCATTGCCAGGCATTAAAAAGTATAGTGCTTCACGTACTTTCTTATCAGGATTTTTCTCACGAAACATGTATAAGTTAGACACAAATATGCATGGCGGCCACAGAGCTTTTGTAATGTCGGGCGAGTATGAAAAGGTATTTCCATTCGACATCTATCCTGTTCAATTAATCAAAGCTATTTTGGTTGACGATATCGATTTAATGGAGAAACTTGGGATTTACGAGGTCGATGAAGAGGATTTTGCTCTTTGCGAGTTTGTATGTACTTCAAAAACCGATGTTCAGTCAATTATTCGTAAAGGACTCGATTCCATAAGGGCCGAAATGATCTAACAGTAAGGATTTAATTAGTAACAAAATACGATTCAATTAATGAAATCATTAAGAAGATATCTGGATAATATAAAACCAAAATTTGAAAAGGGTGGAAAATTTGAAAAGCTCCATTCTACTTTTGAAGCATTTGAATCTTTTATGTTTGTTCCCGACACTGTAACAACTAAAGGAACTCATATTCGTGATGCAAATGATATGAAACGCACTATGACAGTTGTAGTTCTGGCACTAATACCTTCACTATTATTTGGTATGTGGAATGTAGGTCATCAGCATTTTATAGCTACAGGACAAACAGGTACTATTTGGGAGTTATTCTTCTCTGGTTTTTTAAGAGTTTTTCCGATTATTGTAGTGTCGTATGTTGTTGGGTTGGGTATTGAATTTGCTTTTGCTCAATATCGTGGTCATGAAGTAAACGAAGGTTTTCTTGTAACCGGAATGCTAATTCCATTGGTTTTACCTGTTGATGTACCTCTGTGGATGGTTGCATTGGCCACTGCTTTTGCCGTTATCATTGGTAAAGAGGTTTTTGGTGGAACCGGAATGAATATTTTAAATCCGGCATTAACTGCTCGTGCATTCCTTTTCTTTGCATATCCTTCTTACATGTCAGGTAATGCAGTATGGACACATGGAATGCTTAAAGGCGAAGGCATAGTTGATTCATACACGGGTGCAACACCACTTGCCGAAGCTGCTGCAGGTCATTTGGAGAAATTACCCAGTGTGGCTGATATGTTCTTTGGATTTATTCCGGGATCAATCGGCGAAACATCTACACTTGCAATATTAATTGGAGCTGCCATATTATTATTTACAGGAATTGGCAGTGCACGAATTATTATTTCAACTTTTATTGGTGGACTCGTTATGGGATTACTCCTCAATGCATTTGCTGTAAATTCATACATGGAATTGCCTGCATACCAGCATTTATTATTAGGCGGTTTTGCTTTTGGGGCAGTATTTATGGCTACCGATCCAGTATCAGCAGCACAAACAGCACGTGGCAAAATAATATATGGATTCCTGATTGGATTCTTGGCTGTTCTGATACGTGTATTAAATCCAGCATATCCGGAAGGAATGATGTTAGCTATATTACTGATGAACGTATTTGCACCACTTATCGATCATTATGTTATCGAAGCAAATATTTCTAAACGTTTAAAAAGAGCAAAAGTAAAAGCATAATAAACTAGTTACAATCATGAAATCATTTAGTAATACATATATTTTTATTTTTTCATCAGTAATGGTAATTGCAGTTGCTGCTATTTTATCTATTGCAGCAATAACATTGCAACCTTATCAGAAAAGAAATATAGAAATAAATAAAAAACAAAATATACTTACATCAATTAATATTGAGAGTACAGCTAAAAATGCCGAGGAATTATTTACAAAATTTATAACCGAAAGCTATGTAGTTAATACAAGTGGATCGGTTATCGAAGGTGCCGATGCTTTTACTATCGATATGAAAAAAGAAATATCAAAACCTGTGGCTGAAAGAAACCTGCCAGTTTTTGTAAGTAATGTAAATAATACAAAACAATATGTAATCCCTGTTTATGGCAAAGGACTATGGGGCCCAATTTGGGGATATGTTTCTTTAAATGATGATCTTTCAACTATTTATGGTGCTAATTTTGCCCACAAAGGAGAAACTCCCGGGTTAGGAGCCGAAATTGATACCAAAGCTTTTCAGGCTAAGTTTATTGGCAAACAAATCTTTGATGAATCAGGAACATTTGTCTCCGTAAGTGTTTTAAAAGGAGGAACGGCAAACCCTGAATCAAATCATGAAGTTGATGGAATTTCTGGAGGTACTATTACGAGTGTTGGTGTTGACGAAATGCTTAAAGATTGTTTGAGCAGCTACGAACCTTATTTTAAAAATATTAAAAAACAATAGATCATGAGATCAGAAAAAGAACCTTTATTCTCGAGTAAAAATATAAAGTTACTTACAGAACCATTAGGGAATAGTAATCCAATTACGGTGCAGGTGTTGGGTATTTGTTCTGCTCTTGCAGTAACCGTAAAAATGAAACCTGCTTTTGTTATGGCCATTTCTGTTATGGTTGTTTTGGCTGTTTCGAATGTGGTGATTTCATTTATCAGAAACTCAATTCCTCCCCGAATTCGAATTATTGTTCAATTAGTAGTAATCGCAGCAATGGTTATTCTGGTAGATCAGATATTAAAAGCATTTGTTTACGATATTAGCAAGCAGCTTTCGGTGTTTGTTGGTTTAATTATTACAAACTGTATTCTTATGGGCCGACTGGAAGCTTTTGCAATGGGTAATAAGCCCTGGGCTTCATTTCTCGATGGTATTGGTAATGCTGCCGGATATAGTATTATTTTAATTATCATTTCTTTTTTTAGAGAACTACTCGGATCTGGTACAATCTGGGATTATAAAGTTGTTCCAGATGGTTTTTATCAATTTGGTTACCAAAACAATGGTCTTATGATATTACCTCCGATGGCGTTAATTGTTGTGGGAATAATTATTTGGGTGCAGAGAGCCCGAAACAAAAAACTAATTGAAACGAAGTAACAATCTTTAAAATCGAATAAATGGAAAACCTAATTAATATATTTGTAAAGTCAGTTTTTATCGATAATATGATATTTGCTTACTTCTTAGGTATGTGTTCATATCTGGCAGTTTCCAAAACGGTAAAAACATCAACCGGATTAGGAATAGCAGTTATTTTTGTTCTCGGAATTACTGTTCCTGTTGATTATCTTCTCGAAAATTATCTCTTAAAGGAAGGCGCTTTAGCTTGGTTAAGTCCTGATTTTGCTGATGTAGATCTTAGTTTCTTAAGTTTCATCATTTTTATTGCTGTAATCGCCTCCATGACTCAATTGGTTGAAATGATCGTTGAAAAATTCTCTCCCGCATTGTATAATTCATTAGGAATATTTTTACCTCTCATCGCAGTAAACTGTGCTATTCTTGGAGGGTCATTATTTATGCAGGAAAGAGCTTACAATACCCTGGCCGAAGCTACTGTATTTGGTTTAGGATCTGGTCTGGGCTGGTTCTTAGCTATTGTTGGCTTAGCTGCAATCCGCGAAAAAATCAGATATTCAAATGTTCCTGCTCCACTTAAAGGACTCGGAATAACTTTTATTATAACAGGGCTTATGGGTATTGCCTTTATGGGTTTTATGGGAATCAAATTGTAGTTTTAAAATATAGTATAAAATAGATAAAAAATCATCAACATGGTTCTATTGACATCAAGTTTTACAATTATACTGCTTGGTATAGCGATATTTCTTTCAATAATTCTATTATTAGTGATCGTATTGCTATATGCACGGCAAAAACTTTCACCTCAAGGTGATGTTAAGCTTACAATAAACGATGAAAAAGAAATTATTGTTACTCCTGGAAACACAATACTCACAACACTTTCAAATAATGGAATTTTTTTGCCATCAGCTTGTGGTGGTGGAGGAACTTGCGGTATGTGTAAATGCCAGGTAATTGATGGTGGAGGTAGTATTCTTCCAACCGAAACTGGATTTTTCACCCGTCGTGAACAGCAAAATTACTGGCGTTTAGGTTGTCAGGTTAAAATCAGGGGCGATATGAAAATAAGAGTTCCTGAAGAAATAATGGGTATTAAAAAGTGGGAATGCGAAGTTATCTCCAACCGAAACGTTGCTACATTTATCAAGGAGTTTGTAGTTAAATTGCCCGAAGGTGAAACTCTGAACTTTAAATCAGGTGGTTACATTCAAATTGATGTTCCAAAAATCGAAGTTGATTTTAAAAAGTTTGATATTGACGAACAATTCCGCGAAGAGTGGGATCAGTTTAAGATGTGGGATTTAAAAATGAAAAACCCGGAGGAAACTTACCGTGCTTATTCTATGGCTAATTTCCCAAAAGAGGGAAACATTGTAAAACTGAATATTCGTATTGCAACTCCACCCTGGGATCGATCAAAAGGTGCTTTTATGAATGTGAATCCAGGTATTTGCTCATCCTTTATTTTCTCGCGCAAACCAGGCGATAAAGTTATGATTTCGGGCCCATATGGTGAGTTTCATATTAAAAATACCGAACGCGAAATGATGTATATTGGTGGTGGTGCAGGAATGGCTCCATTGCGTTCACATATTTTTCATTTATTTCATACTCTAAAGACCAACAGAAAGGTTTCCTATTGGTATGGCGCTCGTTCAAAACGCGAAGTTTTTTACGAGGATGAATTTAGGCAGATAGAAAAAGATTTTCCTAATTTCAAGTTTAATATTGCACTTTCTGAGCCCAAAAAAGAAGATAACTGGACAGGTCTTACCGGATTTATTCATCAGGTGGTTTATAATGAGTATTTAAGCAAACATCCTGAGCCAGAAGAAATCGAGTATTATCTTTGTGGCCCCCCAGTTATGAATGATGCCGTTCAGAAGATGATTTATGATTTAGGAATTCCTGACGAAATGCTCGCATTCGACGATTTTGGAGGATAAAAAAATATCTCAATTTTAAAAACCGGAACTTTTGCTTTCCGGTTTTTTGTTAATTCGTATTATTTCTATTTAATTTGGTAAAACCTATTCCTTGTTTTTATGAAAAAACTGAGTCTTCTTTTGGTATTGTTTCCAATGCTCTATTCATGTACACAAACCACCGATTATATTAATATATCAGGTTTTACACAAGGTACAACCTATAGCATAACTTATCAGTGTAAAAAAAATAAAAATTACCAGCCTGAAATAGAACAGTTACTTTGTGAATTTGATACATCTTTGTCTACCTATAATAAATTATCGCTTATTACTCGTGTAAATAATAACACAGAAAATAAAACCGACGAATATTTTAAAACCGTTTTTGTAAGAGCGAGGGAGGTTTCAGAATTTACCGAAGGAGCATTTGATATAACTGTTGCTCCTTTAGTTAACGCCTGGGGTTTTGGCTTTACCGAAAAAGAAAATATGGATCAACATAAAATAGATAGCATCCTCCAATTTGTTGGATACAAAAAGATTTGGCTCGAGAACGATCGTATTATTAAGTCTGATCCACGAGTAAAAATGGATATGAATGCTATTGCACAAGGTTATGCTGTAGATGTAGTGGCTCTTTTTCTCGAAAAAAACAATATTCTGAATTATCTTGTTGAAATAGGAGGTGAGGTTAGAACAAAGGGGTTAAACCCAAAAAACGAAACATGGAAAATAGGGATCGATAAACCCATTGATAATAATAATATCCCAGGTGAAAATCTTCAAGCTATAATCCGTTTGAGTAATAAGTCATTAGCAACTTCTGGAAATTATCGTCGTTTCTACGAAAAAGACGGAATAAAATACTCGCATACCATCAATCCAAAAACGGGTTACCCTGTAAATCATTCTTTATTAAGTGCCACAGTTATTGCTAACGATTGTATTACCGCTGATGCATTTGCAACTGCATTTATGGTTATTGGACTCGAAAAATCAATTGATCTGGCACAGCAACATCCTGAAATGGAAGCATATTTTGTGTATAGCGATGATTCTGGAAATTATTCAATTAAATCAACTAAAGGAATTAATGAGATTTTAGAAGAAGTTAAGCAGTAGTTTTCTAGCTCTGAAAGGAGTTGGCAGTTATAAATGAAAAAAGGATTCAGTGAACAAATGAATCCTTTTTCTTTATAGTATTACTTAATGTTGAATATTCTCAACAACCTTTGGATCGTGTTTGTACTTAAATAATATTGCAAAAAGTACTGCAACCAACAAGGAATATGCTGCAAACGCCAGCCATATTCCTTTCCAGTCGTACTGAATAGCTTCCGGGGCAGCGTCTTTTATTAGGTAAAATTTATCGATAACATATCCGCTAACTCTGCTTCCCAAAAATGCTCCAAATCCATTGGTCATCATCATAAATAAACCTTGTGCACTGGCTCGTATTCCTGGTTCGCTTTGCGATTCAACATATAATGAACCGGAGATATTAAAAAAGTCAAATGCCATTCCATAGATAATACATGAAAGGATAATCATCCACAACCCATCTGCAGGGTTGCCATAAGCAAATAGGCCAAATCGTAAAACCCAGGCAAACATACTCATCAGCATTACTTTTTTAATACCAAATTTGCGTAAGAAGAAAGGAATGGTTAATATAAATAAGGTTTCGGATATTTGCGAAATAGACATGATAATTGCCGGAAACTTAACAGCAATAAGATCTTTGTAAATATCCAGTTTTGCAAAATCATGTAAAAAAGTATCGCCATAAGCATTGGTAAGTTGCAGTGATGCGCCCAATAGCATAGCAAAAACAAAGAATATGGCCATTCGGGCATTTTTAAATAAAGCAAATGCATTTAAACCAAGCGCACTAACAAATGATT
This sequence comes from Bacteroidales bacterium, assembly GCA_050179935.1. Classification (GTDB taxonomy): domain Bacteria; phylum Bacteroidota; class Bacteroidia; order Bacteroidales; family UBA12077; genus UBA12077. The sequence continues at coordinate 2,265 of JBFXEQ010000061.1, read as the reverse complement.
TTTTAGTTGTTCCTCCAAGTGGTTCGCATTTAGGTAGAGTAAATGCATAAATGCCTAAAAATAAAGAAGCTGCAGAGGCAACATAAAACTGCATAGCTGATTTTTCAAAGTTAGCAAGACTAACGATCCAAAGAGCAGCAATAAAACCAATTGTTCCCCATACTCTTATTGGTGGATATTCCTTTACAATATCTAAATTCGATTTATTTAATGATGAGTATGCCACAGTAATTGAAAGTGAAATAGTTGGCATGTAAAACATCATATTTATCAACATAATCCAAAACATGGTTTCTGGATTATTTACCTGAGGTACAAGAAATAATATAACTGCAGCAATTATATGAAAAGAACCATATAGTCGCTCAGCATTTACCCATCTGTCGGCAATAATACCAGCTATAGCGGGCATAAATATAGAAGCAATACCCATAGTTGAGAATATTGCACCGAAATCGTTGCCCGACCATTGCTTTGTTTGAAACCAATATGCTCCAATTGTTAACAACCACGAACCCCAGATAAAAAACTGAAAGAAATTCATCAGGATCAGGCGGTTCTTTATATTTAGTATATTTTTCATGGTACAACTATTACTTAATTTGATATAATAATTGTAAAAATAGCAAGAAAATGCCATTATGAAAGAAAAAAAATCAATATTTACTAATCAGAGCCCAATTCACAAATTAGAATATTGAAGCTTTTCAGAAATAAATTCTATCAATATCCCCCTAATGAGTTTGTTTTTATAAAAAATCGAGGTAAAGAAACACCTTTATGGGATTTTATTCTGAATGACAACCTCCTGTGTGGCCGCAACCACAACCAATGTTTTTATCTTGTAACTCTTTTGAATAACTGTTACACGATGATCCTCTGAATTCTCCTTTTGGCTTGAAAATTAATCGTACCGATAATAATAACATTACCAATACAACAAGAATTACAGTTATAAGTAAGATTTTTAGAATTAACATAACATTTAGATTTGATATATTAACACAATTTTTGATAAAGTGTTTAATAGGAATCTTGCTTTTTAGTAATTTGCTTAGTAAAAAATGATATTTCTTCTTTTTTTTAAATAGAAATAGTGCTAATTATGCAGAATTATTTTAGGTTATGGAATCAGATTATTAACTAAAAAAATTATAAAAATGTTCAACAAATTTATTGCATCCATCCTTCCATACTTTCCAAAAAGTTTTGTATGGTTATTTTCAAAAAGGTACATTGCCGGAAAAGCTATTGATGATGCTGTTAGAGTATCAAAAGAATTAAACAGTCAGGGTATTATGGTTACCATTGACATTTTAGGCGAGTTTATTAAAAATCTCGATGAAGCTGAGGTTAACCGCAAAGATTATATCGCGTTAATCGAGCGTATTGAGAAAGAAAAAATTAACGGAAACTACTCCGTAAAACCAACCATGTTTGGGTTAATGCTCGATAAGGAAGTTTGTTACACGCATATTCGCGAAATAGTTGCCAAGGCTGCTTCGTATAACAATTTTATCCGTATCGATATGGAAGATTCTCCATGTACCGATATGGAACTGGAAATTTACCGCAGATTAAAACTTGAATTTCCTAAAAACGTAGGATTAGTGTTGCAGGCTTACATGAAAAGAACATTAGCCGACATTCAGAACTTAATGGATATTCATACTCAGGAAGCTCCTTTAAATTTCAGATTATGCAAAGGTATTTATGTTGAACCTGCTAAAATAGCTTATAAAAATTACGAAGAAGTGAACCAGCATTTTATTGAGGATATCGATTTCTGTCTGAAAAATGGAATCTATGTTGGAATTGCAACACACGACAAACCTGTCGTTGAAGGTGCCTATAAACTGATTGAAAAATACAATGTACCTCGAGAGAAATACGAATTCCAAATGCTTTATGGTGTTACTCCTGAATTACGTAAATCAATCGTTGAAAAAGGACACCGTATGAGAGTTTATGTTCCATTTGGTGAACAATGGTTTGGATACTCAACCCGACGCCTTAAAGAAAATCCAAAAATGGCCTGGTTAATTATTAAAGCATTATTTATTAGAGGATAATTAAAATTTACAAGAGTTTTTTAAAAAGCACAAACCAAAAATGTTTGTGCTTTTTCTTTTACCTTAAATCCGCAAACAATTAATTAAAAAAATAAGTTAAAGCACTGTTTAATATTATTTTAAACAGTGCTTTGTAAATAAAGTTTTATCACTTATTTTTATGATGTATATCAAAAAAACAAGATAAAACTTT
>JBFXEQ010000060.1:0-18447 GCA_050179935.1 Bacteroidales bacterium | reverse complement strand
TTATCTTGTTTTTTTGTTATACATCATAAAAATAAGTGATAAAACTTTATTTACAAAGCACTGTTTAAAATAATATTAAACAGTGCTTTAACTTATTTTTTTAATTAATTGTTTGCGGATTTAAGGGCTTATAATAAATAGTTACAAAATACTACAATTGACCGATGGTGTTTCTAAATCAAAAAAGGCGGAAATCTGAATAATCTTTTCCATATATTTTAATTACAAGTATTTTTTTCATAGATTTAAACTTGATTTTTAATTAACACGATTAAAAAGTTATTTTTGCATATTTGTAAAACCAATTTTTACAAAATAGCGTAATAGTATTTAGTTAAATTTAAAAATTACATGGTTTTAACCGATCAGGAAGTTAATTACTTTGTATCGACAATAAAAAATGCCTCGTTATACGATTTTAGTGAGTATTCTGAAAAATCACTAAAAAGACGGTTGCAGAAGATCCTGCTTGATAATAACATGGATCTGCTGGCTCTGATTAATAAAATCAAAACCAATAAAACGTTTCTTGAGCAAATTGTAAAAGATATTACTGTTAATACCACCGAGCTTTTTAGAGATCCACTTATTTGGCAAACTCTAAAATACAGGATATTACCAAAATTTACCGAAAATAAAAACATTAACATCTGGCATGCCGGATGCTCAACCGGTCAAGAAGTTTATTCAATGATGATTCTTTTGAATGAACTTAATCTGCTCGATAAAGCAAAAATATTTGCTAGCGACCTCAATACCGATGCGTTGGATGCAGCCAAAAAAGGAGTGTATAAATATCGTTTTAATATTGGATACCTCGACAACTTCGATAAAGTAATTAAAGAAAATCCATTTAATTACGATGAGTATAATGATGTAGCATATGATAAATATTTTAAAATAGATAAAATATCAGATAGTATTATAATGAATGATTTTCTTCGAAAAATTCCGATCTTCAGGCAACACGATCTGGTAAAAGGAGAAAACCTGTTTTTTGCAAAATTCGATCTTATTTTATGTCGAAATGTAATTATCTATTTTAAATACAGTTTGCAAAACAAAGTTTTTAAACTGTTTTATGATCATTTATATACAAATGGATACCTTGTTTTGGGAATGCACGAAACAATGCTTGGCGAAATAGCATCAAGGTTTGATAAAAAAGGTCAGGCATATTGTAAAAAATAACTTTAAATATTGCAGTAAGTGGATATAATGAATAGATACGAATTAGGAATTGTTGATACGCGCAATATCATTAAAGTGCTTGATGATGTTTATAATGTTGATTTTAAAAATCACGCACTAACCTTTTTTAAGCGAAGAGTAGAAAATTTTATTAAGCTTAATAATTTTAAAGATACAGATAGCTTTATTCAGAGAATTGAAAAAGATAAAGATTTTTTCGAATTATTTATAAAAGATATTTGTGTAGAAACAACTGAGATGTTCCGCGATCCATCCCTTTGGAGACTTTTAAAAGAAGATATTTTCCCTAAAAATATTACCAATACACCCAATTTTAAAATATGGATTCCCGAAGTAAGTTCTGGGGAGGAGTTGTTTTCATTAGTTATAATGCTTAAAAAGCTAAAGCTAAGTGAAAATGTTCAGATTATTGCAACCAGTATTAGTGAGCTTTATCTCGAAAAGATTAAAACAGGATTCTTTGATCTGAAAAAAGTTGAAACAAACGATGCAAATTATTCACGAATATTTGCCGATGGGAAACTCTCCGATTACTATACTCAAAAAGAAGATGGTGCTTATTGGAATACATCGCTCATTGAAAACGTTAAACTTATAAAACAAAATATTATATTTGATGAATATCCAAAAGGAACAAAACTTATTCTTTTCCGAAACCAAATGATTTATTATAATCAGATTTTACAGGAAAGATTAATGAAAATAATGTACAATTCACTAGTTCCTGCGGGTCATTTACTTATCGGAAACAATGAAAGGATTGATTATTGGAATTCCGAAAAAGATTATGTGTTAGTAAGTAATACCGAAAGTATTTATAAAAAGAGATTATCATAACCCCCATGTATAAAGCAGTTGTAATAGGAGGATCAGCAGGTAGCTTTCAGGTAATAACCCGAATATTAAATTCGTTACCTAAAAATTATCCATTACCAGTTTTACTTAGCTTACATCGGCTAAAGCATGTGCGGTCTGGATTTGTCGAAGCATTATCAATAAAATCTGGAATTGAAGTAGTAGAGCCGTTCGATAAGGATAATATTAAACCAGGAAAAGCGTATCTTGCTCCTTCAAATTATCACATGTATATCGAACTAAATAAAAAAATTGCACTTTCAACTGAAGAACCCGTAAATCACTCAAGACCTTCAATTGATTTAACATTCGAAACAGCAGCACAGGCATACCGCGATAAACTTGTTGGGATAATTCTTTCTGGAGCCAACAGAGACGGCGCATATGGATTAAAGAAACTTAAACAGCTTGGTGGTTTGGCTATTGTGCAGGATCCTAACGAATGTCAGGTTAAAACGATGACCGAAGCATCATTGAAAATGACTCAGGTTGATCATATTTTTACAACTCAACAGATAATAAACTTTTTAATAAGCTTAAAATGATGAATTAATGAAGGATATTAAAAAATATACGTTTTTTGCTTTTATCGCCCTTATAATTCATATAGTGCTGTGCTTTTTATTATTTATAAATACACAAAAAATTTTACAAGCAAGTAATATTGACAATCCAAATAAATTTTATTTGCTTATTGCGTTGATTCTTCTTACCGGATTATTATTGTTTGTATTGGTCGTTTTGGTTTCCAATTTAAAAGAGAATGCAGGATTTAACTATCGTATGCAAATATCAAATTTAGAAGATGATAGTAAAGCGGAATCAAAGGTTCAGGAAAAAACCAAAGATGAAGCGGAAATTAATATCGATCATTTTATTAAAAAAACATTACCAAAAGATAGCTCAAAATTAACAACTACCAAGTTTACCGAGAAAATACTAAGTAATTTAGCCAAAGAGTTTGATTTTGTGCAGGGATTATTTTTTATTCGTGAAAAAGGGACTAATGAATTTAATCTCTCAGGAAAATATGCCTACTTTGGTGATACAGATCCTGAAGGGTTTAAAATAGGAGAAACCTTATCAGGCCAAGCCGCTTTTAATAAAACAATAGTATATTTGAATGAAATACCTGAGAACTACGTTTCAATACTTTCTGGGTTGGGAAGCAGTTCGCCAAGATATTTATTAATAATACCCGTGGTTTTCAATAATGAAACTATTGCAGTTATTGAGCTTGCTTCTTTTAAGGAAATGGAAAGCAAATGGAATAAATTGTTTGATGAGTTAGCTATTAAAATAGGTGAATCGTTAATTAAATATTTAGAATAGAATCCATGTCGAGCGGTAATAAATATAAAATTTCATATAATGATATTCTAATAGGAGCCGGAATATCATTAACCCTGCCCGTTATTGCCTGGATAATTGATATCGTTATTCATAACTATACCATTTCTTCTTCTTTAATAAAAGAATTACATCAAAAAAACCCGATACTTTATATCATCGATTTTTTACCTATTATTATTGCATTAATTATCTATTTATATACTCAAAAGAGAGAAAGAGATAAAGAAAAGTTTCAGCAGGTAATAGAACAGAGAGATGCTGACATTAACCGAAATGCCATTTTTGCAAAACAAATTGGCGAAGGTAAATACGATGTTAAATATAATGTTCTCGACAAAAATGATGTTTTAGGAAAATCTCTTTTAGTAATGAGAGATAACCTGCTTGCCAATAATCAAAAAGAAAAAGAAGAAAATTGGATTTCCGATGGCAAAGATATTATACAAAACATTCTGCGTATCCGAAACAATATCAATGCATTAGCTTATGATGTCATTGTACAGTTAATAAAGTATATTGATGTAATTCAGGGCGCATTTTATATTTACGATGAAGAATCAGATAAGATTATAAACATTGCCACCTATGCCTATAACCGAAGAAGATATTTAAATCAAGAGTTTAAAATTGGACATGGATTAATCGGGCAATGTGCATATGAAAGAGATATAGTTTACCGAACTGAAATACCTGCAGATTATGCAACCATTACATCCGGAATACTTGGTGATAAAAAGCCTACAAGCATTTTAATTGTACCCCTTATTACCGAAGAAAAACTTCAGGGAGTTATGGAGTTTGCTTCGATTAAAGATGAGTTTTCTGAAACAACCATTGTTTTTCTTAAGGAGCTGGGAGAGATAATTGCTCGAACTCTTTATAATCTTAAGATGAATCAAAAAACTGAGAAGCTGTTGCAAGAATCTCAGCAAATGACAGAAGAACTTAAAGAAAACGAGGAAGAACTTAGGCAGAATGCCGAAGAGATGAGAGCAACTCAGGAGGAGCTCGAAATATCAAACAGAAAACTAAATACACAAATTAAAGAGGTTGAGAATGCTCAAAAACGATTACATTCCTTACTCGAAAACGCATCTGAAGTTATCTCAATCTATGATAATGAATTAAAACTTAAATATCAAAGTCCATCTGTATTTAAGATTCTAGGTTATACTCCTCAAGAAATGATGAGTGGTAAAGACATGGATAGGTTAACAGCAAAAGGCGAAGCCGCCATGAAAGAAATGTTTGACCTGCTGCTTAACGATCCCGATACCGCAAGAACAATCCAGTACACCTATATTAAAAAAGATGGCAAGAAAATTCATATTGAGACAACCGGCCGCAATTTGTTGCACGATCCCGCAATAGATGGAATTATTCTGAATTCGCAGGATATTACTGAGCGTAAACGAGCCGAGAAGGAAGAGAGAATGAAAAGTAAAATGCAGTCCTTATCTGAAAACAGTTTGGACCTTATTTTACGAATGAATACAAAAGGACAGTTTTTTTACGCAAATCCGATAGTTGAAGATTTTATAGGTGTTAAATCAAAAGAAGTAATTAACGCCCGATTAGAAGATTTATCCATTGAAGAGTCACTGGTTGGGTTTTTTAAAGACGCTATTCGACACATTAGAAAAACAAACGATAAGCTTAATCAGGAGATAACAATTTCTTCTATTTCAAAAGGGCAACGCATAATGAGCTTTAATGCTATTCCCGAGTTTAACGAAAACGAATTGGAAACCGTTCTGTTTGTTGGTCACGATATTACTGAGGCTAAACAAATTGAAATGGAGATTAAAGAGAAGAATAATAAGATTAACGAGAGTATCAATTATGCACAGCGTATTCAATCATCAATCTTACCAAGTAATACAATAATTCAAGAGTATTTACCAAACTCATTTATTTTTTATCTTCCCCGCGATGTAGTAAGTGGCGATTTCCCTTGGTTCTTTAAAAAAGAAGATATTATTTACATCGCAGCAGTTGATTGCACAGGTCACGGTGTGCCAGGCGCACTGCTTTCTTTTATTGGGTATTTTCAACTAAATAATATTGTCGATCATGATGTAAATTATAGCGCAGGACAAATTCTCGATAAACTGCATTATGGTGTTCGAACAACCTTAAAACAAGACAGAGTTGATGCCGAAGCAAGAGATGGTATGGATATTGCATTAGTACGAATCGATTTTAAAAAGAAAGAATTGCAATTTGCTGGAGCTCACAGACCATTATTCTTGTTAAGAAAAGACGAGTTGTTAGAATATAAGGGAAACAGAAAAGCTATTGGGGGTATTCCTCATAGAAATAAACCGGAAAACGATTTTGAAAATCACGTGGTTGAGATTAAAAAAGGCGACAAAATATTTTTCTTCTCAGATGGAATGCCAGATCAGGTTGGAGGACCTAATGATAGAAAATATTCATCACAACGAATTCGCGATAACATATTAAACAATAAAGACTTAACTATGCAACAGTATAATACTTTGTTTGCTAATGACTTTAAAAAATACAAAGGTAAGAACAAACAAATTGATGATGTGTTATTAATTGGTATTGAATTTTAAATTTTTAATTAACTTTAATAAATATTAATTTTGCAACCTATGGATAAAAGTAATGTAAAAGGCTTTCTTGAGTTTGTATACGATTTTTACCGGTCAATGAAAGCTCACGAGATTACTTTGGTGTACGAAGGTGAAATTACTCACCAGATTACCAAAGCATTTACTTCTCTTACTGAATCAAATATGGCTAAAGAGTCAGAAGCAAATTCGGTGCAGAAGAAAGTTTTCCATGTTATGGTTGAATGTTTGCAAAACATAAGTAAACATGCCGATTCTTTCGGGTCGGATGATTTCTTATTTGCAGGCAGAGGTATTTTTATGGTAAGTAAAGGGAAAAATGATTATCATGTTACAACCGGTAATGTAATAGAAAATGATAAAATCGAAGAACTTACCGAAATGCTTGACCATATTAATAGCCTTGATAAAGACGGCTTAAAAGATCTTTATAAAAATCAGATGAAAGAAGGTCGATTATCTGAAAAAGGAGGAGCAGGATTAGGATTTATCGATATTGCGCGTAAAACAAGCAATAAACTCGATTATCATTTTCTGCCTATCGACGAAGGAAGCTCATTCTTTCTTTTAACTTCATCTATTTCTAGAATTGCTTAATAAAATAATTAATTTAATATGGAAGTAATAAAGATTAAAGGTACCGATGATACTCCAACCGTAATTCTTGATAAAGAAAATGGAATATTTGAGATTTCAGGAAGATCCCTTCCCGAAGATGTTACTACCTTCTACGAACCAATTCTTAGTTGGCTCGACGATTACCAGGAAGAAGCTAATGCAAAAACTGTTTTTTCTTTTAAACTGGTATATTTTAATACTGCATCTTCAAAATTAATCCTTGATATATTAATGAAGCTCGAAGACATGCATGAAAATGGCAAAGAGGTTCTTATCAAGTGGAATTTTCCAGAAGATGATGAAGATATGCAGGAAGCAGGCGAAGAATATGCTGATATAGTTGATGTTCCATTTGAACAAGTTCCCTATACATTATAGGACCTTATTATTAAGTGAGTCTCAAAAATAGGTTTATTGTATGAGTGAGGAAATTTTAAAAGCTCTGATGCAGCTATTTGCTTTAATCGTAAAGCAAGATGAAGGAGTTGAATCGAATGAACGTGAATATGTAGAGAATTTCTTAACTCAACAGTTAAACAACGAAGCGGTTCCCGAGTATCTTGCCCTTTTTGACGAAATGGCAGGGATTTCTGTTGCCGACAAAGAAGAAAAAGAACCTAAGTCCGATAAGGTTAAGCTCACATCAGTAAAGGATTCTGTACGAATTCTTGGTATCTGTAAAAAAATTAATAAAACATTAACTCAAAAACAAAAAGTAATTGTTTTGGTTAGGCTTTTTGAGTTAATTAACTCTGATCGTAAATTCTCCGAACAGCGAATGGCTATTATTAATACCGTTGCTGAGGTTTTTAAACTTACCAAAGAAGAATTCATTAGCATCGAAAGCTTTGTAATTAATAATGAGGTTGAAAAACTCGACTTTTCAACAAACCTAATCATTTCTGATAAAGCTATTAATTGCAAAGAAGCTAAAGTAATTAAAATTGAATCGTTAGACGGAAATATTGTAATCCTGCAGGTTAAAAGCGTTGATCTTTATTTTATGCGTTATACCGGGCAGGAGGATGTTTTCCTTAATGGACTTCCGGTAAATTTTAAACGAATCTATCTTTTTGCATCTGGTGGAACAATTAAATTGCCCAAAGGAAAACCAATTTATTATAGCGATATTGTAGCTCATTATTTGGCAGACTCAACATCAATAAAAATCTCCTTTACCGTAAATAATTTAAACTTTGTTTTTCCTAATGGAGGTATTGGTTTACGTAATATTAATTTTTCTGAAGACCAGGGTAAACTCATAGGTTTCATGGGTGCCAGTGGAGCTGGTAAAACAACACTGCTTAATGTTCTTGCCGGATTAAACACCCCAACAAGCGGAGAGGTATTAATAAACGGAATAAACCTTCATGCAGAGAAAGAAAAAATGGAAGGTGTTATTGGTTATATTCCTCAAGATGACCTTTTAATTGAGGAGCTTACCGTTTTTCAGAACTTATATTATAATGCCAAACTTTGTTTTAACAACAAAACAGAAGAAGAACTAGTCGCACTTGTTGATAAAACGCTTACAAACCTTGGATTACACGAACGCAAGGATTTGAAAGTAGGGTCTCCTCTAAACAAAATGATTAGCGGTGGACAACGTAAAAGACTAAATATTGCGCTCGAATTAATACGTGAGCCTTCCATCCTTTTTGTTGATGAGCCTACTTCTGGTTTGTCTTCGCGCGACTCAGAAAATGTTATGGACCTTCTGAGAGAGTTAGCCTTAAAAGGAAAGCTTATCTTTGTTGTTATCCACCAGCCATCATCTGATATTTATAAGATGTTCGATAATATGATGATTCTCGATACAGGTGGTCATATGATTTATTATGGCAATCCGGTTGAGGGAGTTATGTATTTTAAACGACTTGACGCCCAGATTAATAGCGAGGTTGGCGAGTGTCCTACTTGTGGTAATGTTAATCCCGAGCTTATTTTTAATATTATCGAAGCTAAAGTGGTTGATGAGTATGGAAGATACACCTTAAAACGGAAAATTACTCCTCAAAAATGGGAAGAAAATTTTAAAGAAAATATAAAATTAACTTCGGTTTCTGATGTTAGCGAATCTCCCGAATCTACTTTAAGTATTCCATCCTGGATTAAGCAATTGAGTATTTACACTGTTCGCGACTTCCTGTCAAAAATTAGTAATAAGCAGTATATCGCACTAAACCTGCTTGAGGCTCCTGTATTAGGATTTATTTTGTCATATATCATAAGGTATATTGCCGATCCCGAATCGAAAATTTATATTTTCCGCGAAAATGAAAATATAAGCATTTATATTTTTATGTGTTTGATTGTAGCTCTTTTCTTGGGTCTTACAATTAGTGCAGAGGAAATTTTCCGCGATAGAAAAATATTAAAACGTGAGGCATTTTTAAATTTAAGCAGGTCCAGTTATTTAGTGTCAAAAATATTTATATTATTTTGTATATCAGCGATTCAGGCATTCTTATTTATCATATTAGCTAATTATATTTTAGGAGTACGAGGCATGTTGTTCGAATATTGGTTTGCTTTGTTTACAACAGCCGCTTTTGCCAATATGCTAGGATTAAATATTTCAGCTACTTTTAATTCCGCTGTCACAATATATATTCTTATCCCCCTATTAATGATTCCGATGATGATTTTGAGCGGAGCAATGTTCCCATTCGACAAAATGAACCGTACCGTTGGAAGTATTGAAAAGGTTCCCTGGATTGCCGAGATAATGCCTACCAAGTGGTCTTATGAAGCATTAATGGTTTATCAATTTAAAAATAATGAATTTCAGAAAAACTTCTACGAGATAGAAAAAAGAGAAAGTAATGCGGATTTCAAAAAAGTATACTATCTACCTGAGCTAAAGAAAAATATTATCTATGTCGAAGAAAACTTTTTAAATGTTGACGATCAGGAAGTTAGAGCAAACATTATAGAATCGTTGCAATTGTTAAAAACAGAGCTCGCAAAAGAACAAAACCGAACCCGAATACTTTTTGAGTCTATACATCAGCTTGATATAGATCGTTTTAATGAAATAGTTATTGGCAAAACAATTGATTATATTGATCAATTAGAAGCGTATTATACAACCATGTTTCAAAAGGCAAATACAGAGAAAGAAAATATTATCAGGTATTTATTAAAAACCGATGCTGATTTGTACAATAACAAAAGGGCCGCTTATCATAATGAAAGTGTGGAGGATCAGGTAAAGAAAAGATTTGAAAAGAATAAAATGTTACGTTATAACGATGAGTTAGTTCAGCAAATTGATCCAGTTTATAAAGATCCAGATATTGAAGGTTATTTTAATTTTAGGGCTCATTTTTTTGCTCCACAGAAATATTTTGCCGGTGCTTATCGCGACACATATTGGTTTAATATGATGTTTATATGGGGATTAACTCTTTTTTTCTATGTTACATTGTATTTTGATGTACTTAAAAAAGTTCTATCTTTACCTGAAAATATTAGGTTAAGAAAATAAAATTTCTTGATATTGATTATTTTTATATCTTTATAGGATATGTTAAAATTGCATAAATTGGTAAATCAAGTAGATATTATGTATAAACGGTTGATTTATATAATTGTTCTTATTCTGGTGTTTGCATCATGCAAAAATGAGAAGAAAGATGATTTCTCTAAGGAATTTAGTATTCCCGACTCGGTAATGTACGATGGTGATTTGGCTATTTCAGATGCAGCTATGAACGATATCGTTCAAAATGTATCATCACCTGTAGAGATGGCTGCTCTGATTAAAAGTCTGGGTGTGCCCTTTTCAAAAGATTATCTTGCAACTACGAGTTATGTTGACAATTACAACACCAGCTTTAAAAAAGCACTCGGTCTTGGCGTTTTTGGTGCCGATCTGGGGTATTTAAATATGTATAACAAAACCAGTTCGGTGATTGATTATATTTCTGCGATTAAAACACTGGCCGACGGAATTCATGTTGGGCAATTTTTTGATTTTACAACACTAAAGCGATTAGCAACTAATAATCAGAACCTTGACTCTTTAATGTACATTTCAGTTCAGAATTTTAATCAAATGGACCGATATTTGCGTGAGAACCGCAGAAGTAGTTTAAGTTCTTTGATTGTTGCTGGTATTTGGATCGAAAGTATGTATTTAGTTGGTGAGGTTGCAAAAAGATCACCAAGCAAAGAATTATCAGAAAAAATTGGTGAACAAAAAATCATTATGAGTAATTTAATGATTTTGTTGAAAAACTACGAAAAAGATCCGGATTTTAAGGAGCTTATTGAGGATTTTGAGGAAATACAGGACCTTTATAAGAATGTAATAATAACCTACGAAAAAGGCGAACCAGAAGCAGTTGAAGAGGATGGAATGCTTGTTATAAAACAAAACGATAAACAGTTTATCGAAATATCAGATGAGATAATGGCTAAAATAGTTAATAAAACAGCTACAGTTCGCAATAAAATAATACAATTGTAAATATGAGAAATAGCTATCTAATAGTTGCTTTATTTGCAATTTTCATGCTGAATAATAATTTTGCTAAAGCACAATCAGGTCAGGAATTAGTTGATTTATGCAACATTATTGCTGATGATGCAATGTACTTGAAAGATTTTCAGGTTAAGCTCGATGCTGCAAAACCCGGTGAGGAAAAACCAAATATGAAATATTCGGTTCTATTAAGCAAAAATACTCAATATCGATTTTCTATTTGTAATTCAAAGGATTTTCCAGGTAAAGCAGTCGTTGCGTTATACGATAATAACCGATTATTAGGCACAAATTATATGGTAGCAACTGGTAAAAGCTACCCCTCATTTGACTTTAAATGCCAATCCACAGGAGTTTTTCATATTTTTATCGATTTTAAAGAAGGAGAACAGGGTTTGGCAGTGGTTTTATTATCCTTTGTAGAGAAATTTTAACCTCAATAATTACAATTATTATAAAAGGCTCGCTATAAGTGAGCCTTTATTTGTATAAAAAGGCTGCAGCAAAAAAGTAAAAAAAGAATTATATTAAGAATAGTTTTACTTCTTACTGAATAAAAGAACTCGGTTAATAGAAACGAAACCGGAAGAGCAACAAGATAAACCATCTCCAAAGAAGATCTCTTTAAAAAAGCAAATAAGAGTATAGCAACAAAAAAATACCACCAATTTATTTCAAAGTATTTTCGGGTTTTAATTTTTTTACTCTGATAGTTGCCTATGACTTTTATACTCGCTACGATAATTAACAGAATAAGAAAGCTAAAAAACACATAATATGATATATTTAAATGGATGATGTTTTCTGGAACAGTTAATTCAGAAATAATGAAATAAAGAAGTTCTAAACTGTTTTGTTCCGGGATAAAAACATAGTAAATAACAAACATAAAAAATAATGGTGTTAAAAATCCCAATAGGGCAATAATCCATTCTCTAAGAATGAAGGTACGCATGATTATTAACGAAATAAACAACAAGATTATAAAATAAATAAAAGGAGCCCAGAAAAGACTTGCAATAGCAATAAAAAATCCTGACATATAAATTTCATTCAGCGCATAATCAATTCTGTAAGTTCTGAACATGAAATCAATGGAATAGAATATAAAAAAACCACCTAATAGAACAGGCGAAAAAGTTTGGGTGAGGACAATACTTCCGGTAATAAAAATGTAAAAAAATGCAGGAAGAAAGGTTCTGTTGCTAATAAGAATATGCTTTTTATTAAATCCTATAAGTAAAAACCCCTGAGTTAAAACAATTGCAAATGATATAATTACAAAAAGGATTCTGTTATTGCTTAAAAGCTCAAATATATATGTATATAAAGGCATTTCAGTTATAGCGCCCAGCGAAAGCATCGGTGGTTCTAAAAGAGAAAAACCCCAGAGTGCTGTGCCTATGATTAAAATGAAAATAATTACGAACGAATGATTGCTTTTAAAGATGGTTGCTGGCATATTAATTATTTTAAATCAAATCCGATATCGTTTCGATAGTTTTTGCCCTGAAAATCTATTATAGTCGCATTTTTGCGGCATGTTTCAAGTGCATCAAAAATAGTATTCCCATAGGAGGTTATTGCCAAAACCCGCCCTCCACTTGTAATAATGTTCGAATTTTCAGTCTTGGTACCGGCATGAAAGATAAATGAGTCGCTAACTTTTTCGAGATTCAGAATTTTTACTCCGGTTTTATAGTCACCGGGATATCCTCCCGAAACAAGCATAATAGTTGATGCTGCTCGCGAATCGATTTCAATTGACGTATGATCGAGTGTGCCATTACCTGTATGAATAAGCAAATCAAGCAAGTCGGATTTGATTCGCGGAACCACAACCTCTGTCTCAGGATCTCCCAATCTTACATTATATTCTATTACAAAAGGATCATTATCTACTTTAATGAGTCCAAAGAAGATAAATCCTTTATAATCAATCTTTTCTTTTTGAAGGCCATTAATAGTAGGTATAATTATTTTTTTTTCTACCTTGGTCATAAACTCCTTGTCGGCAAAAGGAACTGGCGATACAGCACCCATACCACCTGTGTTTAATCCAGTATCGCCTTCGCCAATTCTTTTATAATCTTTAGCTTCGGGTAGTATTTTATAAGATTTACCATCTGTTAGAACAAAAACCGACAATTCAATACCCTTAAGAAATTCCTCGATAACTACTTTGCTGCTTGCTACTCCGAATTTGCCATTCAGCATTTCTCGCAATGTTTTCTTTGCCTCATCAAGATCGGTTAAGATAATAACACCTTTTCCGGCTGCCAAACCATCAGCCTTAAGCACGTAAGGTGGTTTAAGTGAGTTCAGAAAATCAAATCCTTCGTTCAGTTCTTCTTTGGTAAACGACATGTATTTAGCCGTTGGAATGTCAAATTTCTGCATAAACTTTTTTGCAAAGTATTTGCTCCCTTCAAGCATTGCTCCTTGTTTGCAGGGACCAATTACCGGAATATTTTTGAAATCCGCATCGGCTTTGAAAAAATCATGAATACCATCAACTAGTGGTTGTTCGGGACCAACAACAACAAGATTGATTTGGTTATCTGTTACAAATGTTTTTAGTTGATTAAAATCTGAAATATTTATCGGGCAATTTATACCAAAGGAGCTCGTACCGGCATTGCCAGGAGCAATAAAAAGCTTAGTCAGAATCGAACTTTGGGCAATTTTCCATGCCAGCGCATTTTCTCTTCCTCCTGAACCGATAAGCAATACATTCATAGTTGAAATGATTTTAATTCTCTGTAAACTTATAAAATCTTAATTATTTTATTTGATCTTTCACAAAAAAAAGAAGACTTCATATTAGAAGTCTTCTTTTTTAATAGCAATTATAATTTTTATTGTAATACAATTTTTTGACTCCAAATTTTATTTGCAAATGTGATATTTACAGAATAAATTCCTTTTGAATAACCCGAAAGATCAAGCTCCTTTTTAATTAATCCTTCATTTTTCACTTTTTCAGAATAAACTTGTTTACCTGTAATATCAAAAATTGAAATGGTATAACTATCCGTTTGAATATTTTCAATTTCAACAGTTATACTAGATGATGTTGGATTGGGGTAAATTTTAATTTTGTTATTCAAATCAATATTATTAATACCTTCGGGGAATGAAATAGTAAGAACTTCAGAAGTAATAGGACCACAACCTTCGGTATCAAGTATATCAATAGTATAATCTCCGGGTAATAAGTTGGTGAAAATACCAGTTTGATTGGCTTGAGTTGCATTCGGATTTAAAGTAAAATTATAAGTTCCCGCACCTCCTTTTACATAAATTCTTATTGAGCCATCATTAGCTGTTTCTGCTGTAGCATCAATTATTCTTGTAGAATCAATAACAATTTCATCGGGTTGACTTATTATAATTGAAGTATTTGCAGTACAATTATTATCATCAGTAACAGTTAAATCATAAGTTCCAACACTTAATAAAGATTGATCTTCGGCATCAGCAACTAAACCCGAACCATCAGAAGTTGACCATTCGTAAGTATATGTTGTAGTTACAGTTCCTCCAGTAACTGTAATATCAATAGCACCATCAGATAATCCAAAACAACTTACATTTGAAATATTGGTTTCATCAATATTTATTGCAGTTGGTTCATTTAAAGTAATTGAAGTAGTTGCAGTACAGCTATTATCATCAGTAACAGTTAAATCGTAAGTACCGGCACTTAAATCAGTTTGATCTTCAGCATCAATAACTAAACCAGAACCATCTGAAGTTGACCATTCGTAAGTATATGTTGTAGCAACAGTTCCTCCTGTGACAGTTATATCAATACTTCCATCATTTGCCCCATTACATAAAATATGATTTATGGAAGTTTCTTCGATACTGATTACCGATGGTTCGGTAATTATTATTGAATTAGATGTAATTGGGCCACACCCATTGGCGTCATCTACATCAACAGAATATGTGCCTGCTAATAATCCTGAAAAACTGCCTGTATTATTTGTTTGAATTGCTCCAGGATTTAATGTATAAGTTAAGGCTCCTGTTCCTCCTGATGCAGCTATAGTAATAGTTCCATTTGCATCACCAAAACAAGTTGAAACATCGGTTTTTGATTCATTTGAAATTACCAGCATTTCGGGTTCTGTGACCTCAATGCTATCCTCATACGTACATGCATTATCATCTATAATTGTAAAATTATAATTTCCAGCAGTTAAAGTAGTTTGATCTTCAATTCCTGTGACTAAACCAGAACCGTTTGTTGTTGACCAGTTGTATATATAAGATCCTGCAACAGTTCCTCCAGTAACTGTAAGTAATGCAGTACCATCATTTCCAGCATTACAAGAAACAGGATAAACGGTTTTAATCACATTAATGGGATTGGGTTGAGTAAGGTTTACTGAAGCAGATTTTGTACATCCATTGTAATCAGTAACAATAACTGCATAAAAACCGGCATCTAATCCATCAGCATTTTGTCCGGTTTGATAACCAGGATCATTCCACTGATAAGTATATGGAGCAGTTCCTCCATTGCTAACTACAGTTATTTCCCCATCGTAATTTCCATAACAACTTGGTTTATTAACTATTTCTGCAGATGCAGCCAAAACAGGTGGTTGATTAATTACATAATTTGTAATTGAAAACTGACATTCATTTGCATCTGTTGCTGTTACACTATAAGTACCAATAGGCAAATCAATAATATCCTGAAATGTGGAGCCATTATTCCATAAATAAGTGTAAGGCAAAATTCCTGCGCTAGTAATATTTAAATCAATAAAACCATTTGCATCTCCATAACAATCAAGGGTAGTAGTTGATGATCCTGAAATTGAACCATTAAATGTATATGTTAATTCTTCAATATAAATACTATCAACCATTACAATATTTGGTGTATTATCAAGATCGGTAACAGTAACGTAATAATACATTCCGGGAGCAAGATTTGTTGCTTTTGCTGTTGTTTGGTTGTCAGCATTTGCATCCCATTGGTATGTTATATTGGTATGATTATCGGGAGAATAATAGCTTGCTGTAGCATGACCATTTATTGTTCCATTACAAGCGTTTTTATAATCAGATATATATACATAGAATGTATCTAAGTCTTTTACATTAAAGGTAGTATCGAAATCACAAGAATGAACATCAGAAATAGTAACGGTGTAATTTCCCGGATCTAAATCAAAAATATCTTCAGTGTTGGCGGAGAATGCTGAGGGTCCAGTCCAATCAAAAGTGAAAGAAGCAGGATCGCCAAAACCGCCAACAAATTCAAGGTCAATTTCTCCTTTTATTAAAGGAGATGTATAATCAGTAACATTAGAATTTCCAAAAGTAATAGGTTCAGGGCCTGTAATATACATAGTAGTATCAGCTGTACATCCTTTATAGTCGGTAACAGAAACACTGTATTCTCCTTTGGTTAAATTAAACTGATCTTCAAAAGTTAATTGAACACCCGAGCCTCCTTCGTCTTCGAACCAGTAATAAGAGTTACCTCCATTACCACCTGTAACATTAAGGTTTATTGCACCTTCGGCACTATAACTACATGTGGTAACCTGTGTAATTGCAGGATTAAAGATAAATGAATCGGGCTCTGTTATTGTATATTGTGCAATAGCAATTGAATCTAAGGCATCAGTAACAGTTACTGTATATGTTCCTGCGGTTAATCCTGTAGCAGTAGAATCATTTAACTCTGCATCGTGGCTCCAGGAATAGGTGTATGGAAGTACCCCAAAATAGGGTGTTACAATTAATTCACCATCAGAACCTTTGTTGCAGGAAACATTTGTTTTTTTAGTAAATGCGGCCACATAAGGGGGTTTGTATTTAGCAACAAACACACTTCTTTTTCCAATGTTTGGATTTGAATATACACTATCCCCAATTGTAATTGAGTTTGATTTAAAATTCCCACCCCAATAAGCATTATTATTTATATCAGAAGACAACTTCATTCCTATTTCAGAGCTTTCACCTGAATCCATAATTTTAATTGCTTTTAATGTATTTCCTCCATTATCTATCATTCCTAAAAATGCATCAATATCTAACGAGGAGCCAGATAATAACGTGTCGCTTCCAAAAATTAAAGTATCAGAAAAATAACCTGTTATATATAGAAAATCATTTTGAAAATTGATATCGCGTGCAAAATCTTCTCCGCTTTGGCCATAATCTTCAGTCCAGATTAAATTACCTTCTTTGTTATATTTAATAACAAAAACATCAAGACTTCCACTGTTATTCAATATTGTACTTGATTTAACGGATTCGTTTTGATCAACTTCTAATTGTGTTCCAGCATAATAGCCTGTATAATAAATACTTCCGTATTCATCGCTTGTAATTGTTCCTGTTAAAGCATTTCCATCACCATAAGTTCTTCGAACCCATAGACCGTTACCTGAAAAATCTGTCTTATATAAAAAAACATCAGTAAAAGAACCTGAATTAGAAACTTCATCACCTAAATCAAAGCTTGTAGTTCCTTTCATATTGCCATTAAAATAATACCCATCATTAAATGCACTCACTGATTGCATTTGGGTTTCGGTTGCAGTTGAAGGAATGTTTTTAGCCCATTGAAAATCTCCTGTATTATTATATTTTGCATAATATATTCCAAAGGGAGATACAAATCTATCATTATCAAAGGTTATAGAATCCTTATAATATCCTCCAATAATTAAATCCCCATTATTATCAATATCAATACATGTTCCATATTGAGTAGCTAAATTAAATGCAACTTTTTTACCCCAAACAAAACTGCCTGTGCTACTATATTTAGCTAATAAAACATCTGTCAACCCATCGGATGTAATTTGATTAGCTTCTTCAAATAGGCAAGTACCGGAAAATGTTCCAATAAAATAGATTGAGCCATCATTTGCCACTTTTAAATCATAGGCATAATCAATTAATGTTCCTCCAATTTTTTCTGACCATTGAATTTCAAAATTATCATTATATTTTATCAAATAAATATCATAACCATCAGCAATATAATTTTCAGGCACACTTAAAATACCCCTATAATCACCGAAAACAAGGAATCCATCACTTACTTTTTCAATATTAACTATATTCATACTATTTGTTGCAGAAAGTATATTTGAAAAAGTAAAATCCTGTGCGGTAGTTTGAAAAGAATAAAATGTCGTATTTATTAAAAGTATAAAGATTACTCTTTGAATTCTTTTTATCATAGTTTTAATTTTTTTAAGAAGCATTTTGTGCATAAGTATCTTCATATGTATCTGTTTTATCTCCTCCTTCGGTTTTCCCTTTATCCAGGCAAAT
>JBFXEQ010000059.1:0-18808 GCA_050179935.1 Bacteroidales bacterium | reverse complement strand
CCAGGATCAAACTCTTCGTTGTAATTAAAGAAATTTAAATATCTGTGCTCTGAATAAAAATAGGTTTACCTGGTTATTCTCAAGTTTCCTGTTTGTGCTTTTATCTCAATCTATCAAAGAACTTTTTCCCAACCCTTCTTCCAACTTCTTCTATCTTTTCGGGACTGCAAAGTTAATATTTTTTTTCGCTTTCCATTGCAAAAAATCTCCCCTTTTTTCCTTACCCCTCTATCTTTTTTGCTTCTCTATTTTTTCCCCTTTTAGCGGGTGCAAATATAAAAACTTTAATTTCTAATCTCCAAAATCTTTTTGAATTATTTTCAAAAAAAATATGTTTTGTTTGATTATTAATTATTTAAAGAACGTTTATTTTTAATTGGGATTGCAAAGATATATCTAGTTCCCATATCTGCAAGAATTTTAATATTTTTTTTAATGTTTATTGATACAATACGCTAATCTACAGTTGAATAATTTTAATTAATGGTAGTTAAATTAGGTTAAATCCTCACGAAATAGAATAAATGTTTTATCTTCGCTTTTAGTATTATTATCAAATTAAGCTCACTTAAAAATGTCAAAAAACTTAGTCATAATCCCAACATACAAGGAAAGGGAGAATATCGAACGAATGGTTCGGAAGGTGTTTTCTTTGGCTCTACCATTTGAATTATTGATTATTGATGATAATTCGCCTGACGGCACTGCAGAAATCATTAAAGGTTTACAAACGGAATATCCATCAAAACTACATATGATTCAGAGGTCTGGTAAACTGGGGTTAGGGACAGCATATATCACTGGTTTTAAATGGGCGATAGAACACAAGTATGATTATATATTCGAGATGGATGCTGATTTTTCTCACAATCCTGATGATTTAATCAGGCTTTATGAGGCTTGCGAAAACCAAGGCGCAGACCTTGCTATTGGTTCGAGATATATTTCGGGTGTAAATGTGGTTAACTGGCCTATTGGTCGTATTTTAATGTCGTACTATGCATCGAGTTATGTTCGGTTTGTAACCGGAATGACAATTAGAGATACCACTGCAGGATTTAAATGCTATAAAAGAAAAGTTTTAGAAACCATTAAACTTGATAAGATCAGACTTAAAGGTTATGCATTTCAGATAGAAATGAAATTTACTACCTGGAAGTTTGGTTTTAAAATTATTGAAGTACCTATTATATTTACTGAACGCCAAGAAGGAACATCAAAAATGAGCGGAGGTATTTTTAACGAAGCCGTTTGGGGTGTTATAAAGATGAAGTTCAGGAGTTTTTTTAAAGATTATAAGATTGCCTAACACCTAATTATTATGAATAATTTACTGATTAAAAATGTTCGAATCGTTAACGAGAATAACGATTTTATTGGTCATATACATATTGAATCTGGCAAAATCAGTAAGATTTATTCAGCGAATGAAAACCCAATTGGTAATTTTAATAAAACCATTGATGGTAAAGGCAAATTATTAATTCCAGGAATAATTGATGATCAGGTACATTTCAGGGAGCCCGGACTTACTCATAAAGGAGATATTTATACAGAATCGAAAGCAGGAGTTGCAGGTGGAGTAACATCATTCATGGAAATGCCCAATACCAAGCCACAAACTACCACTATTGAGTTACTTGAAGATAAATACAAGATTGCCTCTGAAAAATCACTTGCAAACTATTCGTTTTATTTGGGAGCAACCAACGATAACATCGAAGAAATAAAAAAAATAAACAAACAAACAGTCTGCGGAGTTAAGGTATTCATGGGATCATCAACAGGCAATATGCTGGTTGACAATCTGAATTCCCTTTCGGCAATTTTCAGTGAGTCGCCCGTATTAATTGCCACACATTGCGAAGATGAAAAAACAATCCTTGAAAATACAACCAAATATAAGTCTGAGTTTGGAGAAAACATACCTATTAAGTATCATCCTATAATAAGAAGCGAAGAAGCCTGCTACAAATCATCTGCATTGGCTGTTGAACTTGCGAAAAAATACAATTCGAGGTTACATATTTTACATCTGAGTACAAAAAAAGAATTAGATTTATTAGAATCAGGCCCATCGATTAACAAAAAAATTACAGGAGAAGTATGTGTTCACCACCTATGGTTTACGGATAAAGACTATGACAGATTAGGTACACGTATAAAATGGAATCCAGCCATTAAAACGGAAGCCGATCGGCTTGGATTGCTTGAGGGATTAAAGCAAAACAAAATTGATGTAATCGCTACCGATCACGCACCTCATACCATCGAAGAAAAAAACAACTCCTATTTTAATAGTCCTTCAGGAGGGCCTCTTGTTCAGCATTCGTTGCTTTTAATGCTTGAATTTGTTCATAAAAAAGAACTAACTATTCAAGATGTTGTAAAAAAAATGTGCCATACACCTGCGGATATTTTTCAGATTGAAAAAAGAGGATATATTCGCGAAGGATACTGGGCAGATTTGGTTTTAATCGATTTAAATTCGCCATGGAAAGTTGAAAAAGAGAACATCTTATATAAGTGTAATTGGTCTCCTTTCGAAGGATATACATTTAAATCAAAAATAACACACACGATTATTAATGGGAATGTTGTTTTTGAAGATGGACAGTTCAACGAATCAAGTAAAGGACAAAGACTTTCTTTTAATCGATAACAAACAAAAACCCTAATTAACTGATCAATATGAAATTAGCAAAACAAATCATTACGTTGGCCTTTTTAGGCACAGTAATTTATAGTTGTAAACCAGAACCAAACGAACAAATTGTGTCTTTTGAAAACGCTGAAACATACACTGTTATTGCAGACACCATAATAACTGATGTGGTAATTAAAAATCCTACCGATGACGAGTGGATTGATTATACACTCCGACATCTAGACAAAAAAACATTGGTAGATCAGATTTTTGATGCCGTTTACTCGAAACAGCTTATTCCTTATGATTTTTTTAACGAGACAGAGCTTACTATTGAGCAAATAAAAGCAATAGAAACCGATCCCGACTTTAACCGCGATAAAATTGGGAAAGTTCAGTTCGAAGAAAAATGGTATTACGATTCAAAAAACAATGCCATGATTAAAAAGGTTCATTCCATTATGCTGGCTTTCGAATTATATAATGCCGATGGCGAAATAAAAGGATACAAGCCTGCTTTTAAAGTTTACCTCAAGTAAAACCTCGAATGAAGCCCAACATAAAAATCTTATTTTTAGATACCACTCATCCTCGATTGCCAGAGATGCTTAAAGAATCCGGATTTGAATGTCACGAATCATTGGATTCGGATCTTCATAAAATAAAGCAAATAATTGGAGATTATGAGGGAATAATAATTCGTAGCCGTATAAAAATTGATACTACCTTAATTGATCTGGGTAAAAAACTCCGGTTTATTGGACGTGTTGGAGCCGGACTTGAAAATATTGATACCGATTACGCTGAAAAAAAAGGAATTGTATGCATCAACTCTCCCGAAGGCAATCGGGATGCGGTTGGCGAACATGCATTAGGAATGCTATTATGCCTTTTAAATAATATCGCAAGAGCCAATATCGAAGTGCGGCAAGGAAAATGGATAAGAGAAGGAAACAGAGGAATAGAGATTAAAGGTAAAACAGTTGGAATAATCGGTTATGGGAACATGGGTAGTGCCTTTGCACAGCGATTAAAAGGTTTCGGAGCAACAGTTATTGCCTACGATAAGTACAAATTTAATTATACCGATGAGTTTGTTACTGAAAAAACCTTGGATAACTTATTCGAACTAACAGATATTTTTAGCATCCATGTTCCTCTAACTGCTGAAACCGATTATATGGTAAATAGCGATTTCATTAAAAAGTTTAAAAAAGATATTTACCTTATAAATACTGCGCGAGGAAAGGTTGTTAAAACCGATGATCTCGTTTCTCAGATAAAAGAAGGAAAGGTGTTGGGTGCAGCACTCGATGTTTTAGAATACGAAGAAACATCTCTTGAGAGTCTTAATTCCGAAAACAAAAAATCAGATGCGTTTAATTTTCTGATTAGCAGCGACAAGGTTATTCTTACCCCACACATTGCAGGCTGGACAAGAGAATCGAATATAAAACTTTCGGAAGTTTTAGCAGATAAAATAATTTCTGCTTTTGGTAAAAAATCTACTTAATAACAAAATGAGCAGTATGTCTGCTACGCTGTTCAATAAAAATTTTTCGGCCAGCAGTTAATTTCTCCACATCTTTTTCGGAATAATGCCTTATGGTAAGCAGTTCGAGGTTTTGGTTGTACAATACCTTATATTCTTTTTGAAGATGTTCAAGAAGTTCTTTGATTTCAACATATGAATTATCAATACAAAAAGATATGCTGATGGCTGAATTTTGAATCAGATTAACCTTTACACGATGTTGCGACAAATACTGAAAAATCTCACTTAATCCATCCTCAATAACAAAAGAAAGATCTTTTGGAAAAAGACTAATAAGCATTTGATCTTTTTTAAGTATATATATAGGTAAGTCCTGATCATATTCTTTGTAATCCTCAACAGTAGTTCCTGGTCCTTCGGGATTAATAAAAGATTTTACATGCAATGGGATATTTTTGTTATGCAATGGTTTAAGCGTTTTTGGGTGAATTACTTTTGCCCCAAAATAGGCAAGCTCAACTGCTTCCTGGTAAGATATTTTGTTCAATCGTTGTGGATCCTTAAAATACTGAGGATCGGCACTTAATACACCTTCAACATCTTTCCAAACAACCATTTTTTCAGCATCAAGAAAGTTGGCTAAAATTGCAGCAGTATAATCAGATCCTTCGCGACCTAGTGTTGTAATAAAACCGCTGTTTGATCGACCAATAAACCCTTGTGTTAGGTAAATTCTATTCTTCTTCCCATCAAATACTGAAACAGCATTTAAGCTACTTACCTCCAAATTCACTTTTGCTTCGCGAAATGTTGAGTCGGTAATAAAAACCTCTCGAATATCAACAAACTTATTAGCTAAACCAATAAAATTTAAATAATTACTCACAATCTGTGTAGAAATGATTTCGCCATATGATACTATTTGATCGTATTTTAGATCAAATTGGTTAAGTGTTTTATCTGAAGCAAGTGAATAAATTAAAGAAAAATTGTTTTCAAGAATTTTATAGATTTCAGCAGCCTTATCAGGAAAAATTGCCTGGCAGATTTGGAGATGATAATTATGTAATTGATCAATCTTATTTTTACAATCACTCAAATCGTTAAAAGATAACCTTACAATTTCTTCGAGAGCATTGGTAGTTTTACCCATTGCAGAAACTACGATTACGAGATTTTTATCAGATTTTTCAACTATTTCCGCCAGGTTTTTAACTCCATTTGCATCCTTAACTGAAGCTCCACCAAATTTATAAACGATCATAGGTAAACTATAAATGATTAAACACAAAGCCAACAAATTTACTATTTCTTATTTTAAAGATGCGAATCGATTTACTAAAAGTTTTTACTGAACCGATTTTTTAATAAATTTGAAGGTAATAGCTAAAATTAACCTTATTTTTGTTAGCACAATAGAGAAATTATTTAACTTACCAACACAATAGGCCCTTGTTGGTGCCAAAACGACTGTTTTATGAAAGGATACAATATAATTACCTTAAACGAATTTATTATACGCCGCCAAGCAAACATTCCTTATGCAAAAGGTGAGTTATCGAGGTTATTGCATCATATAGGAATTGCTGCAAAAGTTGTAAATAAAAAAGTAAACAAAGCCGGGTTAGTTGATGTTTTAGGCGAAGCGGGCAATATAAATATTCAAGGCGAAAGCCAGCAAAAGTTGGATGTTTTTGCCGATATGCAATTTACTGCAGCCTTAAGATATAGTGGTGAGTGCTGCGGAATAGCATCAGAAGAAAATCAGGAGATAATAACTTTTGATGATGATCTGGCAAACGACGGTAAATATATTGTATGCATGGACCCTTTAGATGGATCATCGAATATTGATGTGAATGTTTCGATTGGAACAATTTTTTCAATTTACCGACGTGTTTCTCCAAGAGGTGAAAAAGCTCAGCTGATAGATTTTTTGCAGGAAGGACATAAGCAAATTGCTGCAGGATATGTAATTTACGGATCATCAACGGTGCTCGTTTATACCACCGGACAAGGGGTTAATGGATTCACACTCGATCCATCTATCGGTGAATTCTGCTTATCACATCCAAACATTACAACACCCGAAATCGGTGGGATATATTCCTTAAACGAAGGTAATTTTTCAAAATTCCCCGAAGGAGTTAAAAACTACGTTGACTATTGTAAGCAAGAAGATAAATTGACAAAACGACCATATTCTTCACGTTATATAGGCTCACTGGTTGCCGATTTTCACCGAAACCTGCTAAAAGGAGGAATATTTATCTATCCCGAAACTTCGAGTGCTCCAAATGGCAAATTGCGGTTAATTTACGAATGCAATCCTATTGCATGGATTGCTGAACAAGCTGGGGGTAAAGCCTCGAACGGTAAACAACGTATTTTAGATATTAAGCCAGAAACTCTTCATCAGCGAACACCCTTTTATACAGGTGCTATAAAAATGGTCGAAATGGCTGAAAGCTATTTAAATAAATAGTAAAAAAATACTGAATCCTTTCCATTAAATACTTATTGTTGTGGATGCCAGACAGCTTGATAATTTATTCGACAACCATTCACAAATAAATGATTGTGTCGGATTAATAAAACAGCAAAAAAGAAAAATCTGTTTAAAAGGATTAACCGGCTCCTCTAAAAGTCTATTTATTGCCAGTATTTTAAATAAGATAGGAAATTCGCATCTCATAATCGTCCCCGATAAAGAGAACGCAGCCTACTTTCAAAATGATCTGGAGGTTCTGTTAAATACCAAAGTTATTTTTTTCCCGGGTTCTTATAAGCGATCAATCATTTATGGACAAGAAGATCCATCGAATCTTCTTTTGCGATCGGAAACACTGAACTCTCTGGCTAACAAAGAAAATATTGTTGTTGTAACTTACCCCGAAGCACTGTCCGAAAAAGTTATTCAAAAGGATACTTTATTAAAATCAACACTTACACTTCATGTAGGCGAGCAAGTAACAATTGATTTTATTCAGGAAGTGATGCAGGAATATCACTTTCAATATACCGACTTTGTTTATGAACCTGGTCAGTACTCAATAAGAGGAAGTATTATCGATATTTTTTCCTTTGCTTCAGATGTTCCTTTTCGAATAGATTTTTTTGGAAATGAAGTAGAATCAATACGATCATTCGATATTGAGAGCCAGCTGTCAAAAACCCAGTTTACTAAAATCTCGATCATCCCAAAAATAGTAAATCCGAATGCAGAAAATAAAGAATTAAAACAAACAGAATCAATATTTAGCTATTTACCAGAAAATACGATAGTTTGGACCGAAGATACGCTTTTTATTCTTGATCAAATTAACGAACTGCATACCAAACTTTTACAATCAAATCCGGAGAGCACCATTTCTGATCAGATTTTTAAAAATGCCATTCTTCAGTTTCCTTTTATCGAATTTGGTAATCCCATGTTTGGCAGCGAGCATGTAATTCAGTTTAATATATCACACCAACCATCATTTAATAAAAATTTCGAATTACTGGGACAAAACCTAATCGAAAACACCGAAAAAGGATATATCAATTATATTTTATCGGATAACGAAAAACAAATTGATCGCCTAAAAGCTATATTTAATGATATTAATGCACAAATCACTTTTAATCCTGTATTAAAAACCATTCATGAAGGATTTATCGATCATGAGCTAAAAGTTTGTTTATACACCGATCACCAGATATTTGGACGTTATCATAAGTTTAAGATAAAAAGCAATTTTGCCGACCGCGAATCTATTAGCATTCGGGAGCTTACAAATCTCAATCCGGGTGATTATATAGTTCATATTGATCATGGCATTGGTAAGTTTGGGGGATTAGAGAAAATTGAGATAAACGGTAAATATCAGGAAACCATTAAGCTCGTTTACAAAGATCAGGATACGCTTTATGTAAGCATTCATTCGCTGCACAAAATATCCAAATTTAAAAGTAAAGACGGAGAACCACCTAAAATTTATAAACTAGGAACTGGAACCTGGCAAAAGTTAAAACAAAGTACCAAAAGCAAAGTAAAAGATATTGCCAAAGAGCTTATTCAGTTATATGCACTGCGCAAAAGCGAAAAAGGATTTGCTTACAATGCCGACACCTATTTGCAACAAGAGCTGGAATCATCGTTTATTTACGAAGATACACCCGATCAGTTAACAACCACCAAATCGGTAAAAGAAGATATGGAAGCACCTATTCCGATGGACCGACTTATTTGTGGAGATGTTGGTTTTGGCAAAACCGAAATAGCTATACGTGCTGCATTTAAAGCAGTTACCGACAATAAGCAGGTTGCAGTACTCGTTCCTACAACTATTTTGGCATTACAGCATTTTACAACATTTAAAGAGCGACTCAGCAATTTTCCTTGCACAGTTGACCATATTAGCCGGTTGCGATCACAAAAATCACAAACTGAGATTGTCAAAAAAATAGCCGATGGCAAAGTAGATATTATTATAGGTACTCATCGACTCGTTTCGAACGAAATTAAATTTAAAGATCTGGGATTACTTATTATTGATGAGGAACAAAAATTTGGAGTTGCTGTAAAAGAAAAACTTAAAAAATTTAAACTTAACATTGATACCCTTACGCTCACCGCAACCCCTATTCCTCGTACGTTACAATTTTCGATGATGGGAGCACGCGATCTTTCGATCATCAATACACCACCACCAAACCGATATCCTATTATTACCGAAGTACATACTTTTAACGAAGATATTATTAAAGAAGCTATTAATTATGAATTCCAGCGAAATGGGCAGGTATTTTTTATACATAATCGTGTGCAAAATATCGAAGAGATTGAGAAACTGATTAACAAACTTTGCCCTGATGTAAGAACAGTAATTGCTCACGGGCAGATGGAGCCGCGCAAACTCGAAAAGGTAATGCTCGATTTTATTAATTTTGATTATGATGTACTGATTGCAACTACTATTATTGAATCGGGCCTTGATATACCCAATGCAAATACCATCCTCATAAATAATGCGCAAAACTTTGGACTGAGTGATTTACACCAGCTAAGAGGTCGTGTGGGCCGATCAAATAAAAAAGCATTTTGTTATTTACTTGCTCCACCGCTTACCAATCTAACTCAGGAAGCCCGACGAAGGCTAAAGGCTATCGAGGAGTTTTCGGAGCTTGGTAGCGGATTCAATATCGCTATGCAAGATCTTGATATTCGTGGAGCAGGAAACCTATTAGGAGCCGAACAAAGCGGATTTATTACCGATATTGGATTCGAAACTTATCAACGCATACTGAATGAAGCATTGATGGAATTAAAAGAATCTGATTTTCAGGATTTGTATAAACAAGAACAAAAAATCGAACTCGAAAAACAGATTCATCAGCAAAAATTTATTTCAGACTGTCAGATCGATACAGATCTTGAACTCCTTTTTCCGGAGCATTATATAAGCAACATTTCAGAAAGAATTCGTTTATATCGCGAACTCGATAATCTTGAATCAGAAGAAAAACTTGATTTATTCGAGAACCAATTAACCGACCGCTTTGGAAAAATACCAAACCAAACCATCGAACTTATAAATGTTGTAAGGCTTCGATGGTTAGCCATTTCGCTCGGATTTGAAAAAATTATTCTCAAAAAAAACACCTTGGTACTTTATTTTATTAGCAATCAGGAATCAGCTTACTACAAATCACCCGTATTTTCTAAAACACTTCAGTTTGTACAACAAAATCCAAAATCTATTTCTATAAAGGAATCGAATAATCGTCTATCGATGACCATAAATAAGGTAGAAACCATTAGAAAAGCGATCGAGGTTTTACAAAAAATATCAGCATAAGACAGAGGTATGATTTTAATCATTCCATATATGTAATTTATTTCATACTTTTATGCCCTTGATTTTTTTGAGCTTATAATACAATTGGACTGAAATATATGAATTTAACCATTGATATTGGTAATACCAGAACAAAATTTGCGATTGTAAACAACTCGGATTTAGTTGAATTGTATATTAAAGAAGATATTTCAGCGCAGGTAATTCAGGAAATTATAAAAAAATATCCTTCCATTAACAAATCAATACTTTCAACTGTACGTCAAATAGATACACCCATTTATACTTTTTTAAAATCAAGCTTTACCCATTTTATTGAGTTAACCGAAAATACCAAGCTCCCGATTGAAAATTTATATAAAACAAAAATCACTTTAGGAAAAGATCGACTGGCTGCAGTTGTGGGTGCAAACAATATTTTTCGTAACACCAACGTTTTGGTTATTGATATGGGAACAGCCATTACGTATGATTTTATAAATGAAAATAATCAATTTTTAGGAGGCAACATTTCTCCTGGCCTCGAAATGAGATATAAAGCGTTGAATCATTTTACCAGACAACTCCCTTTAATCGAAAAAGAAGATGAATTTAACCTTATTGGAGATTCTACAAAAGCAGCAATAGTTTCGGGTGTTCAAAACGGAATTATTTTTGAAGTAGATGGATATATTAATGAGCTTAAAAATAAATTTGATGATTTAATTACAATTTTAACAGGAGGCGATGCGAATTTTTTTGATAAGAAACTAAAAAATACCATCTTTGTAAACTCAAATTTGAACTTTATTGGATTAAACAGAATACTTGAATATAATTTATAAAATGATTAAAAAAACGATAATAATTGCCTCGCTACTTATTTTAACAATTAGTACATCATTTGGACAAAGCATAACTAACTCTCCTTATACTTATTATGGAATCGGCGAGATTGACAGAGGTGGTTTTAGCATGAATAAAGCGATGGGAAATTTATCAACTGGAGTGCGCAAACCAAACCAGATAAACTTTCTTAATCCTGCAGCTATAGGAGCTCAGGATACCATGTCGTTTATTTTTGATCTGGGTATTTCAGGAGCATCTAAGAAACTAACAACCAGTACATTAAACTCAGAATATCAAAACTTTTATTTTGATCATCTGGCAATATCTTTTCCTATTCAAAAATGGTGGTTCACAAGCATCGGAATCGTTCCTTACTCAAAAGTGGGTTATAATATCGAAACCTCTAATCCAATGCCCGAAAACGATACCGTAAACGCCATAAATAATTTTTACGGTAATGGCGGTATAAACCAGGTTTATTTATCTAATTCGTTTAATATTACCAAAAAGCTATCTGTTGGAGTTAACTTGTCGTACTTATTCGGAACGCTCGAAAAATATGAGGTTTTATCATTAGATGATCCTCAGAGTTACTCAACCATTGAAATTAATAAAACATCACTTAAAAAACTATCGTACGATTTGGGGGTTCAATATACAGGTACATTTTCGGAGAAATATTTTTATACATTGGGTGCAACCTATTCGGGTAAAATTAAATTCAACGGAGAAAAAACATCAAATATCTTTATGGCCGAGAATTTTATTTTTTATGATATAGATATTATAGACTACCTTGCTATAAAAACCTATTATACCGATACTATTGCAAGCTCTGTTACAGACGACAAAACAATCGAAATACCAGCAAAACTAGCGGTCGGATTTACTACAGGATTAAAAGATAAATTAACTGTTGGATTTGATTTTTCAATGCAAGACTGGACAAAAGCAGGTAACGGCGAAAATATTATCTCTAATGGCGAAAATATTTCTTTTAAATATACCAAAGACTTAACCTATAATTTTGGAGTTGAATATATTCCGAATAAATTTGCACTCAGAAATTATTTGAATCTAATTAATTACAGAGCCGGTTTTTATTACAATACAGGCTATTTAACATTTAATAACGAAAAGATCTCAAGTTATGGCATAACATTTGGTATAGGATTACCAGTTACTAACAAAACAAGTATTAATTTATTTGGTAGTTATGGACAAAGAGGTACAGAGAATATTGGATTAATAAAAGAAGAATTTTGGGTTTTTGGAATAAATTTAACACTGTATGATTTTTGGTTTTATAAAAGTAAATTTCAATAATAAAAAATAAGGAACAAAGATGAAAACAATAGCAAAATTTTTAAGTACAGGTTTATTAGTAGTACTTGCAATCACAGCTTTTGGACAAAAGGGTATCGAAGATGGATCTAAGTACGGACACGGCGAAGATAGTGTACGATGCGTAATAAACATGTCGCTATATCGCGAATATGTAAAACAAGGCAATTTTGCACCAGCTATTGCTCCCTGGCAAATTGTTTACAACGAATGCCCCAAAGCTACAAAATACCTTTACATTGATGGTGTAAAAATGATTACCGATGCTATCGATAAGGAAACCGATGCAGCAAATAAAAAACTGCTTGTTGATAGCTTAATGAAAGTTTATGATAACAGAATTAAATACTTTGGCCAATTAGGCTATGTACTTGGCCGAAAAGGTATTGATTATAACAAATACAGCGAAAACACACCTGAAAATTTACAGGTAGCCTATGATTTTTTAAAGAAATCAATAGAAACAGAAAGAGCTCAAAGTGGACCCCAAGAGTTATTTACATTTATGCAAGTTTCTGCTGACCTTTTTAAGGCAAAAACAATTGAAGGTAACCAGGTTGTTGCAGATTATGCGTTAGCTTCAGATTTAATTGATCAGAATCTTAAGAAAGCAGCTGAACCCAATATGCAAAAAGCAAAAGAAGCTGTTGATGTAATTTTTGAAAACAGCGGTGCTGCCAGTTGCGATGATTTGATACCTTATTACACTCAGAAATTTAAAGAAACACCCGAAGATAAAGAGTTTCTCAAAAAAGCTGCAGGATTATTGTCTGCAACAAAATGTACTAAGTCTGATATTTACTTTTCTATTATTGAAAAATTATATTCTTTAGAACCAACTCTTGATGTAGTATATGAGTTTGCCAATTTAAACAGGTTAAACGAAAAATATGATTTAGCTTCAAAACTTTACATACAAGCCATTGACTTACAAAGTGATAATCTTTTAAAATCAAGATATTATATTGAACTTGGTGATTTAACCCGAAAAGACGGTAATTATCCACTTGCAAGAACATATGCATTAAATGCTATTGAGAACGATCCTAATAGTGGTGTTGCCTATATGCTTATTGGTCAAATTTACACCGCTTCAAGTAAATCATGCAGCGAAGATGAGTTTGAACAAAAAACAGTATTTTGGGCTGCTGTAGATAAATTTGCAAAAGCAAAATCGGTTGATCCAAACTTAACTGCACAAGCTGATGAATTAATCGCAACCTATAAACCACATTTTCCAGATAACGAGAATATTTTCTTTTACGGATTAAAAGAAGGTGATAGCTATACAATTAAATGTTGGATTAATGAAACAACAACAGTTAGATCAAGATAATTATAAAAACATTTTAAGTTTGCAAAATATAATAATTCCTGTTTTTACAGGAATTATTATATTTTTTAGCTCTTGCCAGCAAAACTCGATCGAAAAAATAAACACAATCACAAGTAAATCAAGTTTCCCTAGTCAATCGTTAATTAATTCTGACATTGTTTATAGCGAATCAGCCAAAACAGTTGTAATCATAAAATCTCCAGAGATAAACAGATATCTCACAACCGACAAACCATACTCCGAATTTCCAAAAGGCATTTATGTACAGTTTTTCGATTCAACACAAAAAGCTACATCGTATATACGTTCAGATTATGCTCATTTCGAAGAAACAACCAAAATATGGACAGCTGAACATAATGTAGAGGCCGTAAATGTTGAAGGCGATACATTAAACACAGAATACCTAATCTGGAATCAGGTTACGAAAAACATTACCTCAGACCGATATGTACGAATAATAAACAAAGACGGAATACTTCACGGCAAAGGATTTGAGGCTAATCAGGATATGACAAACTGGCGAATTAAGCATCCTACAGGAACACTATTAATAGAAGATGAAAAATAAATATTTTCGTGCATTAGAAATCTTATGGTTAATTTCCGCAATTTTATGCACTGTAACAGGCATTCATCAAACCATACATGAATCACTAAACAAAAGCTTTGTATTCTTTATTCTGGCTATTCTTTCTTTCTTAATGTTTTTGTTCCGACGAAATGTAAGATTAAAAAAATAAGACGAAAAAGTACACTAATTTTTTTTGGGGATCATATACCAACGAATTATAAATACTGAGTATTTAAAGTATTCATAAAAAAGAATATACATTTTTTCGATTTCAATAAAAAGATATTTATAAAATAGTAAATTTGCGATTCAATAATTTTTGGAAAACAATAAAAGAAGAAAAAAAATATTTATATTCGACATTTAAATTTTAAAGACAAATAATTAAACCGATGGCAACATTAGAGAAAATCAGAAACCGCGCAGGAGTATTAGTTGCAGTAGTTATTTTTATTGCACTACTTGCATTTATATTAGGTGATTTTTTGAATTCAGGAAGAACACTTTTTTCAAGTTCACAGTTCGAAATAGCAGAAATATCAGGAAAATCTGTTCCTTATCAAAACTATCAGGGTGAAGTAGAAAAAATAACCGAAATAAACAAGCTACTAAGCGGTCAATCATCTATTGATGAAGCAACCATGTTGCGCATCAGAGAGAATACCTGGCAACAGATGGTTCGTAATTATATTCTTGAGGATGAATATGACCAATTAGGTGTTAATGTTAGCAGCGAAGAATTATGGGACATGATTATGGGAGTAAACACACACCCAATTATACAACAGTTTTTTGCAGATCCAGAAACTGGTCAGGTAAATACTGCAAATTTATTAGGTTTCTTAAAATCATATGATCAGGACCCTACAGGACAAAGAAAAACCATCTGGATGTTTATTGAAAGTCAATTGGAACAAGATAGATTGTTCAACAAATATTCAACTCTTATAACTAAAGGTGTTTACGCTAACAACAAAGAAGCTTTAGCCGAAATGAAAAGATCATCACGTACGGTTGATTTCAACTTTATTGTTAGTCCTTATAATGCAGTTGCAGATAGCCTTGTAAACGTTTCTAGTTCAGATTTAAGCGAATATTACGATTTGCATAAATCAAACTACAAACAAACTCCATCAAGAAGCATTGAATATGTAAGTTTCGAAATTGTACCTTCTGACTTTGATAGAAAAGCTGCCGAAGAATGGATTGCAAATATAACCGAAGACTTTAGAAACACTGAAAGCGATCAGGAGTTTATCAGCTTAAACAGCGATATCACTTTCGATAATACATTTTATAAAAAAGACGAACTACCTGAAAACTTGCAGGATTTATTCAATGAAAAAGAAGGAACTATGGTTGGACCATATTTTAGCGAAGACTTTTATAAATTAGCCAAAGTTTCAGAAGTTAAAAACATACCCGACTCAGTAAAAGCAAGACATATTTTATTACAGCCATCACAAAAGTATGCCAATGCAGATCAATTAATGGCTTTAGCTGATAGCTTAAAGAGTTTACTTAAGAAAGGAGCAAACTTTGGCGCTTTAGCAAAGGAATTCTCGACTGATAAAGCAGCAAATGAAAAAGGGGGTGAACTAGGTTGGTTCCGAGCAAATATGATGGTTTCACCATTTAGCGATACTTGTTTTAACTCTAGAACAAACGAAATTAAACTAGTATCTACAAACTATGGATTACACCTGGTTGAAGTTACAGCAAAAAGCCCCGAAATTAAAAAAGTAAAACTCGCTATTTTGGGACGAAAACTTGAACCAAGTTCTGAAACTGTTCAACAAACTTATTCACTTGCAAGTAATTTTGCAGGAAATAACAACACCTACGATAAATTCGTAAAAGCTATTGAAAATCAAAAATTAACTAAGAAGGTTGCCAACAATATACAAGAAGCCGATCAACAGGTTGCCGGACTTGAATCATCAAGAGAATTTGTTCGTGCAATTTACCAAGCTGAACAACAGGAAATTATTAAAACCGGAGATCAGGCTATTTTCGAACTTGGTAATCAATTTGTAATAGGTTTTGTAACCGAAGTTCGCGAAGAAGGATTTGCAAGCATTGACGATGTTAAAAATCAGATTATGCTGCAAGTTCGTAAGGACAAGAAGGCTGAATTAATTACAAAAAATATAAAAGAAAAAATACAATCAGGATCAAGTTTAAATTCGATTGCAAATACTTTAAACTTGCCTATGGCTGAAGCAACAAATATTAACTTCAAAACATATTCGATTCCAAATGCAGGTATTGAGCCTAAGGTTGTAGCTGTGGCATCGCAACTTGATATGAACAAAGTATCGGAACCAATAAAAGGAAATCTGGGTGTTTTTGTTCTTGAGGTTAAAAATGTGGTTGACCAAACAGGAACCGATCCAATGTTTCAGAAGAATTTAACTATAAGCCAGCTGCAGAGCAGATCAAATTATGAGGCTTATGAAGCCTTAAGAGAATCAGCCAACATTGTTGACAAAAGATCTAAATTTTATTAATAGATTAACGACTATTTATAAAGGGCTTTAAAAAAGCCCTTTTTTTTTGCCTGCATTTCGTCACTCTTCGGCTGGCTCAGAGCGACTATCTTTCAAAATGACTATTCTCATTATGACATATTGATTACTCGTTCCTGAAAGCTTAATCTTATATCCTTTTTTTCTTCCATACAACAAATCTATAAATTTTGATTTGTTGCGTTGACTTATTGAATTCTGCCAATGTTGCACAAAGTATTCCACAATGTTTAATAATGTAATATCTCTTCCTTTCTGGTGAGATCTTTTATTTTAACTTTGAGTTACTCAGTGCAACTTATAAAAGGCATGATGATTTTAAGTGCGTTCGGGAGTCTAAAAACAGACAACTTTGTTACTTTTAATAAAACCTCAGTTTTACTTCTATTTGGTTAATCTTAACAGCGTACGGAACATCGGTTCGTCAATCTTATTCTCTCTACGATATTGAATGGCTCGGTTAAGCAGATCCGGATCAGGTGAAGAATTTATAGAATTAACCACATTTGAACGCTGATCAACATAAAACGAAAGTACTTCGGTTAATTTTGATTTCCCAATTGTTGGACTTACGTAAAAAACAGGATTTATCATATTCTCGTTACCCGATAAAATACCTTCATTTATCGCAATCTGATAAAGTTCGGTGTTTGGAATTATTCTAATGCCTTCGGTAACATGAACCATCTCGGTTTTTGAAATATAGTTATCTATAAAATGGAAGGTTTCATTAATCGTTTCTTCAGTTTCGCCTGGCAATCCAAACATAAAAAACCACATAGTAGGCATATCATACTTTTGTATCAATTCGGCAGATTTAATAAGCTTTTTGAGATTAAAATTTTTCCTAAGCCTCTTAAGCAGTTGATCAGAACCCGTTTCTGGTGTACAATCAATTTGTGAAAACCCTGCAAGTCTCATTTTTTTAACCAACTCGTCGGTAATATTACCAGGATTAACACCCATAGTTCGGAGTTTTACTTTTAATCCTCTTGTAATTATTTCGTCGCAAAAGGCTATCGCGTGTTTTAAGGGGCTATTAAATGTTGAATCGACAATTTCGAAAGTTACACCAGGTATTCGCTGTTTTATCTCCTGAATTTCATCAACAATATCTTTTACAGAGCGTAATCGGTAATATTTGCCTTCGATAGTTGGATACGAGCAATAAATACAATTAAAAGCACATCCACGTTTAGTCTGAACCGGGTAACTGCTGCGTTGAACATATGGATTATAATCGATAAACTGATCGATGTTAGCACGAGGTACCGAAAGTTTTCCTTTCGCTGGATTATAAACTCCGTTTTGAGTTTTTGTTTTTGTAACAAGATTTTCTAAATCATTAAAATCGTGGCCAGAAAAATATCTTTTTAGAAATTCTTTAAACGTAGTCTCGCCCTCGCCAACAATTCCATATTCGAGATTAAAGTACTCAAGTAATTCATTGGCTGTAATACTAAATCCGCTACCACCGATAATTATTGGAATACTAAAGTATTTTTGTAGAGGAATTACAATCTGGTTGCGGATTTCTTCAATATACCATTTTGCATTTCGCATGGTAACATTATCGATATTTCGAAGACCGATGCCAATAAAATCAGGATTAAATTCTTTTGTATGCTTTATAAGGCTTTCCGTTGAATTAAATGCGAAATCAAATACGTTAATTTCAAACTCATCTTTTAATGATGTGGCAACCATCGCTATTCCGAGTGGAGCTACAGGATAAGGCAGTATTTCGATATTTGAATTGATTAAGAGAATTTTTTTCATCTGATTACAATAATAATACGTATGTTTTCAAATCTATAAAAAAGAACAATACTATACTAAAATTTTTAAACCCTACATTTAAAATAAAAACGTAAAACTAATTGCTTTGTTAGAGTTAAAATCATTTGCAATTTTTAAAAGAGATATAATAAAATTTGAATGTCCGTAATTACTCATAAAATCAAGAAAATTTATTATATTTGTAAAAATTAAAAGTATAATAAAGATGAATATTTTCAGTTTTACAGCCCATTTTGACAGCGAAGAAGCCTGTCGCCTACATTTTAAGGAGGAACGGGACAAGGTTGGCGTTGTCTGCTCGGAATGCGGGAACAAAGAACATTTTTGGATAAAGAGCCGTTGGAGTTACGAATGCAAATCATGTAGACATCGCACATCATTAAGAAGCGGTACTATTATGCAAAATTCTAATC
>JBFXEQ010000058.1:0-19005 GCA_050179935.1 Bacteroidales bacterium | reverse complement strand
TAAGTATGGTTGAATCTTTTTTTAAAAATTCGTCTGTGTAAGAAATTCTTTTTTCTTTAATTTTTATATTTTTTTTAGGTGTATATGGAATTGAAAAGTAAAAAGTTGAACCTTCATCAGGTTTTGATTCCACCCAAATTGTACCGCCTAATTTTTCAATAAGTGCTTTTGAAATTGATAATCCCAAACCGGTTCCTCCATAATTTCTTGAGCTACCTTCATCAACCTGTCGAAAACGTTCAAAAATAAGTTTTTGATATTCATCATCAATACCAATACCACTATCCTTTACAAAAAACCGGATACTTTCGTTAATAATTTTATACCCAAAATGAATAAATCCTTTGTGAGTAAATTTAATTGCGTTATTGATCAGGTTTGACAATACCTGCTGAAAGCGAACTTTATCTGTTTCGATGATGCATGATTCTTCACAATCCGGACTCAAATATTTAAACTCCAGGTTTAATTCCTCAACTCTGGGCTTAAATAAATCATAGATAAAGGCCATTGTTTCGTTTAAATCAAATAAATTATTATTAATATGAACCTGATTAGTTTCAATTCTTGAGATATCGATAATATCATCAATTATTGAGAGCAGTTGTGCTCCACTTTTACGAATAACATCAATAAAAACCTCACGTTTTCCTTCGGTTAGTTCTGGTTTAGCCAACATTTCAGAAAACCCAAGTAAGCCATTCATAGGGGTACGAATTTCGTGCGAAATGTTGGCGAGGAATGAGGTTTTTAGGCGATCGCTTTCTTCGGCTTTTTCTTTTGCTAATATCAGGTTTTGTAACATGTTTTTTCTATCAAAATAAATGGCTATTTCATGAGCAATTAATTCCATTAATTTTGCAGATGAATTATCAAAAGCTTTAGTATTTGTATAGCTTTGAACTACTATTACTCCAATAACTTTTTCATCTATAATTAAAGGAACACCGAGCCAACATGCTGCTGGTGTTCCAATAAAATTAAGGTTGTTTTCTTGTGCAAATATCTTTATTTCATCTTTATTAAAGAGTATTGTTTTGCCTTGTTTAACGACCTGTCCTGAAAGAGAATCTTTTGATTTCCATTCCACAAATTCATCTTTTTCGTCAACAAAAACCACTTTCCTGAGCATATCTGTTTCAGGATTGTAAAGTGCCACAAAGAAATTAGTAGTATCAAGCATTTCATCCAACTCATTATGTACCAATGCAAGAAGCTCATCCAATGTTTTATTACTCATGAATGTTCTTGCAATTTCATGAAGAATGTGTTGAACGTTTTCGTCGTATTTACGTTTAGTAATATCATTTGCAACTCCTACTAATGCAATTAATTTTCCGTTTTCATCAGTAATATTGGATGTAGAAATATGAATTGGGAATTCGGATCCATCTTTTCGTTTATTCCATAATTCGCCTTGCCAACCTTTATTAAGTGTATCTTCTAAAATTTGCTGATGAATACCTACTGAATTTTTTGGAGAACTAATTATATCTATATTTCTCCCGATGATTTCTTCTTTATTAAACCCATAAGTATTAAGAAAAGATTCATTAACAAATAGCAGGTTATTATTTAGGTCGGTAACAGAAACGCAATCGTTTATGCTTTTTATTGCATGTGCCAGGATTTTATTTTCTTCTTCGGCTTTTTTCTTTGCAGTTATATCATTAATTAAAACATGACGTGCCATTTTATTATTAAACAATACTTCATGTGACGAAATCTC
Source organism: Bacteroidales bacterium (assembly GCA_050179935.1). Classification (GTDB taxonomy): domain Bacteria; phylum Bacteroidota; class Bacteroidia; order Bacteroidales; family UBA12077; genus UBA12077. The sequence goes on along the minus strand of JBFXEQ010000058.1, from coordinate 17,276 downwards.
AACATTTATAATTTCCCCATTTTTCTTTATATGTTTCCATTCACTAATTGGATTATAGCTATGTTTTGTATTTTCAATATCTGTAAGTAAAAGGGTAACATCTTCTTTAGGTCTAATATCTTTTAATGTCATTGAGAGAAACTCCTCTATTGAATACCCATAATGATTAATAGCAGTTTTATTAACTTCAAGGAATTCCAATGTTTCGAGATCATATATCCACATAGGTTGTGGATTGTTATCAAACATAAATTTATATTTGGCTTCGCTCTGAATTATTGCATTTTCAGCCTCAACTCTATCAGTTACATCGTGAATAATTGAGTATAAGAGCTCTCTTTCATTAATTTTTATTGGGCCTATATAAACATCGACAAAGCGTTCAACGCCATTAGCAAGATAGTGCTTTACAAGAAATAAATTTATTTCTCCCCTTAAGGCTTTTTGATATTTTTCTTTTAATTCGTTATCGGGTAATTTATTTAAATCGGTCATCGACATTCTTTTCAATTCTTTATGGCTATAGCCATAAAAATTGCATGCAGCGGGATTTGCATCTATTATTTTACCATTTTCAGGGTCAACTAAAAGCATTACTGCATGGTTATTCTGAAATAATGCAGTATATCGTTTTTCGCTTTCTGTAAGTTTAATCTCTATAACTTGTTTTTGCTTTTCACTTTTGAATTTCTTAATGGCATCTAAAACAGCAAAAGGCAAGCGGGTCATATTGTCTTTTAACAAATAATCGGTTGCACCGGCTTTCATACATTCAACAGCTGTTTCTTCGTTAATTGATCCGGTTAAAATAATGAATGGAATTTCAGGACATACCTCATTTGCAATTTTTAAGGCATCCATTCCGTTAAACAGGGGCATTGAGTAATCGGAAATGATAAGATCGGGATTATATTCTTTTATTGCATTTCTAAAATCCTTTTCTGTTTCAACCCGAATATAATCAAAATTAATATCGTTCTTTTTTAAAGCTCGCACCGCCATTTCAGTATCAACAGGCTGATCTTCTATCATTAAAAACTTGTATTTTTGCATAATCGATATTTTAAAAAAATCTGTTTTTGTATATCCGACATGTCTTATATAATCAGCATAACTATCTTAATATCAATTTATTATTCATGCAACCATATCGGTAATTATATTCTTCATTTCCCTTTTTAATTTTATTTTAAAAGATTCGCATTATACTGGATTTTTCTGCTTTTTTGCCCCTTACCCTAAAGGGAGAAAGCAGAAAAATCAACCTACACACTTTAATCCCGAAAGCTTTCGGGAGGGAAAAATTAGGCTAATTTTTCATATTTTTTATATTATGTCAAAATAGAATTCTATTATTATTGTAAAATTTTTCCTCTTGTTACATTTTATGTATTGGTGGATGATTAAGTAATAACCAGTAGAGTCCAAGATTTTTAATTGCTTCAACAAACTGATCGAAATCTACAGGTTTAGCTATGTAACTATTTACTCCGAGCTTATAACTTTCAATAATATCTCTTTCTTCCTTTGATGAAGTAAGCATAACCACAGGAATTGTTCTTGTAAGTTCATTCGATTTTAATTCTTTTAAAACTTCTAAACCATTAATTTTAGGTAACTTTAAATCAAGGAGAATAACCTTGGGTAAACAATGTTTATTATTACAAAACTTTTCGCGGCAAAAAATAAAATTTAATGCTTCTTCTCCGTCGGTTACATGAATAATATTGTTAGCCAGGTTGCTTTTTTTAAGTGCCCTTATAGTTAGTTCTGCATCGTTGGGGTTATCCTCAACAAGTAAAATTTCAATTTCGTTATAATTTTCCATGTTTTTATTGTTAGTAAAGTAAATATACACTTTTTGTATGAGTGATTCAAGTATTTTTAGTAGGTGATTTGTGATCAGTGACCTGTGACTTGATTTTCTCACTATTCACTATTCACCTTTCACTCCTGAATTCGGGAGGCTATAACTTATTTTACCCCTTGCCCCCTTAAAAAGGGGGAATAACTTAATATTCATTTATAATTGAATTCTGATTTTATTATCTTAAGCACTTTGGTCAAGTTATTAAGTACATCTTTGTTTTCAAATCTTAATACCTTTTTATCCATCAATTCCAAATGAGCATCACGTTCAATATCTTTTGCAATTCCTTCTTCAGAATAATGATGTTGTCCATCTAGCTCAATTATCAACTTCTCTGAAGAACAATAGACCTGCCTGCCGAACGGGCAGGAATCGGCAATATAATAACCAATACTATGCTGTCTTCTGAATTTGCGCCCACTCAATTTTTTTTCTTTTAATACTTCCCATAGTACAATTTCTGCCTCCATCATATTTTTTTTGAATGTCCGTTTTATGTCATAAATATTATGTAAATAAATTGAAAATCAATTTGTTTGCCCCAAACCCCTAAAGGGTGCAAATTGATTTTCTTCACACCCCTGCCTGCCGCAGGCAAGCTTTAGGGACGGGGCAAATGAAGAAAATCATTAACAACAATTATGAATAAAAGCGGACAATCGTTTATTTTTTCGTAAATAAACTCGTGTTTCTTTTAAATAGGGCTAATTATAAAGTTTGTTTGTCATAAAGTTTACTTTTTTACATATTATTAATAAACTGTTATAGCCCCTTCTTAAGGGGTTGGGATTGAAAAAATATTTTATTTAGCATATTACATAATTATTTTTCTTCTCTAACCGGTAAACTAAAATAAAATGTTGAACCTACTCCAAGTTCACTTTCGGCCCATACCTTGCCCCCATGCCTGTCAATAATTCGTTTTACAATTGATAATCCCACTCCGGTTCCTTCGAATTCTTCAGTTTTGTGAAGCCTCTGAAATACTCCAAAAAGTTTTGATTCGTAACGGGTATCAAAACCAACACCTGAATCTTTAATAGAATATACAATAAACTCGTTTTCAATTTCTCCGTTAATCTCGATTTCGCATTTATCTTGTTTATGGGTAAATTTTATTGCATTGCCCAGTAAATTCACCCAAACCTGTTTAAGCAACACCTGATCGGCATATGCTGATGGAATGTTGTTTACTTTAAATTTAAATTTCTTTACAACTTCAGGGCTGGCAATCTCTTTATATGTTTGTTTAACAAATTCGCACATATCTATTTGGGTAATATGCATTTCTCCTCTATTCACTCGCGATAATTGCAACAGATCGATAATTAGCTGATCCATTTTTTTTGTATTCTCGCATATAACATTGATTAAACGCAAACCCTCTTCATCTAATTTATCTTTATAATCTTCGAGTAAAAAATTTGAAAATCCATCGATTGCACGCAATGGAGCTTTTAAGTCGTGCGAAACGGTATATGTAAATGCTTCTAATTCTTTATTTGCTTCTTCGAGTTTTAAATTTAACATTTGCAACTCATCTCTTGATTCGTTAATATCTTCGAGTAAAAAGAGCAGGGCATTTTGCGATTCTTTAAGTTTTAGAGATTGTTCATTTAACTCAATGGTTCTATCCTTCACTCTTTGTTCCAATTCTTCGTTTAAAAGCATGGTTTTTTCTTCGGCAATTTTTTGTTTATTAATATCTCTTCCAACGCCAATAATTCCAACTATCTTACCATCATTGTTAACAATTGCCTTATCGGACCAGGCCAACCAAAGCCATCCTTTTTTAGTTAAAGCCCTTTGTTCAAGATAACAACTATAAGGTTCGGAATAAAGACTTTCCATTGCTTTTTTAGTACTTTCTCTATCATCTTCTTGAACCAAAGGCATAAAACTATTTCCTAAAAGTTCGTCTTGCGTTTTCCCAAACATTTCACAATACGAATTACTTACGTATAAAAACTTACCTTCGGTATCAATTTTTACGATTAAATCTGTTTGATTCTCGATAAGAATACGGTATTTTTCTTCGCTTTCGCGGAGATTTCTTTCTGCATTTTTTCGTTCAGTAATGTCTAATATTATAGCCATAAAAACAGCACTATTTGCGTAATTTGTTTTTTGCAAATGAACTTCAACAGGGTATTCGGTTCCATCTTTTCGTCGATGAATTGTTTCGAAATAAATCTTGTTTTTTTCTGATTTTATAAGTGGGTCAATCAATTCACTGAACTGTAAACCGGTTAAAAATGGTTTTATATCCAGAGGAGTCATTTCTCTGAGTTCATTCAATGAATAACCAATATTTTGGATAGCAGTTTTATTGGCATCAATGAATTTTAAGTTTTCAGCTGAAAAAGCATAGATTTCGTTTAGCGATTCTTGAATAATATTATTTAAGTTATCTGATTTTGCTTCAGCTTTTATCTTATCGGTTATATCATGTACTATTGAAAACAACACTTTCTTATTATCAATTATAGTAGGGCCACTATACACTTCCACATCGCGAATACTTCCATCGGCAAGTTTATGCTTGAAATTAAAATACCCCTTATAATTCACAAGGGCCTGATTCATTACTACTTTAATTTCACTTTCAGATAAAGTATTTAAGTCCCGAACGTATAAATCATTCACAAACTGATTGTGAGTATATCCATAAAACGATAAAGCTGAATTATTTGAGTCAAGTATTTTTCCGGTTTCAGGGTCGATAATAAACATTATAGCATGACTACTTTTAAAAATGTTCCGAAAACGTTCTTCACTTTCTTTGAGTGCTTTTTTGTTTTCCCAGTTTTTGTCGCGGTTCAGAAGTAATATACCAAGTAACATTGTACCAAAGGGATAAATAAAAATAAGAGGCAGGATTATTGTTTTAATTGTTGGTAAAATTCTTTCTTGTGGCAATAATAGTGTACAGGCAAGCATTACCAAATGAACAATAAATCCCATTAATAACAAATCATATATATTCCTCTTTGTCTTGAAATCTGTTTTTATTTTTCCCCAGATAATACCAATGGTTCCCGAAGTAATAATTACAGTAATACCCATAAATAGACCATCTCCTCCCAAATAAATTCGGTAGGAACCTGTAAAAATCATAGCTATAACAGTAGGAATTGCGCCAAAAAATAATCCTGATACCGAAAGTAGAATTGAGCGAGTATCAAAAACCAAACCCGGACTTAATATCCAGGGGGTTAGCATTAATACTAATCCAATTAATCCAATTACAAATCCAATAAAAACCTTCAGGTAAACACCTCTTTTTTCTTCATATCGTATCCAGATATAATCATACAACATACTAAATGCCAGCAGAATTGCTACATTTTGTATTAATCCAAGAACTATTGATTCTTTCATGGTTTATTGGTTTACTGGTTACTGGTTACTGGTTACTGGTTACTGGTTTCTGGTTACTGGTTACTGGTTTCTGGTTACTGGTTACTGGTTTAGTTGCTATTTACTTTCCTGCCTCCTGCTACTGATTACTGCCACTTTTTACCCTCCTACGGCGGGCAAGCTTTTTACCCTCCTACGGCGGGCAAGCTTTTTACTTTTATCTTTTTACTTTTATCTTGTTTCTTTTATCTTGTTTCTTGTTACTGGTTTCCTGCCTCCTGCTACTGATTACTGCCACTTTTTCCTAGTTTCTATTTTCTAAACAACTGTTCTTTAAGTCTACTTACTTCGTCTTTTAGTTCTTTTATTCGTGGTTCGCGACCAACAAATATCTTATTCATACGCTCCAATTCTTCAACCTTTTGCTCTAAATTAATTGTTTGCTCTTTTACCCTCTCCTCCAGTTTATTTTTAAGTTCAAGCAATTCTTCTTCAGCTTTCTTCCTTCGGGTAATATCTCTAAGTATAACCTGAATTGCTCTGCCCTCTTTATATTTAAAAGGTGTTGCAGTTACTTCTACATCAACAATGGTTTTATCTAAACGCATTATCTTTTCCTCTATGGTTGGAACGGATATTCCTTTTTCAATCATTAAATAGATTCGTTGTTTAATTTGCTCGTAATAATCGGGATGAAACAATTCTATTGGTGATTTGTTAATTATCTGTTCTGCCTTTTTTACTCCAAATAATTTAATCGCACTTGGATTTACATAAATAACACTATTATTATAATTTACAAGAATAGCATCAGGTGATACCTCAATTAAGGTTCTGTACTTTTCTTCGGTTTCCTGTTTCTCTAAATCGATTCTTTTTCTTTCTGTAATATCCATAATATTTCCATACAACCGTACTACTAATCCATTTTCGATTTCAGCATAACCACTTGTTCTTATCCATTTTAGAGTTCCTTGTGCAGAAATAATTCTTAATTCCAAATCGTAGGGTTTTTCGGAATTCAATACTTCTTGAAAGGCCGAATCCAGTCTCTTTTGATCGTCGGGATGATAAAATGCTATATCGCTTTCTTTCTCCGAAGGATTATATGTGTCGGGAGAAACACCATAAATATCGTAAACTCCCTTTGTCCAGGAAACTTCCTTGGTTTTAACATCAAATTCCCATCCTCCTACTTTACTAACCTTCTCCATTTTTTCGAGCATTAATTGCTGATTATGGTATAATAGGATTGTTTTTTTGTGTTCTGAAATTTCATTATGCAGGCTCTTGGTTCTTGATCTTACCATTCTGCGAAGAACAATAATAAGTACAAGAGATAATATAATGCTAAGGGGAATAAGAACTTTTAATACAATATTCAGAATATCCTTTACCGATAATTTTTCTTTTATTGACGGGCCAAACCATTTCAAATGCAGACGATCATAGGTGCCATCTGCAATTACAATTGATAATCCTTCGTTTAATCGCGATAAGAGTGTACTATTTCCTTTTTGAACTGCAAAACAGAAATCTTGCCTGTAATCCTGCAATTGAAAATCTAAATGAACAATATTTCGTAATTTCATTTTTTTAAGCAATTCGATACCCATCACACGTTGTGTTATAACAGCATCAACTTCATTGTTGGCAAGTTTACGAAATGCGTCTTCGAAAGTAGGAGTAGTAATTATATTTTTAGAAACAGCCTTTCGACGAACAAACTCCTCGGCATTATCGCCCTGCATTACGGCAATTGTTTTATTTTTAAGATCGGAGATTGAATCAATATCTTTGGTTCGTTTTCGAACAAATACAGCTCCATGTAATGAAAGATAGGGAAGTGTAAAATCGTATAAAGGTTCTCTTTCAGGCGTTCGGCCCACAAATGGTAAGGCATCTAATTTCCCTTCGGCAAGGTCGCTTTTTATCTGATTCCAAATTCCGATTTTAATTTCCACATCAATACCAACAGCTTTAGTGGCAGCTAAAAATAATTCAATAGAAAATCCATCTGCTTTTCCGTTTTTGTCAATAATACAATATGGTGGATAGTCGGGCTCAGAGGCGATAGTAATTTTAGTAACATATTTTAAGCTATTACCTGAATTTGCAAGTAAAAACTGATTACAAAATGATATGATTACAAATAGTATAATTGCCGATTTTTTCAAGGTATTCATCGTATATTTATTTTTATTTTAACAATAGCATTGTTACTAATTTTAAGCTTACTTTTAAAATATTAGGTTCACATTTTTTCTTACTTGGTTTTTCTATTTTTAAATAATATCGAGTAATAAAAGTAATTATTAATCACCTCTTTTTATCTGCTTATTCAGTTCTTCCACTTTATCTTTAAGTTCTTTTACCCTCATTTCCCTACTAATGGTTGCGTTATAATACCTTTCCAACTCAATTACTCTTTCTTTTAGTTCTTTTGTTTTTTCTTCAACTTCATTAGCAAGATTGTCTTTAAGTTTAAGAAGTTCTTCTTCCGCTTGCCTACGGTGGGTTATATCGCGTGTAACACTAATTATTAATGGTTTATCCTGTAGTATAATTTTACTTGCTGATATTAATCCGATAATCTGATTTCCGTTTTTGTGAATAAACGGGGCTTCTAAATTTCTGCAGAATCCGTTTTTATCAATTTCGGCAATTATTTTTTGCCTGTCATTCGGATCGGCCCAAATTGGAATATCAATACTTGAATTGCCAACAGATTCTTCATAGGTATAACCCGTAAGATTAGTATATCCCTGGTTAATATTAAGAATTACACCATCATCTAACCGGCTTATGAGTGTTGCATCGGGGCTCATGTTAAATATGGTTTCAAAATGCGCTTTTGCTTCATGTGCATCAAAATTTAACCGTTGGTTGAGCATAATTATGAAACCAAAAGCCATTATCAGACTAATAACTATTCCATTAATATAGGTTACTGAATTAAAAAATGTTGGAATAAAATAGTCATCAACAGAAGTTCCAAATAGTATCATAACTACACGATAAACAAAAAACAAACCTTGTAGCAAAAAAACTATAACTATAAAATTGGCTGTTGAAACGAAATGACTTTCCTTATTTTTATACAACTCCCAACCGGTTATAAAAAAGATGAATGCCAGGGCTGAGTTTATGATGTAACCTCTTATAACAATACTGTTTTTTGCATAAACGAAAAAGATAATTGATAAAAAGCAAATAATATATAAAAGAAGAATATATAAACTTTCTTTTCTGCCAAGAAATCTCAATACTCCAACATACATAAAAACAGCCCCAATTATAATAAACATGTTCTGCAATACAATAGCCAAATTGCTCACTTCGGGTATCTCTCTCAGAAATGCAAATCCAAAACCTGCAGCTACAGCAGCACTCCATAAAAGCCACCAGCCAACTCCTTCGTACGATCTATTTGTTTTAAACTGGTAAATAAAAACAACTACTTGTAATAGATTCGTTAATCCCAAAACAAGAATTAGCGTGCGTATATCAATATTCATAACTTATTATTATTTTTTAAAATATAATTTATATTTGATAAATTATTATGATTCAGCATCTTTTATTCCTGATTCCTTTAATTTATCTCTTAATTCTTTTATTCTCATTTCGCGTCCTATAAAGGCTTTATTCATTCGTTCCAGTTCGTCAACTTTTTCTTTTAATTCCTTGGTTTGCTCGTTTACCTTTACTTGTAATTCATTTTTCAGAACTGTAAGTTCCTGCTCAACCCGTTTGCGTTCGGTGATTACTTCTGTATATATAATAATTCCCCCTATTGAACCATCAGCTTCATACCAGGGGCGACATTCCCAGCGAGTCCATTCCAGTGTGCCGTCTTCTCTCAGATAAGAGTCATTGTCTGCCCTCGAAATCTCACCGGAGAGGGCCTTTTGATGTACATCTCTCCATTTTTGAGGCAGATCAGGAAAAACTTCATAATGATGTTTTCCTATAATGTTTTTCTCTTTCACTTTGTAATCATTAAGATAACGCTGGCTCACATAGATATACTTTAAATCCTTGTCATGAATAGCGACAGCACTTTGATTATGCTCGATAACATAGCGCATTAGTTCATGAAAATGAACCAAAGCATGTTCAGATTTCTTGCGGTCAGTAATGTCAATGCAATGTCCAATATATCCAATAAACTCACCATTACTGTTAAAATTTGGTGTGCCCATATCCAGGATAATCCTGTATTCGCCACTTACATGCCGCAAACGGTATTCCATTTCGAAAGGTTCGCGTTTATCAAAAGCTGTAATATAAGTTTCAAGGCATTTGTCGAAATCGTCGGGATGAACCCCCTCCGTCCAGCCATTTCCCATTTCCTGCTCCAGAGTGCGTCCTGTGAATTTGAGCCATGGGTCATTAAAATAATTACATAGCTTATCAGTTCCCGAAGTCCATATTAGTGCTAATCCTGCATTCGCCAAGGATCGGTATTGAAAATCGCTTTCTTTAAGTGTCTTATTCAACTCAACTTGTTCCAATTTCTGAAATGATATTTCGCTAATAAGTTTTGTCATATCCACCAAAAAATCCATTGCTACCTTAACCTTTCCCTCCGAAACAACAGGCACCTTTTCGAGTGCATCCATGTATTTCTTTTCGTCGAACCCAAACTCTTTTGCCTGCTTTATAAAGAAAGATTTATCGGGCTCTTCAAAAAAGAACTGACCGGAAAACAGGTTGGCAATATGTTCTCCCTTAATTATAATAGGTACTGCAACATCAACCAAGCCATTCAAGCAATTGTAGAAATGGTATTTTTCGCCTTCGCTCATTTTATTAGCTAATTCGGTATCACTAATAGTGCATTTTTTTGCGGTTTCGGGATTTATACGGTGAAATTCGGTGCATATTTGTCGCCAGCCCGATTTGGATAATACATTCCCATTAAGATCTAAAATAGCGGTAACAAATCCTGTTGATTTGTTGAATCCTTCAAGCAAGTTATTTACTTTCTCAAAATCGATTAATTCCAGAATATTTATTTTCATTGTTCAATGAGTTGATTCATTTTCGGTTCCTTGTTTTTGTTTACCCCCCTACCTTCCAGCCATGCAGCAGGTAAACTAAGGCAGTCAAGCTGGCAGGCTAGTTTTTTACTTGTTTATTTTTTAAATGTTTAATGGAAGTTTTTTCCACCCCCGTCCTTACGGACACCCCCTCGTAGGGGGACAAGAAACTAGTTCCAACTTACTATTTTCCATTTTCTAACTTTTATTTTCCAATTCTTTAATCTTTTCTCTTAACTCTTTTATTCTCAATTCCCTACCAATAAACAACTTATTCATACGTTCGAGTTCATCGTTTTTATTTTCAAGGTCTTGTGTTCTTTCTTTTATCCGTTGTTCAAGCTCTTCGTTTAACTTAATTATTTCCTTTTCAATTTTTTTTCGTTCTGTAATATCTATTGTAAAACCAGCAAGTAATAGTTCATTATTCTCCTGAAGAATAGGAAACTTTATTGTTGTATAGTAATGGTCGTTAAAAAACTCATCTATAGTAACCAATTTGCCTTCTTCAACAATTTTTTTGTCGTCAGCAATCATGCTTTTAGCTAATTCAGATGGGAACAACTCAAACATATCTTTACCTAAAAGCTCGTGGAGTGGTTTGCCAAGCATTTGTTCATAATTTTTACTTAAGTGCAACGACTTAATATCACGATCTTTAAAGAAAATATATATCGGGCTGTTATCCATGAGCGCTTGAAAAAGCAATTCTCTTTCATTTAGTTGTGCTTCAATATGTTTTTGTGCTGATATATCCTGAAATGCTCCCTGTACTTTAAATATCTTTCCATTTTCATCTCTTACAGCTTCTCCCACAGTGCGAACCCAAACCCTTTTTCCGCTACTTGTAATAATTTCCATTTCTTCATCGTAAGGTATGCCCTGCTGCGCGCAACGGGTAAACACTTCTGTTATTCTATCGCGCCATTCAGGTGCATAAAAATTGATTCCTTCACTTACTAATGGCGCATACCCAGCAGGCATTTCGTGAATAGCAGCTACTTCATCTGACCAGTACGAACGATTTTCATTAAGTAGAACATTCCATCCACCAAGTTTTACTTTTTCACCTGCAATACGAATAAGAGAATAACTTTCTTTAAGTTTTTCTTCGGCTTGCTTGCGTTGGGTAATATCTATAAAACTAACTAGGCTAGCCCAAACTTTACCTTCTGTATCAAATATTGGTGTTCCAGATACATCTAATAGCGTTTTTGTACCATCAGGTCGTTCAACCACTATATCGTCAACATGTGTTGATTTCCCACTCAATCCTAATAAAATTGGCATTTCTTCTGGTGGGTATAGTTCATTACTTCCATATTTGTATGCTTTATATACTTCTCCCAGATTTCCCTTCGAGGCATTAGGAATAATGCCACGTCCAAGAAGATTAAATGCAGCATCGTTTACTATTAATGGTTTGCCCGATGGTGCTTCAACCATAAAAACTCCAATCTGAAGATTTTTCATCAGCGTAGTTAATATTTCATTATGTTGACTCAGTTTTTTTTCACTTTCTCTGAGTGCCAATTCTGCCTTTCTTTTATCGGTAATATCCTGTAAAATACAATGTGTTTGAATAAATTCACCAAGCTTATTGTATCCAATTTTTCCTTCGAATGCAATAAATAATCGGTTCCCGTTTTTATGCAACATTTCAAATTCGCTATGAATATATCCCTGGGCTTTAAAAATAGGGAACCGCTCTCTAAATGCATCTCTGAATTCGGGTACAAGAAAATCGCCAAACCATTTGCCAATAACTTCGTCGCGAGCATATCCAAGAGTATCGAGCCATTGCTGGTTTACATCCATAAAGTTTCCATCAAAATCTAGCGACTGATAACCGAGTGGTGCTTTATTGAATAACAACTGGAATCGTTCTTCACTCTCTTTTAGTACTTTTTGTTGAGCACGACTTTCTGTTTGATCTCTAAAAACCAGAACAACACCTGTAATATTTCCTTTTACATCTTTTATTGGTGCTCCACTGTCGGCAATTGGAACTTCGGTTCCATTTTTAGAAATTAACAGGGTGTGATTTGCCAAACCTACCACTAAACCTTCATTAAGCACTTTACTAACCGGACTTACGACAGTTTTTCGGGTTTCTTCGTTAATTATAGTAAATACTGTTTCCAGTTTTTTCCCTTTAGCTTCTTTTTCGTTCCAACCGGTGAGTGCCTCGGCTACCGGATTTAATTGCTTTACCAACCCTTTTTTATCGGTTGTAATAACACCATCGCCAATGCTGTAAAGCGTTGCGCGGAATTCTTCCTGCGATTCGTGTAATTCAATTTCATTGGCAAGCAGCTTTTTATACATATTTTTTTGGCGCAAATTGTAAAACCAGATTAAAAGTACAATAACAAATAGTATTAAAAGAAAAACAACTATAGTTATAAAAATGGCCCGAGCATTTAGTTCTGCAAATATTTCATCTCTGTCAACTTTTGCTACCATATACCATGATGTGTCAGATATTTTTGAAGCCATCGAAACCACATCAACGCCCCTGTAATCAATACCTTCAAACAATCCATCGTACCCTAAAACTGCTTTTACTGCAGCAACATCAGTTTCAGTTAAAGCAACTTTTAATTTTAAAGGTGTGTTTTTAACATGCCGTAACTGATTTAAAAAAACAACACTATCGCCCTCCTGTTTAATAAGCAATGTTTCTGCTGACTTGCTTGGTGTTGGCCAATTTTGAATATAAGGATATAAAAAATCGGCAGGATTAATTCTGAATACCATTGTTGCAATAACCGTTTCATTTAGCGAAACAGGTGCAAGAATATCCAAATGTACTTTATGATGAGTAGAACAATTATAAAACTCCGTAAAAAGTATTTCGTTGGTTATTTGAACATTCTTCGATTGAACAACAGTTATTGAATCAACAAAAAATAGGTTGCTGTCAAGGTTAAAAATTACTTTTCCTTTATTATTTAAAATGAAAATGTTTTCATACCTGTTGTTCGAGAGAATATGAGAAAGATTTTTATATAAAATTCTTTTATCATATAATTTACCTTTTACAAGCAAATTAACCTGTTTCACAATTTCATCATTATTCGAGAAAAAATCTACTTCAGAAATTCTTTCTTTTTTCCATTGTGAAATTTGATCTGTTTTTAAATCAGCAATAGCTTTAAGTTCATTGTACTTTTGCTGTTGAATAACTTTTTGTTCATGCTTATAATATTGTCTCCCAATAATCAGAATTAGACCACTAAAAATAATAATAAGTGATACTAACAGATACTTGTGTTTTTTGGTAGATGAATCATTCATGTTCAAGAAATGTTTTAAAATTATTCTGTTAATTTTTTATTGAACTTTCACCAGCTTTACAAAAAATGGCTGATAAATGAGTAGCCAGGAGTAAAATGGTTTTATTTGATCGAAAGCTTCTTTCGAAACCTCCTTTTCGGTTTCATCTAAAACCACATTTAACATGGCTGGCCAATAGGTAAGATTAAAACCATGATTTGGATATGCTCTAAAAACCCATAAAACGGTTTCTACAAGTATATCAGGATTAAAACCCATAAACATTGAATTCATAAACCGCAATTGATTTCGATGGTTATCCTGCATCATGGCTTCGTTGTTTTCGCCAATTAGCATAACTAAATCAGGTCGCGAAAGCATTATTTTATTTACTCCGGATAAAATAATATCCAGTTTTTCTTCAAATTCTTTTTGCGTTTTTTCAGATGGTTGTTTTAATTTTCCAGCGTTGGCAATTAGTTCTTCTTTGGTCATTTTAATTGGTTTATTGGTTTACTGGTTTACTGGTTTACTGGTTTACTGGTTTACTGGTTTACTGGTTTACTGGTTATCTGCCAAATGGCAGACAAGCTGGTTACTGGATATCTTGATTCCTATACCCTATACCCTATACCCTATACCCTGTATCCTGTATCCTGCCACTTTTTTCTTTTTACCTGTCCGTCCGGCAAGCGGACTTTTATCTTTTATCTTCTTTTATTGGTAAACTAAAATAAAATGTTGATCCTTTTCCTTGTTCACTTTCTGCCCAAACACGCCCGCTATGCTCTGTTATTATCTTTTTTACTATAGCCAATCCTAGTCCGGTGCTCGATTCACCAGCAGTTGTTCTGGAATCCGTTTTACTAAAAAACTGATATAGTTTTGATAAATCATCTTTCTGAATACCAACACCTTCGTCTTTAACAGAAACAATTAGTTCGTTATTTTGTTTTGCCACATTTACACGAATCGTAGTATTAGTTTCTGAATACTTTATTGCATTTGTAATATAATTGTTAAGAACCTGGTTAATTTTTTCAGGATCAAGAGAAACAACTAAATCATTTTCACTAGAAGTTAATTCGATATTGATAGACTTTTGAGCAGAGAAATATCTGTTTTGTTCAATGTTTTTATAAATAAGTAAATTAAAATCTGTTTCAATTTTATATAACTTTAATTTACCGGATTCAATAATCGAAACATCTAACAAATCATTAATAAGTTTAAGAATTGTATCGCCCGATGTTTTAATTATTTCGATGAATTGTTGTTTTTTTTCTTCTGAAATGTTCCTGTTTGCAAATAATGAGCAATACCCCGAAATAAGTGAAGCAGGATTTCGGATATCATGGGCAGCCATTCCTAAAAACTGATTCTTTAGATCATTCAGTTTAATTAATTCAATATTCTTTTTTATTAACTCGCGGGAAAGATTATTTAACTCATTGCTTAAATGTAAAAAATCAATATTTTTTCTCTCAAGTTCATTTATGTTGTGCTCTCCAATTGCAATATACCCTTCAACAGTTTCAAAAAATTCAAAATAAAGCGAAATTGGGGAATCATTTCGAGCATTGATTGTAAGTAACTGCCTTGTACCAGTTTTTATTAACTTTTTTAACTCATCTAAGTTGAATTTACTATGAAAATCAACAACTATTTCATAAAAAAATCCAGTAAGTTTTTCATTGTCAATTATTTCACTGCAATACTTATTATATGAAATTATCTTACACTCTTTATTGAGGTAAATTATTACAATTGAAGCTTTATCATTTATGTACGACTCAATAATTTTATTTGAATTTTGAATATTCATTTGTATAAAAATTATTTATGAATCTAATCTTTCTTCAAGCTTATAAATTGATTCGATATAATTTACACCTTTAAAATGACTTATAGCTTGAACTCCCCCATGATGAAAAGCTTGTCCACCAACAATAATATCAATATTTGCAAAATTGCATTTTACCTTATTAATCGATTGAGTTAAAACATTCATATTAAAATATATGCTTAACGATAATGCGACCATATCGGGTTGTTTATCATCAATTAATTTAATTAAATCATTGATTGGTGTGTTTGAACCTACAAAAAATGAGTCCCATCCTTTCATTTCGAAAATATCGGCAATCATCTTAGCTCCTATTTGATGAAACTCGTTTGCCACACATGCAACAATTACTTTTTTATTATTTTTTACTTCGGAAAATATCTGAGGATAAAGGATTAACATAAGCCTTTCAGTAGTTGCTGAAGCCAAATGCTCTGTAGCAACTGATATTTTATTTTCTTCCCATAAACTCCCTATTTCGTATAATGATTTTTGGAAATAATCAATATAAATTGATTTAATATCTACTTTTTTTTCAATAAGATTTTGAATAAACCGGGTACAAAAATCCTTATCACCTTCGATTAAAGCTTTTAAGTATTTTGAGTAATCTGAATTTTCGGGCATAATCAAAACATTGATTAGAAAATAATGTAATTTATTAAACAAAAAAACAAAGCTAAATGAAAGATACTAAAAGAATACCAAAAAAGAAAGTATTCAATTTATACTATTAATTTTAAAATTTCTTGTTCTCCTACAGAGAACATTATTAATAATTATTGTTATCCGGAAAATAAATAAACTTTAAATTATAATAGAATTCAACCTTTCCTTAGATTTCGCCACGATGTGGCTTCATTTTATTTTCTAATTAACTTATACAAAGATTCTACTGCTACGCAGTATTTATATTAGCAACGTGGTTGCTATATCTTTGTAAATAAATACAATAAAAAACTATTAAAGCAACATAGTTGCGACATATTTATCAGTTTCAATTTAACCAGACAATTGTGATTAATAATTATTTGTAGTAAAAATCTGTTTTTTTTCGTTGGGAATTATCGGATTGAGAGTAGTCTATTCTTTCAATTTCGTTTTCAAATCTCATACATACTCTTAAGATATTTAAGATTAATCCATTTCGAGTTTAAATTCTTCGAGTTTTTCTTCGGCATCTCTTAATAAATCAATGTACTCATCGAGGGTTTTGTTGTATTGTTTTAGTTTTTCTTTTCCCTTTTCCTGATTCAACATCCCTTTTTGTAGCTTTTTATATTCAATCTTTAATTTTTTTTCTAATTCTTTTATTTCTAGTTTATATTTTAAATCAAGTTCCTTTATTTCTTTTGTAATTTGCTTCCGTTCCTCATCTGAAGCTCTTTTAAGTCGCTTATTTAATAATTTATATTCGTAGTTTTGTTGCTTGGTATATTCTTTACCTTCCTTTTCTAATGCTATAATCTGAGAAATTGCCTCTATTTCCATATCTTTTCCAACTGTAATTAAACTATCTGCCGATTCAAGCTTTGCTTTTACCAAATTAACTTTCACCTCAGCACGGAGCGCATTTTGCTCAAGTTTTTGCAGTTTCAATTCTTTTTTATTGGTAGTTGAAGTATTTTGCTCCTGGGCAAATAAATTATTAATCACACAAAAGCAGAGAAAAAAGAAGAGTATATTTAAAATAACTTTATTCACTTATCGAACTATATTAATAAAAAACAAGAAAACATTAACGATTGTCCGCTTTTATTCATAATTGTTGTTAATGATTTTCTTCATTTGCCCCGTCCCTGAAGCTTGCCTGCGGCAGGCAGGGGTGTGAAGAAAATCAATTTGCACCCTTTAGGGGTTTGGGGCAAACAAATTG
>JBFXEQ010000057.1:0-19024 GCA_050179935.1 Bacteroidales bacterium | reverse complement strand
TAAAATCAGAAATTGAGAAACTGATTGAATAATGCACTACACCCAACAGTAGGTACAAATTACATAAGGGTTTCAGAAGGTTTATGAAATATTTTACTACTTTTAAACAGTATTAACAGTGGACAGATATGAAGGAAAAATCCCGCACGTTTCTTACACCGAAACAGTTAAACAATACTCCTCTTTTAAATAAAAGCTCCATCGCAGCTAAATAACTTGCCTAACCTGCCCGTCCGGCAAGCGGTCAGCAGCCAGATTTATAGCAAAAGGGATAAATGATGAAAGTGCACCAACCAAAAACCTTGAACAATGCAATTTTGTTATTTGGTGCGTAAATTACAAATCACAATTTCAAATTAAACAATACAATTTACCATTGCGTGTCCTGTTTAGATTGATAATACAATATCTATAAAATCTTTAATAAAACACCAATGATAAAATTTTTACAAAACTTTTTCTGCTTGAATTTTATTCATTTATATTTGCTTTCAATTAAAAATCGAAAAACTTAAAATAATGAATATGAAAAACTTTTCTACATGGTTAAATATCGTGTTGGTTCTTGCGGTAATAGGATTGTATGTACTCTATTTTACAGGTAAAGGGACAAAGAGTCAATCGCACGAAGCTTTGAATGAAGAAACAGGACAAGCAATTAACAGAGATTACCCGATTGCTTATGTAAATATTGATACGCTTATTTCTAAATACGATTTGTTTGCTGATTTAAGAGATGAACTTATTCAGAAAAGAGACGAAAAACAAGCTGAATTGCAATTAAAATTCACAGATCTTGAGAAAGAAGCCCGAAATCTGCAGGATCAAGTAAATAAAGGTCTTATTACCAGGGCTAAAGCTCAAATGGTTCAACAAGAGCTTGGACAAAAAGAACAACAGTTTTATGTAACCCGCGATAATCTTGCAATGCAGCTTTCAGAAGAAGAGGCTGTTATGAACCGTCAGATTTTGAATAGCATCCTGGAATATTTAAAAGAATACAATAATCAATACAACTACCGATACATTTTAAGCAGTCAGTTTGGTGGACCAGTTTTATACAGCGACAATTCGCTCAACATTACTTACGATGTACTTAAAGGTTTAAACGAAAAATACGCTAAGGAAAAAGATAAAAAGTAATTTTTATACACCTTATTTTAAAGGTTGGAATAATGGAATAGTGGATTTTAAAACAAACATCCCATTCTGTTATTCCAATTTTATTTTACAAAACGCTGACTTAAAGCACCTTAATCAATCTAATGGGATTTGCAGAAACATATCTTGGAAAACAAAAGGAATTAATTGAATTTTTATCCGAAGATCCTTCTGATAAACTCGGAATAAGTATTATTATTCCTTGCTACGATGAACCCAATATTATAAATACCTTAAACTCTATATGGAACAATAATAGACCAGAATCTGCAGTTGAAGTAATAATCATAATTAACTCAAGAACAACTACTCCCCAAAAAATAATCGATCAGAATAAAAAAACAGTTCATGAAATAACTGAATGGATTAAGAATCACAATGATTTGTTTTTCAGATTCTTTGTAATTAACCAGACAGATATTGCCGAAAAAAATGCCGGAGCCGGGTATGCCCGTAAGCTGGCCATGGATGAAGCTATCTGTAGATTTGATAAAATTAACCGGGAAGATGGAATCATTATTTCGCTTGATGCTGATGTAACTTTAGAAACAAACTATTTAACTGAAATAGAAAAGTTATTTATCCAAAAGCCGCAAACCAATGCTGCCATTATTTATTATGAACATCCAGCTTCAGGTAAAGAATTCGAAGCCCCTGTTTATGAAGCTATTGCCAAGTATGAGCTTTATCTGAGATATTATAAAAAAACACTTGAATATTGTGGTTTCCCATATCCTTTTTACACAATCGGATCATGTTTTGCTGTTTCGGCTAAGGCCTATATAAAACAGGGCGGAATGAGTCGCAAACAAGCCGGTGAAGATTTTTACTTTTTACAAAAAATATTTTCGTTAGGTAATATCGAGGAACTTAATACTACTTGTGTTTATCCATCTCCTCGCCCATCCGACCGGGTAATTTTTGGAACAGGCCCAGTGGTAAAGTCAATAATTGAAAATCCTGACTTGCCTTACACAACCTATAATTTTGAATCATTTGTAGCATTAAGATCATGTTTTAAAACAATCGACCAGCTATATAAAATAAACCCGACCGATTTAAATGATTACTTTAACCAACTACCGCTTCCAATTGCAGATTTTCTAATGCAAAATGATTTTTTCATGACTGTTAAGGAAATAAACAAGAACAGTTCGAATAGTAGAACATTCAGAAAACGATTTTTCGATTGGTTTAATGCCTTTAAAATTATTAAATACCTAAATTACGTTCACGAAAAATTTTATCAAAAGCAAGAACTGATAGATGAATGCAATAGTTTGTTAGAAAAATTGAAAGTGGAAACATCAACAATAAAGGAAGATTATTTTGCTTATTTGGATTTTTTCAGAAAAACAGAAAAGAAGTTTTGACCTGATTAGTTAATGCCCTTTGTGCTTGCTTTGAGTCTTAGAGATTTAGTGGCAATTGGATTTCTGCCACAAAGACACCAAATTACAAATTTTCACTAAGATAGAATATTTATAAATTACCTAAGCCTAAAACCTCTTATATCCCAGCGGGCAAGCTTTTTTCTTTAATCTTTTTTCTTAATCGTTAATCTTCAATAATCACAAAAATCTCTTCGTTAGGTTTTTTCATGTAGTATTGTTCGCGGGCAAATTTTTCGAGATTTCTATTACTGGTTTTTAGTTGCTTTAATCGTTTCGAATCGATCTCGATACGTTCGGTAAAATAAACACGGTCTTTTTCGAACTGATGCAGCTTCCTTATTTCTTTATATCTGTCAATCAAATTGTTACTATCAAAAAACAATAGCCAGAAGAAAAATATGATGAGTGTAAGAACAAATTTGTTCTTTAACATTGGAATTACTTTTGCAACTATTTGGGCTGATGTACTCACAATTTATTTATTTCTGACAAATTAAACGAAAAATCAAAACACAGCAAAAGATTTGTAAAATAAAGTATTAACAGTTTTGCGTTAGTACTTTTGCAGGATTTATTGAGGCTGTAAATATGGTTAATAATTCTAGCGACATATTTCTATCCTCCGGAAATAAGGTGAAGTACATTAACATCATCGCCTTCTTTAATAACAAACGAATCATACTCAGCTTTCTTAACAAGTTCGCCATTAACTTTTATTACCAGCATTTTAAATGTAAAATTTTTCAGTTTTAGGAGCTGATTAATTGTTAATTCATTCTGCTTAAATGACTCAGGATTATTATTTACTATTATGTTCATAATCTAAAATTCTATCGACTAAGTAGTAATTCCAAAACCATATTTGCTTGCATATTAGCTACTATAGCAACACGTGGCGCAATCGTTGGATTTTGTTCCGAAACTTCCGATTTTTCATCTCCACAAATATAAATAGATGAATTTTTTCTGCATTTTAGTGAGTTATTATCTCCATATCCAGCTATTCCTGATCCTATTACCACCGGGATATTAGGCATTTCGGCAATACAGGTTTCTATTAGCATTTTTTTCATTTCGTCTAAATCAAAAGCCTCAACAATAATATTGCAATCTTTATAAAGAGAAACAATATTTTGCTCATTAAGTTTAATATCATGTATTTCGACCTCAACAGCGGTGCTTATTCGGTTTATATTTTCTTTTAAAGCAACCACTTTTTTAATACCAATCTGACCGAGGAAAAAATACTGCCTGTTAAGGTTTGATTTGGAAACCACGTCAAAATCAGCAATAACCAATTTACCAATACCTACGCGTGCTAAAGCAACAGCACAATTCGAACCTAATCCTCCTGCTCCGGCAATGCCTACTGTATAATTTTTAAGTTGGTTTTTAATTTCTTCAAAAGTCATATACAATTCGTATTTGTAAAAAGGGCTAAAGCCCATATTATTGCTTTCTTGTTAACCGTTGACTAAAGTCAACGGTCAATTAATTACTAAAAACTATCTATTTTTTTCATTTTATTTTCCCGTTGGCTTTAGCCGACGGACTATTTATTAACAGAGCATTAATGGCTTTAGCCATTTCTATTCTGATCAAAGCCGTAGTTCTTCATAAACTCATCATACTCATCGCTATATGATATAGACTTATGATGTTCCTCCTGATTTTTTATATAACTACGTAATACTGTAATTTTGGAATTACTAACCGATACTGCAAAATAGTCATCTTGCCATTCAAATTTCTGAGATGTAAGCTTATTTTTATTTATCCAGAAAGAAGATTCTCCTTTAATCAATTGAATGCAATCTGCAATATTTTGTTCTCTTTTTAAACAAAGTAAAACATGAATATGGTCGTTATAACCATTAATACTATCAAGAAAAATGTCTTTTTTTATTGCATTTTCTTTAATGTGTTCAAAAAGAGAAACTCTTACATCTTTATTTAGAAATTTTTGTCGGTTTTTTGTGGCCCAAACACCATGTATCCAAATTTTTGTATACGACATCTGATTTAAATTAAAATGGGCTAAAGCCCTTGTTGTTGCTCTCTTGTAAGCCGTTGATTAAAATCAACGGCCAACTAATTAACATTATTTATAATTTTCTCTTCTATTTTCCCGTCGGCTTTAGCCGACGGATTATCTACTGCCAGAAAATTATGGCTTTTGTCATTTTTATTTTTCAAAAATACTTTTTTCATATAAGGCATAAACTGCTTAGTTCCACCACCAGCCTGAATTATCTTTAAGGTTAATATATCATTCTGATCGAATACTGAACCAAAAAGGATTTTAACATTTCGGTATAAAAACATCTCCTTACTCATTATGGTCGAAGGGCCCAGCATCATAACATCGCAATTATTTTTGGTAACTGTTACCAACTCTAAAAAGGTATTATTAAAAACAGAAGTGGATGTAAGTATTAAAGCATCAGCTTGCGATACTAAATTTAGTTGCACCGACATATCAGTCAGCTTTGGATCACTTTCAAATTTATCAAATATAGTAAGCTTAATGTTTTCGCGTTCAAATTTCTCAACCAGCGATCTGAAAAATCCCACCATTATAATGTTATTGTATTTTTTAAAATCAATCTTATCAAAAATATCAATTTTAGTATTATAGTTATTGGTATAATTAAAGACTGCATTATAATATGCGTTTAAAACAATTCGGTGTTGAATATTTTTTATATCAGGATACTGCAAATCGCGTGGTTCAATATTTACAAAGTTATTTAGCGTAGCACACACTCCTATTTGTCCATTTTTCAAAACTACAGCTATATATTTTTCTCCACATATAATGTTCTTTATATTTTGCAGATCAATACCGTTCTTTTCAAATAAATACTCAATAGGTTCTGTCATTTTAAAAAATATTTAATTAATAAAAAACAAATTTACACAATCTTTATGATTTAACCGGTTGATTTAAATATGTTAAAATACTCATATCCACATGTGTTTAAATAAAAGTCTGACAAAACTCGATATGCACTTCATAACATATTGATTTAAGTCATTTTATACTTATATTGCATACCGTATTTTTGGCATGTAAATAAAAAAACTGGAAATAAACTTAAAGAAAAATAAATATGGACATTCAGAAACTTAAAGCAGAACAAAAACTGTTAGAAGAGTGGTCTTACGATTGGCATCCTATTGAACGAGGATATAACAATCGTATCTTATACATTAATGTTGGCAGCAAAGAGATTAGTGAAAAACCGGTTTCTCAAGAAATGAAAAACAAATTTGTTGGTGGAAAAGGTTTTGGATTAAGATTACTTTGGGATGCGACAACTCCAACTACCAAATGGGATGATCCTGAAAATGAAATTATCATTTCTCCCGGACCAGTTGGTGGCATTACTCAATATTCTGGTGCTGGAAAATCATTATTAGTTACTATTTCGCCTCAAACAGACTCGATAATGGATTCGAATGTTGGAGGATTCTTTGGCCCATTTATGAAGTTTGCCGGTTTTGATGCACTTGAACTACAAGGTAAAGCCGAAAAAGACATTATCATATACCTGGATGGTGTAAATCATAAAATACAAATTTTTGATGATCCGGGATTTGCAGCTGATTCTCATATCCTTGGCGAAGAGCTTACTGAACTCTTTGCTGAAGATGAAAAAGATGCAAAAAACATTGGAATTGTTTCTGCCGGAGCAGCTGCTGAACACTCTCTAATCGGAATGCTAAATTTTACATTCTGGGATAATAAACGTAAAATGGTCCGACTGAAACAAGCTGGCAGAGGTGGTATTGGATCAGTTTTTCGTAATAAAAAGATTAAAGCCATTGTTGCAAGAATTGATGGAGTAAAAGGAAATCTTAATAATGTTGCTGACCTGGAAAAAATCATGGAGGTAGGCCGCGACTATGCAGGCGAGATGCGTGATTTAGACGATAAACAAAACCAGATGAAGAAAAAAGGAACAGCAAATATTGTAAACGTAATGAGCGATTATGATTTGCTTCCTACACATAACTTCAAGTTTGGAACGCATAAAGATGCTCATAAAATACACTCTGATTTTTTAAGAGATAAATGGTTTACATTGGGCATTAATGATGGATGCTGGATTGGCTGTGCTATGCAATGTGCAAAAGGAGCCGATAATTTTGAACTTAAAACCGGGCCTTATAAAGGATCAAAAGTGGTTGTTGATGGGCCGGAATACGAATCAGCTGCAGGTTTAGGTTCAAATATTGGCGTTTTTGATTACCAACCAATTATAGAGGCAAATTTCTATTGTGATACGTATGGTATTTGCACAATTACCTGGGGAACTATTGTAGCTTTCATAATGGAATGTTACGAAAATGGTGTCATTAACAAAGAAATTACTGGCGGTTTAGAACTAAACTTTGGTAACGCAGAACATGCTTTGGAATTAATGCATCAACTTGCCCGTGGCGAAGGTTTTGGTAAAATTGCAGGAACAGGTATTCGCCAAATGAAAAAGCTTTTCGTTGAAAAATACGGAGCTGATCCTAAATTCCTTCAGGATATTGGTATGGAAAACAAAGGGTTAGAGTATTCTCAGTATGTTTCAAAAGAATCACTTGCTCAGCAAGGTGGTTACGCCATGACAAACAAAGGCCCACAGCATGATGAAGCATGGCTTATATTTATGGACATGGTAAACAACCAAATTCCTACTTTCGAAAATAAAGCAGATGCTCTGCATTGGTTCCCAATGTTCAGAACTTGGTTTGGCTTACAGGGATTATGTAAAATTGTGTGGAATGATGTTACTCCTGCAGATAATAAATTAGAAAAGGAACCACACAAAATACCTAAACACCTAAGAAACTATTTAGCAGTCTACGAAGGTGTTACAGGTAACAAACTTGACGAAGCCGGCTTGATTCGCCAATCTGAAAGAGTGTATAACTTCCAGCGCATTTTTAATATCCGTCGCGGTTATGGTTTACGCAAACACGATGCTCAACCATATCGTGCTGCAGGGCCAGTTACTGTCGAAGAATACGAATCAAGAGCTGAACGCTACGATAAGCAGATGAAGGAAATTATTGGTATTGATCCAACTGGCAAATCAACAGAAGAAAAAATGGCGATTACCAGAAAATACAGAGAAGAACAGTACGAAAAATTATTAGATGCTGTTTACGAAAGAAGAGGATGGACCAACAATGGTGTACCAAAAATAGAACACCTTAAAGAAATTGGAATGGATCTTCCGGAATTAATAGAAGTAATCGCACCATTACAATAATAACTTAAAATGGGCTATTAAAAGTGTCATTGCGAATGATATGAAGCAATCTATATTTGTTGTATCTCAATAGATTGCTTCGCTCATTCCTTGCTCGCAATGACTTTTCTCTGATTTTTCGGACTGTCCTATTTTTCTACCCATTATGAATTATCAAGACATAAAAAGGAACCTAAAAACTAAAACTGTAGGAATTGCAGGCTGTGGAGGCCTAGGCTCTAACTGTGCAATTGCATTGGCCAGGGTTGGAATAGGGAAAATAATCATTGCCGACTTTGATAAAATCGAAGAATCAAATCTTAACCGGCAATATTTCTTTTGGGATCAAATCGGAAAAATAAAATCAGAAACTTTAAAGGATAACATAGAAAGAATTAATCACGATGTTATAGTTGTCAGCCACCACGTTTTTATTGATGAATCTAATTTTGAAGAATTATTTCACGAATGTGATTTAGTAATTGAGGCATTTGATAGGCCGGAATCTAAAGAGATGATTGTGAGGGCAATGAACAGGTTTTTTCCCGATAAAACACTTATAATGGGCATTGGAATATCGGGTTGGGGCCAAAATGATTCTATCAAAGAAATCAGATATCATAATTTAATCATTTGCGGTGATCAAAAATCAGAGGTTTCAGATGAAAATCCGCCTTTAGCACCACGAGTTGGGATTGTGGCTAATATGCAGGCAAATATTGCCTTAGAAATTCTGTTAAAATAAATTTGCAAAATGAAGATTACTTTAAATAACCGGCCTGAGACATTCGAATGCACAAGCATGACAATGGGAGAATTAATGCAAATCAAAAAATTTACTTATAAAAAAATCATTGTAAAGGTTAATAATATAATTATAGAACCGCACGAGTACGAATCCACTATCATAAAAGAAAACGATAATGTTGTTGTTTTACACCTTCTTGCAGGTGGTTAACCTGAATGATAAAAAAGTACTTTTTGTGAATTAAGCGATATGCAAAAATCAACATATTGATTTAATTTGTTTTACGCTTTTAAAGCAACATGTATTTTTATAACTTTGAACAGCTAATTTTGTCATCCGACAAAAGGGTAAAATAAAAAAAAGGAAAATAGATATGGATATTCAGAAAATGAAAGCGGCTCATAAATTGCTCAACAAGCTTAATTATGAGTTACGCCCTATTGAAAAAGGTTACAATGATCGTACATTGTATGTTAATGTGGGTACCAATGAAATAAAAGAAAAACCGGTACCAGCACAAATGAAGGAGAAATTCGTTGGTGGTAAAGGCTATGGATTACGTTTATTATGGGATGCTACCAAACCCGACACAAAATGGAATGACCCCGAAAATGAGATTATCATTTCTGGTGGTCCTATTTGTGGTATTACACAATACTCAGGAACCGGAAAAGCTCTTGTTGTTTCTATTTCTCCGCAAACCGATTCGATAATGGATTCAAATGTAGGTGGACATTTTGGCCCATTCTCTAAATTTGCTGGTTTTGATGCAATTGAAATTCAAGGAAAAGCAGACAAGGAAGTAATTGTTTTTATCGATGGAGTTAATGGTAAAGTTGAAATTTTCGAAGCTCCTGAAGAACCAATTGATAGCCATTTATTAGGCGAAGTACTTCACAAAATGTTTTCAGATGACGAAAATGATGGTAAAAATGTATCTGTTGTTTCAGCTGGAACAGCCGCCGATCATACTTTAATAGGTATGTTAAACTTTACCTTCTGGGATCCAAAACGTAAATTGGTTCGTTTAAAACAAGCCGGTCGTGGTGGTATCGGAACCGTTTTTAGAAATAAAAAAATAAAAGCGCTTGTTGCGAAAATTCCCGGTGTAAAAGGAAACCTAAATAATGTTGTTGATCTGGAAGCAATTATGGAGCGTGGTAAACGTTTTAATAAAGAAATGCGCGACCTGGATGCTTCACAATGCGATATGAGAGGAATCGGAACCGCTCACTTAACCAATATAATGAACGATTACGATTTATTGCCTGTTCAGAACTTTAAATACGGTAGTCATAAAGATGCTGATAAAATTCATGCAAACGTATGGAAATCTCGTTTTACACAAAACATTCCTGATGGATGCTGGATTGGATGCAATATGTCGTGTGCTAAAGGTGTTGATAATTATCTGCTAAGAACTGGCCCTTATGCCGGACAAAAAGTAATTGTTGACGGCCCTGAATATGAAACAACATCATCGAACGGTTCAATTATGGGTATTTTCAATCCTGATTTTACCATCGAAGCAAATTTCTACTGCGATACTTATGGTATATGTACAATTTCATTCGGCACATTAATGGGATTTGTAATGGAGTGTTATGAAAACGGCATACTTAACGAAGAACGTACCGGTGGATTAAAACTAAACTTTGGCAATGCCGATGCTGCTATGGAAGTTTTACACCAAATGGGACGCGGCGAAGGATTCGGTTTAATTGCAGGCCAGGGTATTCGTAAAATGAAAAAGATATTTGCCGAAAAAGGATGGGGCGACCCACAATTTATGCAAGACATTGGAATGGAAAATAAAGGGTTGGAATATTCGCAGTACGTTTCAAAAGAATCGTTGGCACAACAGGGTGGATATGCCATGACCAACAAAGGGCCTCAACACGACGAAGCATGGTTGATTTTTATGGATATGGTTAATAATCAGATTCCAACTTTTGAGAAAAAAGCCGAAGCTTTACATTATTTCCCCATGTTCCGTACTTGGTTTGGTTTAATGGGATTATGTAAATTGCCATGGAATGATGTTGAACCTGAAGATAACGCTAAAACTGATGAACCTGCAAAAGTTCCAGAGCATGTTGATAATTATGTTACCATTTATAAGGCTGTTACTGGCAATGATTTTAATAAAGAAGAATTAATCCGTATGTCAGAACGTGTGTATAATTTCCAACGTGTATTCAATATTCGTCGTGGATATGGTTTACGTAAGGATGACGCTCAGCCTTATCGCGCTGCAGGACCTGTTACCATTGAAGAATACGAATCAAGAGCAGAACGCTACGATAAGCAAATGAAAGAAATTATCGGTGTTGATCCTGTGGGAAAAACTACCGCCGAAAAAGTAGCTATTACTCGTAAATACCGCGAAAACAGATACGAACAATTACTCGATGCAGTGTACAAACGCCGTGGCTGGAACCAAAATGGTGTTCCTACAATCCAACATCTTAAAGATTTGGGCATGGACTTACCAGAAGTAATTGAAGTAGTTAAAAATCTACAATAACAAAACTAATTTTACTAATTAAGGCTGGCAAATTGCCAGCCTTAATTAGTTTAGCACATCAGCTTTTAAACCAATTTAATTTATTAAAGTCTCAATTTTAATTTTTTGTTTTTTATTAAAAAGATATCTAACCTATAAAAAAGTTTTTGAATGTCCGTTTTATGTCATAAATATTATGTAAATAAATTGAAAATCAATTTGTTTGCCCCAAACCCCTAAAGCTTGCCTGCGGCAGGCAGGGGTGCAAATTGATTTTCTTCACACCCTTTAGGGACGGGGCAAATGAAGAAAATCATTAACAACAATTATGAATAAAAGCGGACAATCGTTAAAAAAGTTAAACAAAATTTTAAATACCAACAATTAGGTATTGCCCAGAATTTAAAGAAAGTATATTTTTGTCCAGTAATGAAAAACAAAATGCACCATATAAAATTAAAAATAATTTCCATCCTACTGATTTCTTTGGTTGGTGGTATTATTTTTAATTCAGCATTTTTTATCCATACACATCGTACGGCTTGTGGCAAGATAATTGTTCATGCTCACCCCTTTAATAAGAGTGCTGAAAATAGCAATCCACTTTCAAAACATCAGCACAACAAAATTGACTTAACTACACTAAGTTCGCTTGATTACTTTTTTAATTCATTTTCTGATATTCAGATTAATTATTATCCAGAACATAGCACCGAATTAAACACTCTGGATAAAAATTGCACTATAACTTTATTATCATTTTCATTACCAAACCGTGCGCCACCGGTAAATTCTGCCTGCTAGTTTATTCATTTAACGTTTATTTACTTGGTTTACTATTCCTTACATGGAATTAGTGTAATATATTAATTATTAAAAAAATGCGCAGAATAATCATTTTCATACTCATTAACCTATTTTGTTTAAACATTTTATTAGCTAATGATACTTCTCCTATACTAAAGGGCAAAACACTTTCTAATGGCGAAGCTATACCTTTTGCAACAGTAATAATAAAAGGAACTACCATCGGAACAGCATCCAACCAAAATGGAGATTTTAAATTAACGAATTTACCAATGGGAAATCTTACCATCCGTGTGCAAGCAGTTGGATATAAACCAAAGGAAGTTATTATCAACACAAATCAGCAGACTTTAGATGAAATTGTATTCAATCTTGAAGAAGATATCCTGGGTATTGATCAGGTAGTTATTACGGCCGATAGAAACGAAAAAAATCGTAAGAGTGCTTCTGTAATAGTAAGTACAATTACTCCCAAAATATTTATTGCAGCTCAAACACAAACTTTAAGCGATGGATTAAATTTTTGTCCTGGATTACGCACAGAAAACAATTGTCAGAACTGTGGGTTCAACCAAGTCAGAATGAATGGTATGGAAGGTCCTTATTCCCAGATATTAATAAACAATCGCCCTATATTTAGTGGACTTGCAGGTGTATATGGATTAGAGTTAATTCCTTCGTCGATGCTTGAACGTATCGAAGTTATTAGAGGTGGGGGATCTGCCCTCTATGGTAGTAATGCTATAGCTGGAACCATTAACCTGATATTAAAAGATCCTATAAATAACTCTTTTGAGATTGGATTTAATAGCGGATCAACTGGAGTATATACTGAATCAGAGAAAACATCAAGCGATTACACCATAAACTTTAATACATCATTGGTATCGGAAGAAAACAAAACAGGAATGGCTTTATATGGCTTTTACAGAAACAGAAATCCATATGATGCAAATAAAGATAACTTCTCAGAGCTATCATCAATCGAAAACATTACCCTAGGAACCCGTGTATATCATCGACCAGGAAACAGAAATAAAATAGCCTTCGACTTTTTTAATATTAGCGAAAAACGAAGAGGCGGGAATAGTTTTAACTTACCCGAACATGAAGCTCTAATTGCCGAATCGGCCAAACACATGATGACCACAGGAGCAATTACTTTCGAACAGTTTATGCGAGATTTTGATATCTTCTCCGTTTTTGTGTCTGCACAAAATGTAAATCGCGATTCGTACTATGGAGCTAACAGATCGTTGAAAGGTTATGGACAAACCAATGGATTTACCTATAATTTTGGAACGCAATATAACGCAAAATTTACTTCATCAGATCTTATTTCGGGTATTGAATATAGAGGTGAAACTCTTTTCGATGAAAAACTTGGCTATCGTGATATTGATTCATTAGGAAACGAATTTCATACGAATAATACTACCGTTGCAGATCAGACATCAACTACAATAGGTGTATTTGCTCAGTACGAAATACATTTAAATAAACTAAATGTTTCGTTGGGAGCAAGATTTGATAACTTTTCAATAAACAACCTTGAATCCAACTCAGGTAAGAAGAGCGGTAATGTACTTAGCCCTCGGGTTACTATCAAATACGATATTGTTGATTTTATCCAGGCTCGGGCAAGTTATTCACAAGGTTACCGTGCACCCCAGATTTTCGACGAAGATCTTCATATACTTACATCAGGCTCGCGTCAGGTGATTCATAAAAATGATGCTAATCTTACTCAAGAAACCAGTCATAGCTTTATGGCATCACTCGACTTAAACAAAGCTATTGGAACTATAAATGTTAAATTCTTAGCAGAAGGATTCTATACCCGCCTAAATGGTGCATTTGTAAACGAATATAGCGAACCAGATTTAAATGGAGTAGTTATTTATACACGTGTTAATGCTGAAGGTGGAGCTATCGTAAAAGGGATAAACTTTGAATTTTCGTTAATCCCCTCTGCTAAATTTTATATGACATCGGGCTTTACTGTTCAATCAAGTAGGTATGAAAAAGCTCAGGAATTTAATGAAAAGTCGTTTTTCAGAACACCAAATAATTATGGATATCTTACTATTGACTGGGATTTTTACAAAGAGTTTTGTCTTGCAGCTACCGCAAACTACACAGGAAGCATGTTGGTTCCATACTTTGGGGTTAGCAATTCCGAACTTCGTAAATCAGATTCTTTCTACGATCTTGGACTTAAACTTAGCTATGATCTGAAATTAAAAGGATCAACAGTCCAGGTTTTTGGAGGAATAAAAAACATTCTAAACTCTTATCAAACTGATTTTGACAGAGGTATTGATAGAGATCCGGGATACCTTTACGGACCATCATTACCACGTACCGTTTATGTTGGAGTAAAGTTTGGTAATCTCTTATAGCAATAGAATTTAATTTTATTACTAACTATTTTTAGGTAGTGTAAAAGAGAAAGTGCTTCCTTGTCCAAAATTGCTGTTAACATAAATTGTTCCTCCCATAACTGTAAGAAACTCTTTACATATTAGTAATCCCAAACCAGTGCCTGGTTCATGCGAAGTACCTTCTTTGCTAACAACGCTGGCATTTTTGAACAAAGAGATCTGTTCATCCTCTTTAAGTCCAATACCAAAATCGCGCACGTGAATAATAAACGATTTCTTATTTTCTTCTATTGATGTGATTATCTGACTATTAACATTCGAAAATTTGATAGCATTCGTTAACAGATTTCTGAAAACTGTGTTAAACATCATCTCATCGGTTTCAACATAAAATTCTTTTGTTTCACTAAAAACTAACTCTATGTCTTTTATTGCAGCCGAATGCTTAAGGTTTTGAATAGAATTATTGATAAGATTACCAATTTTAATCTTACGAGGCATAAACTTTAACTGATTCGATTGCGACCGCGACCAATCGAGTAAATTTTTTAATAAATCGTACCCGCTGTTAGCCGATGAATTAATTATCTGAATATATTTTTGCTTATCAGTGTCGTTCAACAAATTGTAATTATCGAGCAGAACATTCGAAAAACCTATAAGTGTATTAAACGGACTTTTTAAATCGTGAGCAATAACTGATAAAAACTTATCTTTTGTTTTTACTATGTTTTCAAGCTCAATATTCTTTTGTTTAAGCTCTTGTTCTGCAATAACCTTTCCTGTAACATCGCGGGCAATTCCAAGCGAGCCAATCACCTTATTATTATCATCAAAAAGTGGCGCCACCGAAAACTCAAGATATACAACCTTGCCTGAAGGCGTTATGAATTTATGTCTGAAAATAGGCGATTTTACACCTTTTAATCGCTCCTGATGAAGCTCATTGGCATAATCCTTATCTGCCATCGACATAAAATGATCGTAATTATGCCGTTGCAGCTCTTCAACTGAAATATCAAAAATCTGTTCAACCACCCGATTATAAAATGTTATCCTCGAATCAAGCGAAATTGAATAAATAATATCAGATGCTTTTTCGGCAATAAATCTGTATTTTTTCTCACTTTCTTTTAAGGCTTCTTCAACTTTTCGGCTTAATGTAATATCTTCGATAAAGCACACAACACTTTCCAACTCATTTTCTGGTGTCCAGTTTAATATAGAATTAATTTTAACCCATATAATCTCCTTGTTCTTCTTAATTAATCTCTTTTCGATTGTATATTTCTTTAATCCTTTCTGTGTTGCTTCGCTTAAAATTGCCGAATCATTCTCTAATTCATCCTTATAAGAAATATCGTATGTGCTTAAACTGGTTATCTCATCAAGGTTGTACTCCAACATCGATAGTAATTTATTATTTGCATTAATAAATTTACCATCGGCACTACAAATAGCAATTCCAACAGCCTCGTTATCAAATATTTGATTTAGTAGCTTATTAATTTGTGCTGTTTTACCATTGGTTTTGGGCTTGTTTTCAATCACTCTAGAAAGTATCAGTAAGAATGATTTTCCTGAAAAAACAATTTCCATGAATAGTGTTCGCACAAAAATTAACTCACCATCAGGTTTTCTGTAAGGGAAATTAAAATACTTTTTAGCTAAATGATCCTTTTCTGCTGTAAACTTTCTGATATAATCTTCAATATCTTTTTTAATATCTGTATGCCGCTTAATCGAATGAGATATGTTTTTTAATACTTCTAAAAAATCAGAGCCAATTGCTTTTTGTTTAGTAATCCCAATAAACTTCTCTGAAACTATATTCCAGTCGGTTATTTTTCCTTCATTATCAAGTATTATAACACTTTCGTGAATGGTATTTATGAATTTTCTTACTATCTCATAGTTTTCGCTTAACAACTGCAGTTGCGAAATCCGTTCAGTAAAATTTATCATTTAGTACAAATTAACCAACTCCTAAGATATTAATTTTAATTTAGTCAATCCTTCTTTTTAAAGAAATTTAATTACCAACAAGCTTTTTTAATTTTTATTAATTTATTTTCTTAAGTAGTAATTAATTGATAATTACAAATTGATTGTGCTATTATCCATTTTTTATTTGGCAATCTTATCCAGACAAACAAAGCCAAATTCAAATCAGACTTCTATTTTGTTAAAATTAGCCCAGATAGTCCGAATAATTATTTAAAAATATAAATGTTATGTATTTTATTATGTGACATTTAAAATATTTATGTTTTTAAATATAGAATTTCGGTAACTAAATATTTAATTAATCGTATATCTTTGCACTATCATTTCGATAGGATTTGTAGGTTTAATTAATTTTATAACAATGAAAAACAGATTAATTCTTTTAACTGCAATGATTTTACTGGGATTTGCAGTTACAGCACAAAAAAAATACACGTTAAATGAATCAAAAAGTAAATTAACCGTTGATGGTACCTCTACAGTGCATGATTGGACAATAAACTCAACCGTATTTTCAGGAACTGCTTTTTTTGAAACTGAAGGAGATCATCCTGTAAGTATAACTGATGTTCGCTTTGTTTGCAAAACCGATAAAATATTAAGCGATAACAGTATAATGGATGGAAAAACGCATAAAGCATTAATGGCTGATAAACATCCAGAAATTATATTCATTTTTAATTCAGTAAAATCTTACAATCGTTTACAAGACAATTTTACGGGTGAACTAATAGGTACTTTATCAATTGCAGGTAAATCGAAGAAAATTATGGTTCCATTTGCTGGCAATGTTGCTCCTTCGGGAACACTGCAAATCAAAG
This sequence comes from Bacteroidales bacterium, assembly GCA_050179935.1. Taxonomy (GTDB): domain Bacteria; phylum Bacteroidota; class Bacteroidia; order Bacteroidales; family UBA12077; genus UBA12077. Next base: position 1,947 of record JBFXEQ010000057.1, on the reverse strand, counting down.
GCTCGGTTAAGTTTAAAATGACCGACTTTGGAATTGATCCCCCCACGGCAATGCTTGGTGCTTTAAAAACTGGAGACGAAGTAAAAATAAATTACGATTTACACTATGTAAAATCAATCAACTAAATAATAACCATTAAACATTAAAAATTATGAAACGATTATTAGTTTTATTTGTATTGCTGATATCAGTAACAGCTGTTTTTAGTCAGCAATTTGAATCACAGAAATCAGATCTGCCTGAATTCGAAAAATTAAAAGTAAAAGTTGGCGGTGATTTTGCCATACAATTTCAGGGTTTAGATCATAGTACCGACAACGACACGATTGCTCTTTACGACCTAGTGTCGAATATTAACTTACCAACAGCAAACTTAAATCTTGATGTTTTTTTAGCTGATGGAGTTCAGATGCATTTAAGAACTTATTTATCATCACGACATCATAACGAGGCTTGGGTAAAAGGCGGTTATGTAAAAATCGATAAGCTTGATTTTATCAGCCAGGGATTTTTATCTGGACTAATGAATGTTACTACCTTAAAATTCGGTCTTGATGAAATAAACTATGGCGATGCACATTTTAGAAGAACTGATAATGCGTATGCATTAAACAATCCGTTTGTTGGCAACTACATTATGGATGCTTTTACTACCGAGGCTTTTGGCGAAGTACTTATTCAAACATCAGGTTTTATTGGTATGATTGGTGTATCAAATGGTAAATTAAACCAAAATGTTATCGTTACTAACCGATACAACTATGATAATAAAATATCTTTTTACGGTAAGTTAGGTTACGACAAACAATTTACTGATGATTTTAGAGCACGTTTAACCGGTTCATGGTATTTAAACCAGGGCACATCAACAGGTACATACTTATATAGTGGCGATCGCGCCGGATCAAGATATTATTCGGTTATGGTAATTGATGGTGCTGCTGATAATTTTACAAGTGGTCGTTTTAATCCTGGATTTACTCAGATTACATCGGTTCAAGTTAATCCATTTATCAAATTTAAGGGACTTGAGTTCTTCGGTATTTACGAAATAGCTATGGGTGGCGAAAAAGATAATAATGGAAGTTATACCCAGCTTGCTGCTGATCTTTTGTATCGATTTGGTGGAAAAGAACAATTTTATGCAGGTGGAAGATATAACCTGGTAACTGGTACTCAAACATCGGACTCTGAAGATATAAAAATTGACAGGATTAATGTTGGAGGAGGTTGGTTTTTAACCGAAAACATTGTTGTTAAAGCCGAATATGTTACACAAAAATATACTGGCGATGGCATAGTTGATAAGCTTGGTCCGGTTTATAAAGGCGGTACATTTAACGGATTTATGTTAGAAGCCGCTATTTCATTTTAATTGTTAGTTATTGAGTAGATCACAAACCGTCCCATTTAAATATGGGGCGGTTTACTCTCAAAAAAATCCAATATCCGGTTAAATTATCAGCAAATAATAAAGAATAATACCATGAAAAATGCACTTTTTGTCTTACCTATCCTTTTGTATTTATCAGTATTTGCACAACCAGCAACTACAACAGAAAAATTATCTGATAATTATCTCTTAAGTAATATAGTAATAGAAGGAGAAACCAATATTAATGGTTTTACTTTTTCGTTTGAAAACTCAAAAATAAATATCAATCCCGAGCATAGCAAATTGGTTAAAGAACTAACCCATAATGAAATTGTAGAGTTTTATATACCTGTACGTGCCTTTCGTGGCAGCAATACGCTTATGGAAGAAGATTTTCGCACTATTTTAAAAGCTGAGGATTACCCCATGGTAAAAGTGGGGATAGAAAATAAAAAGTTAAATTCAATTATTACAGAGAATAATGATCAAACCCTCAATTTTTATTTAACCATAGCTGGAGTTACAAAAAAGATTAGTGGTAATTACCAGATTAGTGTTTGCAACAAAGACGA
>JBFXEQ010000056.1:0-19582 GCA_050179935.1 Bacteroidales bacterium | reverse complement strand
ACGATCTCGTTCCGGCAACCTTAAAAACTTTCTTCTTCGGATTTGCAATAGAGATAATTGGTTGTTATAAAGGTTATTACTCTGAAAACGGAACCGAAGGCGTTGGTAAAGCAGCCAACTCAGCTGTTGTAATTGCCTCTCTTATGATTTTTATTATAGACCTTATTGCTGTTCAGCTTGCAACTTTACTTAACGTATTTAACTGATTTTTTGATGCATTCAGAAGAACACATATTGCCATTTACAAATAACGAGAACGTTATTGAAATAAGTCATTTGAAAAAATCTTTTACTAACCGAGCAGTATTAAAAGATATTAATTTAACGGTAAAAAAAGGCGAAAATGTGGTGGTTTTGGGGAAGTCAGGAATTGGAAAATCCGTTTTAATAAAATGCATGGTAAGGTTAATTCAGCCTGATAGTGGTTCGCTTAAAGTTTTCGGAAAAGAAATCACAACACTCACACCAAAAGAACTAAATGAAATAAGATCAAAAATAGGGTTTATTTTTCAGGGAAATGCATTGTACGATTCAATGACTGTAAGAGAAAATCTGGAATTTCCTTTACGTCGAAACAAAGAAATTAAAGACGCCAAAGTAATTAATAATCTTGTAATTGATGCATTAGAAAATGTTGGGCTGCTTGATGCCATGTACAAAATGCCATCTGAACTTTCGGGCGGAATGAAGAAAAGAATCGGCCTAGCGCGTACTTTAATTCTTAAGCCCGAAATAATATTGTACGACGAACCAACTACAGGCCTTGATCCAATTACATCAAGAGAAATAAGTAATCTGATTGTTGAAATACAAACTAAATACAAAGCATCATCGATTATTATTACGCACGATATTAACTGTGCTAAAATTACATCGAACAGGATGTTAATACTCCAGGATGGCCATTTTATTGCCGAAGGAACATTTGATGAGCTTAAAAACTCAGATATTGAATGGATTAGATCCTATTTTAAAATTGAATAAAACTAAAACGTATGAAAAATACAAGAAAAAATAATATTCGATTAGGCTCCTTTGTTGGTGTTGGAATAATTATTTTCATTTTAGGGATTTATTACATTGGTAGCCAGGGAAATATATTCAGTAAAAATATCCGACTAAGTGGTATTTTTAAGGATATTAGCGGAATAAAAATCGGTAATGATGTTCGGTTCTCGGGTATTAATATAGGTACGGTAACACGAGTTGAGATATTAAACGATTCGCTGGTAAAGCTTGATTTAAATGTGCAGCAGGATGTAAAACAGTTTATCCGAAAAGATTCGAAAATGGAAATTGTACCTGAAGGATTAATGGGAACTAAAGTAGTTTACATATACTCCGGTACTCAAAGCAATGATATAGTTGAAGATGGAGATATCCTGGAAACTATTGAAGCTGTGCAGATTGATAAAATATTAAGACAATTAAATACATCAACCCAATATACCACTGTTATTACAAAAAATATTGCTGATATTACTGATAAAATTAATCAAGGCGAAGGAGCTTTTGGGAAATTTTTTGCCGATGAATCGTTCGCTAAAGATTTAAGCACTATTGCTAAAAAAACGGCTGAATTAACCAATAATTTTGCAGAGATTTCAGGTAAGATTTCACAGGACCAAGGCACCATAGGAATGCTTTTATCCGATTCAACTCTGGCTAAAAATATTTACAAAGCTGGTAAGGATATGGAAAAAACTACTAATAACCTCGTAACTCTTACCGAACAAATGAAAAAAGGAAAAGGCATTTACGGTAAGATTTTTACTGATACAGCCTTTACATCGGGTATTAGCAGAGCCGGACAGAATCTTGATTATACTACCGAACGCACAAAAGTTATTTCTGACAACCTGGCTAAAATCACAGATGAAATAACCATGGGTAAAGGACTTATCTCGAGATTAATTTACGATACGGCATTTGCCGATAGTGTTGAAATAGCTGTTAAAAATGTAAATAACGGTGCTAAAGAAATTGAAGAAGCAGCAAGTGTAGTTAAACGTAATTGGCTTATCAGACTATTTTCAAAAAAGAGATAATCCATTTATTATTGATATATTTATTGAATTATTAATTAAAACCCAACCTTATGAAGAAATTAATTTTGATTATAATATACGTTTCAATCATAAGCTTTGTAGCATTAGCCCAACAAACTCCTCAAAAACTTGAAAAAATAATCACTCAAAATCCTGATAAAACATTTTTAATTATAGAAAAAGCGGGCAACGATACTTTAATAATAGGAACATTATCAACTTCGGATCCCGAAATAAGAGATGGTGAGTTTTTGTTTTATAACGCAGGTAAAATTTTAATTGCTAAAGGTATCTATAAAAACAATATCCCAACTGGTACTTGGAATTACTACAATGAAAAGGGAAAAATCAATAAAACCCTAAATTACGATAAAACAAGTGTTATTTTGGAAAAAGGAAGCACTCAGCCAAAAGATATTTATTACGAGGTTGATGATATGCCAAAATTTGATGGCCAGAGTACCAGTAACTTCAGAGATTATATTCAGGAAAACCTAATATATCCTATATATTCAATAAAAAAGCATATTACAGGAACAGTAATGGTTGGATTTACGATCGATGAAAATGGATTTATAACCCATGTAAATATTGCAAAAAGTTCCGGCCATTCCGATCTGGATATGGAAGCGCTGAGAGTAGTTTCAGAATCACCAAAATGGAAACCTGGTAAACACAAAAATGTAAAAGTCCCGGTAAGCTTTACTTTTCCAATTGTATTTAAATTGTAAAAGAAAGCAACTGGCTCAAAACATTATTTTAAGTCTTTGCGAACGAAGTGAAGCAATCTTTAATGCCATAAACTAAAGACTGCTTCTTCCGAAAGCTTTCGGAACGCCCTTTAAGGACTCATTCGCAGTAACTTCTTACTTGGGTTTTAATGTTTACATAATGCTCAAAAATTGGGGACTACTTCTCCCAATTACATTTATGGTTATTTTGAGCCAACTACTTTTTTGTATGTGTCGCTAAAATAACTTATCAATTAGTGTATCATCAGCAATATTAGGCAATGTAACTTTAAGGTTTGGTGTTCGCTCCATTTCGCGTTTTATCGCAAAAATAGCTTCGTCATTTCGAGCCCAGCTGCGTCGGGCAATGCCATTATTAACATCCCAATGCAACATCATCCGTAATCTACGATCTGCATCATCGCTGCCATCTAGAACCATTCCAAAACCACCATTTATTACCTCACCCCATCCTACTCCACCACCATTATGAATTGAAACCCATGTAGCGCCACGGAAAGAATCACCAATAACATTCTGAATTGCCATGTCTGCTGTAAATTGCGATCCATCATATATGTTTGATGTTTCTCGGAAAGGAGAATCTGTTCCTGAAACATCATGATGATCGCGACCCAACACCACTGGAGCAGAAAGTTTTTTATCTTTAACTGCTTTATTAAATGCTGCAGCAATTTTTGATCTTCCCTCACAATCGGCATATAAAATACGTGCCTGAGAACCAACAACCAGTTTGTTTATTTTTGCTTCGCGTATCCAATGAATGTTATCTTTCATTTGCTGAGAAATTTCCACAGGTGCAGTTTTTGCAATTTCTTCGAGTACCTCCATGGCAATTTTATCTGTTAGATCGAGATCTTCGAGTTTTGAAGAAGTACAAACCCATCTAAATGGACCAAATCCATAATCGAAACACATTGGGCCCATAATATCCTGTACATAAGAAGGATATTTAAATTTACCTTCTGATTTCATAATATCCGCTCCCGCCCTGCTCGATTCTAATAGAAATGCATTTCCATAATCGAAGAAATACATTCCTTTTAATGCCAGTTTATTAATTGCAGCAACTTGTCTTCGCAACGATTCCTGCACATATTCTTTAAACTTGTCAGGATTTTGAGCCATAAGTTTATTCGACTCATCATAACTTAATCCTACAGGATAATATCCACCAGCCCATGGATTATGCAGAGAAGTTTGATCAGAACCCAGATGAACAAAAACATTTCGTTGTTCAAGTCTTTCCCAAAGCTCTACAATGTTTCCAAGGTATGCAATTGAATGTGCTTTTTTAAGTTTGCAATACTCTATTGCCGTATCTATAGCTTTATCAATATCAGCAATTACTTCATCAACCCAGCCTTGTTCTTGTCTTTTATAAGCGGCTTTTGGATTTACTTCGGCAGTTATACTTACAACTCCAGCTATATTGGCAGCTTTTGGTTGTGCACCACTCATTCCGCCTAAACCTGAAGTAACAAATAATTTACCTTCTGTACCTTCACCAGTTTTACTAATTTTACGACAAGCATTCAAAACGGTAATGGTTGTTCCATGAACTATGCCCTGTGGACCAATATACATAAATGATCCGGCAGTCATTTGGCCATATTGAGTAACTCCGAGTGCATTAAAACGTTCCCAGTCATCGGGTTTAGAATAATTAGGAATCATCATTCCATTAGTTACAATAACTCTGGGCGCATCTTTATGCGATGGGAACAAACCCATGGGGTGTCCTGAGTACAATACTAAGGTTTGTTCATCGGTCATTTCGGCGAGATATTTCATAGTAAGCAGATACTGTGCCCAGTTTTGAAATACAGCTCCATTTCCACCATATGTTATAAGCTCATGCGGATGTTGTGCAACGGCATAATCAAGATTGTTGCTTAACATTAGCATTATAGCAGCTGCATGTACTGATCGTGCAGGAAACTCATCAATGGATCTTGAATAAATTTTATAATCAGGACGAAATCGATACATATAAATTCGTCCATATGTTTCGAGTTCATTAAGAAATTCCTTAGCCAATACTTCATGATGCTTTTTATCAAAGTATCTCAATGCGTTTTTCAAGGCCAGTTTTTTCTCCTCTTTTGTAAGTATATCCTTACGTTTAGGGGCGTGATTTATTTCGGGATCATATGGTTTTATGGAAGGTAACTCAGCCGGAATACCTTGTAAAATCAACTTACGAAATTCTTCTTTTGTCATTATTATCTGTTTAATTTATTTTCTTTTACTTTTTTAGCAACTTAAAATATAAAAATACAATTCTTATTGCTTACATCTATCTGTCTAACTGCGCTTTACTTGCTATGGATACCTTATTCTTAAAACATTATCAGTTATAAGTAAATAAAAATCAACTCTATTCATAATTCTGATTTAATCATGCCAAAAATACAAATATTGTTGCTATTAATAAACAGATAATTGAGTTTGGCAAGCATTTTATGACAATATTACCTGTTTTAATAAATAGCACGGCATTTGAGTATTGGTAATGTGTACAAAAAATTATTACATTTGAATTTTAATTTAAAACTAATAAAAATGAAAAAATTACTTATTGCATTAGGTGTTATCGCAGGTATTGTAATCATATTTGTTATGTGGGCCAACGGACATTACAATAAAGCCATCGATTACCAGGAAAATGTTGATAAATCATGGGCTAATGTGGTTACCGATTACCAGAGAAGAGCTGATTTGGTTCCACAACTTGTTGAAACAGTAAAAGGTGCAGCCGAAAATGAAAAAGGTATTTTAACAGCTGTAACAAATGCAAGAGCTGGAATTAGCAATGCTAAAACACCCGAAGATCTTGAATTAATGGGAAAAGAAATTAATTCGGCTATCAATATTGCATTCGAAGCTTATCCACAAATTCGTTCAACCCAAAATTTTAGTGAATTGCAAGCTCAGTTAGAAGGTACCGAAAACAGAATCTCAGTATCAAGAAAAGCGTACAACGAATCTGTTCAGGTTTACAACCGCCATATTCGTGGATTTTTCAGAAAATTTGCAATCAATATTTTTGCCGACGAAGATGAATTTCCTCGTAAAGAGATGTTTGAAGCTGTTACCGAGAATGTTGAGCAAGCTCCAAAAGTAGAGTTTTAATAATGAAACCATCTGATTTTTTTAACGAAACAGAAAAACAGCAAATAGTTCAGGCTGTTAAAGAAGCTGAGAAAAACACCTCCGGAGAAATTCGTATTCATATTGAATCCGATTGCTCTGGTGATGTATTAGACAGAGCAGCCTTTATTTTTGCGAAACTTGATATGCATAAAACAGAACTTCGCAATGGTGTTTTGTTTTATCTTTCGGTAAACGACAGAAAGTTTGCTATTCTTGGCGATGCAGGAATTAATGCTGTTACACCCGATAATTTTTGGGATATTATTAAGGAAACAATTCTTGCAAAATTTAAAAATGGCGAGTTTGCAAATGGATTAGAAACTGGGATTAAAATGGCCGGTGATGCGTTGAAAAAGCATTTTCCTTTTGACAAAAATGATATTAACGAACTATCCGATGAAATTTCATTCGGTAAAAATTAATTAAAATGAATCGATTAAAAAAAATATTTTTCATAGGTATTCTATCGTTAATAAGCTTTTTTGCCTATTCTCAAGACTTTCCACAGAAGCCTTATCCTCCAAAAATCGTTAACGATTTTGCAGGATTACTTAGCCCGCAGGAACAGCAAGCCTTGGAAAATAAGCTGGTACAGTTTAGTAATGAAACTTCGACTCAGATTGCCATTGTGGTTGTAAAATCACTTGATGGATATGATCCATCACAATATGCATTTGAGTTAGGCGATAAGTGGGGTATTGGACAAAAAGGAAAAAACAATGGAATATTAATTCTTGTTAAACCAAAATACAATTCGGAAAAAGGAGAAGTATTTATTGCTACTGGATATGGCCTCGAAGGAGCTGTTCCCGATGCTCTGGCAAAAAGAATCGTTAATAATGATATACTGCCTTTTTTTAGGCAAGATCAATACTATCACGGATTAGATAGTGCTGTAAATACTATTATGGGCCTAACCAAAGGCGAATTTACTGCTGATCAATATACAAAGAAAACTCAGGGAGCCGAACCTTATTCAATAGTCATAATAATACTAATTGTAATAGTAGTTTCAATAATTAGTAGGTTCCGACAGGCAAGACATTACTCTATTGGTCACAACCTTCCGTTCTGGATTGCCTTAGGAATGCTTTCGAATCAAAGCAAAAGCAGTGGCGGAGGTTTTGGAAGCTTCACATCAGGTTCTGGTGGATTCGGCGGCGGTGGATTCGGCGGATTCGGTGGTGGTAGCTTTGGTGGCGGTGGAGCTGGCGGAAGCTGGTAGATATAAGTTAAAAGTAAAAGGTTCAATGTTTTTTTGAACCTTTATTTTTTGATCTTTAAACTCAAAAAAAATCCGGGTTTACAGTTTTTAACTTTAAACCCGGAACTTATAGCTTTTAACTATTCGTTTATTTAAATTCTTCTTCCATATCTGGATCAACAAGAATACGACCACAGTATTCGCAAACAATAATTTTCTTACGAGAACGAACATCTAATTGGCGTTGAGGTGGAATCTTATTAAAACAACCACCGCAAGCATCACGCTGAACGGTTACAACTGCAAGGCCATTACGAGCATTAACCCTGATCTTTTTATATGCGTTTCCAAGTCTTTCTTCAATAAGACCTAGAATTTTTTCAGATTTAGCAATTAATGCTTCTTCTTCTTTTCTGGTCTCATTTGTAATTGAATTTAGCTCGCCTCTTTTATTTTCGAGATCTGCAGAACGTTCATCAAGGATAGCTTTTGATTCAGAAATAACTTCCTGCTTTTCTTTAATTTTCTGCGTAAACTCTTTTATTCGTTTTTCACATAATTCGATTTCGAGGTTTTGAAACTCAATTTCTTTTGATAAAGAATCGAATTCGCGGTTATTACGAACATTATTCTGCTGCTCAGTATATTTTTTTATTAATGATTGAGACTCTTTAATTTCATTTTTCTTGCTGTTAATAGATTCTTCGAGCTTAACCACATCTTCCTGGAAGTTTTGAATTCGGGTTTGTAATCCGGCAATTTCATCTTCCAAATCCTGAACTTCTAAAGGAAGTTCACCACGTAACCGTTTGATATCATCGATTTTAGAATCGACAGATTGTAATTCGTATAATGCTTTTAATTTATCCTCAACAGTAAGATCAGCGGGTTCAGCTGCTTTAATCTTTTCTTTAGCCATATTTATAAATAATTAATCGGATTTGTATTTACTTCTGTAAAATGAACTGCAAATTTAGGGAATTTTTTAATAAGTAATTCATAAATTAATTCTTTTGTAAATTGTTCTGATTCAAAATGTCCAATATCAGCAATTACAATCTTGTTTTCGGCATCAAAAAACTGGTGGTACTTAAAATCAGAAGAAATAAAAATATCAGCTCTTTGTTTTATTGCTTGTTGCAAAAGAAAACTACCACTGCCGCCACAAACAGCCACTCGCTTAATTTGTTTATTTAACAGATTGGTATATTTTATTCCATTTGCCATAAAAGTTTCTTTCAATTTCTTCAGAAAATCCATCTCCGAAACTTCAGTTTTTAAATCACCAATAACTCCTGATCCCACTCCACTAAAATCATTATTAAGCGGATAAACATCATAAGCAACTTCTTCGTAGGGATGGCTTTTAATAAGCGAATTAACCACGTTCTTTAGCAAATAGGTTGGTAAAATAACCTCAACGCGCATCTCCTCCTCAATATGTAATTCATCTTTTTTCCCAACAAATGGATGCGTGTCCTCTCCTGCTCTGAACGTTCCATTTCCGCTACTGTTAAAACTGCACATATCATATTTTCCAATATGTCCTGCACCGGCCTCAAAAACTGAACTGCGTGTTACTTCGACAAAATCTTTAGGAACAAAATAAACCAACTTTATTAATTGATTTTTGCCAGGCTCAAGCACTTTTGTGTTTATCAATCCCAGTTTTTCGGCAATTTTACTATTAACGCCATCACTCAGATTATCAATATTGGTGTGTATAGCATAAATTGCTATTTCATTTTTTATGGCTTTTATTATGGTTCGTTCAATATAGTTTTTGCCAATTAGCTTTTTCAATCCCGAAAAAATAATGGGATGATGAGCAATAATAAGATTTACACCGAGCTTAATTGCCTCATCAACAACATCCTCTATGGCATCAATTGTAATCAACATTCCGCTAACTTCAGTTTCCGGATCGCCTATAATCAGGCCAGAATTATCATAGTTTTCTTGCAATGCCAATGGAGCAATCGATTCAAGATATGTAGCTATTTCTTTTATTGTCATTCTGGAAGATAAAAAGAGGTTTTATAATTAAATTTCTTCGCGGATTTCGAGCAATAAGTTTTTTACTTCTTTAAGTGTTTTAACAGCTTCGAAGTTATTCATAGTGCTTTCTCTGTTTTCCTTAAGTTTTTTCTGAGCGCCTTTAAGCGTTAACCCTAATTCTTTAACCAGATAATATATAAGATGAAAGTTCTCTATATCTTCAATTGTAAAAAAGCGATTTCCCTTTTTGTTTTTGTGAGGTTTAATAATGTCGAATTCCTTTTCCCAATACCTAACTAACGATGCATTTACATTAAACATCTCTGCCACTTCACCAATGCTATAGTAGAGCTTTTCTACTTTCTTTTCTTTATAGGGCATAATTTATTGTTTTAATAATTCCTAAACCGCTCAAAATAAACTACTAATTTATAAAATAATATCTAAGAAGCAAAGTTAATTTTTATCACCAAAACAATAAAAATAGCCATTACGAGATGCAATATAAATCCTGTTTCCATAAACTATTGGAGTAGACTCAAATGAGCCATTTTTTTTATCTGATAAAACAATTTTATAATCAGGAGTATAGCTATAAAGAGAAATCCCCCAGTATCCTGCTGCTATTAATTTATTGTGAGTAAAAACAGGTGTAGAGATTGAAGGTCCAACCTTTTCTTTATAGATAAGTTTTGGTGTTGGATAAGAAGTTATACTATCAGGGCCAAGTACCACCTTTAGGGTATCGATAGTTTTATGGTCAACTACATATAAATAACCATCAATACCAACGAATGCTGCCAGGTTTGTACTATCAGACATAACATAATGATCATTTATTGCAACAGAACCTATAACTCCACCTTCCCATCCATTAAAATCTTTATTTTCGACCGGAAAATACCATTCAACCGCATCCTTGGGAGATTTGGCAGGATTTAACTTAAACACACCTCCTTTGCCTCTAATATACTGTTTCTCAACCGAAACCAAAATACAGCTATCGCTTGTTATTACTGCCGATCCATCGATATCGGAACCAATATAAAAATCCCAATCAAGCGTTCGTGTCTTTAAATTATAACCCCAAACATGACCAGCTCCTGAAGCTACATAAATTCTATCGCCCAATAATGCTGGTGATGATTCAGTAACAATATTGTTTTTGTGTGTATAAACATCTTTATCACTATACAACTGGTGTTCTTCAAAAATTCGCGGTTGAAACATTTCGTTTATTGTATCAGCATTGCGATCATCAGGATCGAAAACCGTAAACAATGAATTTTCAAATCCGATATAAACTGTATCATTTAATATAAGTGCCGATCCATCAACATCTCGGCTATAGCTGCTTGTCCACTTCTGATCAAATCGCCATAGCTCCTTACCTGTAAAATAAGAAATAGCTCTATAGCTTGGTATATGTTTGGAATCCAGAAAATTGCCAGTACCTAATCGACTGCCTTGTAATATTACCAATGAATTCTCGAGACTATCAGTATTTTTATTAACCCAAATGGTACCTGTTCCTTTAATTACGTCATCAAACTTATACTGCCAAATAATTTTACCTGAATCGGCATCGATTTTTTTTAGGTGATGATCATATGCTCCCTGAATTAAAAACAACCGGTTATTTTCTTTTACCAGTAATGGCTGACCTGTCCAGCCAGCGCCAGACCAAACTCGTTTACCAAGCCTTCGCGAAATAACAGTTTCGCCTGTTCCTAAATGCAATTTCCAAATAATTTCGAGTGAATCCGGGGCATCATGTCCATAAAAATTACGCTCCCAGTTACCCAAAAAAGTTGGAATTATAGGAAAAACAGTATCTCTAACATAAATACTATCCTGAGCTTGCAACTGGTTGCAAAAAAAAATCCCCAAAAATAGGGGAATAATAAAATACCTGATATTTTTAATCATCTGTTTAGTTTTAATCGAACGATTGGCCACTATTAGAAGAGATAAATATTACTTTATCAAATTCTTCGGGACTTAGATCATTAAAATAATAATGAACCGGATTAACTTTAGTATCGTTTTTTAATACCTCGTAGTGCAAGTGTGGAGCTGTTGAAGTACCAGTGTTTCCAACATAACCGATTACCTCTCCTCGTTTAACTTTTTCTCCTTTTTTTGCTTTAAACCCACTTAAATGAGCATAAATTGTTTTATATCCAAATCCGTGATTTACAATAATATGCTTACCATAACCACGCATGGATGTTTCAACACTTTCAATTACTCCATCACCAGTAACATAAATCTCGGTACCTGTAGGGGCTGTAAAATCCATGCCATAATGGAATTTTCTGATTTTATATATTGGATGTATTCTCCAACCCCAACCAGAAGCAGTACGAGTTAGATCTTTATTTGAAATAGGCATAATTGCTGGAATTGATGCAACCATTGCCTCTTTATTCTTTGCTAATCGGATAATTTCATCATATGATTTTGACTGGACAACCAATTTACGTGATATTTTTTCTAATCGTTCGGTTGTATTGATTACTAAATCAGAATTATCAAATCCTTGCAAATCAACATATCGATTTGCACCTCCAAAACCAGCTGAACGCATAGAAGCAGGTATTGGCTCGGTTTCGAAAATTACTCTGTAAATATTATCATCCCGCTTCTGAAGATCTTCTAATGTTTTATCAATTAAGTCAAACTGATTATTAAGCTCTGCATATTGTGTTTGCAATTGTTGATTTTCCCGAATTAAACCTTTCTCTTTGGGAGTATGAAAAAAAGAACTGAAAATAACATTATAAATAATAGCTATAAGTAAGGTAGCAAAAAAATAGGTAAGGGAACGAATGATTTTTTGTTTAATAGATAAGGTTATTTTATCGTAGCTAAGCGATTCTCTATTAAACTTATACTTAATTTTTGCCATAAAATTTCAAAAAAATGTGCAGCAAATATATGGATTTTTTTTTAAACTAATCCATTGGTATTCTTCTTTCTGAAAGAGTTGTTATCATTAGGTCGTACTCCTCAGCAGTAATATCATTAAAATAAAAGTTAATTGGATCAATGGGCTTATCATTAAGTCTTACTTCATAATGCAAATGTGTACCTGTTGACCTGCCTGTATTACCAAGTGAACCAATCACATCACCACGTTTTACAGTCTGTCCTTCAACAACATTAATATTTTTTAAGTGCGCATAAACTGTTTTATATCCAAAACCATGATCGATTGTAATTCTGTTACCATATCCATAAAACGAATAACCAGCCTCAACTACAACTCCATCACCAGTAGAAAAGACATCAGCACCTTCGGGTCCGGTAAAATCCATGCCATGGTGCATAGTGGCTGAATTATTAAAAGGATCACTTCGGAAACCAAAATAATCGCTAATTCGATTAAAATCTTTTATTGCAACAGGTTGAATAGCAGGAATGCTTGCTAGCATTTTTTCTTTATTTCTGGCATAATCAATAACCTGATCAAATGATTTTGACTGAATATATAATTTATTTTTTATTTCATCTACCTTTTTAAATGCATTAATCATTATGGCTGAGTTAACAAATCCTTCAAGATCCATGTACTTATTTACACCACCCATACCAGCTTCTCTAACGGATGGCGAAACTGGGTCCAATTCAAAGATTGTACGATATAAATTATCATCCCGATGCTGAATTTCTTTTAATTGATTGTCAAATTCACTTATTTTAACCATCAAAAACTCATATTGCATAAGAACTTCCTGTTTCTCATTATACAGACTTGTTAGTTTTGGAGTAGTGAAATAAGTTGATGCAACAATATTCAACAATACAGCAGATGAAATTGTTACTAACAGGAAAGCAATTACTCTAAATATCTTTTGCTTTTTAACTAACCGAACTCTTTTAAACGTTAGAGTAGTTTCATCAAAATGATACTTGACTTTAAACATACAACTGAAAATTACTTAGCAAATTTTAAAAAAACACGATGATAGCGACAAATCTAACGTAAATAAATTAATTTTACAAATTCAATAAAAAAACATATTGAGAAATTAACATTTAACAAGCAATAATTAAACTCAAATATAACAGCACTTTATGAATTCGAATGAAATACGCCATGCGTTTTTAAACTTTTTTAAAACTAAGCAACATGCCATTGTTTCATCCGCGCCTATGGTAATTAAGAATGACCCTACGTTAATGTTTACCAATGCCGGAATGAATCAATTTAAAGATATTTTTCTTGGAAATAGTACTGCCAAAGATAACAGAGTTGCCGATTCGCAAAAATGCCTACGAGTTTCGGGCAAACATAATGATCTTGAAGAAGTTGGTCACGACACGTATCATCACACCATGTTCGAAATGCTTGGTAACTGGTCTTTTGGTAATCCTACTAATCCAACCAGTGGATACTTTAAGAAAGAAGCTATTGAATGGGCCTATGAATTGCTTATAAAAGAACTTGGAATTGATGTAAACAGAGTATATGCTACAGTTTTTGAGGGTAATAAAGACAAAAACCTCGAACCTGATAATGAAGCATTAGATTACTGGAAAAAATACTTACCTGAAAGTCGAATTCTTTATGGATCGAAGAAGGACAATTTCTGGGAAATGGGTGATACCGGGCCATGTGGACCTTGCTCCGAAATTCATGTTGATTTGCGCGATGATGCAGATCGAAAATTAGTAGATGGCAAAACGCTTGTTAATAAAGATAATCCGTTGGTAATTGAAATATGGAACCTTGTTTTTATTCAATATAACCGAAAAGCAAACGGATCGCTTGAGTTATTGCCAGCCAAGCATGTTGATACAGGCATGGGGTTTGAACGCTTGTGTATGGTTTTACAAGGTAAAAAATCAAATTACGATACCGATGTTTTTCAGCCTATTATTCAGAAATTAGCTCAAATTTCAGGTATACGGTATGGATCAGATACCAAAGCTGATATTGCTATGCGAGTAATTGCAGATCATTTGAGAGCAATAAGTTTTTCAATTGCTGATGGTCAATTGCCTTCAAACAATAAAGCTGGCTATGTAATACGAAGAATTTTACGACGCGCCGTGAGATATGGCTATACTTTTTTAAACTTTAAAGTACCAACAATTAATAAGCTGGTGCCAGTTCTTGTTGAAAATATGGGTGAGGCTTATCCTGAGCTGAAAGCACAGCAAACACTTATCGAAAAAGTGATTACCGAAGAGGAACAATCTTTTTTACATACGCTTGAAACAGGTATAAAACTATTAGATCAGATAATAGAAAAAACCTCTAATCAGAAAAAAACTGTTATTGATGGCCAGACTGCTTTTGAGCTTTATGACACATATGGTTTTCCGCTTGATTTGACCGAGCTTATCTTAAAAGAAAAAGGCTTTACTGTTAATAGGGAAGAGTTTCAACTTGCTATGGAAGCTCAAAAAGACCGATCACGATCAGCAACCACAGTTACAACTGACGATTGGGTTGAGTTAATTTCTGCAACTGATGAAAAGTTTGTTGGTTATACAAACCTTGAATACAAAATCAAAATAACCAAATACCGAAAAATTAAATCAAAGGATAAAGAGTTGTTCCAATTAGTATTTGACACTACTCCTTTTTATGCCGAATCGGGAGGACAGGTTGGAGATACAGGTTATATCATGGCCAATGATGAAAAAATATCGATCATTGATACCAAAAAAGAAAACAACCTAATTATTCATTTGGCAAGCAAATTACCCAAAGATCCAACAGCAGATTTTACAGCAATTGTAAATAAGAATAACAGAAAAAGTACTGAAAACAATCATAGTGCAACCCATTTGCTACATTATGCGTTACGCAAAGTGCTGGGTAAACATATTGAGCAAAAAGGATCGCTGGTACATCCTGATTATTTAAGATTCGACTTTTCGCATTTTCAGAAAGTTACATCCGAAGAAATTGAGAAAGTTGAAACTATTGTAAACGAACTGATTAGAAAAAACATCAATCTTGAGGAAATGACTGATGTACCTGTGAAAAAAGCTGCTGAAATGGGTGCAATGGCATTGTTTGGTGAAAAATATGGCGATCATGTTCGTGTAATTAAATTTGATGAGTCGGTTGAACTTTGTGGAGGAACCCATGTTCATTCAACCGGACAAATAGGTTTTTTTAAAATATTATCGGAAGGAGCTATCTCGGCGGGAGTTCGAAGAATTGAGGCTATTACCTCTGAAAAAGCCGAAGAATTTATCCGCCAAAACCTAAAAGAGTTGGATGAAATAAAGATTCTATTTAATAATACCAAAAATCTAAAGCAAAGTGTTGAAAATCTGTTAGAAGAAAACTCAAAACTAGCAAAACAGATTGAGGAGTTTAATAAAGAAAAAGCGAAACTTATAAAATCAGAGCTAATTACCAAAATCGAAAAAATTGGCGAGATACAATTTATTGGAAGTATTGTACAGCTCGAATCGGCTGCTATTATTAAAGACTTATCATTTCAACTAAAAAATGAGGTCGAAAACCTAATACTTGTTCTAGGTACTGAGCTTGATGGGAAAGCAAATCTTTCGCTTATGATTTCTGATAACCTGGTAAAAGATAAAAAGTTAAATGCAGGACAAATAATCAGAGAAATAGCAAAAGAAATTGATGGAGGTGGCGGAGGACAACCATTTTATGCAACCGCAGGTGGTAAAAATAAAGAAGGACTAACCAAAGCAATTGAAAAAGTTAAAACCTTTATTTAAGTAACAGTCAAGTCCGGTTAATCCGGACTTTTTTATTTACTCTAAAAAAACAGTACGAAGACAACTCGTTTAATATCTTCAACTTAACCGCTTAACGAGTAATCCCTATTATAGTCGAAAAAAAATATTCATATATTTGTAGCCTTAAAAACCATTCTTACAAAATATGGAAATTACAAGAACATTTGATCTTCTTGAGCGATACAAAAAAGCGTATCAGATGGAAGACGCTCTTGCAGGAAAACAAGACGGTGTTTGGGTTAAATACAGCTCGCAGGATTATATAAATTTTGCTAATTATGTTAGCTGTGGATTATTATCGCTTGGTTATAAAAAGGGAGATAAAATAGCTACCATTTTAAATAGCCGCCCTGAATGGAATTTTATCGATATGGGACTGGCTCAACTAGGAATTATTCATGTACCCATTTACCCCACCATCGGAACTGAAGAATATGACTACATTTTAAGACACTCAGAAGTTAAAGCTGTTTTTATTGCAAATAAACTTATCTGGAATAAAATAAAACCAGTTGTAAGTGATGTTTCTTCAATTAAATCCGTTTATTCGTTATCAGAAATTGAGGAACTTACCACATGGAATATAGTAATTGAAGCGGGTAAAGAAAACTATGACCAATTAATTGGACAGGTTGAATCGATAAAAGCAGAAATTAAACCCGACGAAATGATGTCTATAATCTACACATCAGGGACTACAGGCAATCCAAAAGGAGTAATGCTCTCTCACAATAATATTGTTACTAACTTTAGAAGTACATCAAAAGCTCATGCATTAGGTTTCGGACATCGCACCTTAAGCTTTTTACCGCTATGCCATATTTACGAGCGCATGATGAATTATCATTTTCAATACAAGGGAATTGCCATTTACTACGCTGAAAACTTGGGTACCATAACCACTGACATTAAAGATGTTAAACCACATATTTTTAATACAGTACCGCGATTACTCGAAAAAGTTTATGATGGCATTATTGGTAAAGGAAAAAACCTGCCCTATGTAAAAAAACAAATCTTCTTTTGGGCTGTAAAACTGGGATTAAAATTTCAGTTAAATCATAAATATAGATTTTTTTATAATCTAAAACTTAAGATTGCCCGAAAACTTGTATTTAGTAAATGGAAAGAAGCACTTGGAGGTGAAGATTTAATTATTGTTTCGGGAGGAGCTGCATTGCAGGAGCGGCTGGAACGAATATTCTGGGCTGCAGGAATAGATGTGATTGAAGGTTATGGATTGACCGAAACATCACCCGTTATTGCAGTTAATTTTCATACCCCTAGAATCTGCAAATTTGGTACTGTGGGAAAAATCCTTGAAAATGTTCAGGTAAAAATTGATAATGATGGAGAGATATTATGCAAAGGACCAAATATAATGCTCGGATACTATAAAGAACCCGATCTTACAAAAGGAATTATTGATAAGGAAGGTTGGTTCCATACAGGCGATATTGGTTTTATCGATGATGAGGGATTTCTAAAGATTACTGATCGCAAAAAGGAAATGTTCAAAACATCTGCCGGCAAATATATTTCGCCACAGGTAATCGAAAATAAATTTAAAGAATCATTTTTTATTGAGCAATTAATGGTGATTGGTGAAAACGAAAAGTTTGCCAGTGCCATAATATCGCCAAACTTTCAATTTTTACACGATTGGTGTTTTATTCATAAGGTTCAATACCGAGATAATATGGAACTGGTACAATTGCCCGAAGTGATTGCACGATACCAAAAAGAAGTTAATAAGTTTAATAACGTTTTAGGAGAACATGAGAAAATAAAGCGTTTTAGATTAGTATGTGAAGAATGGAGCGCTCAAACAGGCGAATTATCGCAAACACAAAAACTAAAACGTAATGTAATTTACGAAAAATATAAAGAGATCATCGCTGAAATATACCAGCATGATAAGAAATCAAAAACGAACGGTATAATTCAAAAAACTGTTTCGGCAGTATCTGATCTTAAAAATGGAATTAAAAGTGGTATTGATACGATAATTAAAAATGTCCCTAAAATTTAGGGACATTCTTTTATAGTTTCTCTACATTGCTGTTTCGCTTGCTTAACAACAACAATCCTATAAAGGTTAATAATCCGTTTAATATAAGTAATTCAAAACCAAACTTATATCCATTAAACCAGGTTTCGGAATATCGATTTATTAAAATACATAAAACAGGCGACAGCACAGCAACTACAGGAACAAACCTGTCTTTTACTGCTTTTCTTGTAAACAATCCAAATGCATAAAGACCAAGAAGAGGTCCATAAGTATATCCTGCAACCTTAAACGTTGCACTAATAACACTTTCGTTATTGATTGCGTTAAAAAGAATAATTACCAAAACCATAGCCATTGATACTCCAAAATGTACAATCTTACGAGTGCGGCGCAATTTCAATTCTTCCTGTTTGCCTGCATTTAAAATATCTACAGTAAAAGAGGTTGTAAGAGCAGTAAGAGCAGAATCAGCACTACTGTATGCAGCGGCTACTAAGCCAATGATAAAAATTATACCCACAATTGGACTTATATAACCCTGAGTAGCAATTAGTGGGTAAAGATTATCGGTGCGTGCCGGAATATCAATTCCATTTTTTTGTGCAAACACCACCAACAAAACACCTAAAGACATAAACATCAGGTTCACAGGAACAAGGATGATACTAAACCAAAACATATTTTTTTGTGCATCTTTAATATTTTTACAGCTCAGGTTTTTTTGCATCATGTCCTGATCAAGGCCTGTCATTACAATCGTAATAAAAGCACCAGCAAAAAACTGTTTTATAAAATGATATTTTTCATTAAAACTTCCAAAGTAAAAAGTTTTTGAATGAGGATTATCAACCACAGTATCAATTAATGATATAAAATTAAGATCCATCTGCTTTGCAATAATAATAATTGTTGCACCAACAGCAGTTAGCATAAACAGAGCCTGCAAAGTATCTGTCCAAATAATAGTTCGAATTCCTCCCTTTAAAGTATATAGCCAGATTAAAAGGATAGTGGTAAAAACAGATATCTCAAAAGGAATTCTAAGTGGCTCAAAAACAGTAATCTGTAACACATTGGCCACTAAAAACAATCGAAATGCCGAGCCGATAAGTCGAGAAAGGAGAAAAAATGAAGCTCCGGTTTTATAGGAGTAGTTTCCAAAACGTTTATCGAGATAAGTATAAATTGAAGTTAGGTTTAACTTATAATACATTGGCATTAATACAGTTGCAATAACAAAGTAGCCGAGCAAATATCCCAAAACCAATTGCATGTAGGAAAAGTTACTGTTAAAAACCTCTCCTGGCACCGAAATAAAAGTAACACCCGACAACGAAGCTCCAATCATACCTATTGAAACAATGTACCAAGGCGATTTTCGGTTGCCTATAAAAAATGTATCATTAGTTGCATTTTTACTAGTAAAATAAGCAACTACAAGTAATATCCCGAAATAAATAACAAGTATTAAGAGTATGATATAAGGATTCATATAACAAAAATCTGAATTATTTAAACTTTGCAAGATTACTAAAAACAATTATAAACCTTAAATCCGCAAACAATTAATTAAAAAAATAAGTTAAAGCACTGTTTAATATTATTTTAAACAGTGCTTTGTAAATAAAGTTTTATCACTTATTTTTATGATGTATAACAAAAAAACAAGATA
>JBFXEQ010000055.1:0-19610 GCA_050179935.1 Bacteroidales bacterium | reverse complement strand
ATGTTCGTGGTCGTTTACTTACCGGCGATTACATTACTCCGTTACCAGGAACTGAAAGCGAAACACAAGCCATTATTAAAGAATACGAAAACAGAAACCTAAAAGCTCAGGCCCTATTGCATCAAAGTGCCAATGAGCAGTTTATTAAATCTGGCGGATTAGAAAAGTACAAAGTTCTGCATTTTGCCACGCATGGTTTTGTAAACAGCGAAAAACCTGAACTATCGGGAATTCTACTTGCGCAAGACAGCACCAGAAACCAAGATGGTATTTTATACAGTGGCGAAATTTACAATTTAAAACTCAATGCAGATTTAGTAGTACTTTCAGCTTGCGAAACCGGATTGGGAAAAATAAACAAAGGCGAAGGAATTATCGGTCTTACCCGCGCTCTTTTGTATGCCGGTAGCAAAAACATAATTGTTTCGCTTTGGCAGGTGAGCGACGAAAGCACAAGTGATTTGATGATCGACTTTTATGAAAATCTACTTAATATAAAAAGCAAATCATTTAACGATCCTCTCCGAAAAGCCAAACTGCAACTGATTTCTGAAGGAAAATTTGCACATCCCTTTTATTGGAGCCCGTTTATTTTGATTGGAAAATAAATAAATTTATCCATTAAAAGCGCCCGAAACAGATAATTCTTTCGGGTTCATACTCATTACCGGAATAGACGATTTGTTTAACATCTGTTGGGCATAACTTCCGAGTATCAGGTTCGAAACGTCAACCGATTGCTCTGTCATTATAGAAATTAATCCGGCATTAATTTTTTGAGCATATTCAATAGTTATATCGGTTAAATTTGCTCCAACCAGAGTTTCTGTTGTACATTTTATTCCTCTTTCTTTGAGATAATCACAAACCTGGGCTGAATAAGAATTCAGTTTTTTAACAATATCGTCTGCTTTGTAAGTTGTTAATGTAACCACATGCACCTCTGCATCAAACCATTTGGCTATTTCGGCAGTAAAAGGAAGCTTTTGTCGGGTTTCCGGTGTAATATCCAACGGCAGAACTATTTTACTAATTAATCGGGGAGGTTTATTACCTTGCAGGGTTATTACCGGCACTTTGGTAGCTGAAATGATTTTTAATGCATTACTGCCAATAAAAAACTGTTCGAAACCCGATGCACCATGTGTTGAAGCAACTATAAATGATTTTTCAAAAGACTCGGCCTGACTTACTACCTCTTTATAAATTTTACCTGATTTAATGATATAATCAAGCTTTATCTCTTTGGGTAACAAAGGTTGATATTCCTTAACTATTTCTTTAAATCTTTTTTCGGCATATTTTTTTTCTTCTTTTGATCCGGCATTAAAATCGCCGCTTTTTTTTCGTACATACACCATTTGTACACGACTGGGTGCTTTCTTAGCAAATAAAATGGCTAACTCAAGGCCTTTTAATGATTCATCAGAAAAATCGACAGGAACAATGATATGATACATACTGGTAGTTTTTAGAATTTACTACCAATTAACAACAATTTTTCGAAAATTGGAAATTTTTCAATAACTCGTATTTACAAATGTTGTAATTATTGATTCTCGGAATAATCAAAGCTAATCTTGCTTAAAAAAAGATCGCTGAAATAATAAAATATAAGCTACACCAATAGTTATTGCTGAGTCGGCTATATTAAATACAGGTCTGAAAAAAACAAATGGTTGATTATCCCAAACTGGAAACCAGCTTGGATATTGGCCTTTAATAATCGGAAAGTATAACATATCAACAACCCTACCTTGCAACCATGTTGAATATCCTCCGTCCTGAGGAAGAAAAGTAGCCGTTTTATAAAAGCTTTCGTCGAAAACAACTCCATAAAACACACTGTCGATAATATTGCCCATAGCACCTGCCATTATAAATGCAATACTATAAATAACCATTTTAGGAGCTTTTTCTTTAACCAGATGCTTTAAATACCAGCCAATACCTATAACAGCAACTATTCGGAACAGAGTTAAAAACATCTTCCCTTTTTTTCCCCAGAACTCCATACCAAAAGCCATTCCGTTGTTTTCGGTAAAATGAATTATAAACCAGTTTCCAAAAACATTATATTCCTGGCCAAGAGTCATGTGGGTTTTAATCCAAATTTTAACTGCCTGATCGATAAGCAATATAACAAAAATTATAAGTATTGAATTTCTGGTAGTTGATTTCATTTTTGTTTTTATTTAGGTCGTAAAACTATTAAAAAAATGATTGAATCAAATAGATTCAATCATTTTTTTATATCCGATTAGGTAATAAAACTACTTTTGATTTTGTTTTGCTTCAATGCTCAATGTAGCATGAGGAACGGCTCTAAGCCTTTCCTTAGAAATAAGTTTACCTGTTTCGCGGCAAATACCGTAGGTTTTATTTTCGATTCGCACAAGAGCAGCTTTTAAATGCTGAATAAACTTTAACTGGCGCTGTGCTAATCTTCCGGCTTCCTCTTTTGATAGGGTGGCAGCTCCTTCTTCCAGTACTTTAAAGGTTGGAGATGTATCTTCCGTATCGTTGCTCTCGCTATGAGTTATTGTTTTTCTTAAAAGATCATAATCCTGAAATGCTTTTTCAAGCTTCTGTATAATAATCTCTTTAAACTCTAGCAGCTCTTCATCTGAATATCTTGTCTTTTCTGCCATATCTCTTGTTTTTATTATTGAGTTAAAGATAACAAATATTTTAATTTAAAAAAGTAAATCATACTATAACTTCGTTATTTTGATGTTTGTTTTTATATCATCATCAATTTCAACTATATGTACCAAATTTTGATCTAATTGATCAACTAACTGAATTGACTTTGCAAGCGTTTGTGTACCAATGTAATCCTTATGCTTTTCAATAGCCAGATTAATTAAACCATGTCTTTGTATCTCAATTTCAATCTTATCGGTAACATCAAAGTTACTATCTTTACGTATGTTTTGTATTCTATTGATAAACTCACGTGCTATACCTTCAAGTTTCAACTCTTCAGTTAAATTAATATCAAGAGCAACTGTTAGTTTGCCGTCGTTAGCAACCAACCATCCTGGGATATCTTCTGAGGTTATCTCAACATCTTCAATCGATAAATTTATCTTTTCTTGTCCTACTTGTACATCAAAGGTTCCATTACGCTCCAATGAAACAATATTTTCCTGGGTCATTTGAGCTACCACTTGCGAAATCTCTTTCATCAGTTTACCGTATTTGGGACCCAGCGTTTTAAAATTTGGTTTGATTTTTTTAACTAAAATTCCTATCGTATCAGTTATATATTCAACTTCCTTAACGTTTACTTCAGCTAATACAAGATTGCGAACCATTTCAAAGTTTTCCTGTAACGATTTATCTAAAATAGGAATAATTAATTTACTCAAAGGCTGACGAACTCGTATATTCACTTTTCGTCGTAAAGCAAGTATCATTGACGAAACTCGCTGAGCAATATCCATTCTCTCTTCGAGGATTTTATCAATATACTTTTCGTCGTATTTTGGAAAACTGGATATATGCACCGATTCGGTTTTATCTTTACCTGTAACGGTATTTAAATCAATAAAAATCTGATCTGCAAAAAATGGGGCTATTGGAGCCATTAATCGGGCCACTGTTTCCAAACAGGTATAAAGTGTCTGATAAGCGGCTATTTTATCTTTCGAATATTCGCCTCCCCAATAACGCTTACGATTTAATCGTACATACCAATTACTCAGATTTTCTGTAACAAAATCCTGAATAGCACGTCCGGCTCTTGTTGGTTCATAGTTTTCGTAATCACTCTGAACCTCTTTAACCAAGGTATTTAATAAAGAAATAATCCAACGATCAATTTCGGGTCGCTCATTTACAGGAATTTCTGCTTCGCTGTATTTAAATCCATCAACATTAGCATATAAAGCAAAGAATGAATAGGTATTATAAAGAGTCCCAAAAAATTTACGTTTAACTTCATCTAATCCACTGTGGTCGAATTTAAGGTTATCCCAGGGTTGAGCATTGGTTATCATGTACCAACGCAAAGGATCTGAACCATGTTTCTCGATGGTTTCGAAAGGATCTACAGCATTGCCTAATCGTTTCGACATTTTATTGCCATTCTTATCTAAAACCAAACCATTGGAGATTATGTTTTTAAATGCTACTGAATCGAACAGCATGGTAGCAATTGCGTGTAAGGTAAAAAACCAACCTCTTGTCTGATCAACACCTTCGGCTATAAAATCCGAAGGATATACTTCGTTGAAGTTTTCTTTGTTTTCGAATGGATAATGTATTTGAGCATAAGGCATAGCTCCTGAATCGAACCATACATCAATAAGATCGAGCTCACGAACCATTTTCTTTCCATTTGCCGAAACCAGTATTATTCCATCAACATAAGGCCTGTGAAGATCAATTTTGTTGTAGTTTTCTTTCGAATTATTTCCAACCTCGAACCCAGCATAAGGATTCTCTTTCATAAACCCGGCCTTAACCGATTTCTCGATTTCACTATATAGTTCTTCAACCGAACCAATGCATTTTAATTCGCTGCGGTCTTCGGTAGCCCAAATTGGCAGTGGTGTTCCCCAATAACGTGATCGCGACAAGTTCCAGTCCTGCAAGTTCTCGAGCCATTTACCAAAACGTCCTGTTCCTGTTGATTCGGGTTTCCAGTTTATCGTTTTATTTAATTCCATCATTCGCTCTTTAAGAGCTGTAGTTTTTATAAACCACGAATCGAGAGGATAATACAACACTGGTTTGTCTGTTCTCCAGCAATGTGGGTAATTGTGGACATGTTTTTCGATCTTGAATGCTTTATTTTCCTTTTTCAGCATTACCGAAATATCTACATCAAGGGTAGTATCGTTTTCGGATAACGTTGGATCGTACTCATTTTTTACAAACCGGCCAGCAAATGGGCTATATGTTTCTTTATTTACAAATTTCTCAACAAACTCAGGATCGAGATTTTCAATCGGGAACATTCGTCCACGTTTATCTACCATTGGACACATGTTTCCGTCTTTGTCGTAAACAACTAATGGAGGAATATTACTTTGTTTTGCTACTCGGTCGTCGTCGGCTCCGAAGGTTGGTGCAATGTGAACAATTCCTGTTCCATCTTCGGTTGTAACGTAATCACCAATTATCACTCTAAAAGCTTCGCTCTCAGGCTTAACCCAGTCGATAAGCTGCTCGTATGATACATCTTTTAGTTCTTTACCGGTATATTCTGATAAAATCTTATATGGTAATCTTTTATCACCCAGTTTAAATTCGTCCAATCCAAAATCTGCAAGCCTTTGGTCGAAATGTGAATATAATAGATCTTTTGCAAGAACAATAGTTATAGGCGATCCTGTATATTGATTAAAAGTTCTTACTCTTACATATTTTATATTTTCACCAACAGCAAGAGCTGTGTTTGATGGCAAAGTCCAGGGAGTTGTTGTCCAGGCTAAAATAAACACATCTGTATCAGTATCTTTAAAAAGAAATTCTGATTTTGGGTTTCTGATAACTTTAAACTGAGCAACACAAGTTGTGTCTTTAACATCTTTATAACAACCGGGCTGATTAAGCTCATGAGTACTTAATCCGGTTCCGGCAGCAGGCGAATATGGCTGAATAGTGTATCCTTTGTACAATAATCCTTTTTCGTAAAGTTGCTTAAGCAACCACCACAAGGTTTCGATATAGCGATTATCGTATGTTATATATGGATCATCCATATTAACCCAATAGCCCATTTTGTGAGTAAGGCTTTCCCACAAATCGGTATATTTCATAACCTCTTTACGACAAGCGTTGTTATACTCATCAATAGAGATTTTCTTTCCAATATCTTCTTTTGTAATTCCCAGTGTTTTCTCAACACTAAGTTCAATAGGTAAACCATGAGTATCCCATCCGGCTTTTCGATGTACCAGAAAACCTTGCATTGTTTTATATCGGCAGAAAATATCTTTGATAGCACGAGCCATAACATGGTGAATACCAGGAATACCGTTTGCTGAAGGTGGCCCTTCGTAAAATACGAAAGTTGGATTTCCTTTTCGGGTACTTATGCTTTTATGAAAAGTATCGTTTTTATCCCAACGCGCAAGTATATCCTTGTTTATCTGCGACAAATCAAACTGCTTATATTCTGGAAACTTTGAACTCATTTGTTAAACTTATTTTTATGAACTACAATATTTTAAAACGTACAAAGATAGATTTCTGAATATAAAAAACCAATCAATTTCTTAAATAATGGACTAAAGTCCATTCTGAGCCTATCTTTTATAACCCCGGCCTTAAGGGGGGGCTACAAAACATTTCAACCAACAGGGCTTTAGCCCATTATTTTTATCAAAAATATTTTATTAAAAAAGCCCCATTTTAATGAGGCTTTTACTAATATTTTTAAGTATTCAGTTACTTGCCCAATTGTTGTCTCACAATTTTTGCCACATATTTACCAATAATATCGAATTCGAGATTTACCACCGTTCCTACTTTAAACTGGTGAAAATTGGTAACATCATATGTAAACGGAATTATTGCAACCTGAAATGATTTATCTTTCGAATTTACAACTGTTAAACTTACTCCATTAACTGAAATTGAACCTTTTTCGACAGTAATATAATCTTCTTTTGATGGATTATACTCAAATGTAAAATACCAGCTACCATCGGCTTCTTTTATTTCTTTGCAAACGGCCGTTTGATCAACATGACCTTGAACCATATGCCCATCTAATAAACTATCGATACGCATACTGCGCTCAAGATTTACTTTATCGCCAAATTGAAGCAAACCAAGGTTTGATTTTTCAAGTGTTTCCTGAATAGCAGTTACCGTAAATTGTTTTTTTGATTTATCAACCTTAACTACAGTTAAGCAAACTCCATTGTGACATACACTCTGATCAATTTTTAACTGATCAGCAAATGAACACTCCATGGTAATGTGTAAATTACCTTTATCTCTTTCGAGATTCACAACCTTTGCAGCCTCTTCAACAATTCCTGAAAACATGCTTATTTATTTTAAAATTTGATTCTGCGAATTTAGAAAGATTTACACTATTTACAAAGTTATATTTATATAGTATTTAACCATTGTTTAAGAAAAACATCATAAACTGAATATTGTTTAATGCCATTTAAAAATATGGTCATATATATTAATTCTTTATCTTGAAGCGCCTTAAGAGACCTTAACACTGTAGCTGGACTTCCTAATAAATGTTTATTAATGAATTCTTTTGATGTAGGGGAACTTACATTTCCTTCTTTTGCAATTGCTTTTAATAAATTCCATTGATGTCTGGTTAATAAATCTCGATACCCAAGAAAGATTATCTGTTGTTCTTTCAATAATTCAAGAGCTTGATTTTTCCATGTTTGTTCATCAACTATCTTATTTGATGAAGAATAGACTTTATTACAAAGCAATTGAACATAATATGTATAATCTTCAGTCCAATCCAAAATCTGATTAATAGTCTCATCAGAAATTTGTTTTTTGCCATCCGCAAATTTTAAGGCAATAAATTTTCTGTAATCAGATCTATCAATTTTTTCAATTGAAATAAGTTGTGTGCTTCTAAAAAAGGGTTTTGATGGATTAACAAATAAATTCTTCATTAAATGTTGATGACTTCCGGTAAATATAAAAACTACATTATTTAGTTGTTGCATAATTGATCTTAAAAAAGCATCTGTATTTTTTTCAGGATAATTTGTAATTTGCTGAAATTCGTCAATAATAATTACAACTTTTCTATTAAGATTTTGTAAAAAAGAAAAAATTGAATGAATATTCTCTTTGCTTTTATCCTGTTGATTTTTTAATTCAACCTGAGGCAATCCACTTAAGGGATCAAAGCTTAAAGTAGGACGCAACGATTGAATAAATTTAATAACTGCTTTTCCAAATTTATGACTTGCCGGCATTTCTCTAATAATGGCTGTTGCAAGTTTTTCCGTAAAATCGTTTAAATTTTCTGTTGGGAAAATATCCAAATAAACTGTAATTATATCATTTGGCAATTTAGAAATTACATGTTTTACCAAGCCTGTTTTCCCAATACGCCGCAAGGCTATTATGCTTGTTGACAGGTTGTTATCTATATTTTCCAATACTAATTTGGTTTCTTTTTCGCGGTTACAGAAATATTCACCACCTGCATAACCAGAAGTAATAAAAGGATTCATAATTATTTGTAATTAAGATTTAATTTACAAATCGCAATTTACAAATTGTAAATTACAAAATGTAATAAAAATGCTGTTTTTTTATTTTGTTTTAAATATTATAATACCAAAACAAATTTTCAATTATTAAATTATGCTTAGCTTTGTTAAACAAAACCTATACAAAACTGTTTTACTATTTAATATGACTCAGGTTGACAAACGAATTATAGAATTTTTAAAAAAACATCACGTTTTAACACTAGCCACTTCGAATCAAAACATTCCGTATTGCGCCAATTGCTTTTATGTTTACAGCGAAGAAAAAAATATGCTGATATTTACTTCTGATTATGAAACCAAGCACGTAAAAGATTTAAAGCAACAAGATATGTTAGCAGGATCAGTTGTACTGGAAACATCAATTATTGGTAAAATTCAAGGAGTACAATTTCAGGGTAAAATTTTTGAACCCAAAGATGAATTGCTCGAGATAGCAAAAAAGAAATACCTCGGTCGATTTCCAATAGCCATGCTTATGAAAACAACTCTCTGGGTTGTTGACTTAACTTTTCTTAAATTTACAGACAATCGTCTCGGATTTGGTAAAAAAATTATCTGGGGCACCGAAGCATCAGAAAAAAAACATGACAAGTAAAAAGATTTTAGTAACCGGCGGAACCGGATTAGTTGGCTCACATCTTCTTTATCAATTAACCGAAAGTGGTTATTCGGTGCGTGCATTTATTCGAAATAAAAAAAATATAGAAAAAGTTCAGAAGGTTTTTTCATATTATACCGCAGATCCAACCGCATTAATCAATAGAATTGAATGGTTCGAAGGTGATGTGCTTGATATATCAGCCCTAGAAGAGGCTTTCGAAAACATATCAGTTGTTTATCATTGTGCAGCAGTGGTTTCATTTAATAAAAAAAATAAAACTGAATTATTAAAAACGAACATCGAGGGAACAGAAAATATAGTCAATCTGTGCCTTGAGAAACAACCAGTAAAACTTTGTTTTGTAAGTTCTGTTGCATCGTTGGGAAGCTCAGAAAATGGAAATCCTGTAACCGAAAAAGAAATGTGGACTCCAGCCGATGATCATTCTTTGTATTCCATAACCAAGTTTAAATCCGAGATGGAAGTTTGGCGAGGTTTACAGGAAGGTTTAAATGCCGTAATTGTAAATCCATCGGTTATTCTTGGCCCCGGATTTTGGGATTCGGGTAGTGGCGAAATCATAAATAAAGCTAGCCGAGGAATGTTATTTTACACACTCGGCAAAACTGGTTTTGTTGATGTGCGCGATGTGGTTTCGTGTATGATTCAGCTTACCGAAAGCAACATAACTGGTGAACGATATATTTTAAACTCCGAAAATCTTACTTACCAGGATGTTTTTAATAAAATTGCTACTGAAGCAAAGGTTAAAAAACCAAAATATCTGGCTGGCAAAAAATTATTAACCCTGGCTTATTATGTTGATTCATTGGTAAGCTTTTGGGGGTTAAAAAAACAACAAATCACTAAAAGCATTGTTCGGTCTGGCTTAAATATTACCCAATATTCTAATAAAAAAGTAAAAGATACTCTTGATTTTGAATTTATCCCCATTAATAAATCAATTCGTTTTGCTGTTGAAAAATTTAATCAAGATTTAAAAGCAAGAAAATAATCAATTAATAAAATAGCTGTAACTTGCTCAATATAAAAACATAAAAGATGAAAAAAGACAAGAAATTTAAAGGTGGAAAAAGGTCGAAAGATAAATTAAATAAAAAGATACTGAGCAGTAAAATACTTGCATACTTCTCAAGCAATCCATCTAAAATATACAATTATAAGCAGGTTGCAAGCAAGCTCGAAGTAAAAGATGACACTACCCGAAGTCTTATTGTAAATATTTTAACTGAGTTACGTGATTATGGATCAATTACAGAAGTTTCGAGAGGTAAATATAAGTTCGTAACACAAGGCGGATATGCAACTGGCAAAGTTATGCTTACTCTTAAAGGCTCTGGTTTTATTATTCCTGAAGAGGAAGGTGCTGAAGATATTTTTGTAAATCAGTCAAATCTGAATCATGCATTAAATGGTGATATTGTAAAAGTTTATCTGTATGCCCGAAAACGAGGTAAACAACCCGAAGGCGAAGTTGTTGAAATTATTAAACGAGCAAAAGAAAATATTGTTGGCGTAATCGATATATCGAAAACCTACGCATTTATTATTGCCAACAGCCGACAAATGCCCTACGATGTTTTTATTCCGCTGGCAAAACTAAACAATGCGCAGAATGGTGATAAAGTAGTTGCCCGAATTACTGATTGGCCTGCAGAATTCAAAAATCCTTTTGGCGAAGTTGTTGAGGTTTTAGGTAAACCAGGCGAAAACGAAACCGAAATGCATGCTATTCTTGCCGAATTTGATTTACCTTATAAATTTGATCCAAAAGTTGAGCAGGAAGCAGAAAACATTCCAGAAGAAATTACCGAAACAGATTATAAAGCCAGACGTGATTTTAGAAAAGTTCCGACTTTTACAATTGATCCAGCCGATGCAAAGGATTTTGATGACGCATTGTCTATTCAGAAACTAAAAAACGGAAATTGGGAAGTTGGCGTTCATATTGCTGATGTTACTCATTATGTAAAAAAAGAGAGCATTCTCGATCAGGAAGCATATAACAGAGGTACATCAGTTTATTTAGTCGATCGTGTTGTGCCGATGTTGCCCGAAAAACTGTCGAATAACGTTTGCAGCTTACGTCCAAACGAAGAAAAGCTTTGTTACAGTATTGTTTTTGAAATGGATGAAAAAGCTGAAATCTGGGATCAATGGATTGGTAGAACAGTGATTAAATCCGACAGACGTTTCTCGTACGAAGAAGCACAGGAGATTATCGAAGGCTCCGAAGGAGATATGAAAGAGCAAATACTTATTCTAAATGATCTTGCTCAAAAACTTCGAAAGCGAAGATTCAAGAATGGAGCCATTGATTTCGAACGTGTTGAGGTAAAATTTAATATCGATGAAAATGGCAAACCTCTCGGAGTGTTTTTTAAGGAGAGTAAAGAATCAAACAAACTGATTGAAGAGTTTATGTTGCTTGCCAACAAACATGTCGCCGAATCGATTGGTAAAGCTAAAAAGGGTGAAAATGCAAAAACCTTTGTTTACAGAATTCACGATAAACCAAATCCGGATAAACTGATGAATTTTGCAAAATTTATTCAGCGTTTTGGATATTCGATAAATGCAACCGGGCATAAAAACATTACCACATCAATAAACAGTTTGCTTGATGAGGTACAAGGTAAGAAAGAGCAAAATGTTATCGAAACACTTGCTATAAGAGCCATGGCAAAAGCAGTTTATTCAACCAAAAATATTGGCCATTATGGATTATCGTTCGACTTTTACTCGCACTTTACCTCTCCTATTCGTCGTTACCCCGATATGATGGTACATCGGCTATTAACCGATTACATGAATGGTGCAAAAAGTAAGGATAAAGAAAAGTACGAAAGCAAATGCGAATATGCATCAGAAATGGAACGCCGTGCTGCCGAAGCTGAACGATCATCAATTAAATACAAACAGGTTGAATTCATGAAAGACCATGTAGGCGAGGATTTCGATGGAATAATTTCGGGAGTTACCGAATGGGGCTTTTATGTTGAGCTAAACGAAAGCAAATGCGAAGGCCTGGTTCATATTCGCGAACTTGACGACGATTATTATTTCTTTGATGAAGATAATTATTCGATAATAGGCCGATCAAATAAAAAAGTATTTCAGCTGGGCGATCCGGTTCGAATAAAAATTGTACGTGCCGATTTGGAAAAGAAACAGCTGGATTATACGCTGGCGTAAAAACAAATTAAATTTACTCATTGAGCAATTGCTATCATTATTCATTGATTGTCAGGCTGAGCTCGTCGAAGCCATATTTCGATAATGCTAAATATGACCTCTTATTCAATATGTTAATTTTTAATCGCACAAACGATTAAATTATTATAATCCGGAATTAACAATACATTCCGGGTTTTTTTATTTATTTTCTCGACCATTCGAAATTTTGGGTCGAATAATTTGGTTTCTTTTTTTAGCAATATATTTTTAGACCAAAACGTTTTACTATTCGAAAAATGAAAAAAGAACATATTAAACTAAAACAGAAAACAATAAGTTCAAAAATTGTCGATCAAGCCTCACAGGTTTTTAGTAAGTATGGTTTTAAAAAAGCGACCATGGATGATATTGCAAAAGCATCAGGAATGGCCAAAAGCTCGTTGTATTATTATTTTAAAAGTAAGGAAGAGGTTTTTGAAGCGGTTGTAAAAAAAGAAGCTGATTTAATTCGATCAGAACTCGAAAAAAGAGTTATAAATAGCCAGGATAATCCAAAAGATAAAATCAGGAACTACGTTCTTATACGAATGAAATTTTTGAAAGAAATGGTTAATTTTTACGAAACACTCAAAAATGATTATCTCGGAAACCTTGCTTTTACAGAAAGAGTAAGAGAAAAATACGATCGCGAAGAACAACAGATAATTCAGGTTTTGTTGCAACAAGGCATTGATGCTGGAATTTTTAAATTAAAAGAAACAAAAATCTCATCCATAACCTTATCCACAGCACTTAAAGGACTCGAAACAGCTCTATTAATTAAAAATACGATACCTCAAAATCAGATGGAAAAACACCTTGATGAAACCTTACAGATTTTGTTTTATGGCATTGTTAAACAATAGATAAAAACGACATATTTAGAATTTACCTCTATTAGGAATTTTTCTTCGCTAAAAAGAATATACTGTCCATGCCTTTAGTTTAATTACCAAAACATGAGCAGTATATCCGTATTAATAGAGACATGTTTAGCCCTTACAGAACCTTTCAATAATTTAACCTTTTTTTATTAATCTTTAATACACCGCACAGAGTACCCGTATTGCAGATTCTGATCACTAATAATTACATCATCGGCTGTGCTTTGTATTTGAATATAAAGCAGATGTGTGTCATTAACTATTGATGAACTCCACCAATTAGCTTCGTAAAATAATTGGGAAAAAATACCACCCATATCTGCATAGGAACGAAAACCTCCAGGTAAAGCAGAAAATCCACTTTCATTTGTAGCTTCTACAGCAAACTCCCAGCCATCAACTGTTTTCATTTTTCTACCCGCATTGGTTATTTTCATTATTGAATTTGGGTCATATTCTGTATCGAGATACATTATTAACTTTTGCCATTCGCTAATACTAGGAACATGCCAACCCGCAGGGCAAAGCTTTTTTGTAATTATAGTATAACCACCATACAGTGCTCCATAAGTTGATTTGTTTTGAATATCAAAGTCGTACCAACAATAATTAGGCATCTCTTGCCAAAAATCATTTTTGCTAGCTAAATGAATCTCTGTTCCGTTATTTAGCTTCGTTGTTTTAAGGTTTTCAGCCATCCATACCTGATCTCCAATTTTTACCTTTTTGTACTTGTTTCCATCTATATCTGAAATATATTCGGGAGTTTCTTCGGTAACTACTTTATAATTCTCTTTTTCCTTAAGCTCTTTCGATGCTTGTAATTCTTCTGATGTCATTTTTATACAACGAACATAGCGAGCATCAAAATTTGCATTACCATAACCTATATTTAAAAGATTATTGCCCCTAAGTAAACAGTAATCTTTAAATCCTTGGTCCTTTTGGTCGTATGATGAGCTATAGAAATATGCTGCATTTCCCATGTCGTAGAAGGTGTTATTAATTGCTTTTCTTCCTCCAGGTAAACCATTAAAGCCGCTTTCGTTAGTTCCTCCTCTGTAATCGTTCCAATCGGTTGTCGATTTTAATTTTATACCAGCAATTTTATAGCCACCAAGAAATTCAGCTAAGGCATCCCAGTCGGCATTATTCGGTATGCGCCAACCTTCAGGAGCTAGCCCTCGAGAGTCAGTTACTGCCTTCCAATTATAAATTCTACCGTATTTTTTCCCGTATTCCTCATTGTTTTCATATATACACCACACAGGGCCTGAACCATAATTATACCAATCATCTTCGGACTTAGCCTGATAAATAGGGTCGCCATTTTGAAATCTGATTACTTTTAAATTTTCGGCCATCCATTCTTGATTTCCAATCTTAATCGTTTTGTAAATATTACCATCAATATCCGTAACGGTACCCTCAATACTTTGGTTTTTTTCTACAATCCCTTTCTCGCCATAATCATTTTTTACTTGACCATTTTTGTTACTTTCGCTTCCACATCCCATCATCATTGCCGATGCTATAATAATGCAGAACGATCTTAATCCAAATTTTATCATATTACTATATTTATTAAGTGACTTTTTTGTACTTAGTTTTACCAGCAAACTAATCCTTAACACAACGAATTGAATTTCCACTTGTTTGACTATCCGTATTTTTTGTTAATACATCAGATGTTGATGTTAAATAAAAATACCAGGCATTTATATGACCCGCTGTTGTCGAACTCCACCAAAAACATTTGTTTTCAAATGCTCCAAAGCTACCAACACCAGAAAGCCCTCCACTTGGCACAGCGTTAAAACAACTTTTGTTACTGCCGGGAGAAAAACCATATTTTGTTGCAATCCAATGATTCGTTGATTTCATTTTTTTGCCGGCATTTTTCCCCAGATAATCTGCAAGCTGAATCCACTCATCTTTACTAGGGATATGCCAACCTTTAGGGGCAATACATCGAGGATCATTAACTGCATGCCAATTATATAATTTCCCGTATATTTCTTCATTTGAAGCATCAAAATTTGGGTATGCCCATTGGGAGTAAATCGAAAATATCCCTTCACCATATCTTGCCCACTCAATTTTTGAATTTGCATGTGGTATTGGATCTCCATTTCGAAAATGACTTACTCTTAAATTTTCAGCCATCCACACCTGATCACCAATTTGTAGCGTTTTATATAAATTGCCATCAATATCTGTTACCGGTACAGCATTTTTATAGCTATTACCATTACAGCCAAGTATAAAAACAAATAGTATGAAAATAAAAAGCGGATAAATTGTTTTCATTGCGTTTTAATTACATAGATTATTATTGTAGTATAGTTTTTCTTTAGTCTTTAATTTGATTGATTACTCTGGAGCTTTTTGATGAATTCACCTATTTTAGCAATTATTTTATCACCATTTTTGGGTAAAAAGATATACAAAACGCACAATGCTGAAATAAAAAGGCCAAACAACCTAAAAGGATTTACTAATCCGGCAATTGCTAATGGTGCTATAGAGAATAAAAGCAAGATTTTTGCCAACAGAACAAATTTAGTTGTTGCAAACCAGCTAGAATACATCAGGTATCCACTTGATAATGGAATTAAAAGAATATAAATGAAATATAAAAACCCTCCTCCATCTCCTCCATATGACATATTATAGAAATCTGAATCGCCTAGTATCCCCGAAAGTAAAACAATGCCACTGAAATAGCCATTATCGTTTATACCCCAAAAAAGAATAAAGGCAATAAAAACTATTGCGCTAGCAACAAACATTGGTGTTTTAATTTTATCTTGATTTTCTTTTACAAAAACATTTACTTTTTCGAAATTTGTTTCCATTCTCATTTATTGTTAATTCGAAATTCAATTAATACTATATTTAATCTTTTACACATCTGATAGACATTCCCGTTCTTTTTTCGGTAGCTTGTCTAAACGCATATGTTTGGTTAGCATGCAAATTCCGATAGAAGGCGCTGCTGCTATATAGTTCGGTTGAACTCCACCAGTAACCTTGTTCGCCTAACCACCCAAATGTGCTATTTCTTATTCCACCAGGAAGCGCTGTAAATCCTGATTCGTTATTTGCTCCACTATTAGGACTAATCCAGTAATTCGTACTCGACTCCTTCATTTTGCCACCAATATTTTCAGTTTCTCCCCGAACTCCGCTTTGATTTGCGTCATCTTGAGTCATGCCCAAATACATTTCAAAACTTTGCCATTCCTCATCACTGGGAACATGCCATCCAAAAGGACAAATTTTATCTTCATTCATTACGAACCAGTTATACAATTTTCCATATGTTTTCTCATAACTGGCAGAATCATTTTCATACCAGCAATACGCTCCTGTTGTTAATTCATCCCACAAAGAATTGTCGGTAACTAACTGAATATCTGTCCCGTCATTATATTTAGCTGTTCTCAAATTTTCTGCCATCCATACCTGATCGTTAATTCTTACAGTTTTATAAAGAGTGCCTTCCTGATCACTCATGGTTTCGTAAGCTTCATCCAGATCACCCACAGGGTCGTTAGTTTCTTCCGAATCACTACAATTAGAAAAAAGAAATAAAACAAAGACAATTGTTATTACTAATCTTAAAGTGATATTTATTTGTACCATTTTAATTGTGTTTTAAGTTTTAAATATATTCGTTTTAGTATTGGGAATATTGACAAAGAAACAGACCTAAAGCTTAAAAATAGGGAGTGTAATATTACATACCTCCATCAACGAATTTGTCTGAGGATAAAAAAAAATAATTTGCCAAGCTATCCCTAAGTTATTTTAAGGTTTTGAAATATTCTCCTGGTTATTTTTTTTCTAATATAATATAATATCCATTAGCGGTTGTAAAAATAAAAACTGTAAGACAAAGCAATATAAGTCTTAGCAACCAAAGTAGAATGTTGCCACTTGCAGCTTCTATTATTTGTACCGCTCTATAACCATTTAAATTTTCTTTTTCGATTGCTTTTGCCAATCGTTGCTTTGGAGAACTTCCAAAAATACCTAAAAGACCTCCCCATAAAGTAACATTAACAATTTTGTTGTGTTGGGACAAGCTTTGGTTTTGAATTTCGGTTGTTGTTTGTGACATAATTTACAAGTTTTAGTTGTTAATAAATAAAAACGTTATTAAAAAATAAATTTAAAAATGCCCTTCCTTTATTTTTTCAAAGGTAATGTAGTAACCATTTGCCGGCGTGTAAATAAATAAGGTAAGAAAAAGAATAATTAGTCGTAGCAGCCAAAGTAGAATATTGCCACTTGCTGCTTCAATTATTTGAACAGTTCTAAAGCCGTTTAGATTTTCTTTTGCCATTGCCTTTGCGATTTTTTGTTTTGGAGTACTCGCAAAAAGACCTAAAAGGCCACCCCATAATGTGATAGTTACAACCTTATTATGCTTACCATCAACTTCTGAATGAACCAAGTTATCTAGTATTTCATGTGTTTCAATCGGTTTCTTAACAAGAGTTATAACTCCAAATATGATTAGCCCTATACTAACTAAAATTGGAAGAAAACTAATTACCAAATAAATCCAATCATAATATAGATTTAATAAATTATATAATAGTAGTTTAAGTATTGTAGGAAAAATTAAATAGATGAATACACCCAATACTATTAATAATAATCCCTTTTTTTTATTCTCAGTCATAAAAAAATAATTTAAGA
The DNA here is from genome assembly GCA_050179935.1 of Bacteroidales bacterium. GTDB lineage: Bacteria > Bacteroidota > Bacteroidia > Bacteroidales > UBA12077 > UBA12077. Next base: position 1,947 of record JBFXEQ010000055.1, on the reverse strand, counting down.
AACCCTACTCTTCTGGCTTTTCGGTAACGCCCTGTTTTTTAATGGTTACTAGACTCCATGCTTTTATAATTAAAATTTATGTCAGTACTACCTAATTTTTGCGATGTGTAAAAAGCTGTTGGTTCAACTGTATGCGTCATTCAGTTGTGTATTTCATCTCAAATATTTAAATGTTGGTAGAAAAAGTCAATACAATTATGAAATTAATAAAAATTAAAGAAAAAACTTTCATTTAATTAAAAAATTATTAACAAATAAATTTCACAGCTATAAGTTATTCAAATTTTTAGTTAAAATATTATAGTCGGCGATATTTATTGTACCTGAAAAAATCAATTGCCCAGTCATTAATTTGTTAAAATCTTAGGTGCAATAAATTTTGATAATAGTGTTAATAAAATTTTAAGCCTAACATCTAATTATTTGATAATTGCAAATAAACCGATCAATAAAAATTATTTTTTTCTCTTGCTATTTCGCTTATATCCATATTCTCTTTCTTAAGATTTAAGTTTAGATATAGGCGCAGAGCTTTCTACAAATCTTCCTTTACTTAATCGCGTAGTGATGAAATCTTTATAACAAAATCTGACAAAAAAAGAAACGTATCAGCAAAATACTGTAAAATGGTAAAATAACAATAGGGTAATCAATAGCACAAAAGCATATCGTTATCGAGCTTACAAAACCTTAAATCAAAACCATAAACAATATTGAGTTTTGGTGTTTCTATTCAATAAAAAATCCGGAAGCTTTTCGCTCCCGGATTATATTTTATTAAAAGTTCGTTTAAACCCTATTTTTGAACTTTTACTGCAATTGTTATAGTCCCAGTATTTTCTGGTGTAATTGCTACTACTTTTATTAATCCTTTTTTCGAAGCATTTGCAGAAGTAGAAGCAGTTACAAAGGCAATTACATCACCAACAAGTAATTCTTTAGCATCTGTATCTGTTAGTCCATCAGCAGCTGCAATAATTTCTGTATCACTGTCAATTGCATCAAAAGCTGTTGCTGTTATTGTTGTTGCACCAAATTTAGTTGCATTAATAGTTGTCCATCCAGACATTGCAGTGAATATTGTTTGAGCATCAGCATTATTTGGAGCAGCAAGAGTAGCTAAATTTGTAGCACCATAATAATAAACAAAGTCTATCTTAGCAGAATTTGTTGCAGCATCAGCAGCTTTATAAATAGTACCATCAATTGATGCAAAAGAACTACCTAAAGTAGTATTTTGATTTGCTCCAATTATTTTATCTGTATAAGTATTAATATTTGTACCTGCTGTTATAACTATAGTTTTAATATCAGTTAATCCAGCCTCATCTGTAGCAATAAAAGTATAGGTATAAGTTCCAGGCCCTGCAATAACTACGGTAGCATTAGCTGTAAATGAAGCTTTATCAAAGATATCATCATCACTGTTAATTGGATAATCATCACCTATAGTTACATTGTCTTCTTTAATATCAAAAGATACTAAATCAGAAGAACCTGCTTCTACAAGACAACTGAATTTAACTTCACTATAAGCAGCTACAGTTGCATCTGCGGTAGTAACTCCAGTACCTGTTACAAATTTAATGGTTGGTCCAGTTGTTACTTCATCATCTTCGCAAGATGTAAATAAGCCTAGAGATAAAACTGCTAAGCCAATAAAAAATAATTTGATTGTTTTCATGTTTTAAATTTATTTAATTAGTAAATAGGTTAGATTCGATTTTAACGAATATAAGAAACTTTGACCAGATTAACAATAATTCTGCCAAATTGTTCTATTTTATAAAAAACATTAAAAATAATTGGATTTCTCTATCACCTTAAATCCGCAAACAATTAATTAAAAAAATAAGTTAAAGCACTGTTTAATATTATTTTAAACAGTGCTTTGTAAATAAAGTTTTATCACTTATTTTTATGATGCATAACAAAAAAACAAGATAA
>JBFXEQ010000054.1:0-19616 GCA_050179935.1 Bacteroidales bacterium | reverse complement strand
TGTAAATAAATTGAAAATCAATTTGTTTGCCCCAAACCCCTAAAGGGTGCAAATTGATTTTCTTCACACCCTTTAGGGACGGGGCAAATGAAGAAAATCATTAACAACAATTATGAATAAAAGCGGATAATCGTATAATTTTTAATTAGTTATTAACATTAAAAGTAAAATAATATCGATTTGCTTAATTTTAAAAACCGGAAAAATACAATCCAAAAATCAATATTAATTCAGAAAACCAGGAGTTTACACATGATATCGTTTACCCATTTACATGTTCACACACAATATTCAATTCTCGACGGAGCGTCTGATGTTCCGACATTGGTTAAAAAAGCCAAAGACGATGGTATGCCAGCTGTTTGCATTACCGACCATGGGAATATGTTTGGAGTAAAACACTTTTATAATGAAGCTAAAAAACAAGGGATCAAGCCAATATTAGGTTGCGAAATTTATATTGCCAGCGGAAGTCGTTTTGAAAAAACAGGTAAAGAAGACCGCAGCGGTAATCACCTAATTTTATTGGCTAAAAACAAAATCGGTTACGAGAATCTCTCAAAAATGGTTTCTTATGCATGGATTGAAGGGTTTTACTATACTCCTAGAATAGACTGGGAGCTTTTACGTAAGTATCACGAAGGAATTATAGCATGTTCTGCATGTCTCGGTGGTGAGGTTCCTCAGGCAATTATAGAAAAAGGCGAAGATGCTGGTGAAGCAAAGGCATTAGAATATAAAGAACTCTTTGGTGATGATTTTTATCTTGAAATGCAACGCCATAAATCAGGCGATCCTAAGAAGGATGAAGAAGTTTATAAGTACCAGGTAAAAGTAAATGAAGTACTTATTCGTATTGCAAAAAATAATAATATTAAGATTATTGCAACTAACGACGTGCATTTTATTAATGCCGAAGACGCTGAAGCACATGATCGCTTAATCTGCCTCAATACAGGTAAAGATTTGGACGACCCAACCCGGATGACATACACTAAGCAGGAATATTTTAAAACTCAGACAGAGATGAATGAGTTGTTTGCTGATATTCCCGAAGCACTCGAAAACACTAACGAGATAGTTGCTAAAATCGAAGATTATGAACTGGAGCGCCAACCAATTATGCCCGAGTTTGAATTGCCCGAGGGTTTTACCGATGAAGATGAATATTTAAAGCACCTAACCTACGAAGGAGCAAAAAAAAGATATCGTGAAATAACCCATGAAATTCAGGACAGAATTGATTTTGAGTTATCTGTGATTAAGAAAATGGGGTTTCCCGGTTACTTTTTAATTGTTCAGGATTTCCTAAACGCCGCCCGCGAAATGGGTGTTTCTGTTGGCCCTGGACGTGGTTCAGCAGCAGGATCTGTTGTAGCATTTTGCAATCGAATTACAGATATTGATCCCCTAAAATATAATTTGCTGTTTGAGCGTTTTCTGAATCCTGATCGTATTTCGATGCCCGATATTGATATTGATTTCGATGAAGACGGTCGTGATAAAGTAATTGACTGGGTTGTAAAGAAATATGGCGAAAAGCGAGTTGCGCAGATTATTACATTTGGGACCATGGCCGCCAAAATGGCTATTCGTGATGTAGCAAGAGTTGAAAAACTACCTCTCAGCGAATCAGACCGATTGGCTAAATTAGTACCTGAAAGACCTGGTGTAACAATTAAAGACGCATACAAAGAAGTTCCGGATTTGCTAAAAGCAAAAAACGCAGGAAATGAACTGGTAGCTCGAACTCTAAAGTATGCCGAAACACTCGAAGGATCGGTAAGACATACCGGGTTGCACGCATGTGGAATTATCATCAGCCGTAACGATCTTATTGAGCACATTCCTGTGTGTACCTCGAAAGACTCTAAATTACTTGTTACCCAGTTTGATGGCAGCCATGTTGAATCCGTAGGGATGTTAAAGATGGATTTTCTTGGTCTTAAAACATTGTCAATTATAAAGGATGCTCTCGAAAATATAAAAGAATCCAACGCAATTGAAATTGATATAGATAACATTCCTCTTGATGATGAAAAAACTTTCGAATTATATAGCCATGGCGAAACAACTGGTCTTTTCCAGTTTGAGTCGGCAGGAATGAAAAAATACCTTAAAACCCTTAAACCAAATCGTTTTGAAGATTTAATTGCCATGAATGCCCTTTACCGACCGGGACCAATGGAGTATATACCTCAGTTTGTGAATCGAAAACACGGTAAAGATCCTATAAACTATGACCTTCCGGAAATGGAAGAATTCTTAAAAGATACTTATGGTATTACCGTTTATCAGGAGCAAGTGATGTTACTTTCCCAAAAACTTGGAGGATTTACCAAAGGCGAAGCCGACTCCTTGCGAAAAGCCATGGGTAAGAAAAAACGGGATTTGATGGATCAGATGAAAACCAAATTTATGGCTGGTTGCGAGGCAAATGGACATGATTTAAAAATTGTAAATAAGATTTGGAACGACTGGGAATCATTTGCTGAGTACGCATTTAACAAATCTCACTCAACCTGTTATGCTTATGTTTCTTACCAAACAGCCTATTTAAAAGCACATTACCCCGCTGAGTATATGGCTGCTGTGCTAAGTCGAAATTTTACTGATATAAAAAAGATTACCATTTTTATGGATGAATGTCGTAGAATGGGCATTTCTGTTCTTGGTCCCGACGTTAATGAGAGTAAACTCAGATTTACAGTAAATGCTAAGGGTGATATTCGTTTTGGATTAGGCGCAATTAAAGGGGTGGGCGAAAATGCTGTAATAAAAATTGTTGAAGAAAGAAAAGAGCATGGAAGTTTTAAAAATATTTATGATTTTATTGAGCGAATTAATCTAAGCCATGTAAATAAAAAAACAATAGAAGGATTAGCAACTGCAGGTGCTTTCGACAACCTGGATACCATTGCCCGTGGCCAGTATTTTACGGTTGATGCCAAAGAAACCACTTTTATCGAAAACCTGATTAAATACGGAAATACCTTTCAGGCCGATAAAAACACCAAGCAAATATCATTGTTTGGAGGAAAAAATACGATAGAAATTTCAAAGCCCATAGCACCAGTACAAAACGACTGGCAAAAGCTGGAAACACTAAACAGAGAGAAAGAGATTATTGGTGTTTACTTATCGGCGCATCCTTTAGATGATTTTAAACTTGAAATTGATAATTTTTGTAATGCCAGTTTATCGGAACTAAGCGAATTAGCTCATTTAAGAGGCAAAGAGCTTGCTGTAGCAGGTATTGTAACTGAGGTAAAACATGGAACATCAAAAAACGGAAATCCATACGGATTTTTGACTATTCAGGATTATACTGATTCATTCCGTTTCGCCTTATTCGGAAATGATTATCAGGAATTCAGGAAATATTGTTACATGGATTACCCGTTGCTTATTAAAGGAAGTATTTCGCCCAAAGCATATAAAGAGGAAGAATTGGAGTTTAAAATTAAATCAATTATGATGCTTGGCGAAGTTAGAAACAACCTCGTAAGAAGCATCTGCATTACAATTCCTATACAAAGTATTCAACCCGACCTGATTAATGAGATTAAAGAAGTTGCACTAAAACAAAAAGGGAAAGCTCAGTTAAAATTTAAAATTGTAGATCATGAAGAAAAATTAAGTGTAAATTTATTCTCCAGAACCGAAAGAATAGATGTTTCGAATGATCTTATTGCTTATTTAAATAAAAAATCCGATCTTCATTATTCGGTAAATTAAACAATTTATGGCTAAATTTGTATTTAGAAAACTAGTATTAGCAACTAATTATTAAACATAAAATACTTAATATCATGACAATAGAAGTTAACGATTCGAATTTTGAACAAGTAGTACTAAAATCAGATAAACCAGTATTGGTTGACTTTTGGGCAGAATGGTGCGGACCATGCCGAATGATCGGACCACTTGTAGAAGAATTATCTGATGATTATAATGGTAAAGCCACGTTTGTTAAGGTTGATGTTGATAGCAGCCCTGGTGTTGCTTCTAAGTTTGGAATTAGAAATATTCCAACTATTTTATTTTTTAAAAATGGAGAAGTTGTTGATAAACAAGTTGGAGCAGTTCCAAAAAGCAATCTCGAAGCAAAACTAACTCCCTTGTTATAAAAAATTTATTTTTAAATAATATGGAGCATGAAAACCAATTTTCATGCTCTTTTTAGTTATAACTTTTTGTTAACGAGATTATTTATTATCTTACTAATTATTATTATCTGAATTAAAATGGAGTATTCAAATCTAAAAATTAAAGATTGGGCAGTTGAAGACCGTCCCAGAGAAAAACTTTTAAAAAAGGGGATTGCATCACTTTCTGATGCTGAGTTAATTGCTATACTAATTGGTACCGGAACACGAAATGAGTCAGCAGTTGAACTGGCAAAAAAAGTACTTAAGAATGCTAACAACAACCTCAACGAACTTGGAAAACTCGAAATAAAAGAATTGCAAAAAAGCAAAGGAATAGGCGAAGCAAAAGCAATAATTATAACTGCGGCACTCGAGTTAGGACGACGACGAAAAGGAACCAATATTATCGAAAAACAAAAAATATCTTCAAGCAACGATGTGTTCGAGATTTTTCAACCTCTGCTTGGTGATTTACCACACGAAGAATTCTGGATTCTTTTACTTAACAGATCAAATAAAATAATTGACCGATTTAAAATAAGCCAGGGTGGCATTTCTGGAACAGTTATAGATGCAAGACTAATACTTAAGGCAGCTATTGAAAAGCTGGCATCATCAATAATTTTATGCCATAATCACCCATCAGGAAATAAAATGCCAAGCGATGCTGATGATTCAGTTACAAAGAAACTAGTTGATGGTGGAAAACTACTCGATATTAAAGTTCTTGACCATCTAATAATATCCGACACCCAGTTTTTTAGTTACGCTGACGAAGGAAAACTCTAATACATTATAAACTCAACAATCCGAATATTATTGAATATTAGTTATTTGCATAATGACGAGATTAATTTTGTACGCTGGGATAATTGCATTAACAATGCTTTTAATGGAAATATTTTTGCCTTTTCGTGGTATCTAAATATACTTTGCGATAATTGGTGCGGTTTAATAATGGGCGACTATAAATATGTTATGCCACTTATACCTCATAAGGTTTTCAATAAAAAAATACTCATAACGCCCGTATTTGGAGAAAAACTTGGAGTTTTTACCAATCAAATTCTAACAGAGAATATTGTAAATCAATTTCTTGATGCTATTCCTTTAGATTATTCATATGCAACTATTATATTAAACAAGTACAATAAAGTTTCTAATTGTAATTTTGAAATCAGGAACAAGAAGATCTTTGATCTGGATCTCATACAATCCTATTCATTGGTTTCTCAAAAATATTCCAATTCTTTTCAGAAGTATATTCAAACAGCAAAATCAAACAGAATAACCATTTTAAATGGATTGTCGCCAAATGATCTAATAAATCTGTCACTATCAAAAGGATCCAAATCTGTTCCAAAACCTAACACCCTTGATATTAGTCGTTTACGGATGATTATCGCTTTTTCGATCAGATATAACCTGGGAGAAATTTATGGTGCTTTTACAGCCGAAAATAATTTATGTGCCGCTGCTTTTTTCATTAAATCAAAAAATAAAATATATTTATTGTTCAGTATCGAAAATAAATCGAGTGAAAATTCAAAAGCAATGTCGATATTAATTGATCGTTTTATTGAAAACCATTGTGAAAAAAATTTAACTTTGAGTTTGGATAATTTAGTAGTTAAAGATGCATCAGATTTTTTGCATGGTGTTGGAGCAATTGAATATAAAATAAAGAAGATCTATAGAAATAAATTACCATTCATATATAAACTTTTAATAAAATAACCTACTATGCTGCATATACTTTCACAACAAAACTCGTCATTAAATCAGTTTATTGCTGAGTTAAGAGATGAAAATATTCAGAAAGACAGTATGCGTTTCAGACGAAATATGGAACGTATTGGTGAAATTATGGCATATGAAATTAGTAAAACATTTCAATATAAATCAACTGAGATAACCACCCCGCTTGGAATATCAAAAATGAATCTTCCAACCGATCCAATAGTAAATGCAACTATTTTGCGGGCAGGATTACCTTTTCATCAGGGCATTCTAAATTATTTTGACAAAGCTGAAAACGCATTTATTTCGGCTCATCGCAAATACCACAAAGATGGTTCGTTTACCATTCAGCTCGAGCATATTTCAAGCCCATCAATTGAAGATAAGATTCTTATACTTTCAGATCCAATGCTAGCTTCAGGAGCATCCATGGAAATTGCGTATAAAGCTATTGTTGAAAGAGGCAAGCCTGCACATACTCATATTGTTACCATAATTGCAAGTAATCAGGGTATTAACTTTGTTAAAAAGCATCTGCAAATGAAAAATATTACCATCTGGGCAGGCGATGTGGATGATGAGCTTACTGTTAAGTCGTATATTGTTCCAGGATTAGGTGATGCAGGCGATCTGGCTTATGGAAACAAAATATAATTTATTCGAAAATTGTAACTTCCGAATTATCATCACATTCGTTTAACAACATCTTTATCGATTTACCGAAAATCGGGTGGTTAAGTTCTGTATCTATCTCGTTTAAAGGAACTAGCGTAAATTTTCGTTTATGTAATTGCGGATGAGGAATTTTTAAATCATGCTGTAAAATAATCTCATCATTGTAAAAAAGAATATCAATATCAATAGTTCTTGATGCGTAGCCTTTAGATGTTCTTATTCGGCCGAGTTCTTTTTCAATTATTTTTATTTTTTCGAGTATTTCTTCTGGTTTTAAAAATGTATAAATTAATATTACCTGATTTAAAAAAACATTATCAGTTACAAAGCCCCATGGAGCACTCTCATATATACGCGATTGCTTTTTTATTTTACCAATTCTTTCTTCAATAAATTTTCGGGCATTTAGAAGAAATAATGCTCTATCAGATAAATTACTTCCTAAAAGCAAATAAACTTTATTCATAACAACAGTCTAATATCAAAAATTAAATCGAAAACAGGCTTACAAATTAGACAATATTTAATAAATTAGCCATCTGTCTTTAAAATTAATGTTTAATTAAAATAAAAAATAATATGAAAGGTTTTTTTAAGTACTTACTAGCCTCTATTTTAGGCGTAATAATTGCCATGTTCCTTTTTTTCTTTATAATGATTGGAATACTTGGAGCAGCTATTTCGAAACAAGATCAGGTAGTTAAAATTGAAAAAAATACAATTTTACATGTTACTCTCGATCAAACCATTACTGACCGTAGCAATAAAAACCCTATGGAAAGTTTCGATTTTTCAACATTTAAACCTGTTGCACAACTTGGTTTAAATGATATTCTTGAAAACATTAAAAAGGCTAAAACCGACGAAAATATAGCTGGTATTTATCTCGATCTGGATATAATTCCAGCAGGAATAGCAACTATAGAAGAAATCAGAAATGCCTTACTTGACTTTAAGTCTTCCGGAAAGTTTATTATCAGCTATGCCGACTCATATACCCAACCTAGCTATTATATTGCAAGCGTGTCGGATAAAGTATATTTAAATCCAGAAGGGATGATGATGTTCGTTGGATTAAGAGCCGAACTGATGTTTTTTAAAGAAGCGCTTGAAAAGCTTGGTGTGGAAATGCAGATTATCCGCCATGGAAAATTTAAAAGTGCTGTTGAACCATTTATGTACACCAAAATGAGCGACGAAAACCGCGAACAAACAATGACATATATTGGTGCAATATGGAATAAAATGCTTACAGGAATCTCAGAATCAAGAAACATATCTGTGGACGATTTAAACAAAATCGCTAACAATCTTTTACTTAAGAATGCCGAATCAGCTGTTGAGTATAAATTTGTTGATGGATTAAAATATAAAGATGAAATCTTAGATGAATTAATGACTCTTACCGAAAATACCGATATCGACAAAATTAAAACCATAGATCTGGCAAAATATACCAAGGTTCCTAAAAAAGACAGAAAAGCACTTGAAAAAGATAAGATCGCAGTAGTATATGCAAGTGGTACTGTAATGATGGGCGAAGGAGCCGAAGGAACAATCGGGTCAGATCGCATATCTCAGGCTATAAGAGAAGCCAGAAGAGATTCATCTGTTAAAGCCATTGTATTTAGAGTAAACTCAGGTGGTGGAAGTGCTTTAGCTTCAGAAGTAATATGGAGAGAAGTGAAGCTTGCTCAACAAGTTAAACCTGTAATTGCTTCTTTAGGTGATGTTGCTGCATCTGGTGGATATTATATTGTTTGTCCTGCACAAACCATTGTTGCAAGCCCAAACACCATTACCGGATCAATAGGTGTATTTGGTACACTACCTAATGGCAAAGAGTTAATGAATAAAAAGTTAGGTGTACATATTGATGTTGCAAAAACTAATGAATATGCAGATATGGGTTCGTTTTTCCGACCTTTAACTGCACAAGAAAAGGATATGATTCAGTTTGAGATAGAAGAAATTTACCAAACATTTATCACTCATGTTGCTGAAGGGAGAAAAATGACCACAGAAAAAGTAGATGAAATAGGTCAGGGAAGAGTATGGAGCGGTGCAAATGCTATGGAAATTGGATTAATTGACGAATTTGGAGGCCTCGATAAAGCCATCGAGCTTGCCGCCAAAGCTGCAAATCTCGAAAAATACAGAGTGGTTGATTTCCCAAAGTTAAAGGATCCATTTCAACAACTTATGGAAGATTTCTCAGGAAATGTAAGAACCTCTATTCTTAAAAACGAGTTAGGAGACGAATATGTTTATTACGAAACCCTTCAAGATCTTAGGTCAATGAAAGGTATTCAGGCTCGTATTCCTTTCGAAGTAGAAATTTATTAAAACTTTTATACCTCTTATAGCGGCCACAATAGAGTGTGGCCGCTTTTATTTTAACTTTTAATTCGTTAAAAAATAGTATTTTTAATATTCGTTATTTCAGATATTAGTTTTTATAATGAACACTGCCAGAAAAATACTTGCACCGCTGCTTTTCCCCTTAAGTCTGATTTATGGGTTTGTTCTTTTTATAAGGAACAGGCTTTATGATAACCAATTTATTTTAAAATCAGCCGAGTTTAAAATTCCGACTATTTGCATTGGAAATATTACAGTTGGTGGTACAGGTAAAACTCCACATACCGAATATTTAATCAATCTTTTAAAAAACGATTTTAAAGTAGCTACGCTTAGTCGAGGCTATAAAAGAAAGAGCAAAGGCTTTGTAATGGCAACCATAAATTCAACCTCTGCAGAGATAGGCGATGAACCAATGCAGATTAAGCAGAAATTTCCTGAAACAATTGTAGCTGTTGATAGTAACAGAAAAAATGGTATTAATGAATTATTAAAAAGGTTTCCTGAGATTGATGTTATCCTGCTCGATGATGCATTTCAGCATCGACAAGTTAAAGCGACTATGTCAATTTTACTTATTGATTATTCTAAGCCCATTTACAGAGATTTTATTCTACCTTTTGGTAATCTGCGCGAACAGTCATCAGAAATGAGAAGAGCAAACATCATTATTATTACAAAAACTCCCGAATTATTAAAACCTATAGACCGAAGAATAATTACAACTGAATTAAAAGCCTTTCCTTATCAGGATGTATATTTTAGCACCTTCGATTATGGCAAGCCTGTTTCGGTTTTTAATAATTTAAAAAATGATGATATTCCTGAAAATTTGTTGGGATATAAGGTTCTACTGGTTACCGGAATAGCCAATCCAAGACCATTGGTGGAGTATATTGAGGATCAAAAGATAGCCGAAATAGTTTTGTGTGATTTTCCTGATCATCATAACTTTACAAAAAAAAATATTGAACTAATTGAAACTCGGTTTAATGAGATTGATACAACGAAAAAGATAATAATTACCACCGAAAAAGATGCCATGCGTTTGCAAATTTTTAGTAATATTGCCGATAATCTGAAAAAAAACTGGTTTTATCTGCCAATCAGAGTTTTATTTCAGAACGAGCAGAATGAGATTTTTAACAAACAAATAATTGATTATGTTAGAAAAAATAAAACACACAGTTTCCTTTATCCAGGGTAAAGTAAACTATACGCCCGAAGTAGGTATAATTTTGGGAACTGGGTTAGGAGGTTTGGTAAAAGAAATTAAAATCGATATTGCTTTAGATTATAAAGATATTCCTGACTTTCCTGTTTCGACAGTTGAAGGGCACCACGGGCGACTAATCTTCGGAACACTTGGTGGTAAAAAGATTGTTGCCATGCAAGGCCGATTTCATTTTTACGAAGGATATCCAATGACCACTGTTACTTATCCTGTAAGGGTGATGAAGTATCTTGGCATAAAAACATTATTGCTTTCGAATGCCAGTGGTGGCGTAAATCCTGATTTTGAGATTGGTGACCTAATGATTATTAATGATCATATCAACCTTATTCCAAATCCATTAATTGGCAAACACATTCCGGAGTTTGGCGCTCGTTTTCCCGATATGAGTGATGCATACAGTCATGTACTAATCGAAAAAGCCCAATCTATTGCAAAAAAACATAAAATAAATACCCAGATTGGTTGCTATGTAGGTACTACAGGACCAACATTTGAAACCCCTAAAGAATATCAGTATTTCAGAATAATTGGTGGCGACACAGTTGGTATGTCAACAGTTCCAGAAGTTATTGTTGCCCGACAAATGGGTATTCCTTGTTTTGCAATATCAATAATTACCGATTTAGGTGTTCCCGGTAAAATTGTAAAAGTAACTCACGAAGAAGTGCAGGAAGTAGCAGCAAAGGCCGAAACCAAAATGACACTCATAATGAAAGAGCTTATTTCATCACTATAAACAATGGCCGGGAAATTCCCGGCTTTTTTATGGAAAAATCTTCGAAATTTCAGACAGGGAATGTAATTCTGATTTCATTAACACATTTTATTCATGATGTTTATGCTGCCTTTTTGGCTCCTATTCTACCGTTATTAATAGAAAAACTAAAGATAAACTACACCCTTGCAGGTCTGCTTACAGTTTTTCAACAAATTCCTTCTTTATTAAATCCAATCATCGGAATACTGGCCAATAATATAAAAATTCGATATCTGGTTATTTTTGCTCCTGCCATTACCACCATTACAATGAGTTTAATAGGATTGGCACCCAACTATCTTGTACTTGCTGTTCTTTTATTTGTTATGGGATTAAGCAGTGCGCTTTTTCATGTGCCAACACCAGTATTAATAAAGAAAGCTTCGGGAGAAAGAATTGGAAAAGGAATCAGTTTTTTTATGCTTGGTGGCGAAGCTGCAAGAACACTTGGACCGCTCATTATAGTTGGAGCAGTTTCTGTTTGGGGACTAAATGGAACATACAAACTAATTCCTTTTGGATTAATTGCCTCGGTTATTTTATACTGGCGACTCCGAGACCTTAGAATTTCAGATGAAATCAAAAGTGAGAATCCATTTAAAGGAATAAAAAGCACTTTTATTACTCATTCAAGATTCTTTATACTTATCGGCCTTATCATGATTTTTCATGGATTTATGAGAGCAAGCCTTTCGATTTTTTTACCAACTTATTTATCGGTTAAAGGAATGAGCCTTTGGTTTGGAGGTATCTCTTTATCAGTTTATGAACTTGCAGGAGCTATTGGAATTTACCTTTCGGGAACTTTCTCTGATAAAACAGGAAGAATAAAAATGCTGGTTACCATTGTTTGTCTTGCACCTGTTTTTATGATACTTTTTCTTTTCTCAAACCAGGGTTTAATATTCCCCTCCCTGGCGCTTCTTGGTTTTTTTCTTCTCTCGGTTACACCTGTAATCCTTGCAATGGTAATGGATATTGACTCAAAGCATTCAGTTTTTCTGAGCAGTATTTTTATGTTTCTCTCCTTTGTTTCGGCATCAATCACCGCATTATTGGTAGGCCTTTTAAGCGATTGGATTGGACTTGTTGATACTTATAAAATCTCTGCAGCAATTGCATTTATGGCTATACCTATGGTATTTGTACTAAAAAAACATTTTCATTCAAAACTAATAAAAAGGGAACAAAGTAAAACTTAGAACTTTTCAGCAATAACTACCGACTTGCGATACTTTTTTACATTTCCCCTTAAATCAAATATCTCAAAATAAATTACATAAATACCATTCGTAGGTTTTTGATTCTGATCATTTAAACCATTCCACGAAATAGTATTTTCTACACCCAATAACAAATTATTAGCAATGTATTTAATTAATCTGCCTCGTGAATCAAATACTTTTATATTTGCCACATAACCCGGATTATCAAATAAAAGTTGAATATCTATTACATCCTCAAAACCATCATTGTCGGGCGAAAAAACTTCCGGACTAATCTTTATCCTTTCATCAGTTTCGGACACAGATTTATATTGCGAATTTTCGTAGGCTGGTGTTGCAAATCCTACAACTTCGGATGCAGAGTGCCAATTTGATGCATCTTCGCTTGGTCTGTCAGGATTTATTCTTTCGAGAGAAACACCATCGGTGTTTGTTAACAGCGGAAAGTGCATATCCTGGTTATAATCTAACATATCAATAACACTCTCGTTTTGATTCATAAGGATTGCTTTGCCTTCATCATCATTATAGGAAGGAAGACTCGATATTGCCAAAAACCCACGTTCATTTGATGTATAATAATGTTGTCGAACAATTGCCGGATTCTCGGTTAATACAACATAATCGCCCGGAAATACCAAAAACCCATCAACAGCAATTTCTTCAACAGAACTGTAATCGCCTGTTAATTCATCATAAGCAGCTATCCTTAATTCTTTTAAATCGAATGTTTTTTGTGATCGATTATATAATTCAATAAAATCATAACCACCAGTTCTGGGATTAAATAAAAGCTCATTTATTATAAGATCATTAAACTCACACATAGCAGGAATTGCAAAACGAGCTTTGTTAAATTCCCCAATTTCATTTCCGGAGCAATCTGTAACTCCATTCATTATCTCAATAGTATATATGGCGTTTTCTGCAAATGGTTCATTAAAAACCAAAATGAGTGAAAAATAATCAGGCGAAATAAATGCAATAGAATCTGGACTTCCTAAGTTATTATCAACAAAATAATTCGAAAGATTTGAAGCTGAAATGCTATCGATGGTTTCATTGAAAAACAGCCTGATACTATTGCTATTTATTACTGTGGCTCTTATAAGTTCGGGAGCAATTAAGTCTGGATTACTTGCCAATACCGAGTTTGCTTTTCCGGGAGTTCCTCCATCTGCATTTACGGAAGCAGTCCAGTTACTTTCTCCTCCGCAAGGATTATCAGGATCAATCTGTTCCAGCGACCATCCTCCTTCTGTTTTCAAACTGTTTTTATACCATGAATCTTGATAGGTTACAGTTGAAATTATGCTACCCTGCTTGTTTTTTAAAGTCAACGACTGCCCTGAGTTTGATAATGATGGAAATCCGGAAATAATATGTGTATAACCATAATCTTTTAGGGACTGATAAGCTGATTCGCTGCATAAAATAACCTGTGATTTAGATTTAAGTGTATAAACCGATATAGGTTTAATAGTTGTACCAGCAATTAAAGACCAGCCCGATAGATCTATATTAAAATCTGTTTTATTATAAATCTCAATAAATTCAAAATCTGGTAAATAAACCGCAGGATCTGGATCAGCCATAATTTCGTTTATCACTACATCATGAGGTTGAGCAATATAATATGAAAAATCCAGCAACTGGGAATCAAGTTTATTCTTACATTCATCCTCCAGATTTTTGACCGTTAGCACCAAATTCGACGTTTGTGGAAAAGTGTGAATAAAAAACAAGTCAACTTGTTGTTGATCTGCACTTAACAACAAAGAAAAAGGCTCTCCAACTGATTCATTAACCAAATAATTCTCTTTTACCATTGCAGAAACAGTATCAACAACCTCACTAAACGTAATTCTCAGCTGATTTGATGATATGATTTCAATGTTCTCGACATATGGAGCAATTGAATCAATATATTGAGCATAAACAGAATTCACAACACCTGGAGTACCTCCATTTGAATGAACTGAAGCTTTCCAATTTGTTTTTTGTGAGCATGTGTTTAGCGGATCAATTCTTTCAATAGACCAGCCTCCATCAATTTTGGAATTATCATTATACCAATC
This sequence comes from Bacteroidales bacterium, assembly GCA_050179935.1. Lineage (GTDB taxonomy): Bacteria > Bacteroidota > Bacteroidia > Bacteroidales > UBA12077 > UBA12077. The sequence goes on along the minus strand of JBFXEQ010000054.1, from coordinate 5,391 downwards.
GGTTGTAAAAGATATTTTTGAGATAACTACACTATCAGGACTTAACAAACTAATCGTAGAACCTGAATTGGTAATGGTTGGAAAAGAATTTACTCCGAGAGTATCACCATAGGATGCCAAATCTGTTGTAGCGGTTGGAGAACATAAAATAAGATACGAATCGGGATTAAGCATATATGCCGGAATAACTCTTTGTGTTGTACCCATTTGAATTATCCAGTTTGTAATATCAACTGAAAAAGGAGTTGTGTTATAGATTTCGACATATTCGAAATTAGGCAGATTAACTTCAGGCGAAGGATCAGCCATTATTTCGTTAATTACAATATCATTTGGTTCGGGTACATAATATAAAAATGAGATTTCAGCAATCAGCAGGGAATCCAGCTCAAGATCGGCAACGTGTTGTATCTCTATTGAATATTGTGTTTTATTTATAAAGTTATCGGCAAATTTTAGCCAAACAATCGACGAATCATTTTCTTTAATTATTACTGTTTCGGGATTTCCTGCTCCATTATTTAAAAAATAATTTGCCACCTCTTTACCACTTATGGTATCAACATCTCTCGAAAACTTAACCTCCAATTGATTAGTAGTAATCGGGCTTACATATAGAGGTTTTATATATTCGTATTCGAAAAAAATACTCGTATCATTTATACTGTTATCGCTAATATCCTTAATATTCTGAATATCTATTTTATATTGCTGGTTGTTTTCGAATTTACTGTTAAACATTAACCGAATATTTCTTTTGCTTAATGAATCAAAAATGATGGAATCAGCATTGCCAATTCCTCCGGACACATTAAAATTAAGTTTATTAATTGCTGAAACAGAATCGATCTTTTCGCTAAATTCTATACTTAGAACCTTTGATGATTCTATCGATAAATCAGTAATTGTTGGTTTAATCGTATCAAGAATTTCTTTCCCAAAATAAAATTCATCAAACCATAATTTTAAGTCCTGTGCTAATGAGTATTTATAAAATATTCCAAAATACTTAGCAGAAGTAAATGTTAGATCTGAACCAGAAGCTATTATTGCTAAATTTTCAAAATCACCCTCTTTATTAAATCTTACCTCCCAGCTGCCATTCATATATCTGACAACTTCGATAGCCGGAGCAAGACTAGTTCCTACATGATCTTCCCAATTTACAGTGGTAATTGATATTGTTGTTGCTGCACCATTCGTTATTGAAAATAATTTTAATAGATCATCAAAACCTGTAAAATTAACTCCTATAGCATATCCATTAACTAAACCTCCAGGAAACATCTGGTTTGCAGTAGTATCAGCGGCAAGAAATACTGTCCAGTTATTTGAAGAAGAAGGCGCATAAGAATGTCTTATTCTAAAACGCCAGCTAATATTATTTGAGGCAAAATCAATTGCTGGTAAGGCAATCGAAATCTGGTCATTTGAAGCAGCAGTAGTATCAAAAATATGCTTTAGAGAATTAGCACCCTCTATTGGATTTATATTCGATACATCCCACCGGCCACTTGCATTTTGCATCCATCCTGAAATATCTCCACTTTCGAAATTATCGGCAATTTGACCAACTGCAAAAAGCGGGGTAAGAAAAAAAACAAATAATATCCTTTTAATCATCGGGATAAAGATTAAATATTTATTTTTGAAAGATACAAAATGATTTTGAGAACCATTGTTTAACCTAAAATTTAAAAACAAACAGAAATGAAAATTGCAGTTGTTGGTGCTACCGGACTGGTTGGTAATGTTATGCTACAAGTTCTTTCAGAAAGTACTTTGCCTTATTCAGAAATATTTGCTGTAGCTTCCGAAAAATCAATTGGTAAAAAAATTGAATTTAAGGGTTCAATGCTCGAAGTTATCGGAATGAAGCAGGCGATAACTCTTAAACCTGAAATTGCTCTTTTTTCGGCAGGTGGATCAACATCTTTACAATGGGCTCCTGAATTTGCAAAAGCAGGTACAACGGTTATCGATAATTCATCGGCCTGGAGAATGCATGATAACATTAAACTCGTTGTTCCTGAAATAAATGCCCATTTACTTACTAAAAACGATAAAATAATAGCAAATCCAAATTGCTCAACTATTCAGATGGTAGTTGCATTAGCTCCTTTACATAAAAAATATAAAATTAAACGGCTGGTGGTTTCAACATATCAATCTGTTACCGGTACCGGAGTTAAAGCAGTTAAGCAGCTTGAGAACGAGCGAAAAGGAATCCTGGGCGAAATGGCTTATCCTCATCCTATTGATATGAACTGTTTTCCACATGGAGGATCATTCGAAGAAAATGGATATACATCAGAAGAGACCAAACTCGTTAACGAAACCCGAAAAATAATTGGCGATCAAAGTATTCAGGTTACAGCTACTGTTGTTCGAATACCTGTTAAAGGTGGTCATTCCGAAGCCGTAAATATTGAGTTTGAAAAGGATTTTGATCTGGACGAAGTTAAAAAACTACTTGCCTCATCACTGGGAATTAGAGTACAAGATGATCCAACAAAGAATCTATACCCCATGCCAAAGTATTCTGAAGGTAAAGATGATGTATTTGTTGGCCGCATTCGTCGTGACTTTTCACAACCAAAAAGCTTAAATATGTGGATTGTTTCTGACAATCTGCGCAAAGGGGCTGCTACCAATGCGGTTCAGATTGCTGAATATCTGGTTAAGCATAAGTTGGTTTAACTATCGTTTCGTTTTCGGTTTCCCGTACCACTTTTTAGAACTATTATTCCCAGATGGCTTGGGTCTTGAATGACCCGAGTTTCTGCTTCTTTGTTGTTGCTTTGGAGCTTTAACCGGATTATTATCGATTAATGGATAAGGATGATTATCAATAACCTCTATTTTTTTAGAAATTAATTTTTCGATATCCCGTAAATATGCCTTTTCTTCTGCATCACAAAAAGAAAGTGCTGTTCCTTTTGCTCCTGCCCTACCAGTTCGTCCAATTCGATGAACATAGGTCTCTGAAATATTGGGTATTTCATAATTAATTACATATTCCAGTTCATCAATATCAATTCCCCGGGCTGCAATATCTGTTGCCACCAATACTCGTGTGGTTTGGTCTTTAAAATTTGCCAATGCCCGTTGTCTTGCATTTTGTGCCTTATTGCCATGTATAGCCTCCGCTTTTATACCATGCTTTTGTAATAATTTAACTACTTTGTCAGCACCATGTTTTGTGCGGGTAAATACCAATGCAGTTTTAATGGCTTTGTCTTTTAAAACATCAATCAACAACGCATTTTTATTACCTTTATCAACAAAGTACACATATTGTTTAATAATATCAACAGTTAATGAATTGGTGGTTACCGAAACCTTTTTTGGATTAAATAAAATTGTACTCGCCAATTTTACAATTTCGGGAGGCATAGTTGCCGAGAAGAAAAGCGATTGTCTTTTTTTCGGAAGTACTGTAAGCAATTTTCGAACATCATGAATAAAACCCATATCCAGCATACGATCTGCCTCATCCAAAACAAATATTTCTACATTGCTTAAGCTTAAATGTTTTTGGTTTAAAAGATCTAAAAGTCGCCCGGGAGTTGCAATTAAAATATCCACTCCGCCTCGTAGAGAAGATGTTTGTGGGTTTTGATTTACACCACCAAAAATAACCGTGTGTTTTAAGCCGGTATGCCTTCCATATGCCTGAAAACTCTCACCAATCTGAATGGCCAACTCTCTTGTTGGTGTAACAATTAAACTTCTTATTTTTCTGGTTTTAACATAGGTTTTATTTTCGCTTAGTAATTGGAGAATAGGAATAGCAAATGCGGCTGTTTTACCTGTTCCGGTTTGTGCACATCCGAGTAAATCTGTGCCTTGCAAAATGATTGGAATAGATTGTGCTTGTATCGGGGTTGGAATTTCATAACCTTCATCATGAAGTGCTTTTAAAATTGGATCTATAATGTTTAATGATTTAAATGGCATGTTTTATTAAATTTGAATTATTAACTAGTTTGTTTGGGAGCTTTGTTTTTAAAAATAATTAGATAGTAATTATCACTATTTATATTTATAGAAGATGGGGACAATGGGATTATTGATTAGACTTAGAAAAGAGAGAAGAATTTACTTGATAATTCAATTTTTCTTTGGAAATGAACACCCTAATATAAAAATTTATCGTATGGATATCTGTTAATATGTAATTCCCGCACCTTGTCGTAAAGCATTTTCTTAAAATCCTCTATATTCGTTTTTTGTTTGGCTGAGATAAAAATGCACGCTTCATTGTTTTTTGCAATCCACATATTTTTTAATTCATCCAGCGTATAATTTTCTTTCGTTCGTGCAGAAAGATCATCTTCGTCTTTTTTATCGTAGGTATAAGCATCAATTTTATTAAACACAAGGTATGTAATTGCATCAGCAGTGCCAATTTCTTTCAGTGTTTCATTTACCACCTGAATCTGTTCTTCGAAATTTGGGTGAGAAATATCTACCACGTGCAATAAAATATCCGATTCACGAACCTCATCAAGTGTTGATTTAAACGACTCTACCAAACTATGTGGCAGTTTACGAATAAATCCAACGGTATCAGACAATAAGAATGGCAAATTTCCAATTACCACTTTACGAACAGTAGTATCGAGTGTAGCAAAAAGCTTGTCTTCGGCAAAAACTTCCGACTTGCTAATCATATTCATGATTGTCGATTTGCCAACGTTAGTGTAGCCAACCAGTGCAACACGAATCATTTTGCCTCTGTTTTTGCGCTGAGTAGCCATTTGTTTGTCAATCTTCTTCAATTGTTCTTTCAGTAAAGCAATTCTGTCGCGAACAATACGACGGTCGGTTTCTATCTCACGTTCACCCGGGCCACGCATACCAATACCTCCACGCTGACGCTCAAGGTGTGTCCACATACCTGCTAATCGTGGTAGTAAATACTCATATTGTGCAAGCTCAACCTGTGTTTTAGCATGAGCTGTTTGCGCTCGCTTTGCAAAAATATCAAGGATAAGATTAGTTCTGTCGAGAATTTTACACTGTAAAGCTTTTTCAATATTACGAAGTTGAGTAGGTGAAAGATCATCATCAAAAACAACCATATCAACTTCATTCTCCTTTACATAAAGTTCGATTTCAGCCAGTTTGCCTTCACCAATAAAGGTCTTCGAATTTGGAAGATTAATTTTTTGTGTATATTGTTTTATCGGAATAGCTCCAGCTGTTTCTATTAAAAAAGCCAGTTCGTCAAGATATTCGCGTACTTGTTGTTCGTTTTGCTGTTGATTAATAACTCCTACCAATACAGCGATTTCGGTTACAGGAGTAGTATCAATATTTTTGGGCATTCTTATATTTACAGTATTATTTTAAAAGTACGCAAAGGTAATAATTTTTAGTTAGTTA
>JBFXEQ010000053.1:0-20425 GCA_050179935.1 Bacteroidales bacterium | reverse complement strand
ACTTCAGACTCCGGACCTCGGACTTCGGTCTTCAAGCTTCGGACTATTAACAAAATAAGAAATTTGAAAGTACTATAGAACTAAAAAACAACAACTATGATAAATGTTTTACTTATAACCTTTGTAATTACCTTGCTTTATATATCCATTGCAAATCGCCTGTTAACCTATATAAAGATTTTGGCTTTTCAGGGAATACTGCTATTTGGAGTAGCATTTATTGAATTGATCGAAATTAATCCGATAAACTTAGCATTTATATTGCTCGAAACGATTGTTGTTAAAACTATTGCAATTCCAATGTTTTTAAGATATGTAATTAAGAAAAACAGAATAACCCGCGAAGCGGAGCCATTTTTGCCAAATTTCGTTTCGCTGATTATTGTAACACTAATTATTATCGTTACATTCCTTATCTCAAACAGTATTGTTGATACTCATTTAAATAAAATTTATTTTGTAGTTGCATTGGTAGCTTTGTTTAGTGGTTTGTACATTATCATCTCCCGTAAAAAAATTATTACCCACGTAATTGCTTATGTTATTATTGAAAACGGAGTATTTATTCTGTCACTGGCTGTTGGTAACGAAATGCCAATGCTGGTGAATCTCGGTATATTGCTCGATATTTTTGTCAGTGTTTTCCTTTTAGGTATTTTTATTAATAAAGTAGGCGACGTGGTTAAAGATATTGATATTACTCAATTAAGTAATTTAAAAGACTAATTTGAATAAAGATGATTGGAATATATTTAATAGCAGCTGTAATTATTAGCGGATTAATATTTGTCAATAGAAACAGGCAGATAAACAGGCTACTTGTAACTCTTTTTATTATAGTGCAATGGGCATTTACCATTTATGAATATTATCATAAAGGTATTGTTGAATTAAACTATTTTAAACCCGATGCACTGGCTATTTTATTGCTTGTAACTCTTAGCATAATTAGTATTCCTGCTTTATTTCATAGTTACGAGTATATTTATCCCGAAAAGGAAAATCCAAAAACCAGATCGATCTATTATGCAGCCATGACAATACTTATTACGGCTATTGGAGCTGCATATCTGTCAAACCATATTGCTGTAACCTGGATTTTTATTGAGATTACAACCCTAAGTGCTTCCGCATTAATCTTTCATCGAAGAAACAGTGGCTCGCTAGAAGCAACCTGGAAATATATTTTTGTTTGTTCTATTAGTTTAACCTTTGTTTTTATTGGGATTTTATTCTTAAGTATTGCATTGGGTCATGGTAGCGAACAAGGTTTGTTTTTTGATGCACTGATAAATCAAGCTTCTGGCATTAATACATTCTGGTTCAAACTTGCTTTTGTATTCATATTCGTTGGATTTACGGCTAAACTTGGATTGGTTCCAATGTACACTGCCGGTATCGATGCCAAAGATAAAGCACCAACACCTGCTGCTGCTTTGTTCTCAAGTGTTTTAATGAATGTTGGTTTTATTGGGATTTTCAGGATTTATTCTGCTGTTGCTCATTCATCTTTACACAGCTGGGCAAATCATGTGATAATGATTGCTGCATTCCTATCTGTTTTTATTGCTACTGTTTATGTATTAAAGGTGAAAAATATAAAGCGAATGCTTGCTTATTCGAGCATTGAACACATGGGCTTAGTGATGCTTGGTTTAGCTGCCGGAGGAATAGGTTATTATGCTGTGGTTTTGCATGTTATTCTTCATGCTTTCGCAAAATCTGCTCTTTTCTTCCAAATCGGACAAGTGTACAATATTTATAAAAGTAAGAACTTATATAATCTGGGTGGATATTTCAAATACAATCTTCCGGGAGCGATTATCATTTTAGTTGCATTTATTTGTGTTACAGCCATGCCTCCATCTGGTTTGTTTATAAGTGAGTTTTATATTTTTACGGCGCTTTTTAAAGGAGGATATTTATTTGTACTAATTCCGGTACTTATACTTTTAACCATGATAATATGGGCTATGGGCAAGAATTTCTTAAAACTCTTATTTACTCCACCAGTAAATTTCGATGAATCAAAGATTGAAAAGGTAAGTCAACTCGAGACTTTTTCACAGTTCATTTTGCTTGGTTTGGTTATTTATCTTGGTATAAATCCTCCGGCAGAATTTGTAAATCTAATTAATGAAGCAGTAAAAAATTTAATCTTCTAATATGAATTATTCAGTACTAAAAAATAATCAGCGTGTACCGGTTAATTCAATACCGGTTCTAAAGTACGAAGATTTTATGGAAACGATTGTTTCTAATCTGATGAAAGATAAAAACAATCATTGTGTAAATTACTTTGGCCATCATTACGGGAATAAAATAAAACTTATATGTTGTATTGCTGATGATGCAAATCATAGCATATATGTTCTTTCATCAATTGTTGAACAATCAGCTGTTTTACCATCTTTTTCAGCACATAACCTATCGTTCGAAAAGTTTGAACGCGAAATACATGAAAACTTTGGTATTGGATATGCCGATCATCCCTGGCTTAAACCTGTAAGATATCCATTTAATGCTGCTGATAAGACCCAAACAATAGCGAATTATCCATTTTACCAGATTGAAAGCGAAGAACTCCATGAGGTAGGTGTTGGGCCAATACATGCAGGAGTTATCGAACCGGGACATTTTCGGTTTATATGCAATGGTGAGCAGATTCTTCATCTCGAAATACAATTAGGCTATCAGCATAGGGGAGTAGAACAACTTTTTCTTGATAGAAAGAACCTATTACAGAGATCTACACTGGCTGAGAACATTGCAGGGGATACGGTTATTGGTCATACAAGTACATTCTCCAAGCTTTGGGAAAGCCTTTGTGGTTATAAGGCAACTCCAGAGTTAGAATTTGCAAGGACATTGGCATTGGAGAATGAACGCATTGCAATTCATACGGGTGATTTAAGTGCCATTTGTACTGATGTTGCTTATCAATTAGGTAACTCAGTTCTTGGAAGACTCAGAACTCCTATTATAAACTATTTTCAAATATGGGGCGGTAATCGTTTAGCAAAAGGCTTGATTCGCCCCGGGAAAATTAATTATCCTTACACAAAAGAACTTGCTAAAGAATGGCTCGATATGATTGCTGCTTATGAACCCGATTTTGGAGAAATGATAATGCAAATGTTTAATCTTCCATCACTTTTAGCCAGGTTAGAAAAAACAGGTGTTGTAACAACAGATGTGGCTGAATCAATTGGGCTAGTTGGTATGGCTGCTCGTGCAAGCGGAGTAAACAGAGATATACGCCTTTCTCATCCTGATAATTTATACGAACAGCTAAATCATAAGCCAATTATAAAGCATCATGGTGATGTTCTTTCAAGATCTCAGATAAGACGCGAGGAGATTTTTCAATCAATTGAATATATTAAACAGCTTTTGACTGATATTCCAGAGAATTTAAAATATACAACCGAATTAAATACACCAGAACCCGAATCGTTCGTAATTTCGTTAACCGAAGGTTGGCGTGGTGAGATTTGCCATTGTGCTATTACTGATAGTAAGGGAGAATTAGTTATCTATAAAATTAAAGATCCTTCGTTCCATAACTGGTTAGCTCTGGCTCTTTCAGTTCGTAACAACGAAATATCGGATTTCCCCATTTGTAATAAGAGTTTTAATTTGTCGTATTGTGGTCACGATTTATAAATAAATATGCTAAAGTTTTAATTAGTTAAAATGCTAATAAAAAATGGAAAAGAAAAATGCAATATTGGATAAGAGTTTTGAATTTGCATTAGAAATTATTGAATATTCAGAATTGCTTGAAGAGCAGAAGAAATATGTAATAGCTCGTCAATTGTTAAAATCAGGAACTTCAATCGGTGCAAATATTAGCGAAGCACAATCAAGTGAAAGCCGGGCTGATTTTATTCATGAATTGAAAATTGCTGCAAAAGAAGCACAGGAAACAGAATATTGGTTAATGCTTTGCAATCATTCAAGTAGTTATCCATCAAATCATTTATTGCCTTTAAAGTTAGAAGAGATTCAGAAACTTTTTTCAAGCATTATATCATCAGCAAAAAAAAACTCAACCAATATATCATTACATTAATTTATTAAAATTAAAAAAAAATTGCAAGTTAGCGCATCATCACATCATCACATAAGAACATTAACATATTGGGACATTAAACAATTAACACATTAGTATATGTTAAACAATTTAAAGATAATGTATCATCAAGGGAAACAATTTATTCCCAATGTTACAACCGCAGAAGTGCCTGGTATCTTCAGAGGAAGACCAATAATAAGTAATGCAAAAGTTAATGTGGATGAACTGGTTAATATCTGTCCATTAAATGCAATATCTGCAAATCCAGTAAGTATTGACCTGGGAAAATGTACCTTTTGTGGCGAATGTGCGTTGGCTTTCCCCGATAAAATAAAATTTACTAAAGATTACAAACTTTCTACCAATGAACGAAGTGGTTTAATTGTTGTTGAAGGACAAGATAAACCTATTGATGTAAATCCTGATCTTGTGCGTAAAGAAATTCACAAACTTTTTGGTGGTTCGCTTAAACTACGTCAGGTTTCGGCTGCTGGCGATAACAGTTGCGAGTGGGAAATGAATGCTGCCGGAAATGTTCAGTTCGATATGGGCCGATTTGGTGTCGAATTTGTCGCTTCGCCACGACATGCGGATGGTATTGTTATTACAGGCCCTATATCAGAAAATATGGCTGAACCCTTGCAAATTTGTTACAATGCTACACCTGATCCTAAAATTATTATTCTTGCAGGAACCGATGCAATCAGCGGAGGTGTTTTTAACGGAAGTGCTGCCCTAAACAGATCATTTCTTGATAAATACAAAATTGATCTTTATATCGCAGGAAATCCGGTACATCCATTAAGTATAATAAATGGCATGCTTCACCTTATAAGAAAAAGAAAATAGTTTTTTAACGATTGTCCGCTTTTATTCATAATTGTTGTTAATGATTTTCTTCATTTGCCCCGTCCCTGAAGGGTGTGAAGAAAATCAATTTGCACCCTTTAGGGGTTTGGGGCAAACAAATTGATTTTCAATTTATTTACATAATATTTATGACATAAAACGGACATTCAAATAGATTTTTAACTAATTCAGAATAAAAAACTCTAACATTAATAATTGTTAGAGTTTTTGTTTTTTACGTATCTATAAATTGAATAAATACTAATTAGATTTCTTCTTTCTTCTCATAATGTCTCCAGATATAATAAACTGGTATCCCAAGAACAACTATTATTAAACCGGGCCAGGTATAATTAGGCTTGTAAATTAACAGATCGATCATTATTAAGGTTGCCATAATAATATAAATTGCCGGAACAATTGGATACCCAAATGCTTTGTAGGGTCTTTCCGCATCAGGACGTTTCTTCCTTAAAATGTAAATTCCGATGATGGTCATGGTGTAGAAAATAAGTACAGCAAAAATAACATAATCTAGCAAGTCACTGTATGTTCCCGATAAACAAAGCAATGAAGCCCAAATTCCTTGAAAAAGTAATCCGTTTGAAGGAACCCCTTTTGAATTAAGTTTACCTACTTTTTTAAAGAATAAACCATCCTTTGCCATAGCATAATATACGCGGGCTGCTGATAAAATCATTCCGTTATTACATCCAAACGTTGAAATTACAACAAGCACAGCCATTATCATTGCCGCATAACTCCCAAAAAACCCAAAAATAGCTGCAGTACCCACTCTGTCATTTGTGGCATATTGAATACCGCGATCAAAAACAGTTGCCCCATCAGGCATTCCTCGTAACGGTAATGCCTGCAAATAAACAATATTGGCTAAAATATAAAGGATAATTACAATCCCTGTACCGAATAATAGGCTCAATGGTACATTACGTTTAGGATTAATTGTTTCTCCTGCTGTAAACGTGGCACTATTCCATGCATCGGCTGAAAAAAGGGCGCCAACCATGGCGGTGCCTATAGTTGCAATCAATGCAAATCCTGTTAATGGAATAAGATTTCCATCTTTAACCTGTACCGCATCCCAAAATACTTTTGAATTTAAATCAATTGCTCCGGTACTTTTGGCAAAAAATAGTCCAACTACAATTAGTCCAATCAGAGATAAAATTTTTGTAATCGTAAAGCTATTTTGCACTATTTTTCCTAACCTTATTCCCTGGGCATTTAGCCAGCTTAAAAAAAGTATGCTAAAAATTGCAAGGGCATGAACGGTGGTTATTTTTATCCGACCGATTTCGAACCATACATTAGATTCCGAAAACCAGGGAAATAATACACCCATAAATTTAGCAAAGGCCATACCAACAGCGGCGATTGATCCAGTCTGAATCACCATAAATAAAGTCCATCCAAATAAAAAACCACTTAATGGATTGTAGGCTTCGCGAATATAAACATACTGGCCTCCTGCATGAGGCATCATGGATGCCAACTCACCATAGCTCAATGCCGCAATTATAGTAAGTACTCCTGTAAGAACCCAAACTATGAGCAACCAACCTGGCGAACCCAACGATCTTGCTATATCGGCACTTACAATAAAAATCCCCGAACCAATCATTGATCCGGCAACAATCGATGTAGCATCAAATAGATTTAGGCTTTTTCGAAATTCAGAAATGATTTTACCCATAGATGAATGGTTTAATTTTGTAAATCTAAAATAGATAAAAAATGATAATATTTTATTAAATATCCAAGAATAGTTAAACAATATAAGTTATTTACCTAGTTCTGATTATTAAAACAATTGTTTTGAAATGACTAAAATAATTTGTATTTTGCTGATATATATTTTATTATGAGTAAGTATCTTAATTTTGATTTTCTGAATATTGGACACGAAAACCTTATTCCACAGCAAGGGCGGATACTTATTTCTGAACCTCTACTTTCTGATACCTACTTTAAACGTTCTGTTGTGCTTATAACAGAGCATAATGAAAATGGCTCTGTAGGTTTTGTTTTAAATAAACCCATCGAACTAATGATAAATGAAGTGCTTGGCGACTTTCCCCCGTTTGAAGCTCAGGTATATATTGGAGGACCAGTGGCTAAAGACACTATTCATTTTATTCATACATTGGGTAATGTAATTCCAGAGTCGTTACATGTTGTTGATAATATTTATTGGGGAGGTGATTTTGATTTTCTTAAAAAAGTTATTGCTAAAGGAAAATTTAAACCCGATCAGGTTCGTTTTTTTCTTGGATACTCTGGATGGAGACCACTACAACTTGAAGAAGAAATTTAAGATAATGCCATGCTGGTAGCTGAGGTCGAATCTGCACAAATAATGTCGGCCGAAAAAGATATCTGGGAGAAAACTCTCCGTACATTCGGTCAGAAATTTAAGATATGGGCTAATTTTCCCGAAAATCCTGCAATGAACTAGTTTCTTCAATTATCAATTAACAATGTGCGGTGAGCAGTGAATAGTGAATGGTGATTCGCTAAGTGCATTATTATAGCTGCTATCTTTGAGTTTCACTGTTAAATTTTCCAATTCACAATTCACTAATCACTGTTCACTATTTTTTAAAAGCAATTACGTTGAGTTTATCAATAAATTTTTGTGATGAGTTATTGAAGAAACGCTTTTCTTTGAATGCCAACACCCATTTTATACCGGTAATGCTGTTAGTTATGAACATCTCATCTGCATCGAGAATATTTTTCTCGGTAAGCGATTTCTCATTATAGATTCTATAATGCAATAAATCTGCAATTTTTAAAATCTGTTTGCGCATTATTCCTGCCACAGGTCCATCGGTTAAAGGTGGAGTAAGTATAAATTTGTCTTTAATTAAAAAAATATTTGAGCTAATGGTTTCGGTAATAAATCCTTTTTCGTTTACAAGGATACAATCGTCGAGTTTTTTTTCGGAGGCATATATCCCGGCCATAACATAAATCAAAGCATTGGATGTTTTAAGATTAGAGAAGATATTAATTGTTTTTTGAATTTCGGGAAAAATATCGGTAATCAATCCTTTTTGATTAATGGTGTAACTATCATTGTCAATAAATTCTGTTTCAGCAAGATAAGAAATCGAATTTGAGGTTGGGGAATATTTTCCACCATCGTTACGGAAAACACTTAACCGAATCCGAACGCCTTGATACAGTTTGTTTTTATGAAGTAATTTTATAATCTCTTTATAAATATTGCCTGTTCCAATGACTTCGGGTATCTGCATTTTTAAAACATTCATTCCGTATTTAAGCCGAATAATATGATCCTCAAAAAACTGAATCTCGGTTCCATTTGCATGCATTGTCTCGAACAAGCCATCGCCATAACAAAAAGAGCGATTGGTTATGCTTACACCAAACTCCTCACGCGGAAAATACTCACCATTATATAGAATGAAAGTGTTTACTGGCATTATTTAGTTAATTAATTTTGCCTTAATTTTTTAACAGATACTGTTGCTATTATTTTTTAAGAACTTCTTTTTCAAGCAAATCAACAATTAATAAGTTTCTTCGCGAGTTCCAAAGCTCTCGTGCAAAAAAGATGTTCATAATAAACATAGGGATAAAAATAAACCAGAATCGTATCAGGTAATAACCTAAACGAGATATATTCTCATCAATAGTTGCTAAGTAATAAAAAGTAAAAGTAATAAGAGCCAGAGTTATACCTAAAATCCACCTAATCGTTTTAAAACGCTTTTTAATTTTTAGCCTGAGAACAATCAAAGAATCTTCATTAAGATTTTCGGGAGCAAAATTTTTATTACTAATAAGACGGTCGTTTTTTAGAAGTTTAATTAACTCCAGAATAGTTGTTTCTTTCATATCGTAAATTATTTTACAGCATTAATAAGTTGATCAACATATTTTTCGATATTTTCGTTTACACCAACTTTTATTCCTTTTATACCAGCATTTTCTGCTGCTTCCACATCGCGTTGCTTATCACCAATCATAAAAGATATTGATTTATCTATATTAAATCGTGCAATGGCTTTTTCTATAAGTAACGATCCTGGTTTTCGGCACAAACAATTTTCAACATCGCTGTGGTGAGGGCAATAATAAATTTCGGTTAACTCAATTCCGCTTTTCTTTAACTCATTTATAAAAATTTCGTGAATTTTTTCAACATGTTGGTGCGTGTAAATACCTTTGGCGATTCCGCCCTGGTTGGTTATTATAATCAATAAATATCCATGATCAGACAATTTTTTAAGCGAAGGTATAATTCCATCATTAATAATAAATTCCTCAGGTAAATAAGTGTAATCGCCCGGATCATGATTTATAACTCCATCTCTATCGAAAAATACAGCTTTGTTCATGTGGGCAAAATTAAAAATTTGTTAACTGATCAATAAAAACATAAATCAATTTATGATCTAAAAATAATGGAAAAATAAAACCAAATACAGCACCTATAAAATGTGCATCGTGGTTAATATGATCGCTATCGCGTTTACTCATATAATGTGAATAAGCGAGATATAAAATTCCAAAAATTATTCCCGGTATCGGAATTATTCCATAAAAGTAAACTGATGACATCGGCTGAAAAAAGATATTTGAAAAAACGATTGCCGAAACAGCTCCCGATGCTCCAACTGAGTTATACCATTCGTTGTCTTTATGTTTTTTTACTGTTGTAACAGTTGCCATTATCATCGAAGCAAAGTATAGAATAACATACGAAAGTATTGGTGATTGAATGATTCCCTGATTTGCTAAATCTTTAAAAATTCGTTCGACTGAACTGCCAAACGAAAATAGAACCAACATGTTAATAATAAGATGAATCCAATCGGCATGTAAAAACCCGTGCGATAAAACCCTGTACCATTCCTTTTTATGATAAACTAAATAAGGGTTTAATTGCAGTTTATCGAACAATAATCTGTTGCTAAATGCCAGAATCGAAATTATTGAGGTAATAGCAATTAACAATATAGTCATTTGGTAGGTTTTAATGTAATATTTTGTAAACCAACTCTTTTAATAACTCCCCATCGGGGGTATTTTCGCTGTTTAATCCTTTTGATCTTAAATCGTACTCGCGAAGCAAAGCAATTATCTCTACAATCTTTTTAGGAGAATATTGTTTAGCTGCTTTTTCGTAATCGGTAATAAAAAACGGATTAACTTTCAGTGTTGCAGCCACCTCCTGCTTATTCGTTTTGTTTTTAATAAAATGATAAACAAGTATTTTGCTAAAGAATGAGTATAACATCGATATAGTAACTACCAGCGGATTATCTTTTGGATTATTTGCAAAATAATTAATTATTCGGTTTGCTTTTAAAACATTCTTTTGTGTTAATGCCTTATTTAATTCGAAATTATTATAATCTTTACTTATTCCGATATTTTTCTCGATGTGTAATGCTGTAATATTTGATTCGCCTGTTGGAAGAGTAATAATAAGTTTCTCGAGCTCGTTGACAATTTTTCCTAAGTCGTTACCAAGATATTCTGTAATAAGCATACCGGCACTTGGATCAATTGTACGATTCTTTTTTTTGAGATAAGCATTTATCCAACCAGGAACCTCATTATCGTACAGTTTTTTTGATTCGAATAAAACGCCATTATCGTTGATCGCTTTGTATAGTTTCTTTCTTTTATCGAGTGTTTTGTACTTATAGTTTATTACCAGAATAGTTGATTTAAGTGGATTTTGAGCATAATGTATAAGCGGTTCGATATCCTTAATGTTTTGGGCTTCCTTAACTATAACTACCTGGTAGTTGGCCATCATAGGATATCGTTTAGCCGAATTTATAACTGCCGCGATCTCCACATCTTTGCCGTAAATAATGGTTTGGTTAAATGCCTTTTCGTTTTCACTTAGGGCATTATCCTGAATATATTTGGTTATTAAATCAATAAAATATGATTCTTCGCCCGAAAGAAAATAAATTGGCTTATAAATCTTATTCTTTAAATCGCTTATTATCTGCTCAAAGGTCATAATTTACCTTAAAAACGTAAATGTTTAACTGATTCTTTATTCTCTTTTATTTCTTTAAGTGCTTCAATACCAATTTTAACATGATCGTCAACGAATTTTGCAGTAACCAGCTTGTCGCTTTTTGAAGTTTTAACTCCTGTCGAAATCATAGGTTGATCTGTTACAAGTAATAATGCTCCAGTTGGTATTTCGTTGGCAAAACCCACAATAAAAATGGTTGCTGTTTCCATATCAATGGCCATTGAGCGGGTTTTTTGCAAGTATTTTTTAAATCGCAAATCATATTCCCAAACTCGTTTGTTAGTGGTTAAAACGGTTCCGGTATAATAATCCCGTTTAAATTGACGGATAGAACTTGATACTGCCATCTGAAGCTTAAATGCAGGTAATGCAGGAATCTCTGGAGGAAGATAATCGTTTGATGTACCTTCGCTTCTTATAGCTGCAATAGGTATAATAAAATCCCCAAGTTTATTTTTTCGTTTTAGTCCTCCGCATTTGCCTAAAAATAAAGCAGCTTTTGGATGAATAGCACTTAATAAATCCATTATGGTTGCTGCATTGGCACTTCCCATTCCAAAATTTATCATTGTAATTCCATCGGCTGTGGCACAATGCATCGGAACATTCATGTTTTTAATCTTAACTTTATTCCATTTACAAAACAAATCAAGATAATGGCCAAAATTTGTTAGTAATATATATTCACCAAACTCTTCAAGCGGACATCCTGTGTAACGCGGTAACCAGTCGTCAACGATTTCTTTTTTTGTTTTCATAGGGCAAGATTTTTATTTGTCTCAAAAAAAACAGAAATTTCAATCTAATTTAAATTGATTCAGTTTTAATGGAGAGCCTAAATTTACCAACTTATTCGTTTAATATAAAATTAATAGAGCAAAGAAAGTACATTTTTGACTTTATCCGAAAAAAATATGTTTTATTAACTCCTGAAGAATGGGTTCGGCAAAATTTTCTGAAATACCTTGTTGAAGAAAAAAAATATCCTGCATCACTTATATCCGTTGAAATGGAGTTTAAACTCAATAATCTTTCCAAAAGATCTGATGCTGTGGTGTTTGATAGAAATGCAAATCCCTTATTAATTCTGGAGTGTAAAGCAACAACTGTAAAAATTGATCAATCAGTTTTTGAGCAGATTGCCCGGTATAATATGCAACTTAAGGTAAATTATCTGATCGTAACCAACGGACTAAAACATTTTTGTTGTAAAATTGATTTTGAGAATCAGCGTTATGCTTTTTTGAAGGAAATACCAGATTATTCAGGTTAAAATGTTTTGCTCAGATGTTTTTTTAATCTTACAAGAAAAATGGCTGCCGTTGCTTGGCAGCCATTTTTATGGTCTTAAGAAAATTTTTACTTCATATCGTTTTTACTTTTTGAGGAAGATTGATTTTCTTTTATTTTTGGGGAAGATTCATTTTTTACTTCTATTTTATTATTTGTTGGCTCTTTTCTAAATTCTCTTTCATCATTCACTTCTGTTTTATTATTTGTCGGTTCTTTTTTATATTCTTTTTTTCTAAAATCCTCTTTTATAAATATCTCTGGAGTTTCTTTTTTATTGGAATCGTCTTTTTTAATATCATTTTCTTTTTCATATTTTAATTTTTTTAGGAAAGCCTCAATTTCCTCATCTTTATTTAAGAAGTTTTCATCCGTAGCCAATCTGTTTTCTTTTATAGGTCTTTCTCGAAAATCTACAAATATTGACGAAGGATAATATTTTTCCCTATATTTATTACTCGCTATATAGGATGCCATTCCATAATCATCACCACCCCAGTAATAAAACTCGTATAATTGGGGTTCTTCAAACTTAAACCAATACACTTTGGTAAACCAAAAGTAATAATCAGCCCAACTCTCAATAAGGTAATATTCACCATTATAAACATAAAATGTTTTACCATCATTTACTTTTGATAAAGAATCACTATAATAACCATAACCGGTTATTGTTGGCCTTGGGCTTAATTGAAAAGTCATAGGATCTGACCAATTGTAGTACGCAATTTTAGCTTGGCTGAAAATACTTAATGAAACAGCCATTAACAGGGTTAGCAAGGTAATTTTTTTCATAGAAATTAATTTTAGGTGTGTGTTGACCAAATTACAATTACCATGCCAAACCACTAAATACAAAAATGCAAAAGATTAGAAATATAGAATTTACTAAGTTTATGGCCGTAATACCTTAGCTATTAGAATGGAAAAATGATTATATAACCCACAAAACAACGAAGGCAAAATCTCGCCTCATTTTTGGTTAACCAGCTGAAATATGAGTTCGTCTTTCCATCCTTCTGGTGTTCGCACCCAGTCTTTTTTTATCCCAATTAGCTCGAATCCTTTGCTGGTAAATAAATTTATGCTTGAAGTATTGTCGAAGCAAATATTACAATATAGCTGATGCAAAAGTAGTGTATTAAAACAATAATTGATAAGTGTATTTAAAGCATCCGACGCATAGCCTTTTTTTCGGTTGGTTTCTTTAGTAATGAGTATTCCAATACCTGCACGCATATGCAATGGATCGAAATCAAAAAGATCAATAGTGCCGATAGTTTCAATGTTATCGCCATCGGTTTTATCAATCATTAAACGTAATTGTTTTGTTTGGAAAATATCCTGCTGTGCTGTTTCAATAAATTGCTCAATTACATGTTTCGAAAATGGGGCAAGAGTATTACTCATTTGCCATACAGAGCTATCATTTTCCCATTGATATATCAGATCAATATCTGATGGTTCCACAGGGCGTAATCGCGTAACGTTGCCTTCGAGAATTTTCAATGGAATAGCTAATTTAATGTTGATGAATCGATAATCAAGGCATCGTTATATCCTTTTTTAAGGAGTCTAGTAAGTTCTTTCTCTGCTGTAATTTTTGATTTATAGCTTCCAATTGTATATCGAAAGAATCCATCCTTACATTTAACTTCTTTAACTCCCGATAGGGGTTTGAAGATGTTAATATCGATTTGCTCTTTTGTAGCTTTTAGCTGTATAGTATATAACCCAGGTATATCGGAATCTTTGAAAAATACCATCGATTCATTTTCGTTAAGCATATTCTGTAGATCGTAACTGCTAATGATTTCTGCTTCACCGAATCCTAAATCGAGCAGTGTGTTAAAAACCTCAACAAGGTCAGACTTCTGATTAAACAGTTGTAACGTGTATAAAAACAAACCATCCTGGTATTCTTTTATTTCATAATTATCGAGCTGATCGTACTTATCGAAATAATCTGCTGGCAGTCTTTCTTCCTTTTTTAATAATAAGATGGTGTATTTAAGGTCTTTTTGTTTTAAGTTTTCGGGTATATTTAAATCATCATCAATAATTAGTTTTTCTTCTGATTTAAGCACTTTAATCTCAACTCTTCGGTTGAATCTGCGACCTTCTATATTATCCGAACCATCGGTATTTGTGTTAACTGCTATGGGTTGAGATTTTCCGGCCCCTTTAGCAACAAAACGCTTTGGATCTAATCCTTTCGAAATAAGATAATCAATAACTGTGCGGGCTCTTTTCAAAGAAAGTCCGGTGTTGTATTGATCAGATCCTAACGCATCAGTATGGCCAATAACTTCGATGTATAACGAAGGGTACTTAACCATTATATTATAAAGTCTCTCTAGCTCAATTTTCCCTTCGCGGGGAAGCCTGAAATCATCAAAAGAAAAAAAAACACTCTTTACAGTGAGGTATTCACCACTAGTTACAGCAAGGGGAGTAAGCTGAATAGTAAGAGTAAGTTCTTCTCGAGGATAATCGTTTGGAATGTACAATAAAGTGCTTTTAGGCTTATAATCAATGCTGTTAAAATTAAATCGATACATGCCAGATTTTAGGCTGGTATTAAATGTGCCTAATTCTTCTTTAGGATAAATTTTAATTGAATTTGCTGGTTCTAGCGAATCAATAATATCGATTGTAAAATCGCCATGAACAAAATCGGTTTGATTATCCAGGAGTTTTATAGATCCTTTTACATTTACCATAAAAGGATGCTCAGGTCCGAAAATCTCATAACGGATAATATCTTCAGAACCAAATCCATCTTTTAAGCATTTCGAAACATACGCATAGGTTCCATTCTGAACCGGGTAAAAGAAAAGATCATCGTCGGTTGTGTTAATTGGATAACCCATATTTACTGTACTCGACCATTGTGTTTCATCAATCTTTTTTGTATAAAAAATATCAAATCCACCCATTGTGTAATGTCCTTGAGAGCTAAACCACAATGTTTTGCCATCTTCAGAAATCATTGGCATATCTTCGTTGTAAGCTGTATTAATTTCTGATCCCAGATTTATTGCCTGGCCCCAATCTTTTAAATTTTCATCAAAAACCGATTTGTAAATATCAAGTCCTCCAAAACCATCAGCACGATCACTCGAAAAATAAATAGTTTTTCCATCTGCACTAATTACTCCGTGCGTTTCCCAACTTTTGGAGTTTATGTTTTTATTTAGTTTTTGAGGAATTTGCCATGTTCCATCTGAATAGGTGCTAATATATAAATCGCCACTAAATTTATCATCACGAAATAAAATCATTGTCTTACCATCAAACGAAAGAGATGCTGTATAATAATCGCCATCTGATTTAATTATCGGAGATAGATTGATGGGTTCGGCCCATTCATTGCCATTTTTTTCGGAATAATAGATTGCATCGTAGAATTTTAGCTTCGAAGTATAGCAGATTACTTTTTCGTTGCCCGAAACAATTGGTCTGATATTATCAAATTCATTATTAATTGGTATTCCTAAATTAGTCTGTTTAATTTTTGTAGGATATTTCATTAATTCTTTAGCATTTTCGCAAGCTATTATTTGCTGATCAACATAATCAATGTTGTAAACATCATTAACAGCAAGTGATTCTTTAAATTTTTTATAGGTTTCTATGGCAAGATCAAGTTTGTTGTCAATTAAGTAAGCATTTGCCAAAAGAAAGATTGATTTTTTTGGGGCATGTGTTTCTTTAAATGAGCCTTCCTTAAATGTAGCCGAAATGTCGGTAATAGCCTTTTCGAGATATGGAATTGATTTATGCTTCTGCCCGGGTATTTGAAGGTAGCATTCGCCAACTCTAAAGTTAATATAGGCGTTTTCCATTCCGTTATTTAGTAATCTTAAATAAAGAGGAAGCGCTTCTTTATAATCCTCATAAAGAATGTAGTATTCGGCTTCCATAAATGTTTCTTTAAGATTAATCTGCTCTTGCGAAGAGGTTAATTTTACTAAAAAGAATAAAAAAACGAGTACAAATATTTTTTTCATGAGATAAAATCTATATAATACTTTTTTCGACCATCAATTTACTGAGTTATTATAAAAATTTCAAAAATATTTTGAGTTAAATTTAAAATTTTCGTTTTTTATTTTTCTTATCCCTTCTGCTGAGGTATAGAACCAATATAACTATTCCTATCCCAATTAATCCGATTAGAGTAAGTATAAGTGTCCAGTTTACCTTAGATTCTTTGCCTGGTTGAATCTCTTCCGTTTTATCTTGTATAGGAGTGAGTTTTTCTGTAGTTAAATTTATTCCTTCAATCAGTGCATAAATTAACTCTGTTTCTTCGGCTGTATATATGTTTCGTTTTTCGAAATGTCTCATAAAGTCTTCTATGGTTACAATATCGATTGCTCCTGCATCTAAATTTGAAAGTATGCTTGGAATATCTGTTTTAACAATTTTCTGTAACCTTGCAATTGCTTTCTTTACATCAATATTTGATTGAGCTAAATATTTTTTAAGAAGATTTACAATATCGTGATTTGTGTATCCATTTTTTTCTGCATTAGCTGATAAGTAATTAATAACCAGTAAATTATTTTTAAAATTAATCTTGTTAATTAATATGGTATCAAGTGCTGATTTTAAATTTCCATCGGCTAACATGTGCAATGAACTAATAAATTCGGGTGTAGTAACATCTGAACTTATAGCTAGGGCAACAATTAACGCGTCAATCTGGTTTTTGCTCAATCCTGCTTTTTCGCCTTGGGTATAAAGAAGTGCTATTAATTCTTCGATTGTTTTTGCCGATTGA
Organism: Bacteroidales bacterium; assembly: GCA_050179935.1. Classification (GTDB taxonomy): domain Bacteria; phylum Bacteroidota; class Bacteroidia; order Bacteroidales; family UBA12077; genus UBA12077. The sequence continues at coordinate 3,367 of JBFXEQ010000053.1, read as the reverse complement.
ACAGCCTGAGATGCAAGCAACTTGTCTAATTCGGATGTATTAAACGAGCTTATTCCTCTTAGTAGGGTCGCTAAATCTTGCGAAATAGGATTATGTGAAATTATAACCTCTTCGTTTTTAATGTTATTGTATTTATCTACGAGTTTAAAATTGATTTTACTCTTGTTGCCAGTTGGTTCATACTCATAGGTAAAGTTTTCCTGATCAATATCAAACGTTTCGGTATTAATTAATTCGCCATCAACAAATGTTTGAACATAAAGTTTGGAATCTTTTTCTACCGATAATTTTATTTTTATATCTTTTTGGCCATCTGCAAGATTTATAACCTTACCATCAACATTCATAATGGCATTTTTGTCTTGTGGGATATACGAAACAGTAACTTCCTGGGTACTAATTCTGTTTTTATCGTCGATTAGCTTAAATCGTATTTTGCTTTCGCCTTCGCGAGGTTTATATTCGTAAATAAATTCATCTCTTTTGTTAATATCAAACTCTTCGGAGTTAATAAGGTTTTCGTTATAGAAAGTGCTAACAAACAGCTTATTGCCTTTTTGTAAGGATAATTTGATCTTAACATTTTCGTCATCGGTGTTTGTCGAATAAATATCCTTGTCGAGGTTAATACCTGGCAATGTATCGATAAGATTTTCAGCGGTTGCGATTTCTTTTTTGGGAGTGGTTGCGAGAAATATTTTTCGTGTGTTATAATCCAACGAAATCAGGTATTGTTTACCGTTTGCTGCACGAATGCTCTCGTAATAAAGGTGATCTTCTCCCAGAGGTGTTCTGAATTGATTTTCGTCCAAATCTTTATCAGGACTAAGTATGGCAATTGTATCAGATGTTAAGGAATCAAAAATATTAATTTTAAAATCTTTTTGTTTTTTCTGTACTTCATTATTCAGCGACAAAATAGCTTCAATCTTAAGTGGTGAATTTTCTGAGAAATTCGAAAGTATAACTTTATAAATGTCTTCGCCACCATATCCAAATCCTGAATATTTTGCGTAATACGCATATTCGGCATTCATTACTGGGTAAAAGAAAATGTTATCGTCAGTTGTATTTAACGGATAGCCCATGTTTTTTGGTTCCGACCATGCATTGCCTGTTTTGATAGAGTAAAATACATCATATCCACCCATTCCTTTATGGCCTTCGGAAGTGAAAAACAAATAACCATTTTCGGTAACAAATGGGCTGTTTTCGTTCCAACGAGAGTTTATGGTTGATCCTAAATTTTTTGGTAATCCCCATATTCCATCGGGTTGTATATCTGACACATAAATATCAAGGTCTCCAAATCCACCAATTCGATTACTTGTAAAGTAAAGCTTTTTATTATCTTTTGATAGCGATCCGTTTGATTCCCAGTACTTGGTATTAATATTCTCGCCCAATGGTTCTATTTTAGTCCATTCGTCATTTTTAAAATAACTTACATACAGGTTTCCATCAAAATTGTCGTCGCGATAAAGTATCAATATTTTTCCATTATATGAGAGCGATGAAGTTGTTGTTTTATTATCAACACCCAATTGCGACATTATATTTATCGGATAACTCCACTCTCCATTTACTTTTTTCGAATAAAATATGGCATCGTAGAATTTTAGTTTGGAGGTAAATATAATTACATTACCATCTCCAGATATGACTGGGTTAAAATCATCAAATTTTGTATTGATAGGTGTGCCAGCATTTTCTGCAATAAACTCTACCGGATTATTTTTAAATTCTATGGCATTCTTACAGGCATTTATTTGCCGGGTAAGGTATTCCTGATCGTAAATATCTTTTTCGGCAAGTTTTTTACTCTGAGAAACTATCTTTTGAAAACCCATATACGAATCGATAGCTTGTTCTATCTGATTATTAATTAAATAAGCATTTCCGAGATAGAAAAATGCGTCAATAGGAGCTCTTTTTTCGACATAGTTATTTTCTCGATAAGTATCTGTGGTGCGTTCGGTTGCTTTTTTTAGGTAAGGTATAGATTTGCTTTTTTGTCCATCAATATGCAAATAGCAAAAACCAATTTTATAAATTACATTATAATTAAGCGAATCAGTTTCGTATAGTTTAAGAAATAAAGGAAGTGCTTCAGGATAATCTTCATAGTAAAACCAGGAGTCAGCATCTAAAAACATTTCTTCGAGCTGATAAGGTTCTTGTGCTGTTGTGTTATATAGGCTAAAAAATATTACAACGAATATAGCAAGTACATTTCTCATAACAATAAATCATTTCTAATTATACGAAATTAGTGAAAATTATTAAATTAATACCATATCGATTACAACTTATTGATCAATAATAAGTCGTAAATCATTAAAAGGGTAAATTAGGTGATTAGAATTAATTTTTGCTTAGGGTGTCGTTAATAAAACCAGCTTGCTCATCTTCCTCTGATTCTTCCAAATCCTCTCTTGAGAAAACCTGAATTCGATAAATATCATATTCTCCAAAACCGGTTGGTTTAAACTTTGAATAGTAGGCTATTTCTCCATTTTTTAGAGGAAAGAAAAAGACATCATCATCGGTGGTGTTAAAAGGAAACCCAAGATTTTCAGGTTGATTCCAGTTTTCCCCATTTTTTTGTGAAGTAAAAATATCAAATCCGCCAATGTTAAAATGTCCTTCAGACGAAAAATACAAGGTTTTGCCATCTTCGGTTATAAATGGAGTTGTTTCATCGAAAGCGGAGTTAATAGTACTTCCAAGATTCACAGGCGATGTCCAATCTCCTGAAGCATCAAGTTCTGATTTGTACAGGTCGAATCCGCCAAAACCTCCAGGTCTGTTGCTTGTATAATACAGTGTTTTTCCGTCAAACGATGTACATGCAAATGTTTCGGATGAGGAGGTGTTAATGTTGCTGTTTAGTTTTTGAACCTGGCTCCAAACACCGTTTTCATAGATGCTAAAATATAAATTGATATCGTCGTTATCATTTCGTTGTAGATATAATTTCGTACCATCAGCCGATAGGAATACTGGTTTTAGTGGTTGCTCAGAGGTAAATTCGAGCGAAATATTTCGGGCAGGCAACCAACGGCCATCTCTTTTCTTTGAGAAGAATATTCCGTCGTAAAATCGTAACTCACTCATAAAAACAATGGTTTCTTCATCGCTGCTAACTAATGGATGAATATTTGAGTACTCCGAATTGATGTTTTTACCAAGATTTGTTTCAATAAGATTGGTAGGTGTTCGCAATAGCTCAATAGCATTATAACAGGCTTTAAGCTGAGCATCAACTCGTGCGAAATTGGTTATATCATTCGGATCAAGATTTTGTTTATACTTTGTAAATGATTCTATAGCTTCGTTTAATCGATTGGTAATTCGGTAAGCGATA
>JBFXEQ010000052.1:0-20499 GCA_050179935.1 Bacteroidales bacterium | reverse complement strand
CAATAAATTGATCTTAAAAGAAGTGAAATTGATCAAAATCAAGCTAAAAAAGACATATTTTCTCATCAATCATAGCATAAAAAATTTGATTATTTAACTTTTTATGTAATTTGCGGATTTAAGGTTTATTTCTAATTGTTGAATTTCTTCAATAAGTTTTTTTTGGTTATCAAAGGCCTTAAGAAGTGGATTGTTAAATGATTTTTTAACCATATCAATACTTATTGCTTGGAGTTTTTTATGTGCAATAACCTCCGGATTATAATATACAATTGAAATATCAGCCAAATCCATTGTTCCTTTATATTCATCAAGAAAAGCGGCACTAAGACTGCTAAAAGTATGAAGTTCCATAACTGCAATTAGTTTTTTGTCAGAAAACTGGTTTTTAACAGCATTTATAGTTGCTTTTAGTTTAGAAGGGGAGTGGGCAAAATCTCTAAATATTTTTGTTTTTTGATTTTCGGCCAATAGTTCAAGTCGTTTCGAAGCTCCTTTAAAGTCTGAAATAGCTTCATAAAAATCTGAATCAGAGATTCCAAGTTTATTGCAAACCAATTTAGCACCACAAATATTCTGAAGATTATGATCACCAAAAACATGGAGTGGAATTTTTTTGTTGGGAGTTAACAGATAAGTTATTTCATTCTCTTTTACAGAAGGATGAATGGTGTAACCTGTTTTTGTAATAGATGAATTGGCTTTTTCTGATAGGCTTTTAAGAATTGGATCTTCTGAAAAATAAAACAAGCTACCATTAGGTTCGATTTTTTCAATAAAAATCTTAAATTGCTCACAGTAATTCTCAAACGTAGGAAAAACATTTATATGATCCCATGCAATGCCGCTAATTAGGGCAATATTGGGTTTGTAAAGATGAAATTTTGGTCTCGGATCTAAAGTTGATGAAAGATATTCATCGCCTTCAAAAACTGCAATCGGAGCTTCTTCGGTTAGGCTTACCATGGTATCAAAGCCTTCGATCTGTGCTCCAACCATATAATCAAATTTACGATGGTTAAATTTCAGAACATGCATAATCATTGATGTGATGGTTGTTTTTCCATGACTACCACCAATTACTACACGGATCTTATTTTTAGTTTGTTCATATAAATATTCGGGATACGAATAAATTTTTAGGTTTAACTCACGCGCACGAACTAATTCAGGATTGTCATTTCTGGCATGCATTCCTAAAATTATTGCATCAAGATCAGCAGTAATTTTTTCAGGAAACCAACCCATTGCTGATGGTAGAATTCCAATTTTGGCTAAACGGCTTTGTGAGGGTTCAAAAATTTCATCATCCGAACCTGTAACAATATATCCTTTATTGTGAAGACTTATTGCTAAATTGTGCATGGCACTTCCACCGATAGCGATAAAATGAACTTTCATTGGTTTATATTTGTTTTATAATTGAACTTCAAATATAGTTTAAAGTTAAATGTTTAAAATAATTTACTATGAAACTTTTCCCGATACATATTACCAATTTTAAAATTGATGGAGGAGCTATGTTTGGAGTAGTTCCAAAAGTTTTATGGCAAAAAAAATATCCTGCTGACGAAAACAATCTTTGTAACTGGGCGCTGAGGTCGTTGTTAATTGATACAGGAGAGCGTGTAATATTGATTGACAACGGTTATGGTGATAAGCAGGACGAGAAATTTTTTAGTCATGTGTATTTAAATGGCGGCGATGGATTGGAAGGCGCACTAAAAAAACATGGATATGAGTTGGCTGATATTACAGACATGATTCTAACACATTTGCATGCTGACCATTGCGGCGGAGGTGTAAAATATAATGCCGATCGTTCGGGATATGAACTAGCATTTAAAAATGCCACTTATTGGGTAAGTAAACCACAGTGGAATTGGGCAATAAATCCTAATAAACAGGAGGGAGCTTCTTTTTTAAAGGAGAATTTATTACCAATGCAGGAAAGTGGCAAGTTGAAATTTATTGAAAAAAATACTGAGTTATATCCAGGTATAACACTTCGATTATATAATGGACATACTGTTGGTCAAATTATACCATTTATAAATACAGGTAAAAAAACTGTTGTGTTTGTTGCTGATCTTATTCCGTCTACTGCTCATATTCCGCTGGTTTGGAACATGGCTTACGATATAAGGCCTTTGGATATGTTGCAGGAGAAAGAGGATTTTTTAAATGAAGCAGCAAAAGAGAACTATACTCTTTTTTTTCAGCATGATCTTTATAATGAGTGTTGTACAGTTCAGCAAACTGATAAAGGCGTTCGGGTTAAAGAAATATTTAGCTTATTATAACAAATCTTTAAACAACTGAAATCCGGAATTATACTCCGGATTTTTTTATGTTGGCATTTCGTCAAATCGTTTTATCTTTAGAGTTAAATTTTTTTACGTATGATCAGATCCAAAACTTCTAAAAGGGTTTATTTGTTTGTGCATACCGAAGATTGTTCGGTAGAATCAACTATTTATGGACGAACATTTGATAGTGATTGGTTAAAAGTTGAGCCTAACGGAACAATTACCGTTAAAGGATCTAATGGTGATGGTTATGCCTGGGATGGATGTTCTCCAAAATTTAATTTTTTACAGCTTACATTTGGAACACCAGATGGGATGCCGGTTTATCGCACTTGCAAACCAATAACTTATTATGCATCGATGTTTCATGATGCGATGAATCAATACAAGAAGGTAATCAATATTACGCGAAAAGAATGCGACCAATTGTTTAGAGATAATTTAAAAGCTGCCGGGTTTATGTGGTGGTGGTTGTATTATTTTGCTGTTCGCACATTTGGATGGATTAAAGGAAAATGGAAAGTATAAACTTTTGAAAATATAATTATGATAAATTTTAGTGAAAGTACTATCGAAAAAATGATAGTTCATAAAATAGGTAAGAAATACGAGGACGAAAATATACAATTTTCAAAAGGGCTATTGCAACTAAATGATGATATAAAGGAGTTGTTGAGCAGATATTTTTTATCACCTTTTAAATCCGAAGAGTATTTTAATTTCTACCATGAGTCTGATCTTGGATTAAATGAGGTTTATCATTATGTAGAAAAGATGTTTACCGGTCCCGAATCCTTTTATGAACAGTCTGTTAACCTTGCAAAACACTTGTACGAGCAGTCAACACATCCAAATATAAATCCTGGTGAGTTTTATGTGGTTTATTTTAAAAACTTTGAATTTAATTATGAGGTTATTGATGCAATTGGACTTTTTAAATCTGAAACACGCGATACCTTCTTAAAAGTTTACCCAAAAGGAGATGGTTTTGCTATTGAAAGTGAGCAAGGTATAGATATTAAAAAACTCGATAAAGGGTGTTTGATTTTAAATTCAGAAAAAGAGAAAGGATTTATTGTTACTACCGTTGATAAGTTAAATAAAGGTGAAGACGCACGCTATTGGATTGATGATTTTTTAAAAATCAGACAGCGTGAAGATAATTTTTTTAAAACAGGGCAGGTTATAAAAATGTATAAAGAATTTGTGGTTAACAAACTACCCGATGAGTTCCAGGTTACAAAAGCCGATCAGGCTGAAATGCTTAATAAATCGAAGAAATTTTTTAAAGAAAACGATAATTTCGAATTAAACGAATTTGCCCAGAACGTGTTTGATCAGCCCGAAGTAATCGATTCCTTTAATAAGTACCGATCGAGTTACGAATCCGAGAATGAGGTTCAGCTGTCAAGCGAGTTCGAAATATCCGACAGTGCTGTTAAGAAGCAATCTCGTGCATTTAAAAGTGTAATTAAACTCGACAAAAATTTTCATATTTATGTGCATGGAAATCGAGATTTTATTGTAAAAGGATTTGATGAGAAAAAGGGATTGAATTTTTATCAAGTATATTATAAAAATGAATTGTAATAAGCTATAAGATCATGAAAATAAGAAAAAAAGGATATTGGTGGCTATTCGCAGGAACTGTATTTTTTGCTTTAATGGCTATAATTACTGTACTACCCGATACAAGTGCCAGTAAGGTATGCATGATTGGTTATAATGCGCATTGCACATTTACTCCTGTAAGCACACTATTATGCATAATCCCCGCAGGATTAATATGCTTTGTCAGAAAACGCTTTTTTGTAAGCTATAAGTAAAAAATTGCTAATAAGGTATTAAATTGAATGGAATAGAAAGCACATTTTTATATTCCAGACCTTTTTCGTGTATAAAATTATCATCTGGGTGAAAATACCATTCAATGGTTATTTTTTTACCTCTTTCACTTATTCCTTGTAATGCAAAGAATACCTCATAAAGTAATTTTGCCGAAAGCGAATTAAAATACTCAAATTTACATACAACCTTGGTATCCTCATTTGGTTGGTTTGCATATTCAGTTATCCATGTAATTAGTGGAATATAAAACTTCGGTGATTCTTCTGGGTATGAATTCCCTGACATTTCGAAAATGTTATTCTGTGGATCGAAATTTATTTTAGGTTTGTCTTCGGTACCTTCAAAATAAAATGTTTTTGCCATGTCCGGAATATTTAAGCCAATATGTGGATTGAAAAGAAAGATCTCTGATTATCAACGGGATAGAAGTCAAAGACAAAAGGAGAAGAAGTTTTTCTGGCTAGATCAATTAATCCAATTCCGGCACCATTGCTTTCAGGAATATATCTTTCTTTAAGTTTTGAAAAGTACAATGTTTTTAGATCCTCCTTACTCATGGAGTTAAGCATTGTCAGATGATTTTTGAGTTTCTCAACCTTACTGTTTTCAATATAATTACCTGTATTTATCTGGTATCCCTTTTTCGAGCCTCCTAAAAGAATTATCCCTTCGCTTATTTTTTGATTTTTATCACCATGTTTGCTAATGTTCTGAAGCAATTCTACAATGATATGAAAAATTCTCTTTTTAGATGATGAACTCTCAAAAACATGCTTAAGGTTATTATCGATAATTTTTAAGACAGGAAGAATTGATTCTTGAGCAAAATCGCCCTTTTGAACTACCAGAATATTATTTTCCTGCATTTTTTTATGAAGAGCAATCGCTTCTGCAATAGGAGAGTGACTTGCAGAAAGTTGTTCAGAGGCATCATCCGAACGCAAAAGAATTTGATTATAGAAATACGAAAACGATTTGTTATATTCTTCGAATACGAATTGAAGTTTTTGTCCTGATTTACGTGCCATCTCAATTAATCCTAATCCAGCACCACCCTTACCCGAAATTTCATTGTGTTCAAGAACCTGCAAATACAAATCTTTTAGTTCGTCCTTGCTTAAGCTATTCACAACTTTCATCTGGGATTCAACGGTATTGATATTTTTTTTCATCACCAGGTTTCCAGATGCAATGCAGTAAATATCATTCCAATTACGTGTAAGAAAAAAGCTATTGTTGGTATGATGTTCAAGGTCAGTGATCATTTCTCCGTGGCGAATGATATTCTGAAAACACTCTGCCATCAGAAATGATGCTTTTTTACGCATCTTCGATAATCCTTCGATATTGTTTATATTAAACTCACTAAGTTCGATGAGCTTATTTGTAATCTCATCGCTAATAAGACCATTATAAAGCAGACATAGATTATCATCTCTTACTTTATCAAAAAACCAAAAGGTGGTATCTAGATTCATAGGTTAGGGCCATCAGCACGTGAAATATAAAATAAAACAAAAATTCTCAAAAGTGCTAATTTTTTTAATAAAAAATGATCGTTTTCAGTAAGTTAGACGTCTTGTGATTCTTTTATTTTTTACTTAAAAATTAGACTATCTTTACACATTATTTTATATCCGAAATGAAAGCAGCCATTATAAAAAAATTTGGAACACCCGATGTATTTCAGATTGCTGATATTCCAATTCCTAAACCCAATAAAAATCAATTGTTGGTAAGGATTTATGCAACAAGTATTAACCCAATTGATTGGAAGCAACGTAAAGGAAATCATCGTTTTATTCTGGGATCGCCATTTCCGATTGTATTAGGTTACGATGTGTGTGCCGAAGTAGTTGAGGTTGGTTCTGAAGTTAAAAAGTTTAAACCAAGAGATATTGTTTTTGGTGTTTTAAATAATAAATATGGCGGAGCACTTGCTGAGTATGCTCTTGGAACAGAAAATTGTTTTGCACTTTCACCACGTAATATCCGATTTGAGCAGGCAGCAGCTTTCCCAATGGTTTCGATGACCGCCTTGCAAGCACTTAGAGACAAGGCTCATTTAAAGTCTGGAATGGTTGTGTTGATTAACGGAGCTTCAGGTGGGGTGGGACATATGGCGATTCAGGTGGCTAAAATAATGGGCGCAAAAGTAATTACTGTTGCAAGTTCACGAAATCAATCTTTTGTAGAATCATTGCAGCCCGATCAATTTATCGATTATACCGAAACAGATGTTTTAAGCCTTGATGAAAGAGTAGATGTGTTTTTTGATGTTTCAGGCACTTATTCATTTGTAAAATGCAAACATTTACTTAAACCCAGAGGTATTTATATCAATACGCTACCAAGACCCAAAATTCTAATACATAAGTTATTGCAGTTATTTACCCGGGGTAAAAAAGTAAAGACATTGTTAATGAAACATCATGGAGATGATCTTCAACAAATAGCACAATGGATTACAGAAGGAAAACTATTAGTAGAAATCGACGAAGTATTTAACCTCAATAACATTTCAGCTGCACATCAATATGCAGAAGAAGGACATAATAAAGGTAAAAATGTTGTTGTAATAAACTAATGGACCACTAATAAGCAGGTGCGATTAATTCTTTTCCTTATCGATTTCGATTGTTGAATCTTTAAGAATTTCTTTAGCTTTTTTAACCTCTTTGGTGAATTCTTTTAAGGCTTTTCCAGCAGCACGGCCTATCTCTTCGGCATTTTCTACATTCATTTCTTTTATTTCGCCTTCGAGTTCTTCCATTGCTTTTTCAAGTTCTTCCATGTCTCCTGAAGTAAATTCCTCGTCCATTCCTTCCTGAATTTTTTTACCAAATGCTTCTATCTTTTCAGATTTATTATCCAGCTGGCTCAATTTTTTACCGATAATTATTTGAGAAACAGAAATTGAAAAGGCAATAATAGAAATTATTAATCCTGCAATAATGAGTCCTCGAATCTGATCATGCCTTACTGTTTTTGAAATTGCGATAGCTGTAAATACTATGGCTATTATCGCTGGAATAATTGCAGCAATACCAACGATTGGAATAAAGGATAAAAATATTGCAATAAGGGCTAACACAAACCCCGCAATACCTAATCCTTGAGCTGTTTTTGATGTTCTAATCTCTTCCATATGTCAGTCTTTTTATTGGTTAACCATCTTTTTATTAAGGACGCATTAAAAAAATTAATGCTGCATGATCTTATTGAGATATTATTTTAAACAAGTCTTTTTCTAAGCTAATTTCTGGAGTTTCAATTATTCGGCCTACTTCTTTTCCATCAATGCTAAAAATAAATGTAGGTACTAACTCTATTTTTAAATCATCAACATGTGTATCTGGCGCTTGTTTCGATCTGTTTACACCAATAATTGTTAAATTGTCAAACGAATATCCTGTTTTTTCGAGTATTTTAAAAAATCGGGGAAATTCTCTGCGGCTATCGCTGCACCATGTTCCCAAAACGATTGTAACTTCTAAATTTTCGAGATTTTCAGGGCTGATCAGTTCAAGTGTTTCTTTATCAGTAATATATGTATCGTACTCTACTTGAAACCAGTTGTTAAACTCCCCAGAAGTAAAACCATCAATGTTGCAGTAACCAATAAGTATATCCTGATTAGCTTTTTCATCATATACAACTGTATTAATTTCTTGCGAAAATAGGTTCATGCAAATAATTGTTAAAAATCCGGTAAACAAAATTTTATTCATGATAGCAATTTTATTTATAAGCAATAAATTTATAATTAATTTGGCATAATTGCATAATAAAATAGATTTGCTTTTTTAATAGGGGGATTTAAATTCATATTCGTTATTAATTAATCTTAAATCAATTTTCATACTTATTTACAATGAGACCAAGACTAGTTTTTCTTTTAGTATTGCAGTTTTTAGTGCAAAATGCTTTTTCTCAGATACAAAACGATATTATTCAGTTGGAGTTAAAGTTGATTAAAGGCGAATATGACTCTGTAATTTATTTTTCAAATAAGTTAATTGAGGAAGATTCTATACAACCATATGCATTTTATTATCTTGGAAAAGCATATCAGGAATGTTATAAATATGTTGATGCTGAGATTGCATTCAAAAAAGCATTTGACCAAGATAGCACGAATATTACCTTTCAGAATGGATTGGCTGAAACCTACGAATCACTTGGCAAGGATGAAGAAGCTATCGATATTTATTATTCGCAATATTTAGCTGATACCATAGATATTTCTCCGATTATCAATCTGGCTAATATTTTTAGAAAAAATCGTGAGTTCGGAACGGCAATTCATTACTATCAGAAAGCACTGGAGATTGATCCAAACAACTATTACTACAATAAATCAATTGCGTTTTGTTTTGATCAGATAAATATGGTAACTCCGGCCATCCTTTATTATCAAAGAGCAATTGAAATAAATCCCTACGATATAAATGTACATATCATATTAGCCAATATTTTAAACGGCGAAAGAAGGTTTAAGGAGGCAATAGAGGTTTGTAAAAAAGGATTGGAAATTAATCCTCAGGAGGTTCAATTAAAGAAACTTTTAGCTTATACCTATTATTTAAATCGCGAATTTGATTTATCAATTCAAGGTTTTAATGAGTTGCTGGCAAATAGTGATTCTGTTTTTTTTAATTTGAAATATAGAGGTTTAGCCTTTTATGAAAGCCAGTTGTTTGACAAAGCTATAATAGATTTAAAAGAAGCCAACGCAATGAACGCTGATGATCCAGAAGTTGCCTTTTATATTGGTAGCGCATTGGGCAGAATTGGCGAATTAGCTGAAGGGTCTTATTTCTTAAATTTAACAATTAGAATGCTTGCTCCTCCAGCAAAGCAAATGGCTAATATTTATTCAGAGTTATCAACTATTGAACTAAAAAAGGAGAACTACATGCTTTCTTTAGATTATCTGAAAATGGCTTATCAAGCCGAACCTGATCCAATTTATTCTTTCAAAATGGCTCAGCTTTACGATCAGTATTTAGGTGATAAAAAATTGGCGATAAATTACTACGATGGTTATTTAACCATGATGAAGGAGCGAAAAACAGAAAACATGCAAGACTCTGTTAGCAATAGTAATCAGTCAGTTTATAAAGAATTTGCTTTACACCGGATAAAGATTTTAACCGAGGAATTATTCTTTGAGGAGAAATAATAAAAAAAGGTTGACTATTCGTCAACCTTTTTTTTTGTTGTTTTTTTTGGCTTTGCAGCTTCTTTTGGCTCTGTTTTAGCTTTAGACTTTGCTTTGGATTCAACCTTGGGCTCAGCTTTTGGTTTTACTTTTGGTTTTACTTCTGCTTTTGGTTTGTTGGCAGGTGCAGCTATTGTAGGCTTGTCTTTTCGGGGTCGGCGTTTGCCGTATGAACCAATCACAATTTTACCTCTTTTTGTTTTTTTATCTCCTTTACCCATAGTTTTAAGTATAAAGTTTTTAAATAGAACTATAAATTTATAAAGAATTGATGTAACAGAGAAATTAATTCATATAAAAAAAGAGTTGGTTTTTGTAACCAACTCTTTTTTAAGTCAAATTAAATAATTAAGCAAAGAATCCCAATGTTACAGTTAATCCGGCCATAACAACCGAAACCATTGTCATTAACTTAATTAAAATGTTTAATGATGGGCCTGATGTGTCTTTAAAAGGATCACCAACAGTATCTCCAACAACAGCGGCTTTGTGAGCATCACTTTTTTTACCACCATGATTTCCTTTTTCTATATATTTTTTAGCGTTATCCCAAGCTCCACCTGCATTATTTAGCATACTTGCAAGAGTAAAACCTGTAACCAAACCACCAGCTAATAATCCAACAACACCTGCAACACCAAGAAAAATTCCAACCACAACAGGAACAGCAATTGCCATTAAAGACGGAACCAACATCTCACGTTGTGCACCTTTTGTTGAGATTTCAACACATTTTGCATATTCAGGTGTAGCTTTACCTTCTAAAATACCAGGAATATCTCTGAACTGACGACGTACTTCGTCAACCATTGCACCGGCAGCACGACCAACAGCTTTCATTGTCATTGCACTAAAAACAAATGCCATCATCGACCCAAGGAATAGCCCCCCTAATAACATTGGATTGAATAATGATAAATCATATGCATCAACCAGGTCTTTAACTGATGATGAAGCAATATGAATTGCTTTCTGACCATCGGCTAAGGTTGGAATATTTGAATTGTAAAATAAAACATCACCAATTTGTTTAAAGCCATCACCTGCAATTTTTCCTAGCCAAAGTTTAACTTCTTCCATGTAAGCAGCTAAAAGAGCCATTGCAGTTAATGCTGCTGATCCGATGGCAAATCCTTTACCTGTTGCAGCGGTTGTATTACCAAGCATATCAAGAGCATCGGTTCTTTCACGCACTTCTTTTGGTAATTCAGCCATCTCTGCATTTCCACCGGCATTGTCAGCAATTGGGCCAAATGCATCAGTTGCTAAAGTTATTCCTAATGTTGATAGCATACCAACAGCGGCAAAACCAATTCCATAAACACCCATTGGGAAATTAGTAAATCCTCCTGCAAAACCATAAGCTGCAATAATACCTGCAACGATAGTAACGACGGGAATCCAGGTTGAATACATACCAACTGCCATACCTTCAATAATCGTAGTGGCAGGTCCTTGTTGTGTTTGTTTTGCTATACTTTTAGTCGGACTATATTCGTCAGAAGTAAAGTATTCGGTTCCTTGTCCGATAATAACACCGGCTACTAAACCAGACACAACAGATCCGAAAATTCCCCAGGTAATCCATTCAAAATATGCAAGTCCTGCAACGGCCATAAGAATTAAAACAGAACTACCTCCTGTACCAATAAGAAGAGCATTTAAAAGATTTTTCTGTGTTGCGGTTTCTTTTGTACGAACCATAAAAATACCTATAATAGAAAGGATAATACCAACTGCAGCAACAATCATTGGAGAAATAATTGCTTTTACCGGATCAAACCCTGCAACAAGAGGAAGAGCAGCTCCGAGGGCAGCAGTTGCTAAAATTGAACCAGCATATGATTCGTATAAGTCGGCGCCCATACCTGCAACATCACCAACATTATCGCCTACGTTATCAGCTATTGTAGCGGGGTTACGAGGATCATCTTCCGGAATACCTGCTTCAACCTTACCAACGAGGTCTGCACCTACGTCAGCAGCTTTTGTGAAAATACCACCGCCAACACGGGCAAATAATGCCTGGGTTGATGCTCCCATTCCAAATGTTAACATAGTTGCAGTGATTTCAATAAGTTTTGTATGATCTGTTGTTCCTGCATGAACAAATGTTAATCCTAGAAAATGCAAGCCGTTTTGCATATGTTCTGCGGTGTAAACGAGTTTATTTAAAATTAACCACCAAAGGCTAATGTCAAGTAATCCAAATCCAACCACAACAAGGCCCATAACAGCACCACTTCTAAAAGCAATCTGTAATCCTTTATTTAATGATTGTGATGCTCCCTGAGCTGTTCGTGCTGATGCGTAGGTTGCTGTGCGCATACCTAAATATCCACAAAGGCCCGAGAAAATACCACCGGTCATAAAGGCAACAGGAACAAATGGGTTTTGAACTCCAAAATAGGCCAACATTAATAAAATAAAAAACAATACAATAAATACGATTCCTACCACTTTGTATTGTCTTTTTAAATAAGCCATTGCTCCTTCGCGAACATATTGAGCTATTTGCTTCATCTTGTCAGTTCCTTCAGAGTTTTTCATCATATTCTTAAAGAAGAACCAAGCAAAAACCAGCGCTAACACTGATGCAAAAGGAATAAACCAAAAAATTCCATCCATTTTTTTTAAGTTTTTAGTTAATTAATATTAGTTTTTATTTCTTTCATTGCGTAATTGGCTGCCCTAATGTTTATTATAGATATCAAGGCGTATTTATTTTTTTTAGCAAATTCAAAATTAGGTATAAAATTCTGTTGTAGAACATAATTTAATATAATTTGTTGCTGTTAGAAATTATTTTTAAAAAATAATGGAAATGTTTTTTATTTTTGCGACGGGTGAAAAAGTTTTTATATTATAAGAAAACCTCAGGCAGATCTGATTCTCAATTAATTTCCCCAGCCACTTCTATCCAAACTTCGGTATTGTATTGCTTCGGCTAAATGATAAGCCTGAATATTTTCTTTTCCTTCAAGGTCGGCAATGGTGCGCGAAACTTTTAATATACGATCGTATGCCCGTGCTGATAATCCGAGTTTTTCCATGGCTTTTTTTAGCAATGTTTGACCTGCTGTATCAATTGCGCAAAATTCTCTGATTTGTTTTGATGACATTTGTGCATTACAATGCACTTGTTCTGAATTTTCGAATCGGGCAGATTGTATTTCGCGTGCTTTAATTACTCTTTCGCGAATATCGGCACTACTTTCGGCAGGTTTTACTTCGGCAAGTTTATCATATGAAACGGGAACAACCTCAACGTGAATATCAATTCTGTCTAATAACGGACCCGATATTTTATTTAAGTAACGCTGAATGCTTCCCGGAGCGCATACACAATCTTTATCGGGATGATTATAATAACCGCATGGACAAGGATTCATACTTGATACGAGCATAAAACTTGCCGGATATTCAACACTAAATTTTGCACGACTTATTGTTATTACACGATCTTCGAGAGGCTGGCGCATTACTTCAAGTACCGAACGCTGAAATTCGGGTAATTCATCAAGAAATAAAACACCATTATGTGCCAGAGATATTTCACCAGGCTGAGGAAACTGGCCACCACCAACCAAAGCAACATCAGAGATTGTGTGATGAGGGCTACGGAATGGACGTTTAGTCATTAATGATGTTTGTGCATCTATTTTACCTGCTACAGAATGTATTTTGGTTGTTTCGAGTGCTTCCTGCAAGGTTAATGGAGGAATAATGGTTGGTAATCGTTTCGAAAGCATTGTTTTTCCACCTCCGGGTGGCCCAATCATGAGGATGTTATGGCCGCCAGCGGCTGCAATTTCTAGAGATCTTTTAACGTTCTCCTGTCCACGAACATCTGAAAAATCGATTTCGTAATTATTAACATTTGCATAAAACTCCTCCCTAGTGTCGATAATTGTTTTTTCTAAAATCACATCTCCATTGAAAAAATCAATAACCTCTTTAATATTTTCTACTCCATATACATCGAGGTTATTTACTACCGCTGCCTCGCGGGCATTTTCTTTTGGCAGGATAAATCCTTTAAACCCTTCTTTTCGAGCCTGTATTGCAATTGGTAATACACCTTTCACTTTGTTTACTGTTCCATCAAGCGAAAGTTCTCCCATAATAATATAATCACCAATAGATTCGGGCTTTATCTGTTCGGAAGCAGCAAGGATACCAACAGCTAAAGGTAAATCATAGGCAGAACCTTCTTTTCGGATATCAGCAGGAGCCATGTTAATCACAATTTTTTTACCAGGAACCTTATACCCATTGGTTCTGAGAGCTGAATCAATTCGCTGCTGACTCTCTTTTACAGCACTATCGGGCAGTCCAACCAGATAGAAGTTTATTCCCTGCGATACACTAACTTCTATGGTTATGGTTATAGCATTAATACCATGTACCGCACTTCCGAAAGCTTTAACTAACATGTTATTGGATTATTTTATGTGATTTTCGATGTAAAAAATTAATGAATGGATTATTTTAATATGTATTTCTTGTGCTCTATCGGCATAGCTACTGTATGGTGCCCGTATTTCTATATCACATAATCCGGCAATTTTTCCGCCATCTTTACCTGTTAATGCAATAACTTTCATCCCTTTGTTTTTTGCAACCTGAATAGCCTTTATAACATTTTCGGAGTTTCCGCTTGTACTAATTGCCAGAAGAGTATCACCGGCTGCCCCAAGTGCTTCAATATATCTTGAAAAGATAAAACCATATCCGTAATCATTTCCGGTACACGAAATATGGGTAGGATCAGAAATGGCGATAGCTGCAATCGCTTTTCTATTATCTCGGTAACGACCTGTAAGTTCTTCGGCAAAATGCATGGCATCCGCCATTGATCCACCATTGCCACATGAAATAATTTTATGACCGTTATTAATTGAGTTAACCATAATTTGGCCAGCCTCTTCGATTCTATTTAAATTATCTTCGTTAGATACAAATTGTTTTAACACATTGAGTGCTTCTAAAAAATTATCTTTAATGGTTGTCATCGCATTGTAATTTTATAATAAGGCTAAGATAATTATATTCTTTTATATCTTTAAATAAATTGTTAAACTTGCTAAAGGATGTTTTAATTTGGTTGATCATTTTACTTTTATTAATAAAGTATTAAATTTATTTTCGAAAAGGTTACTTTTGTAAAAAATGGGTTTGGATAATCAGGTATGAGTAAAATAAAATTAAATGTATTAGGTATTTCTTATAGCCAGACACAAACAGGAGCTTATGCACTTGTTTTAACCGAAGAGTTTGGCGAACGAAGAATACCCATTATTATAGGAGGGTTTGAGGCACAAGCCATTGCAATTCAGCTCGAAGGTTTAAAACCACCAAGGCCTCTTACTCACGATTTGTTTTTAAATTTTTCAATGTCTTTCGGAATAAGCATTACCGAAGTAAATATTTACCGACTTGAAGAAGGTGTTTTTTATTCGCAGTTAATTTGTAATAACGGAGGAAAAGATATTTCAATTGATGCCAGAACTTCCGATGCAATTGCTCTTGCCTTGCGGTTTAAATGCCCAATATATACAACAGAAGATATACTTAAGAAAGCCGGAATTGTTATTGATATTGTACCTGATGAAAAAGATAGCTCAAAATATTCTGTAAAGACAAAACCAGAGAAAACCCCCTCAACCTCTACAGATGACGACGAGTTTAAATCAACAGATACCGATATATTAGAGCAATTACTTGATGAAGCTGTTAAAAATGAAGAATACGAGCGCGCTTCAAGAATCCGCGATGAAATAAATCGCAGGAAATCTCAATAATTTGTTTTACCATTAGTATTCAAATCACATAAAAAATAATTATCTAACATCAACTTATATGAAAAAAATAGCTGTTTTGGGAGTAGGTTTAGTTGGAAAAGCAATTGCTATAGATCTCTCCAAGTCTTTTGATGTTACTTCAATCGATATTAACCCATCGAACTTTGAAAAGCTGCAAAAATATTCAAAAATAAAAACCATAATTGCTGATCTTTCTGATACTAATGAGTTTAGCGATGCTGTTAAAGATTTTGATCTTTTAATTGGATGTTTGCCAGGTTACATGGGTTTTGAAGCTGTTAAACAAGCTATCCTTGCTGGGAAAAATATTATCGATATTTCTTTTTTCAGACAAGATCCTTTCGAATTAGATGAACTTGCCAGACAGCATAATGTTACTGTTATTGTTGATGCTGGAGTTTCTCCTGGAATGGGCAATATTATTCTTGGATATCATAATGCAAAAATGAAGGTAAATAGCTATAAATGTTATGGTGGAGGATTGCCTTTTAAACGCGAATGGCCTTACGAATACAAAGCTGTTTTTTCGCCAATGGATGTTTTAGAAGAATATATTGGTTCTGCCCGTTATGTTTTGCATGGCGATATGGTAGTTCGCGAAGCATTATCTGAAGCTGAAATTAAACAATTTGAGCCTATTGGTACCTTGGAGGCATGGAACTCTGATGGATTAAGAACATTGCTCAAAACAATGAAAGTTCCGAATATGATTGAAAAAACCCTTCGGTATCCCGGAACTATTGAATATATTAAAGTATTAAGAGAAACCGGATTTTTCTCCGATAAGCAGGTTTTGGTTGATGGTCATTTAATAAGACCAATTGATTTTACCTCAAAACTCTTATTCCCGGTTTGGGAACTTAAAGATAAAGAAGAAGATTTTACCATGATGAGAGTTATTATTAAAGGCTCTGTTAACAATAACGAAAAGAAATTTACTTATGATCTTTTTGATTGTTATGATAAAACTACTGAAACAACATCAATGGCAAAAACTACTGGTTATACCTGTACCGCTATTGCTAATTTGTTCATCAACGGAATGATTAACCACAAAGGAATTTGTCCCCCAGAGTTTATTGGTGCCGAAGAAAAAAATTACCAATATATTTTGAGTTATTTAAAAGAAAGAGGAGTAGAATATAAAATTACTGAAGAATAAAAGTAAGGCAGCCAAAAGGCTGCCTTTTTTAATGATTGCCAATATGTTCGTTTACTTTCTCTCCTGCCAGAATTTTTACATCTAAAATGTTTTCTTTTGGAGGCAAAGGACATGTAGCATAAGCTGTAAATGCGCAAGGAGGATTTGTTGCCTTGTTAAAATCTATATAAGTTATTCCATTTTCATCAGGTTTTTCAACAGAAAGGAATCTTCCTGCGCCATAAGTTTCTTCGGCACTTGTTCCGTCAGCAAAAATTACAAAAAAATCTTCGGTTATTCCATCTCCTGTTGGAATTAGCGAATAATCATTTTCGCCAATCATAAATCGAAGAATACCATAATACTTTTCGAAACTTGTATCGCCAAGAACATTTGGAATAGCAATTTCTTTTGGTTCATCAAAACGCTCAAAAGAAGCTTTAACTCGCCAGTTAAGGTCTGCTGGAAACGAAGGAATTTCGTTTATAGCGTTAATTAATGGGCTTTCCAAATCTCTTAGCCTAATTCCATACCGATCGCCTCTTTGAATAAAATGCCACCTAAACGAACCCATTTTAAACAGAGTAGGATTGCCATCAGAATCTTTCCTTACATCGTATTCTTTTAATAATGAGTCGTTTATAAAAACATCGATATCTTTATCAATACTTACGCTCATATTTCCCTTATAAAGAATAACAGTGCCAATAAATTCAGGCGCTTTTTCTGGGAATACAATATTATTTAACGGGTTGCTGCCAAAAGGATTCTGTCCTTCCTTTAGCCAGTATAAACCAACCAGATTTAACCATCCATTCTCCGATTTTAAATTAGAGAGTCTTTTTTCTTTCCATTCCTGAATGGATTTTGCATATTCTGCCGAATTAATTTCTTTTGTTGGTTTTTGACAACCAAATAATCCTATAACGACTATTAATATTGTAATTTTAAAAAGAATGCGAATCATGTTCCTTATTTTAAATTTTTCGGAAAGATAAAAGATTGTTTTATTCAATCAAAATCAAATTAAAGGAGTTTAATTACCAGTAAGCGCAAATTACTATCAGTATTATTTTCCCAATCGCGCATTTTGCTCGATATGATTTTAATGGTATCATTTGATTTAAGATGATGTTTTTGGCCATCAACAGATAAAATACCAGATCCATCAATTACAAAAAATATAACATCGAAAGGATTCTGATGCTCTGCAAGTCTTTCGTCTGGTTTAATAAGTATATGAACCAATTCTACTGGTTTTTTAGAGTGCAGAATAAAGGCGTTCAGGTTAAAAGGTACTTTCGGCGAATTGCTTAGATTCTGAATTTGCATTATTTTATTTTATGGTTTATGTGCTTTAGTTTGTCCCAAAAATATAAAATTGTGTCTTTCGGATATTTATAGATCATCTTAGGTCCGGAATGTCGCATTACAGCTATAATTTGTCTTTTATAGTTTTTATTATAGCAGTGAATAGTACATTTTGAACACACCGGTTTGTCTTCGGCAAAAGGACAACACAGCAATCTGTTATAAGCATACTCCAGTAAATCAGAGCATTCGGCACATAATTCATTAGAGGAATGATGGTCTTTGCAATACTGCTTTACCATTAAGGTTACAACTTTTTTCTCACGTTCAATCCTTTTATTCATAATAAAGGGTTTGATTCTTAAACAAAATTAAAGCACTTTTGTTTGTCCTAGAGGTTTAGGAACCTTTGTTACAAGAATTCTTAAATTGCTGTTGCTTTTATTATACCAGCAGTGTGGGATTTTTGCAGGACTATCAATCAATGTATCTTTCGTAACTTCGAGTTTTTCACCACCAACTTCAACAATACCTTCTCCTTCGAGTACATAAAAGAAAACATCCACCGGTGTAATGTGTTTTTTTAATTGCTCACCTGGTTTTAATAATATGTGAGTTACCATGGCGTGTTCTGTATCGTATAAATTTCGTGCATCAACTCCGTGAGGATTCGGTCTTGATTCAGCATCAGTATATTTTATTGTTTTCATATTTTTTATTTGTTAGTTTTTAATAATAACCCCGGCACTTTTGCCAGGGTTATTAGCATGTTTAAAATCAATTAATTTAAACTGATTATATAAAACATTAATTTAGAAATAATTTGATATCATCATCAACGGTTCCAATACCGCTTACTCCAAATGTTTCTACCAAAACTTTAGCAACATTTGGTGATAAGAACGCAGGTAATGTAGGGCCTAAATGAATATTTTTTACTCCAAGGTATAACAATGCCAATAATACAATAACAGCTTTTTGTTCGTACCATGCAATATTATAGGCAATAGGCAATTCGTTAATGTTGTTTAATTTAAAAATCTCTTTAAGTTTAAGTGCAATTACCGCTAATGAGTAGCTGTCGTTACACTGACCAGCATCCAGAACTCTTGGTATTCCGCCTATGTCGCCAAGGGGAAGTTTGTTATATCTGTATTTTGCGCAGCCTGCAGTAAGAATAACTGTATCCTTTGGTAATTTGTCAGCAAATTGAGTGTAATAATCGCGATCTTTCATTCGGCCATCGCAACCAGCCATAACAAAGAATTTTTTTATAGCTCCTGATTTAACTGCATCAACAACTTTATCTGCTAATAAAGTAACCTGATTATGTGCAAAACCACCTATTATTTCGCCCTTTTCAATTTCTACAGGTGAAGCACATTTTTTTGCTTGTTCAATAATTGCAGAAAAATCTTTTTGTTTACCATTCACTCTATCGGCAATGTGAGGGAACCCATCAAAACCCGCTGCTCCAGTTGTATAAACCTTGTCGCGGTATTTTGCATCTTTGGCTGGTGGTACAAGACAATTGGTTGTAAATAAAATTGGACCATTAAACGATTCGAACTCTTCTTTTTGTTTCCACCATGCATTACCATAGTTACCCACAAAGTGGTTGTACTTTTTAAATGCAGGATAATAGTTTGCCGGTAACATTTCGCTATGTGTATAAACATCTACACCTGTTCCTTCGGTTTGTTTCAAAAGCTCTTCCATGTCTTTTAAATCATGACCGCTTATAAGTATTCCGGGATTATTGCGAACACCGATATTTACCTTAGTAATTTCAGGATTTCCATAGCTTGATGTATTTGCTTTGTCGAGTAAAGCCATAGCTTCTACTCCATATTTGCCTGTTTCAAGTGTAAGCGCAACTAATTGATCTGCAGTTAATGAATTATCGGTAGTGGCAACTAATGCATCCTGAATAAACTTGTAAATATCTTTGTTCTCATGGCCAAGGTTGTATGCATGTTCTGTGTATGCGGCCATACCTTTTAATCCATAGGTTATTAACTCACGCAAGGAACGAACATCTTCATTTTCAGTAGATAAAACACCAACAAGTTTTGCTTTTTCTTCGTATTTATCTGGTGTTCCTATCCATGTTGCTGATGAATGTGGCTTTAATACTTCGATATTTACTCCTGCCGATTCAAGTTTTTTTCTTAGTTCATTTCTAATTTCTAATCCTTTAGTAACACGATCAATAAAAACTTGCTTACTAAAATTTGCATTGGTAATGGTTGCAAACAGTCCATCAAAAATAAACTTATCGATTTTTTTATCGTAGGTTACACCATTTTCTCTTGCTGTTTTTGTGTAAAACGAAATACCCTTTAATACAAACAAAAGAAGATCTTGCATATTGGCAACATCATCTTTTTTGCCACAAACACCCTGTATGGTGCATCCAACTCCTTTTGCAGTTTCCTGACATTGATAACAAAACATGCTCATAATTTTTACTTATTAATGATTAATATGATTAATTTATGCTAATTAACTTTTTAAATCCACTCTTCTGATAATATTTGGCCCGAAGCACTTATTGTAATTGATTTTACTGGTACTTTTCTTAAAGAACTCTGAAGAGCCATGTTTACTAGCTGAATAATTCCGCTACAACATGGAACCTCCATTTTTACAACTGTAATTGTGTTGATTTTAGAATTGTTTATTAAACTGATTAGTTCTACTTTAACAGATTAAAAAAAAGCCTTTAAAACATTGATATTCAAGAAAAAAATGTTATTTTTAATTCACAGAAAAACAGGCTTATCGTTCCGAAAAATGTTTAATACAACGTAAAAATAATAAAAATTATGGAAAAACACT
>JBFXEQ010000051.1:0-21607 GCA_050179935.1 Bacteroidales bacterium | reverse complement strand
TATTGTTATACGCTTTGGTCAAAAATACTATGAATTATAAGATATTTATGATTTTAATTTTAGTTTTATTGATTTGGGTATGATAAAAGCCAGTTTTTATTAATTTTAATTATCAAATAGAAAAAAAATCTTTAAAAAATACCAGAGATAATAGTTTATTCTAAATATTAGTACCTGATATATTATATTGTTCTGTATAATATAAGTAATTAATAAAAAATATAATTTTAACAACTGAATAAAACTAAAAAGAAATATGAGTGATATTTACAAAAGAATTAATGAGCTAGCCGAAAAGTACAGAAATTATACTGCTAAAAATTTATCAAAGCTAGTAAAAATAAAATCGTTAAGTACACAGGAAAAAGACGTTCAGTTGGAGCTTAAGCGACAAATGGAAGAGGCTGGTTTTGACAAAGTATGGATTGATGATCTAGGCAATGTTATAGGCCGAATTGGAAGAGGAAAAAAAATTCTGGCTATTGATGGACATATGGATACCGTTGATATGGGGAATATGGATAATTGGTCGTTTGATCCACTGAGTGGTGAAATAAAAGATGGATATGTTTATGGTCGTGGATCTGTTGATCAGGAAGGCGGACCTGCATCGTTTGTTACATCGGGAAAAATATTAAAAGAACTTGGATTTGATAAAGACCTTACCATTTATTTCGTTGGCAGTGTTATGGAAGAAGATTGTGACGGACTTTGTTGGAAATTTATTGTTGAAGAAGATAAGATAAAACCTGATTTTGTAATCAGCACAGAACCAACGAACCTGAACATATATCGTGGTCATCGTGGACGCATGGAAATTCATGTTCATTTTTATGGTGTTTCATCACATGGCTCAGCTCCCGAACGTGGCAAAAATGCTATTTACATGGCATCTAAAACAGCACTTGAAATTGAAAAACTAAACGAACGACTTCAGTACGATGAGTTTTTAGGAAAAGGAAGTGTGACTATCTCCGAAATAATCTCAGGAACACCATCATTATGTGCGGTTTCAGATTATGCCCGAATTCATTTGGATCGCCGTTTAACATGGGGCGAAACAAAAGATTCTGCTGTTGCTGAAATAGAAGAACTTATTAAAGGAATGAACGCAAAAGTTGAAGTATTGAATTACAAAGAAAAAGCATATACCGGACTGGAATATGGAATGGAGAAATACTATCCAACATGGAAGATTGAAGAGAAACATGAAATCATACAAGCTGGAGTTCGTACTTTTACAAATTTGTTTGGTAAACAGCCGAAAATTGATAAATGGACTTTCTCAACGAATGGCGTTATGACCTGTGGAACATACGGAATACCAACAATTGGTTTTGGACCTGGAAATGAAGTATTGGCTCATGCTCCCGACGAAAAGGTTCCAATTAGTGATTTAGTGGCGGCATCTGCATTTTATGCTGCTTTTGCTTACGAGATTTAACAACTGATTTTCTTCGATTACCCCTAACCCTAAAGGGAGCGAAGAAAATCAATAGGGATAGGGCAAAGAAATTGATTTAATAAAACTTTAAAAAAAAATATGAGTTTACAAGATAAAATTCAAAAATTAGGTCAGCTAAAAACTGATTTGTATAAAAAAGATTTTCTTTTAACCTGGGAAAAAAGTCAGGATGATCTAAAAGCCGTTCTTGAAGTAGCGGAGATATTGAAAGAAATGCGCGTTAATAATATTTCTCCAAGAGTTTTTGATTCAGGTTTAGCTATTTCAAATTTTCGTGATAACTCAACGAGAACACGTTTTTCGTTTGCATCAGCAAGTAATTTGTTGGGTTTAGCTGTTCAGGATTTGGACGAACAAAAATCACAAATTGCACATGGCGAAACCGTTCGAGAAACTGCAAACATGATTTCATTTTTATCTGATTTTATTGGTATTCGCGACGATATGTTTTTGGGCGAAGGAAATAAATACATGCGCGAAGTAGGAGAGGCATTAGACGATGGATTTGCAAAAGGTGTACTTCCAAATCGTCCTGGAATTGTTAATTTACAATGTGATATGGATCATCCAACACAATCAATGGCCGATTTAATGCATCTACAAAACCAATTTGGTTCGTTGGAAAATCTAAAAGGTAAAAAAATTGTAATGAGCTGGGCTTATTCACCAAGCTACGGAAAACCCCTTTCTGTTCCTCAAGGAATTATTGCTTTAATGTCTCGCTATGGAATGAATATCGAACTAGCATATCCTGAAGGTTATGGATTGATTCCAGAAATAGTTGAAATAGCAAAAAATAATTCAAAACAAAGCGGAGGCTCATTTAATATTAGTCATTCTATGGAAGATGCAATGAGAGATGCCGATATCGTATATCCAAAAAGCTGGGCCCCATTTCATATTATGCAACAACGCACAAAACTATTGCAAGCAGCAGATAAAGAAGGCCTAAAAGCTTTGGAACAAACTTGTTTAGCAAATAATGCAAAATACAAACATTGGGAATACAACGAATCAATAAAAAAACTGACTAAAAATCAGGATGCTTTGTACTTGCATTGTTTACCAGCTGATATTAGTGGCGTTTCGTGTAAAGAAGGTGAAGTGAATGGTCGTGTGTTTGAACAATATCGAATTAAAACTTATTTAGAGGCAGGTTTTAAACCATATATTATTGCTGCTATGATGTTTACAACGAAATTTGAAAAACCATCTGAAGTTTTACAGAATATTCTGAAAAGGAACACAAAAAGAGTAGGTTTTTAGCCTACTCTTTTAATTTAATGGAACTCGGACATGCAATTTGGAATGAAAATATCAATAAATTAAAACTTTATATTTCTCACCCTCCAGTCTTCCACCACCTTCCTTGAGGGAGGACAAAGTATGATATTTTCTCCCTTGAGGGAGATGCCCGCAGGGCAGAGGGTGAATATTCATTAACTAATTAGCATTAGTTTAAATGCAGGTAAACAGATTTAACTAGATTTCACCGATAATAATAGCGCAAATCTGTACTTTTAATTTTTAGGTAAACATTCTATTTTTCTTTTTAAAAATTTACTACCTGATACTTCTGGAAATAATTGTCCCCCAGCAATTATGAATTCTGGTACTCCTTTTGTTTTAAAACCTTCAAAAATTTCCAGATCGCAGTTCTGCTGGTGATTTTTAACAGATATAGTATTCTCTTTTTCAGGATTCCAGATTAAAAGATCTGCATCTGAACCAATGGCTATTTCTCCTTTTTGCGGGTATAATCCAAAAATTTTAGCAGCCTGTGTTGAAGTAATATTAACAAATTGATTTAAAGTTATTCTGTTTTTTAAAACCCCATAAGTGTAAAGTAAACTAAATCGATGTTCAACGCCACCGGCACCATTTGGAATTTTCCGAAAATCATCTTTGCCAACCGATTTTTGACTTAGATTAAACGGACAATGATCTGTTCCAACTGTTGAAACTACGCCATTTTGAATGCTTTTCCATAAAGCATCCTGATCTTCCTTTTTACGTAATGGTGGACTTAAAACATACTTTACTGTGTCATTGAAAGTTCCATTGTACTTTGAATCATCTAATAATAAATAATGAGGGCATGTTTCAGCGATTACTTTTTGTCCTGATTTCTTAGCTTTTTCAATAATTTTTAATGATTCTTTAGAAGAAACATGAACAATATAAATGGCACAGTTAGCTTCTTTAGCAAAATTAACAACACGTTGAACAGCTTGTGCTTCAAGCTCTACAGGTCGCGATAATGCATGATAAAGTGGTTCCGTTTTGCCTTCAGAAACGAATTTATCGCGCAATGCATCTATTTCATCACCAAGTTCGCAATGAATAGTAACTAATCCTCCTGCTTTTCCAACCGCTAATAAAACCCTTTTAAGATCAGTATCATCTAATCCAACAGAACCTTTGTAAGCCATATAAACCTTAAAAGAGGTTATTCCGGCTTTAATACATTTATTTATTTCATGTTCGGTATTCTCTGTCCATTCAATTGGACTCACATGAAAAGAAAAATCGCATAAACTGTTTTGAGCTTCTAATCTTCTCTTTTCTAATGCTTCGGTCAATGATTGACCATTTTTTGGGGTAACAAAATCGAGTAGGGTAGTCGTTCCACCAAAAAGAGCTGCTTTGCTTCCCGATACAAAATCATCTGACGAAGGACCAGCAGGCGTTGGTAGGCACATATGAACATGTGGATCAATACCTCCAGGGAAAATATAAAATCCTCTGGCATCAAGGGTTTTATCGATCTTTGCATGAATAGTTAATGAATCTCCAATCTGTGAAATTTTGCCTTCAGAAATAAAAATATCAGCAATATAAGTCTTATCTGATGTAACAATTTTACCATTTTGAATTAAAATATTCATAAAATCAGGTCTAATTAATAATGGGCTAAAGCCCTATGATATTTTTATTTTCAAACCCCGGGCTTAAGCCCGGGGTTATAGATTATCAATTGAGAATGGACTTTAGTCCTTTATTAATTTGTTTGATTCAAATGACTTAACAAAGCATCCGTCCTTATCTTCAACAAACCCTAGTTTTCTCAAGTATTTGGAGTGTTGTTTACTTTCGCTTTTTGTAATTACTTTTTTAAATCCTGCTTCGATAAAACGATTGCTCAACCTGTGATATACAAATTTAGCGTTCTTAAAATCCCTGTATTCAGGAATTACATAATCAAGACCAACTTTAAGTACTCCATCTTCGTGCTTGTGGGCCAGAAATAATCCGGCAACAGCCATATTACGATGAATGAAAAAACTTACAGTGTTCATTTCAGGTTTATATTCGAATCCGGGGAAAAACTTATGAATATCTTTTTCGTGGAATTTTAAAAACCGAATCAGATATCTATTTTCGGGCCTTACTTCTAATATTTCGAAAATCTCTTTTTTGCTATAAATAATTATTAGATAATAGATATCTACAAGTACTATAAATCCATTCAAAATTCCTACAGGATAAGCTCCGATTAAAAAGCCGTAAGTTGAAAAAGTAAGAGCTCCAATGAGGTTAATCCATCTGAATTTTACTATGGAGTTCATGGTCATGGATAATGCAATAATTATCGATGCCGCATAGCCAATCCATTGAAGAATATTTGTTTCCATAAAATTTGAGTTGAAAGTTTAAGGTTCAAAGTTATAAGTTAAATGTGTAAACTAAAAAATTACTTTTAAAAACTTTGA
The DNA here is from genome assembly GCA_050179935.1 of Bacteroidales bacterium. Lineage (GTDB taxonomy): Bacteria > Bacteroidota > Bacteroidia > Bacteroidales > UBA12077 > UBA12077. Next base: position 16,429 of record JBFXEQ010000051.1, on the reverse strand, counting down.
ACTTATAACTTGCAACTTTTAACTATTCTGCATTTTTTTCCAAAGCTTATTAGCTAATTTACGTGAGGTTACTAGTATCTCTTCCTCATTTACAGTCTGAATTTGTCTGTTTTTTACAATTAATTTTCCATTAGAGATTACATCAGTAATGTGATTTGAATTGATACCAAAAATAAAATGTCCCAAAAAATTGCTTTGATTTATTTCTGTTGGTGTATTGTAATCAAGTATTACAAGATTATTATCACCATCTCCTTTAAATTTATTAAATGCTAAATAATTATTCGCATTTCTAAATCGCTTATACGATGCTGGGTAATCAATTTTATCAAATCCCTGGCCAACAAAAAAAGAAGATTTGGCACTTTGCAGCATATCACTATGCATCCCATCGGTTCCCAGCATAATTCTGTCGCCTAAACCAATACTTTTAAAATAACCAACATTGTTATTAAGGTTGCTTTCTGTATTTTGAGCAACCCAACAGCTTGCATTTTTTATTAACTCACGTTCATTATCATTTAAATGAAGACAATGAACAAAAATTGATTTGGATGAATTGAGAACACCAAATTCGTTGAGTCTTTCAACAACTCTTATTTTATATTTTTCGATACATTGTTTTTGATCAAATGAATCCTCAGCAACATGAATATGGATTCCCGAATTAAACTGACTCATTAGATCGGTTGCTTTTTTAAGTGTCTCATTACCAACCGTGAATGAGGCATGCAATCCGATTAATCCCTGATGATTTTTAAGATAACTCTTTGTAAGATCCAAGCCTTGTTGGGCTATTTCTTCTCCATCACGGTCGGATATTTCATAGCATAAGAGATGCGAAATACCTACTTTTTCGAATGCTTTGGCTATAATGTCAAGCGAATCTTTTACTGCAAATGGCGAAGCATGATGATCGATAACAAATGTTGAACCAGCTTTGGCACAGGCCATAGCAGTTACCAATGCACTGTATTCAACCATTTCACTATCAAGACATTTGTCAAGTGTCCACCAAATATATTTTAATACTTCGTAAAAATTTTCAGGATTCTTTTTTGGAGCTCCCATACCTCTCGAAAGAGCCGAATAGGCGTGATGATGACCAACAGCAAACGATTTAGTTACATATTTACCTTTGCAGTCGATAATTTCTGTTCCTTTTTCTTGATCAATTTTATCCAGAAAATGAATTTTTCCGTTTAATCCTTCATCAACCAGAATATGGGAGGTTTTAAACTCAAGAGTTTTCCAATCGATGTACGTTGCGTTTTTAAGTAATATTGACATGATATTAAGATAAAAGATAAAAGATAAAAGATAAAAGTTTAAAGATTATAAGTTGAAAAATATATAAAAAACTATTTTCTTTTTAAAGGTAATTTAGTTCTTTTTATTCCATCAAATTGATAAAAAGCATTAGCTACAGCTGCAGCCGTTGGAACAAGTCCAATTTCGCCAATTCCTTTTGCTCCGTAAGGACCAATAGTATCTTTTACTTCAACCATTTTTACAACAATTTCAGGAGTTTCGTGAGCTCTTAGAATTTGTAAATCACGCATTTTGTCGCTTACAAGATAGCCGTCTTTCATTGGTAAATCTTCGGATAAAGCATATCCTAATCCCATATGAACACCACCTTGAACCTGACCTTCGAATAACATAGGATTCATAATTTTGCCACCATCGTGTGCAGCAATCATTTTTGAGATATTTCCATTATCATCTAGAATACACACTTGTGCAGCATATCCGTAAGAGTAATGTGTAATTTGTTCATCAACATCGCTACCAGGTTTGGTTGTCCAGTCGCAGACAAACTGTCCTTTATATGATTTGCCTGTAAGATCTTTTAATGATTTGGTTTTTAAATCTTCTTTAATTGCTTTAGCAGCATTTATTACAGCCAAACCAACAAGTGCTGTTGCACGTGACGATGTAGTCATTCCTGTTTTTATCTGAGCTTCGGTATCAACAATAACTTCAATAATTTCCGGAGAAACTGATATTTCTTCACACAAAGTTTGTAAAGCCATATTATGCACTCCCTGACCCATTTCGGTCCATCCGTGATGCAAACGAATATGATTCTCAGATACAATCTCAACAATGACTTTCGATTCATCAATCATTCCGTTTCCTACACCCGAATTTTTTATTGCACAAGCTAATCCTGCATGTTTTGCATTGTTAAAATCATCTTTAACAGCATCGAGACAAGCCCGAATACCAACTCCAAAAACTTTTTGACCGGTTGATGTTTTCAGACCATCAACTAAAGCATTATCATATCTGAATTGCCAGCGATCAAAACCTGCTTGCTTACAAATATCATCAATACAGCTTTCCAACGCAAAACAAACCTGATTTGCCCCAAAACCACGCATGGCACCACAAGGTATATTGTTTGTATAAACAGTTTTGGCTTCAATATCCACATCAGGAATAAAATAACCACCGGCAGCATGACCCGCAACACGTTCCAGAACTTTTGTTCCAACTGATGCATATGCTCCTGTATCGCCTACGGCTCTTAGTTTTAATGCAGTTAACATTCCTTTTTCATTTGCACCAATTTCTATATCCATAAAAACAGGATGTCTTTTAGGATGCAATCGAATGGATTCTTCGCGTGTTAATGTGAGTTTAACTGGTTTCTGTAACAAATATGCAAAAAGCGATGTATGCCCCTGAATTGTTAAATCTTCTTTTCCACCAAAGCCACCGCCATTCGGAACAAGTGTTACACGAACTTTTTCTTCTGGTAATCCCAGAATCATTGCAACCTGACGACGATCTTCGTACACACCCTGACTTTGGCTGAATAATTCCAATCCACCTTTTCCATCGGGACGAGCTAGAGAAGCTTCTTTTTCTAAAAAAGCATGCTCAATTCGCTGGGTTTCGTATTTTCCTTTGGATGTGTATTTTGATTTCTTTAAAGCTTCATCTGCATTTCCAATGGTAAACTGAGTGGTGTTAAAATTATTGGGTTTATCGGGATGAACTCGTTCGCCTTCTATCGCTTTAAATACATCTGTTTCGGGTTTATAAACTTCATAATCAATTTTTATTTTTGAAACCGCTTTACGTGCAATTTCATCAGAATCAGCAACAACTCCGGCAATTACATCGCCAATATAATGAGTAGTTTCACCTTCACCAATCATTACACTCCAGTCCTTGTAAATTAATCCTACCTTTTTTTCTCCGGGAATGTCTTTAGCAGTAAATATTTTATGAACACCTTGAATTTTTTCGGCTTCAGAAACATCAATTTTTAGCACTTTTGCTTTAGGAAAGTCACTGAACTTTAATGCTGCGAATAACATTCCTTCGAAAAACAGATCATCAACAAAAGGTCTTTCGCCCAATGCAGTTCTATAAGCATCGTATTTGGGATGAGAAACACCAATTTTTCCTGATGTTTTGGTAATTTCTAGTTTTTTGTTTTCGCGTATAGCTTTACCTGCAAAAATAATGGCACCTTCAATTTTTTTGTAACCGGTACAACGACAAATATGTGGTTTAATGGCTTTTTGAATTTCTTCAATCGTTGGATTTGGATTATCCTGTAGTAGCACTTTCGTTCTGGTTATGAACCCGGGAGAGCAAAATCCACATTGTACAGCTCCTTTATTTACAAATGCTTTGGCAATAGTATCTTTTACATATTCGGGAAAACCTTCAGGGGTTAATATCTCAGCACCTTCTAAAGTTTTCATTTTAATTACACAGGCCAGTTTGGCTTTTCCATTAATTTCAACTGTGCATGCTCCGCAAGTTGCCTGACCTGAACATCCATCCTTAACTGATGTAATGTGTTTATCGAGACGTAAATGATTTAATAGTGTTTTTTCAGGATCACCTGAATATATTTCTTTAACACCGTTTAAAGTAAAAGTAATCATGAGATCAATTTTTTCAAATTATCAATTGTAGGTTCAATTGATTCAGGAATATTTAAAAGTTTCTGTACCGATTTTAAATCTTTTAGTCCGCTACCAGTCAAAAGTACAACATTTTTTGAGTTGTTATCAAGTTTGTTTTGATTGTAGTAATCTAAAAATCCGGCAAAAGATGTTGCGGCAGCAGGTTCGGCAAACAAACCGGTATTTCTTGATAATACAGCCGATGCTTCCAGTATTTTTTCATCAGAAACAGATAATACTTCTCCTTTGTATTTCTGAATATAATATTTAGTCATATAAAAATTACGTGGTATATCAACAGAAATAGAATCGGCAAGTGTATTACTTGGTTTTATTTCAAAGTTTGTATTATTTAAATTTCTGATCAGATTATTGCTCCCTTCAGATTGAACAGCAACAATAACAGGAATTCTTTCAATCATTTTTAGATTTAAAAGATCTTCGAATCCTTTATAAACACCAGAAATTATTACGCCATCGCCAACAGGAACAAATATTCTATCTGGTATTGACTCATTGAGCTGATCAAAGATTTCATATGAAACCGTTTTCTTTCCTTCTATAGTTAAAGGATTAAATGCAGTATTTCTGTTATACCAGCCAAACTCTTTGGTTGCTTTAATGCTAAAATCAAAAGCATCATCGTAAGTACCTTTAACAGGAACAATGGTTGCCCCGTACATAATAATCTGGGTTAATTTAGCTAATGGAGCTTTTTCAGGAACCATTACTATTGCTTTTTGTCCTTGGGAAGCGCATATACCAGCTAAAGATGAACCTGCATTACCTGTTGATGCAGCAACAATGGTATTTAAGTTGTTTTCTTTTGCATATGCAGAAACAATAGACGAAGCTCTGTCTTTAAATGAGAAGGTAGGATTTTGAGAATCATCTTTAAGAAACAATTGAAACGATAAATCTTTATTATCCAGCTTATTAAATTCGTACAAAGGTGTATTGCCAACTTTTAATTTGGGAAGATTTTTTATTTGTTTAATTGGTAATATTTCGAGATAATTATTCTTTTGAAGATCTTTAAAACGAATATTTTTCTTAAAAATGTCGGCATAATTATATACAATTTTTAAAACCCCTTTTGGTGGGCTTAATTCGTTATTATCTTTACTACAATTTGGACATAAATAAATGGTATCGTTTGTATAGAATTGTTTTCCACAATCGATGCACTTATAAATAAATTTCTGACCTTGTTCTTTTACTGGCATATAAAAAATATTCTACGAATTTAACTATAATTATTTTTTTACTTGATTATTCTTATTCTGTTCAAATTAAAAAAGGTGTTTCCTTGTTTTAACTTAACTTTAACAATAGAGACACCTTTTGAAATAGTATGAATGAGTGATTATTAAAGGTTTTTCAATAATCCCGTTCTTTCGTTAAAATCATTAATTAAATCATCCCAATGTTCAGGTTGTAAAAATAATTTATTCCAGATTTCGCGATCGTACCATAATTGGTTTAGATCTTCTAGTTCTTTTGCTTGTTGCTCAATCCAGGTAAAATATTTCAGGTTATGTATAGCTTTTTTGTCGTAATAGTTTAATTCCTTCATGGTATCTGTTTTTGTACCCATAATGCATCTCTCAAAGTCAGAAATAGCCTGAATTTCAAAATATTTGCCTTTTTCATCATGTAGCTCAGTAATTCTTGATTTATACATATCGGCAGAATCAGTTGCAATAGTAATGATTACATCTTCTTTGTTCATTTCGAAATACTTAGCAGTTTTTATAGCAGAAAGAATATTTCCAATTCCAGAAATTCCAATTAAGTGCAGATTTGCGACAAGCTCAGGATCAACACCAATTGATTTCAGAAAATTATGCCCTTCGGGTTCGTTAAATAACCTAAGAATTCTCATACAATCCTCATCGTCAATAGCTGTAACAACATCAGTATTTTTAACATTATGAATCCACGGAACATGCTTATCACCAATTCCTTCGATGCGATGACCACCAAAGCCATTCATTAATAATGTAGGACATTGCAGTGCTTCAGAAGCAACAACCTTTACATGAGGAATTATTGTTCTTAAATAATCACCTGCAGCTATTGTACCAGCTGAACCGGTGGCAGAAACGTATGCTGCCAGCTTGCTGTCTTTAGTTTTAATTTGATTATAAACTTCTTCAATTGCTTTACCAGTAGTATTGTAATGCCATGCAGCATTTCCAAACTCATCAAACTGATTAAAAATAACACAATCGGGTCTTGTTCTGCGAATTTCCCAGCATTTATCGTAAATTTCTTTTACATTCGATTCACAACCTGGAGTAGCAATTACTTCAGACCCAATGACATCGCGTAACCAGGCAAATCGTTCTTTACTCATTTCCTGAGGCAAAATAGCTACCGATTCAGTACCCATTAGTTTTGAGTCGAAAGCACCTCCACGACAATAGTTTCCTGTTGAAGGCCAAACAGCTTTGTGGTATGTTGGATCAAATTCTCCGGTTGTAATTCTTGGAGCAAGACAACCGTATGCAGCACCCACTTTATGAGCACCTGTTGGAAACCATTTACCAATTAGTAATACAATTCGTGCATTAACTCCGGTTAATGATTTTGGAAGTTCAATGTAATTAACCTTTCCAAAAAGTCCGCCCTGTTCTTTTGGCTCATTTTTCCAAGTAATTCTGAAAAGATTTAATGGGTTTATATCCCATAATCCTATATTTTTTAATTGATTTTTTATTTTTTCAGGAACCAATTCAGGATTTTGTTGTTGTTTAAAAGTAGGTAAAATGATTTTACGCTCTTTAAAACGATCTACTGCATGTTGTAGTGCTTTTTCGTTTGTTACTCGATCAATAATTTGAATCATGATATGATATATATATAAATTTAACCCACGCAAGGTAGGAATAATATTAATAAAATCTATATAAATAGAAAACAACAGAAAAAAGAGCTATGAATTGCATAAAAAGCAGAAATAGACTATATTTGCAAATATATTTTGTTTTAATTTAGAAAAAATAACTAGCATGAAACCACTTGATGAGATAGATCGAAAATTGCTTAATGTATTGCAAACTAATAGCAGAATAACAATTCGTGAATTATCAGAGAAACTTCATTTGTCAACAACACCAATTCATGAGCGGATAAAAAAACTTGAAAAGAACGGGTATATAAAACAATATATAACCTTAGTTGAGCCTAAGTTATTTGGGAAAAAATTAATAGCCTATATTTCTGTCTCTCTTAATAAACATACCAAAGAAGCAATCGAAGATTTTGAAAAGGAAATGGATAACATGGATGAGGTAATGGAATGTTATTACATCTCGGGTAATATTGATTTTCTGTTAAAGGTTTATTGCCAGGATATGGATGATTTTCACAACTTTGTTACTACAAAATTTTCTACAATAGGGAATATTAGTCAGTTTTACAGTTCTTTTGTAATGACAGAGGCTAAAGTAAAACATCAGTTTAAATTGTGATTTTAAGGTTATAAAGAAATGTTTTATTACTTTTTGCACGACTCCATTGGGGTCGTTTTTTTATTCTTGTCACTGCGAGGCAATTATCGTACGATTATCACTGCGAAGTATATTTACATGCCAAAGCCCGCCAGCCGCCCGCCTGGATGACTCAGTCGGACAGAGTCGGGCAGGCAGTCTTTAGATTGCTTCGCTCGCAATGAAAAAATGGCTTTGTTCGAAATGACAAAAAGGAGAATTGTCCTTGCTACCGAAGCAAACTCTAAAGATTACTTTGCTTCGCCTAACGGCTTCGCTCGCAATGACAAGTATCGCGGTTCTATTCAAATACCAGCTTTTCCATTGCTTTTAACAGAACACTCATTATTACAGCCTGTTTTGTGTTGAATTCCTTTGAACCATTCAGAAACTCAATTTTTTGTATTTTTAGATCCTTTTTAGAAAGCACAGCCTTTACATTTATTGTACTATAAATAAAGCTATCAGAATTTTCTGAAAAACTTACTATTTGGTTTTCAGTTTTAAACTGTAAATCAGCTTGATTCTCCTTTTTACGTATATAATAACCTTTATCAGCGGCATCAAATGATTCTTTAGTTAACCATAATTTTGGTTTTTCTTTGTATGGTGCACTCTGAGTAGGACAGAAAGTATTGCAGTTACCACATTCATTGCAGAAATTACCTATATTAAGAATCTGGTATTTTTGATTTATTTCGAAAAATCCATCATTTTCTATTGCAATATGTTCCTTTGAATCAGAAATTGCTTTTTGTAGCATAATTTTTATAGGTTCAATTTCGTACGAATAATTTGCAAAGTTTGGACAAACCGTGGTGCAAATATTACAGATTTCATCACAATGCAAACACCTGGATGCTTCATCAATAATGCTTTGTTTGTCTAATGTTTCACTTACTAGTTTAAAATTTTTTCTATCGGCAATATCAATTTCATTTAATTCAGGAGCATATTTTCTAATTGCTCGTTTAAGCATCAATTCCTTTTTGCTGTGGTTCTTGCCGTTCGAAGGTTTTGGAATAGAAAAATTTATACTTGCCTTTTTCATTATTTGCTCAGCTGCTTTTCGTCCATCACCAATAGCTTTTATTGCAGTAGCAGCACCGCGCATTGCATCACCACCGATAAATACATTTTCGAGCTGGGTTTTGTAATTATTAAAATTTGCTTTTAGTAATTCATTTTTAACAAAATCAATATCGAGGTTTTGGCCAATAGCAGGAATAATCGTATCACAAAGTATTTCAAATTCAGAATTCTCAATTTTAACAGGTTTTCTGCGTCCAGAAGAATCTTTATCGTCCAATTCCATTCGGCTGCATAATAATGCTTTTACGTTTCCATTTTCACTTAGTACCTTTTCGGGAGAGGTTAATTCAATTATCTTTATTCCTTCATCCAAGACAGCTTTGATTTCGCCCTGATCGGCTGGCATTTCATTTATAGTACGACGATAAACAATAGTAACTTTTCCGTCATTACCAACAAGTCTGTATGCTGTTCGTGCTGCATCCATGGCCGTATTCCCGCCACCTATTATAACTGCATTTTTTCCAATTCCGGTATTTTTCCCGGCTTTGGTATTAAAAAGAAAATCAAGTGAATCTAAAACCCCTTTCGATTCAATTCCTTCTAACTGGAAAGGTGAGGAGAGTTGTGCTCCGGCACCAATAAAAACAAATTTGTAATTTGATTTTAATGATTCAAAATACACTTTATCAACTTTCTGATTATAGTGAATTTTTACATCCAAATCGATTACTCGCTGAAAATCGCGTTCAATAGCATTATCTGTCAGTCTGAAACCCGGTATAGCATATTGAACCATTCCGCCTGCCTTTGATTTTGATTCAAATACCTCAACCGAAAATCCGGCTAATGCCAAATAATAGGCACATGATAATCCTGAAGGACCAGCACCAATAATGGCTACGTTTAATCCATTTTTATCTTGTGATGCTAATTTTATTTCCTTCTGATCCGAAATAAAGCGTTTAACTTCACGAATTAAAAGCGATTGATCGTAGTTTATTCGCGTACATTTATTCTGGCATAGATGATCGCAAACCATGCCGGTAATTGATGGAAATGGGTTTGTTCGTAAAATTACTTCGTAAGCTTTTTCGAATTGGTTTTTTGATGTATAATATAAATAATCCGGAATATCTTGGTTTGTGGCACAGGTATCTCTGCAAGGAGCCGAAATACAATCAAAATAGTCTAATTTACGATCTGTTTTTATCGAAGGTTCTTGAATGTATTCTCGCTTATATCTATTATTATTCAGAACTTTTTCTGCATATTCTGTAAGATTTTCAAGTGCCTGATTATTCCTTTTCTTTGAAGATGTAGGTTGAATAAATTCATCTATGTTTTTTGCCTTTTTCTGCTCAAAACTCATGCTTAGTTCTTCGAAATACTGATTTAGACGCATGTAACCACCAGGCTTTAAAATATCGGAACAAACAGTAACTGTTTTAAACCCACAGGCAAGAATATCAGAAACATTAAAAGCATCGGCTCCTGCTGAAAATGAAAGTTGTAATTCACCGTTAAATTCGTGTTGGAGTTTATTCGCAACTTGTATTGATATTGGGTGCAAAGCTCGTCCACTCATGTACATCATTTCAATTGAATCACCAAAAATAGTTTTGTTGTTTATTGATTCGAGTGTATTTGTTAGTTTTAAACCAAATTCCAGATTTTTGTTTTTTGCAATTTTCTGTAACGATTTTATAATATTAAGTGCATCCGGATATTTTAAATCATGTTCAAAAGCGATATCAGGAACATTGGTTTTAAATCCTAAGGTCTTATTTAAAATCTCTCGTAATTTATCAGGACCTAAAAGTGTAGGATTAAGCTTAACATAGGTATGCAGATTTTTTTCTTTTAACAGATAACCCGCAATAGCTTCAATTTCATTAGCCGGACAGCCATGCATGGTTGATAATGTAATGTTATTTGATAGTTGTGAAGGAATTTGAATCGATTCAATTTCAGGATAAATATCTTTTATTTCATTTATTTTAGCTTCTAATTCATGGGTACAACTATTCATTTTGCTAAAAAACCATTGAACATTATCTTTTAAAATCCCTTCAAGATTATAACCAACACTCATATTGAAAATAGTTCCTGGTGTTTTACCTAATTTCAATTTATGGTTTAAAATATGAATGATAATCCATGCATTCAGATATTCATTAAAGCTCTCATTAATTTTAAGTTCTTGACTCCATTCACAGTTATAACCTTCATCCTGCATATCTATGCAAGGTTTTGAAACTTCGAGCTCATCGAGTGTTTGAATCGTCTTTAGTTCAATATAGCGAGCGCCCATAAGCCATGCACCAATAATGTTTTGAGCCATTTGTGAATGCGGACCTGCAGCAACGCCAATAGGAGTATCTATTAATTGTCCAAATTGTAAAGTTTTAAATGGATTATTATTTTCTGGTTTAAAGAATAGTTCCTGAGAAATTCCGAATATGCTATGGTTGCTTTCTAGTTCTTTAAGAACAATCTGAAGAAGTTGATTTATTTCAATAGGGTAAAATTCATCTGACATATTTTCTGGATTTTAAATTTTTTACATTTTAAAATGGACTAAAGTCCAATTTATTAGTTTGTTTATAACCCTAGCCTTAAGGCTAGGGTTATAAATTAAAGCACCTAAGGGCTTTAGCCCAATATAAGAACCAATAGCTTATTCTAAAACTATAAAAAACAAATCTACATAAAGCAACTCTAATTCTTAAATTACTTCTATATTTATGCAGTAGATTGGAAAAAAAATGAAGCAAAAAGCACAAAATTCCATAAATTATTCTGTAATTATTCTTGCAGCAGGAAAATCATCCCGTATGGGCGCGCCAAAGTGGTCCTTAAGATTTAATGAAAAATCATCATTTATCGAAAATATCATTAGCGAATATTATAGTTTTGGATGTAAAGAGATATTACTCGTAATTAACGAAACTGATTATTCATCGTTTGTTGGGAAGAATTACCATCTTACTAAAAATGTAAAAGTTGTAATTAACAAACATCCTGAATGGGACAGGTTTTATTCACTAAAACTGGGTGTGGGTGAACTTGAAAAAGACCAGCCAGTCTTTATACATAATGTTGATAATCCATTTGTTAATTGTGATGTCCTCAGTAAATTATTTGAAAATATAAATGGGTCTGATGTTGTTATTCCTGAATACGAAGGGAGAGGTGGACATCCGATACTTATTTCTAATAAAATAATTGAGAAAGTTTTATCGTCTAAAGAGGATATCCTTCATTTTAAAGAATTTATGAATCAATTTTCGAAGGCTAAAATAAATATTGATGATAAGAGAATTCTAGTAAATATTAATTCATTAGATGAATATTTGCAGTATTTCAGCATGTAAAAAATGCAGTTTGTATAGGTTATAATCAATTTTAAAATCAAATATTTAATTATTTTTATAAGGTTGATAATCCAAATGACAAATAATCATAATTAATAAACAAACCAAGTGAAAGAGATTCCAACCCCATTAAAAATTATGGAAAACATGGTAGCCAAATTACAGTTGGCATACCCAATGCACGAAAAACGTGCTGATGGAATAATTCAATTTTATTTTACTCATAAGGGTCAAAACATTGATTGCTACATGCAATCTTTAAATAATGAATTACGATTAATAAATGGAGTTGCAACAAAACCAACGGTTTCTATTCAATGCAGCTTTTACGATTGGTTTAAGCTTGCCGAAGGCAGACTAAATCCGGTTTGGGGAATGGTGACCGGAAGATTAAAATTTAAGGGTAAAACTTCTTTTTTTAAAATTCTGCCCAAAAAGTCATTTGCAAAGGATTTGAATATTCCAAAAGATTCGGTTACTGATTTTGAACGGAATCCTCAGAAATACTGGAAAAAACCACAGAAGGTAGTGGTTTTAAGCTCATCTCCACGCGGTGAAAACGGATATACTGACTTTTACCTTGAGCCTTTTATCAAAGGAATGAAAAAGCATTCTGAGGTTGAGCTTGTTCATCTTAATAGATTCAAGATAACACCATGCGATGGTTGTTTTTATTGTTGGATGAACACTCCCGGCCAATGCAGGTATCACGAAAAAGATGATTTTACTAAATTAGCGGATATATTATATACAGCCGATATTATTGTATATGCATTTCCAATTTATGCTGATGGAATTCCTGGAATTTTAAAAAATTATTTCGATCGTTCTGTGAGTCGTGCTTATCCATATATGATTGAAGGATTAAAGCGTGTGCGCCATCCCAGAATGCGAATTCACGAAAACCAATCGATGGTAATTTTTTCTATTTGTGGGTTCTTCGAAACGATTAATTTTAACCCGGTACATGCTTATTTCAAAGCTCTTTCACATAACAGACATTGCCCTGTTATTGGTGAGATCTATCGGCCAACAGCCTTAGGTTTACATAGTAATCCATTTTTATTTCAGAAACTTGAAAACATTCTGTTTCAATTAGAAAAGGCAGGTGAACAAATTGTTCTCAAAGGAAAAATGGAACGCAAAACCCGACGAATAATTAACCAGGAGTTTCCATATTCATCATGGGATATATCTAAAACCAACGAATGGTGGGACGAGAAAAAAGGTAGCAAAGACTATAATTATTAGTACAACCAAAAGAAAATAGATTGATATAAAACATATTTGAAACTATGGTGTTTTTATATCAAGTAATTTGAAAAAAATGAGTACACCTATCCTTGAGATTAGTGATGTTTACAAAAACTTTAAAGAAGTTAAAGCAGTTGATGGAATCAGTTTTACGGTTAACAGTGGCGAATTTATAGCTTTACTTGGCCCAAATGGAGCTGGAAAAACTACCACTGTTGAGATGATTGAGGGTATTCAAAAACCATCTGAAGGGAGCATACGTATTATGGGATTGAATTGGGATCATCATGAAAAGAAACTTCACAATCTTATAAGTCTTTCGCTCCAGGAAACACGCTTTATTGATAAACTAAGAGTTTGGGAAACAGTGCAGCTTTTTGCCAGTTTTTATGGATTAAATAGAACTCGTGTTAACGAGGTAATTGAAATTGTTGGATTACCCGAAAAACGCAAAAGTTATGTCGAAAATCTTTCCGGTGGACAGCGGCAGAAACTGGCATTAGCCATTGCTCTTTTGCATGATGCTCCACTTATGCTTCTCGATGAGCCTACAACCGGACTAGATCCAACTGCCAGAAGAGAGATTTGGGATATTCTGATGAATTTAAAAAGGAAAAAAAATACATCGCTAATTCTTACTACACATTACATGGAAGAAGCTGAATATCTTTGCGATCGCATTATAATCATGGATAAAGGCAAGATTCTTGCGCAGGGCACGCTTGATGAACTTTTATCAGCTAATAAAAGCAAAGAAATTATTGAGTTTTCGACAAATGATGCTATTTCTGACCAATTATTCTGCGGACAAGATGTGTACAAATTGATTCGTGACGAAAATACCAACAGAACAAAACTTATTGTGAAAAACATAGTTGATCAGCTTCCGGTATTTTTACAAAAAGTTAAAGAAAACAATATTACACTGCTGGATCTTGAATGCCGCAAACTTACCCTTGATGATTTGTTTATATCCCTTACAGGCAAACATCTGGCTGATTAATACTAAGAACAACTAAAAATGATAAATAAACCATTTATACAATTAATTCTTATCCATGTCAGGGAGTTTTACCGTGAGCCTGCTGTATTGTTCTGGTCTTTCCTTTTCCCGATTTTAATGGCATGGGGACTTGGTATTGCATTTAACAAGAAACCTGAAGTTACAAAAACAATTGCAGTTGTTTTAAACGAAAAACAATCGGTCGAAATATTCGAGAAGGAAATAAGTAAAGTAAGATTTGAGAATAAGCTTGATTCGATAAGCAACACCTATTATTACAGTTTCAGCTATGGAAACGAGAATATGGGAATAACCCATTTTAAGCTAAAACCGGTAAATCAGCAAGAAGCTGAATTAATGGTTAAAAGAGGAAATGCATCTATGATTATTTCAACAAATGAAGATAAAATTCAATACAATTTCGATAATCATAACTCCGATGCGCAATTATCTTATTTGCAGCTTTCTTCGATTTTTTATGGCGAAAATTTATCTGTAAAACAAGCCGAAATAAAACCAATAACAGAAAAAGGAACCCGGTATATTGATTTTTTAATTCCCGGATTAATTGCCATGAACGTAATGATGTCGACCATGTGGGGTGTAAGTTATACCTTGATCGAAGCTCGGACAAAGAAGCTGTTACGAAGAATGGTAGCAACACCCATGAAACGCTGGGAGTATATTTTTTCACATATTGTTGCCCGAATTGTACTTTGTTTTGTGGAGGCAGCGATTATTTTCTCGTTTGCATATTATTATTTTGATTTAACCATTGAAGGCAGCGTTTTAGCATTCATTGTTTTGTTTATTTCAGGAATTTTAGCTTTTTCAGGTGTTTCTGTTTTAATGGCTTCACGAACAGCAAAAACACAAGTTGGAAATGGACTTATTAACCTCATTGTTATGCCGATGATGCTTCTTTCCGGAATATATTTCAGTTATTACAATTTCCCCGATATTATTATACCCTTTATTCAGGCTTTACCACTAACCATGCTTGCCGATGGTATTAAAGCAATTTTTAATGAAAGTGCTGGGTTTAAGGAAGTATGGAAGTATATTGTTATTCTCAATTCACTCGGACTAGTCACTTTTATTCTGGGTTTGCGATTTTACAAATGGTATTAGTAATTAATTCATCAAATATTCAGGTTATTCATTGACAAGGAGGATAATCTTTTTGTACCTTGTATTATCTTTAATTATTGGTTATGAGAAGATTAAAAATACATATTGTATTTCTTTTCACAATATTTAATATTCTTGTTTGTAATACTATATTTTCTCAAGTAGCTATTGTGATTAATAAAAATGTTGGTGTTTTTATTGATTCTTTGGAAAACTATAAATATTTGTTGTTTACCGATTATTCGTTTGATGATTTTATTGGAGCACAGGTTGTTAAAAATAATGATAATAGCCATAAACTACTTATCTATTTAAAAAGCGATCAGAAAATAACCAAAGAAATTAACGAGGATGTAATAAAAAAGATATCAGATCGTATCGATATTTTTATAAATGATTACCAATAAGGGGATACAGTAAATCAGTATTCTGTTTATCTTCTTGATGGATCATTATTGAATGGTAAAATAAAATCATTTTCAAATACGAGAATTGATCTATACTCTGAGACCATCGGGTTAGTAAAGATCTTACCAGAAAAAATTACCAGTATTAATAAGTACCTATCTGAAGTTAATGTACAAAAAAGCACAGAAAATCCTCATTATTCGAGATATTGTTTTGTACCATCGGCAATGCCTTTAGATAAGGGGGAGTGATATTTTCAGGATATCTATCTTTTATTTCTATCTGGGAATTATTCCATTACAGAACATCTTACCATTGGAGCAGGATTTTCAATTATTCCTGATATTAATATTAGTGAACAAGCTTATTTTTTAAATGTTAAGGCTGCATATCAATTAACTGATAATTTTTATCTTGGAGGTGGAGGATTGGTTTTTGGAATTGGAGAAGCTGATTTGAATATAGGAATTGCTTATGGTGTAGGAACTTATGGAACCAAAAATCATAATGCAACGTTAGGTGTTGGATATGGATATTATGGTAATGGATTAATGGAAACACTTGTTTTTACTTTTTGTGGTATGTCAAGATTATCAAAGCGAATTTCCTTTATATCTGAAAACTGGTTCGGAACAGTTATATTTCAGGAAGAAATTCCACCCGATTTTATTGGATCATAAGAAGATTCGGGTGTTTATGCATAAATCTTAGCTACTCTATATAGAAAAAAACTTGTATCACTAACACCTCTTAATACAGCTCGGAATGCTTTTAGTTTAGCATTAAAAGATTCAGCAG
>JBFXEQ010000050.1:0-22468 GCA_050179935.1 Bacteroidales bacterium | reverse complement strand
GAATATTCTTCCATTGATTAAGTGAGTATGCTGCACATAAAACAATAATAAACAGAATGTGGTCGTAACCTACCAAATCTGTTATGTGGGTAACTCCCAATTTGAAATACATATAAAATATACTCATACCAATTTTATTTAGATATCTCAAAGAAATAAAAAAATAGTAATTTTAGCATATGATTCAGATGATAAATATCTTATTGTTTTTTTCGTGGTTTACTGTTTGCAATATTCATCCGGTACACGTATCGGTTGCTAATATTGAATATTCGAAGGATCTAAATAAAATAAACATCTCTATTAAAATATTTGAGGATGATTTTCGGTTGCTTTTCTTTCATCTTAATCAGGTTGAGGTAGATTTAAGAATAGAATCAAATTACAACAAATATAATAATCTTATAAAGAGTTATTTTAATGATCATTTCAAGCTTAGTACGAACAGCAACGATATTCTTAATTTGGAGATAACGAGCTGGAAGATTAATGAAGATGCAATTTGGTTTTATTTTGATACAAAAGTGGAAAAAGATATAAGTTTACTTAAAATTTCGAATTCATTATTGCTTGATTTATATTTCGATCAAAAAAATCTGGTAATAATAAAAACACCAAATCATGAATTGGGTTATCAGTTTGACTGCAAAACAACAGAAGAAGAAATACTACTGAACTAATGATTTTAAGATACAAAATATTTTTACTTTTAATTGCTTGTATTTTCATGTTTTCGTCTGCATATGGAACACACAACAGGGCAGGGGAAATAACCTATAAGCAACTATCAACACTTACTTATGAAATTACGGTTACCACCTATACCTATAAACTAAGTGGTGTTTTTAGGTTATCGCTCGATGTGGAGTGGGGCGATGGAACAATTTCAACAGTCCAGAGGCGAGATTCTATTTCGTTGCCCGATAATTACATTCGAAGCACTTATGTAGCCACGCATACCTATCCGGGTCCGGGAATTTTTGAGATTCTGGTCCAAGATCCAAACCGAAACTATGGGGTAGTTAATATCCCAAACTCTGTAAATACCGTTTTTTCAATAAAAACATTGTTGTTCGTAAATCCTGATTTTGGACCAAATAATACACCAATATTATTAAATTATCCGATTGATAAAGCTGGCCAATACAGGGTTTTTAATCATAATCCTGGAGCCTACGACAGTGATGGCGACAGCTTATCGTATAAATTTACTGCCTGCACCGGCGAAGATGGAAATCCTATAACAGGATATTCTCTTCCACCAGCAACAACTTCGATAACGATCGATTCGATTTCAGGTAATTTAATCTGGGATTCTCCACCCTATGTTGGAAAATACAATATTGCAATAATGATCGAGGAATGGCGAAATAACATAAAAATAGGATACATAACCCGCGATATGCAGATTGATGTGTTTACAACTAATAATCTTCCTCCTGTTAATGATGATGCTCCGGATATTTGCATTCCAGTAGGTGATACGGCCTCTATAATTCTCAGAAGTACCGATCCTAACGATGATCAAATAAGTCATACTGCTGTTGGTGGGCCATTTTTATTTTCTCAGGATCCGGCAACATTAACAACCATATCTTCAACTGAAGGTGAAATAATTTCAGAGTTTTCGTGGATTACTAATTGTAGTCATATTAAAAAAACACCTCACGAAGTTTTATTAACAGCAAAAGATAATCATCCTGATATTAATCTGGTTGATAATGATCAGTTTACCATTAAAGTTATTGGACCAGCACCTACTGGATTGAGAGCTGAACCTGGTAATGGCTTTGCCCGAATTAGCTGGGATACATGCGAATGTAATGCCACAAAATATTTGATTTACAGAAGAGATGTACCATCTTATTATACCTTTGAT
Organism: Bacteroidales bacterium; assembly: GCA_050179935.1. Lineage (GTDB taxonomy): Bacteria > Bacteroidota > Bacteroidia > Bacteroidales > UBA12077 > UBA12077. Next base: position 20,589 of record JBFXEQ010000050.1, on the reverse strand, counting down.
AGTTGTGTAACTGGACTTACAGAAGAAGATGGTTATTTGTTTGTTGGCGAATCAACCGATTCTGTGTTTCGGGATGATGACTTTGGCGAAGGACTGGTTCAGGGAATTAAATATTGTTATCGGGTTGTTTCCGAATATGCCGATGGTGCGCAGAGCTATCCTTCTGATGAAGAAGTATGTTTATCTCTGGCTCCCGGATTTCCTATCATAACTAATGTTTCAATTGAAAAAACCGATAAGATTAATGGTGAGATAATCGTAAAATGGGATAAACCCGATCGTCTTGATACTATCCCGGGAGCAACAGGTCCTTATAAATACCTTATATATAGATCTGAAGATTTATATGGAATGAAATTTAATTTAATCGATTCGATTGATGATTTAAATGATACTACCTTCTTTGAAACTGGACTAAATACCTCCGATTCGGCATATAGTTATTCGATTGCACTTTTTAACGATGCACCCGGGAATCGTTTCAGAATAGGAACACCACAAATGGCATCAGCTGTTTTTCTTAGTCTTACACCAGCTGATAATGCGGTACTTATTAAAATCAATAAAAACACTCCTTGGTTAAATAATCAATATGTAATTTACAAGTATAATGAGTTAACTTTGCAATACGATTCAATTGCAGTTACTGAAAATAGCAGTTATAACGATATTGGACTTACTAATGGAACAAATGTTTGTTATAAAGTTGAGAGTATTGGAACTTACACTATTGGAGGTAACTCATATGTAACCCGCAACTGGTCAAATGAAAGCTGCGAAATACCAATGGATTATCAGCATCCTTGTCAGCCCGAGTTGAATGTACGATCATCATGCGATAGTCTGTTTAATTTCCTTACCTGGAATAATCCAAATAATACTTGTGCTGATGATGTAGTATCATACAACGTTTATTTTACCAAATTATATAATACAGCCTTTGATTCTATTGCTCATATCGAAGGTGCAGAAAATACTTTTTTCCAACATTTCCCTGATGAAACAATGGGCGGATGTTATGCTGTGTCAGCTGTCGATTCATTCGGAAACGAAAGTAATTTATCGTATGTAAGGTGTGTTGATGAGTGTAGTTATTACTTGTTACCTAATGTTTTTTCACCTAATGGTGATAATAGAAACGACCTTTTTGTTGCTGATAATCCTTTGGGATATGTGAAAAAGGTAGATATGAAAATCTTTAACCGTTGGGGCGAATTAGTTTTTCAAACTGATAATCCATTAATCGAATGGGACGGCAAAAGAAAAGGAACAAATACAACGGTTTCTACCGGAGTGTATTATTATATTTGCGATGTTTGGGAACCGAGAGTTACCGGATTAGAGGTTCGCAATTTAGTTGGATTTATTCATGTTTATGCACAAGAAACAGGTTTAATATTTGAATGATTTGATGAGAATTTTACTTTTATCAGTATATTTAATCTTTACACATCATATTCTTAATGCACAGCAGGTAGGAGTGAGAGAATTAAAACCATTTGTTAATATTGAGAATGGATTATACTCCGAAGCAGTTGATTCGCTGGCAATATTAATTTTATCTGATAAAAATAGTGATTATATATCGGCCAGAATTTATGCTTTTATTCAATTAAAAGATTTAGATAAGGCAATGGACGATTGCCAATTACTCGAGAGTTTAAATAAAAGAACTGCAGCCATTTATAAAACCAACATATTTTTACAAAAAAACGAAATTGAAAAAGCTGAAAAAGCAATCCTCGAAAACCTAAAATCAACTAATAAAATACCTCTTTTTCAGTTGCTTACTAATTCTGATTTCCGAGAAATCCAAGATTCTGATTTTATAGACAGCATTTTGAAAACAAATCTATATTCATTAACAGAAAAACAGATTTATAAAGTCGAAATGTATATTAAAAATGGTAATTACAACGAAGCATTTTTTCTTGCCAACGAAATAATCAATAGGAATTCGAATATTGCCGAAGCCTACTATTTGTTAAGTAAAATAAATCTGTATAATTCAGAATTTAAAAGTGCTAAAATAAATATCGACAAAGCGATATTTTTACGTTCATCCGAAATTAATTTTTATTTACAACGAATTGAAATAAATAAAAGGCTGGAAAATTATTCTGAATTATTGGAGGATATAAATAAATTACTTCGCTTAAATCCGTATAAGTCTGTTTATTACTTATTAAAAGCCGAAGCTCATCTGAATCTTTCCGAGCCTGACAAAGCCATCCTTCTAACTGATTTTTACCTTGAATTATACCCACAAAACTCCAATGCTCTTTATATTAAAGCAAGCTCCTATTTTCAGAAAGGAGAAAACCTGGATGCTTTAAAATACATAAACGAATCACTTGAGAACACGAAATCAGTTAGACAATACGAGCTGCGAGGCGATATCTACATGAAAACAGCAACTTTTCATTTTGCCGAAATGGATTATTCTATGGCTCTCGATCTTGATGCTCGTAATGGTGAAATGTGGTCTAAAAAAGGATTTGCACGTTATCAGTCAGGCAATAAAACTGGAGCATGTGCCGACTGGGAGAAAGGAAAACGATACGGAAGTGATATTGCTATAGAATATTTGGAAAAATACTGTAATTAGTATTTTATGTTCACCACTTTATTGCCCGATTAATAAAATTAAATCACAGAAAATCAATATTATAAAAAATAAATTAAAAAATTTTATTAAAAATATTTGACAAGTTAGTTAATATAAACTAACATTGTCCAATATTAATTTATATAACAAATTATGTTAACCGATCGACAAAAAGAAATTATAACAGTTTCGCTTGAGCTTATAGATAAAAAAGGTATTCAAGGTTTAACCATAAAGAACCTTGCTGGTAAAATTGGTATTAGCGAACCTGCAATATACCGACATTACGAAAACAAAATTCAAATTCTTATAGCAATTTTAGATTTTTTTAAATCGAATACAGAAGAGTTTTTTACAAATGAATTAAAGAATAATAGTAATTCAATAGAAAAGATAGAGCAATTGTTTTCAAATCATTTTAAGAACTTTGCTGCAACACCTTCGCTGGTTTCTGTTGTATTTTCCGAAGAGATATTTCGTAACGAAACTACCTTAATTGAGCAAATTGCTGAAATAATGAAAAAGAACAACGCGGTGCTCTCTGATATAATTGAAAAAGGTCAAAGTAAGGGAGAAATACGAACGGATATAAATCCTTCATATTTATCTATTATGATTCTTGGTTCGCTGCGAATGTTTGTAAAACAATGGCAAATGTCAAATTATTCTTTTGATTTAGTAAAAAAAGGTGCTGAATTTATAAACTCATTAAAACTATTAATACAAAAGAATTAACTAAACAAAACACTTTTTAATTCAAATAATAGTAATTGAAAATTGATTAAAATTGTTATTAAAGAACAGATAAACAAAACCTTTACAATTTTTTACAACATTGACAAGTTATAAAACAGCAGTTAAACTTTAATGATGGGTTCTTTTTTATTGTACAAAGTATCTCTGAGGTATTAATTGATGACTCAAAAACTGAAGCTCAAACAATTAGTGTGGTTGAATACCTGAGCCGATACTCTATATTGTTTTAGTATAATATAAAAAAATTTAAAAATTAAGTTAGTGAATATTCACAAACATAAGAAAATGGAAATAGTAACAAATGAAATAATTAAGATGGCTTCTCAGATTATTGAAAATAAAGGATTAGAAAATCTCACAATTCATAATCTGGCTAGTGAATTGAAAATAAGTGAAACACAGCTTTACAATCAATTTACAAAAGATGATGATATTCTCTTAATGATTCTTTTATTTTTTGAAAATGAAATTAAAGAATCTATCCTGGAATTTAAAAAAATTGAAGAGTCACCCGAAAAGGAACTTAAATTTTTATTTAAAAGGTTATATGTTCTTTTCATGGAAAAACCCTATTACCTGTCTATCATTTTTGATAAAAGTTTGATGAACAGAGATGAAAGTATAAATATGGCAATATCTCGAATAAAAGAAATTGTTGAAAATTATTTTACAACACTTATAAATAAAGGAAAATTAGAAAATATCTTCAAAACGCAAGTGCCAACCAAATCGTTGGTCGATAAAATGTTATCTGAATTTAAGTTATTAATGGAAGATGAGCAATATGTTAATGACATGATCCTTGATCTAAAAACGTTAAAAAAATCTAAAGACTAGAAAAAATATGAAAACCAAGAGTAAATCGTATTCAAAATTAATGAATATAAAAAAATTAAAGATCTTGCTATTATTGGCAGTAATCTTAGCTACTACTGTTAGTACACAAGCACAAGTTTGGACATTACAGCAGTGTATTGATACAGCTCAGGTATATAATAAAAGTTTACAAATAAGTAAAAACAATATTTCTATAAGCGAACAAAAGCATAAAGAAGCAAATGCAGGATTATTACCCAAAGTAAATGTAATAGCAGATTATAAATATTTTATTGAATTGCCATATCAGCTTATGCCCTTATCATTATTCGGTGGGCCAGAAGGACAATTTAAAGAGGCTCAGTTTGGAGTGCCTCATAACATTAATACGAATCTGCAGTTAACAATCCCATTATTTAATTCGCAGGTTATAGGAGCTATGCGAACAACAAAAATAGCATCGGAGCTTACCAATTTGTACTATCAAAAAACCGAAGAACAGGTGTTTTTTGAGATATCTAATATGTATTACAATGCGCAAATATTAATGTATCAATCATCATTTATCGATAGCAATATTGTTAATACAAAAATTCTACATAATAACATGCAATTGCTAAAAGAACAACTTATGGTTAAGGAAACTGATGTTACAAAAGTACAATTGCAACTAGAACAATTAATTACACAGAAAGAAATAGTAGTTAATAAGTTTGAACAAATAATGAATGCTTTGAAATATTCGATGGGTATATCTATCAATCAGAATATTTTAATTGATTCTGTAATTATATTTCAAAAAAGCGAAGATTATTCAGTTTCTAACTTAATTGACTCTCGGATATTAGAAACAAATAGCCTTATTATAAAAAGTGAACTTAAAACGTTGAAAAACTCGAGACTTCCATCACTTTCTTTTTATGGAGCATTTGGAGCAACAGGATTTGGTTATGATGAGGAACCCAATGATTTCCTTGAATTTTATCCAACTACTTACGTAGGGGTACAATTTTTATATCCTTTATTTAATGGCACTGTTACAAATAGAAAAATAAATCAGAAGAAAATTGAATTTCGAAATAGCGAGTTGCAATTGAATTTATTTAAAGATCAGAATGCTATGTTGATTGAAAATGCCAGGAATCAAAGTGCTGTGGCTCAAAGAAACGTTTCTACTACTGCAGAGCAAATTAAGTTAGCCCAGACTGTATACTCCCAAACTATATTGCAGCATACTGAAGGTACAGCAACAATAACCGATGTATTGTTAGCTGATAATTCTCTTCGTGAAGTTCAGCAAACATATTTAAATGCTGTAATTGAATATTTGAAAACAGATTTAGAATTGAAAAAGCTTACAGGTAATATGAATATTAATAAAAACTAAAAATTATGAGTTCAATAACAAATAAAAATAAATCGCCATTTTTAAGAAATATTGTATATTTTCTTGTGGCAGCAGCTTTAATTGCTATTTTAATAGTTCGCTTAAAAAGCAATAAAGAAATTACTGAAAACCGGGTATATCAATACAATAAAGAACTCCCAATTAATGTCAAAGTTGATACCCTGAAGCCAGAATATATCGAAAACGACATCTTTTATTCAGGAACTTTTGAACCCAATAAAGAATCAAAAATAAGTGCAGATATTCAAGGTAAAATAAATTCAATTTTAGTTGATATTGGAAGCACTGTAAAAAAAGGACAACCACTAATTCAATTAGATAATTCTTTACTAAAACTGCAATTACAATCGGTAGATATTCAGATTGAAGGATTAGAATCAGATGTAAAACGATATACCGTGCTGGCTAACGCTGATGCAATTCAAGGCATTCAACTAGAAAAGGCCATTTTAGGCTTAAAATCAGCAAAAGTGCAACGTGCTACAATAAATGAACAAATCAATAAAACAACAATTGTAGCCCCTTTTAATGGGATAGTAACAGCTAAATTCAACGAAGAAGGATCGTTTGCTGCACCGGCTATGCCATTGCTACAAATTACAGATATCTCTCTTTTAAAATTTACTGTAAATGTCCCTGAACATGAGTTAAAATCATTTAAGCTAAATCAAATATATTCAATAAAAGCTGATGTTTTTCCGGAAATTGAATTAACAGGGAAAGTAACGATGACTGGTAGTAAAGCCAATCTAGGGAATAGTTATCCTGTTCAATTTTCAGTAAATAATACGGATGACTTAAAAATTAAATCGGGGATGTTTGGAAAAGTAAAACCACTAGCAATGGATTCGAAAGACGAAAATAAAAATAAATATATTATTATTTCAGCATCTTCAATAACTGGAGCAACTGACCAACCAAAGGTTTATGTGGTAAAAAGTGGAAAAGCTGTTTTACAAAACATTACTATTTCAAAGAGATTTCAAAATAAGGTAGTTGTATCTGAGGGTTTGGTAGAGGGCGATATAATTATAACCAGTGGTTTTATAAATCTTTTTGATGGCATTAATGTTAACATTATTTAATATCAGCGAATATGAATATTACAGAAATTTCAATTAAGCGACCATCGCTGATAATAGTACTTTTCAGCGTATTCACCCTTTTAGGGATAATAGGTTATAAAAACCTGGGCTATGAATTATTGCCCGATTTTAACCAGCCTGTTATAGTTATAAAAACAATGTACCCTGGAGCAGAGCCTCAGGAAGTAGAGGCATCCGTTTCGCGAAAAATAGAGGATGCTTTATCAAACCTCGAAGGAGTTGATTACTTGGAGACAAAGTCAATGCCAAATGCATCCGTAATTATCGCTAATCTTAAATACGGCACAAACGTTGATAATGCAATGAGAGATGCTCAACGATATATCGATAATATCCGGAAAGACCTTCCTTCTGACATATTAAGCCCCGTAATGAGCAAGGTTTCACCAAACGATTTACCTATTATTTCAATTAGCGCAACAAGTAATTTAACGGCAACTGAATTTTACCAAAAAATGAAGGATGAGTATCTGCCACAAATTCAACAACTGAAGGGTGTTGCGGAAATTACTCTTTTGGGAGGTGAAGAACGTGAGATTCAGGTTAAGGTAAATCAGGATAAATTGAAACTCTATAAGATTTCACTTTCTCAGGTTGTTGAGGCAATTAATCGTTCCGGTTTGGATATCCCTGCGGGAAAAGTACAAACCAATAATGAGTCTAACTCAGTTCGGTTAATAGGTAAATTTGCAACTGTAAATGATATCATGAATGTGCAGGTGGCTATGCCTGTCATTGGAAGTCCTGTTTATATTAAAGATATAGCAACTGTTATTGATGGGATTAAGGAAGTAACTTCAGTTAGTCGGTTTAACGGAGAAAACGGTATTGGTCTTTTGTTAAAAAAACAAGGGGATGCAAATGCTGTTGATGTTTCTAAACTTGTTCGGGAAAAACTTATAGAGATTGAAAATCAAAATATAAATTCGGGTGTAAAATTTATTATTGCCGATGATTCAACAGACAAAACCATAGCAGCAGTAAATTCGGTTGTTCACGACCTTATTCTGGCAGTAATTCTGGTTTCAATTGTAATGCTATTATTTTTAAGAAGTTACAGAAATTCGATAATTGTTTTAATATCAATTCCCACATCACTGGTTACTGCTTTCGCGGTGATGTGGTTAATGGGATTTACTTTAAATCTAATGACTTTACTTGCCATGTCGTTAATAATTGGTATCCTGGTTGATGATGCCACGGTGGTATTGGAAAACATTCAGCGTCATTTGGATATGGGTAAAGAAAAAAGAACAGCTGCAATGGATGGACGAATGGAAATTGGTTTTTCGGCAATATCAATTACCCTGGTTGATGTAGTGGTATTCTTACCCATTTTGTTTTTACAGGTTTTTGTTGCCGATATGCTCAAACAATTCTCTATTGTAGTAATTACATCTACACTTACCAGTTTATTAGTAGGGTTTACTTTAACTCCATGGTTAGCTTCACGAATTGGGAAAAAAGACGACTTAAAACCAACCAATTTTTTTAATCGTTTCTTATTATGGTTTGAACATCAGTTGGAAAGATTTATTCAATGGTATGGAAAACAGTTAGAATGGGTGCTTAGTCATAAAATTATTTTTACAGGCATTGTGATTTTCCTTTTGGTAATCACAGCAGTTATTATGAAACAAGGAATAATAGGAAAGGAAATGATGTCCACTGGAGATCAGGGAAAGTTCCGTTTAAATCTAGAGTTTGATAAAACAATTACCGTTCAACAAAACAATATCATTTCACAACAAATAGAAAACTTTATAATTCAACAACCAGAAGTAGCCACACTCTTTAGCAATATTGCCGGGCCAAGTACAGGAATTGGAAGTTTAGGTGTAGGTTCGTCAAACCTTTCTGAATTCACTATTCAGCTTAAGCCATATAACGATAGTTATAATGGCACCGAAGCATATATGAAATCACTTCGTGAAGAACTAAAACAGCAGTTTCCTGATGTTAATTTCTCAATGGCCGTGCTCGGATTACTTCCCAAATCAGCTCCAATTAAAATTACCCTAAGTGGAAGCAACTTAGATAAAGTAATGAAAACGGGACTTGAGATGAAATCAATAATTGAAAATATCCCGGGAGCCGATAATGTGCAATTATCAGTTGAGGAAGGTAGTCCTGAATATAAGGTTATTCCTGATAAGGATAAAATGCAGCGATTGGGGCTGACTACTGCTTTTGTTGGTTTAAATTTAAGAACTGCATTTACCGGAAACGATGATGCTACGTTAACCGAAAAAGGTATAGAATATCCAGTTCGTATATGGTTAGATGAATTTAACCGAAAAAACTATGAGGATTTACAGCATCTTTCAATAGTAAATCCAATGAATATACCTATTGAGTTATCGCAATTTGCAGATATTAGGCAGGATAATTCCCCTTCGTTACTTGAGAGATTAGACAGGCAACCATCGGTAACGTTAACAGCAGAATCATTTGGCAGACCTTCTGGCACCTTGGCCGATGATGTTATTAAATACCTTAAAACAAAACCGTTACCTGATGACATAAAGTTAACATGGGGCGCAGATATTAAGACACAAAATGAGAGTTTCGGAGCGTTAGGTTCAGTATTAATTATTTCATTTATCCTTATTTATTTAATAATGGTTGCACTTTATGATAATTATATATATCCTCTTGTCGCTCTTTTTGCGATTCCAGTGTCTGCTATTGGTGCTTTTTTAGCATTAAACCTATCGTTAAATCACTTAACCTTATTTGCACAGCTTGGTTTGATTATGCTTATGGGGTTGGTAACAAAAAATTCGATACTTATTGTTGATTTTACAAATCAGTTGAAAAAACAAGGGAAGCACTTTAAAGAAGCACTAATAATTGCAGGAAAAGAACGCATGCGGCCAATTTTAATGACAACACTATCGATGGCTATAGGAATGTTACCCATTGCATTAGCTAAAGGTACGGCCGCTGAGTGGAAAAATGGATTGGCTTGGGTAATTATTGGAGGCTTGTTGTCATCATTAATTTTAACCGTTTACCTTGTACCGATGGTTTATTATATTGTTGATACTATTAAAGAGAGAATATCGAAAAAGAAAGGGACATTTTAATGAATAGAATAATAGAAATTATATTAATAGTTTTTACAATTATCCTTCTTACTTCTTTCATTAATTATAACAGGGATACCTGTAATTTAACAGTTGAAGTAAATAAATTAAGAAACTCTAAAGGTAATGTTCAGTTTACATTATACAATAAAGACGGGTCACTTCCTGATGAGGATTATGAAAAATACTACAAAATTTTAAAAGGAGAAATAATAAATAATTCATCTGTAGTTACTTTCGAAAACCTTCCTGCAGGAATATATGCTGTAAATATTTTGCACGACGAAAATACCAATGGAAAAATTGATAGGCCATTTTTAATTCCACAGGAAGGGATAGGATTTTCTAACTATGAATCTATTGGTATGGCTAATAAACCAAAATTTGCAAATGCATCGATTAATTTAAACGATAATTTAAAAATACAGGTGAAAATTATATACATGTAAACTATGAAAAAATTCACTTATTCATTAATACTTTTAATATTTTATACTCTTACAATTACAGCTCAGGAAAGAGATTCTATACCTGAAATTACACTGACAATTATATCTCAGGTAAACCAAGGAAATAGTTATGTTACTTTCCCTACAGATATTGGTAATATTGAACCCCTGTGGTTTGAGGGAAATTTAATTCCTAATTTTTATATCCGACAAAGCAAGGATTCACGATTTATGGGAGTTTTAACACCACAAATTATAATAAGAATGTACCAGGAAAGGTCTTACCCTGTTAGAACTCCCAGCTATATGCCACAGGTAACCGTCTATTATTTATTACAAAGAGAAAATAAACCTCAAAATTTTACTTTATATGGACGCTTTGCGCACCATTCCAATGGACAGGATGATGATTTCTTTTTAGAAAATGGGGAATTAAATCTAAAATCCGGTGATTTTTCGACAAATTATGTTGAAGCAGGAATTATTAAAACAAATATTTGTAAGCGATTCAATGCTTATCAGTTTTTTAAAACTTCATTCGAAGTTCATCCTGAAAATTGGATTGGCGATGAACTTGATGGTATATATAGTAAATATAGATGGCATACAGCATTTTCCATTTTCAAGCTTCCGTCGCAAAATATTCATAATACTATTAAGAAAGCAGAGATTTCTATCAAAGGTGAAGCTACATGGATGTTTGGTGAATTAAATAATTGGAGTGATGCTTCTTTAAACAGGTTGAATTTAAGTTTAACTCTTTTTTATCATCCTAAATTTTTAGAAGACTTGGGATTATTTGTTCAGTATTACCATGGTTCTGATTATTATAACATGTATTTCAACCATAGTTTGGATGTTATAAGATTTGGCTTAATGACAGAAAAATTGAGATTCTAATGATTGAAATTGCAAGTATTGCTTAACCTATTAATATACTGTTTTAAGATTGTAAATATTTGAATATGAACAAACTAATATACACGCTTATTATATTTACTTTATCGTTACAATCATGCGATGATATCTTTGATTATTCTCCTTATCAGATTGATTTTGAAGAAACAAACATAAATGTGAAAAATATTTCAAAAATAGTATCATCTACTAATATTGAATATTTGGATACCTTGAAAATTGCATTTACTGGCGATACTCATAGATTTTATGACGAATGGGTCTCATTTGTAGATACAGTAAATAAAATTGATGATATTGATTTTGCAATTCATGTTGGTGATTTCACTGATTATGGTTTACCTATTCAGTATGAATGGGGATATGATATTATGTCAAAACTCAATGTTCCCTTTTTGGTGGTTGTGGGTAACCACGATTTAGTAGCCAATGGCCCGGAGAGTTATAACAGTATGTTTGGAAAATTCGATTTTAGTTTTATATATGCAAAAACGAAGTTTATTTTTTTAAATACAAATAGCTGGGAGTTTGCTTTTGATGGAAATGTACCTAATCTGGATTGGTATGAAAAGCAACTTGTTCCTGATTCAACATTTGTAAACGCTATTATTATTGCACATGTTTCGCCTGTTGATGCTGATTTTGATCCCAATTTAAGAGACCAGTTTAGGGAGATTACACATAAGTACAACAATATTATAGCATTTATTCATGGCCATACACATCATTTTGAAGAGTATATCCCTGAGGATTATAATATAAATTTTATAAATGTTTATGGCGCTCAGTACAAAAAGGCAACAATAGTAAAATTTACATTAAATGAGTACAAAATTGAAAATATTAGTTTTTAAGATTTTAATAATAACTTTTTTAGTCATTATTTCTTTGGGAGTTATCGCAGAAAATAGAGATTCTGTAGTAGTCTCAAGAGAATATGCTTTACTTCCTGATTATGTAAAATTACAATATGCAGGTGGAATAGGTTTTATTTCGCCAGGACTTGGATACACTTTTTTTAAACAACGATTAGATATTACCCTTTTTTATGGGTACTTACCATCCTTCTTGTCTACCGATGATTTACATAGCATAAGTTTACAATTTACCGGAAAACTCTTTAAAATATCGCTTAATAAGAATGTTGTAATCCTACCATTAAACTTCGGTTTTTTTCTGCACCATAATTTCGGTGATGAATATTGGGTAACTCAACCATCGCATTATCCCGACGATTATTATTGGTGGTCACCAGGCAGAATGGGTGGGGTATTTTTGGGCGGTGAACTAAAAACTAAACTACTTTCGAAAAATGCACCTGCATCAGGGTTAGCATTTTATTTCCGTGTTGGCAGCCGAGGGCTTTATTTAACAAGTGCCTGGGATAATGAATATATAAATCTTAGTGATATTCTCGAGCTGGGTTTTGGTGTCGCTTTATATCGCTAGTTAAATTTAAAGTGCTTAATCTTATGCATAATTATCAGTAGGTTGATTAGAAATATAAACTTAATAATAGATGAATACTGAAGAAAGAATTTTAGTTGCAGCACAGCATGTTTTTTTAGAATATGCTTATCATGGAACAACAATCCAGAAAATATCATACAGGGCAGGAGTGGGGAAAGCTGCAGTTCATTATTATTTCAGGTCAAAGGAAAAACTATATAAACTCGTAGTTTCAAAAATTGCTAAATTTATTATCGAAAACAATTTTGAAAAAAAGGATTTGGCGAAATATGTTTGGTTTATTTCTACTGAGTTAAAAAATAACAAAAAACTATTCATTACAACGTTGAATAGTTATGAAATAATGGATTGGGAAAATCTAATAGAAAAGATAATTATTGAAAAAAGTGCTCAAATAAGTATTGTTGATTTAATAATAGATTCATAGGAAATAAAACAAGAGGTTGTCTCAAAACACATAGAAAAGTCCTTGGACTTTCTATCGTGTTTTATCTATTGCTGTTTATTAGTAAAATATAAAAACGTTTCCATGTCCTCAGGACGATGGAAAGTTCTTTTGAGATACCCTCTTGTTTTATGGTATTAAAATCCATTTATCGTAAATCCACCATCAACAGCTATACATTGACCAGTAATATATGCAGCCGAAGGCATACATAAAAAGGCTACTGTTGCAGCAACATCTTCCGGATTTCCAACTTTTTTCATTGGGGTACGCGAAATTACTTCGTTGTAATACTCAGGATTTTTTAATACTGTTTCTGCCAAAGGAGTTCGTATATACCAGGGTGCGACGGCATTTACCCTGATTGAATCTGCAGCCCATTCTCCAGCGAGATTTTTAGTTAGCTGAATGAGTGCAGCTTTGGTCATTCCATAGATTGAGCCAGTGCGTAAATGTGTGATTCCAGCTACAGAACTTATATTGATAATATTACCCTGTTCTGATTTTTTAAGTAGTGGATAAAGCGATTTGCTTAACTCAAATGCAGACCGTAAATTGGTATGAAGTATTTTATCGAATTCATCGTATGAATACTCAATCGTTTTTTTGCGGATATTGGTTCCAACATTGTTTACTAAAATATCGAGTTTGTTCCATTTAGTATTTACAAATTCAGCCAGTTTTTCAATATCACTTAATTTTGATACATCAGCAGAAAAGTAACTGAGTTTTTCTGGATTTTTTAATAATGATTTTAGTTTTTCGAAATCTTCATTTTTTCTCGAAACAACAAGTACCTCAGCACCAAGATCAATAAATTCTTTAGCAATAGCTTCACCAATACCTTTTGTTCCGCCAGTAACAATAGCACGTTTATTATTTAAATTCCAGCGATCTATCATTTTTTCATGTTTTTAGTTGGTCTGTAAAAATACATTTTACCTTGTACAACTGTATTTATATCGAGTTTACTTATTCCTACTTTTCTTCCCGAAAATTCGGTATTTTGATGAGCAAGTTCGTATACTCCATTACTCAAAACTTTGTAAACAATAGCTGTGTGATGCTCCATAATTTCTGTAAAAGTTGCATTCCCTTTACTGTATTTTACTTTTACATTCTCAAATTGAATCAAATCTCCCGGATATACTTTATCTTTTTTAGGATCAATCTTTTTACCATATTTATATTCTCTATCCCAATCTGCTTCAACTTTAATTAGAGCCTGATTAGCTAAATCCCAACATTCACCGCGTTCGACTTGTGTGCCAATAACAGATTCTACAAAGTTGATTATCTTTTTATTAAGCTCAGGAATATTGGTTTGAGCATTTAGATTAATTGACAGAATACAAGACAATATAAGGAATGGGATAGATTTTAATTTCATAGGTAAAATCAAATTAAAATTTTATAACAAAATTTATGAATTATACTATAAACGACTTGCTGACTATTTTGTTTTTGAGTTAACCGATTTTCAATTTATTAACTATCTCGATAATAATTTCTGAAGCCCTTGTTATTTCTTCTTCATGGGTATATTTCCCGACTGAAAAGCGAATAGTACCCATTGCAAATTTAGTATTAAGGTTAATTGCCTGTAATACCAACGAAACTTTAACGGAGCCTGTATGGCAAGCTGCGCCAGCCGATGCTGCAATTCCTTGTTGTTCTAGTTCGCTTAGCAGAACATTGGCTTCAATACCAGGAAAGCTTATATTCAGCGTGTTTGGCAGGCGTAATTCGGGATGGCCATTAAGTTTTATTTCAGGCATTGTTTTTAAAAGATTTGTATGTAACAAATCACGCATTTGTTTTAAATGCTTTATATTTTTGTCCATATCTCGCAATGCAATTTCGCAAGCTTTACCCAAACCGACAATTTCGAGCACATTTTCTGTTCCGGCACGTTTGTTTTGTTCATGATCGGCTCCGTGAATGAGTTTCTCAAGTACAATCCCATCACGAATATATAATACACCAATTCCTTTTGGAGCATACAGTTTATGACCAGCAATTGAAAGCATATCAACGCTTAGTTGCTGAACATTTGTTGGATATTTACCGACAGATTGGGCTGCATCTGTATGGAATGTAATATTGTGTTTCTTCGCGATTGCTGCAATTTCCGAAATTGGTTGAATAGTTCCGATCTCATTATTCGCATGCATTACTGTAATAAGAATAGTTTTGGGAGTAATTGCTGCCTGGAGTTTTTCAAGATCAATTACTCCAAATTCATCAACAGGAATATAGGAAATTTCGAAACCTTTGGTTGCAAGATATTTGCATACTTCAAAAACAGCTGGGTGTTCAATAGTAGAAGTTATGATATGGTTTCCTTTATGTTCATTGGCAAATGCAAATCCTTTAATGGCATAATTATTTGATTCGGAACCTCCACTGGTAAAAATTATTTCGTTGGGTTTACAATTTAATAAAGAAGAAACCTGTTTTCTGGCGTTTTCAACCGCTTTTTTTGTTTCAGTTCCAAAACTATGTGAACTCGAAGGATTGCCAAAATATTCAGCTAAATAGGGTTGCATTGCTTGTGCTACTTCTTTATCGATAGGTGTTGTAGCATTATAATCAAGATATATTTTCATTTTTCGTTAATTTTTATAAAAATACAAAAAAAGAACCTTGAATTTTTTCAAGGCTCTTTTTTAAATTATTGAAACTTATTTCTGAATAACCAACTTAGTAGTTGTTTTTTCATTACCAGAGGTCATGACCATATAGTAAATTCCATTTGCTAGTCCTGGATTTCTCCATAATACATAATGATCGCCTGCTGGCTTATATGTATTTACAATTGTTTCGATCGAATTACCAGCAACATCATAAAGTGTAATGTTTATTTGCTTTGTTGTAGCTAAATAATATTCAATTCGAGTGTACGCCTGCATTGGATTTGGGAAAACTTTAAGGCTAAATGGATTAATATCCTCAATACCCGAAATCACAACACTTACAGGATCTGAAGGTTCAGAATAGCAACCATGCGTATTCGTTACTACAACAGTATAATTGCCATTTACAGTTGCAATATATGACTGATTAGTTGCTCCTGCTATAATAACACCGTCTTTGTACCACTGATAGCCGGTTGCAGTACTTGATGTAACTGTAGTTCCAGCCAAGGTTACTGTTGGTTTATCTGGAGCCGGATTAACCGTTAATGTCAAGTAAACAATACTATCTACACCAATAATGCTTGTTGTTGTATCAATGTATTCTCCTGCAAGGGTTAATTCATTTCCAAAGTATTTGATAAAACCTCTTTACGAGATTACTCATAGAATATCAACCCAATCAAAATGTAAAAGAACAAAAAAACTTATTTAGTGACTAAATTTTAGCGCATCAGTAGTTATAACTAATCATAGATCAAAATATAAGCGAAGTTTTGTCATTTTTACCGTGGTTTCTATGCCAAAAATTCTTTTGTAACCTTCTGTTTAAGACATTTTGACGCATTCTGTGGTTTGGTATTTATTTTGAAAATTAACTGTTAGAAAACAATGTTTAACCAAATTAATGGAGGACAAAGCTATGATACCTATGTTAAGAAACAAACGTTTTTTACCAAGCTTCGAGGATGAGATTTTTGGTAAAGATTTTTTAGCTGATATTTTTGATAATTCAGCTAATAGAAGCATTCCTGAAGTTAATGTAATTGAGAATGCCGAAGAATTCCGAATCGATGTGGCTGCTCCGGGTTTGACAAAAGAAGATTTTAAAATCGATGTACATAATAATGTACTTTTGATTTCTTCTGAAAAAGAAACAAAAAATCTGGATGAAAAAGAAAAATATGTTCGTCGTGAGTTCAGCTACAGCTCATTCCAGCGAACTTTTAGCTTTCCCGAAACTGTTAATCAGGATAAAATTTCGGCAAAGCACAAAGACGGAATTTTAAGTATTTCGATACCAAAGCGTGACGAGGCTAAAGAGAAACCAAAACGCGAAATAAAGATTTCATGATGTAAAGAATAAGCAGGATTAATTCCTGCTTATTTTATTTATACTTGCTACATTTGTCAATTACAACATTGTATATTTGAAAAATATAATTGTAAATAATACACAATATCATGCAAGTAAAAGGTACAGGTATAAAAACTACCAAAGAATTTGTAAAACTGAATTTTCCCCAGGGATATTCAAATTGGATTAATTCGTTACCTCAGAAATCTAAATAGCTTTATACAGGCAATACTGAGTTTACAGATTGGTTTCCCATAGATGAAGCCTATATCAAACCTGTCGAAAAGATTATTGAAATGTTTTATAAGGGTGATGCAAAAACAGCCGGCGAAGCGTTGGGCCGATTTAATGCTGATTATGCATTAAAAGGTGTTTATAAGGTTTTCCTTTTAGTTGCTTCGCCTCAGTTTTTAATGAAACGTGCTACCAAAATAATGACTACTTATTATCAACCTTGCGAAATAAGTGTAGCTGAAAATGGAAGCAAATCGGTTGTTTTAACTATATCGAAGTTCTCTTTAATAAATCCAGCACTAGAATACAGAATTGGTGCTTGGTGCCAAAAAGCTCTGGAACTTACTAATTGCAAGAATCCAAAATATGTTTTACGAAAAGCTTTAACTAGAGGAGATCAGGTTTCGGAGATTATTTTTAGTTGGGATTAAGTGAAACAAGATAAAAGATAAAAGTTAGAGTAAATTTAACTAATCTTTGTATTTAAATTTTCTCTGAAAAGTATTTGCAGTACATCGAAATTCCACAACTTTCACACTTGGGTTTACGAGCAATGCAAATATACCGGCCATGAAGGATTAACCAGTGATGTGCTATAGGAATAAGCTCTTCCGGTATATATTTCACTAATTGTTTTTCCGTTTCCAATGGATTTTTTGCATTGGTGGTCAAACCAATTCGTTTTGAAACTCTGAATACATGTGTATCAACAGCCAGAGCAGGTTTATTATAAACTACCGAGGCAATTACATTAGCCGTTTTACGTCCTACACCAGGCAATTTTTGAAGTTCATCAATACTATCTGGTACAATTTCATTAAACTTCTCAACGAGCATTTTGGCCATTCCTACTAAATGTTTTGCTTTATTATTTGGGTACGAGCAGCTTTTAATATACGAAAATACTTCATCAACCGATGCCTGGGCCATTTCGTAAGCCGTTGGAAATCTCTCTAATAATGAGGGTGTAATCAAATTAACTCTTTTATCGGTACATTGTGCACTTAAAATTACAGCAACAATTAATTCGAATGGAGTTTTATAATCAAGTTCAGTTTCTGCTATGGGTTGATTTGTTTTAAAATACTCAATTATCTTTTCAAATCGTTCTTTTTTATTCATGGAGATTATTAATGAATAGGTAGTTCAAAATAAAATTTAGTTCCTTTGTTAACAACAGAATCGTACCAAATTTTTCCGTTTAGTAATTCCAGATATTTTTTTGCCAGTGTTAAGCTAATGCCTAACCCTCCTGAGTTTTTTGGTATGTTTTTGCCCTTTTCAAATTGATTAAAGATTGAATCACCATACTCTTTCGGTATTCCAATTCCGGTATCCAAAATATAAAATTGAATATAACCATCCGAAATAGTGAAGCCATATTCAATCTTTCCTTTATTGGTAAATTTTATGGCATTACTTAATAGTTTAAATAATATTTTTTTTAGTAAATGATTATCGGTTTTAATTAAAAATGTTGAGTATCTCGAATCAGGGACAAAGGTTAAGCTTAACTGATCTTTCGATAAACTGTTTTTTATAGCTAGGTAATCATCTTTTAAATTATTCATAAAGAAATAAATATCAAAGGTTTCTTTATAAATAAATAATTGATTTGAGTTTATGAGCGATAAATCAACTAATCCTTCTATAGTTGAGATTAGTTCGTCACTATTTTTCTTAATAATATTCGCTGCTTCAATTTTCTCTTGATTAGAAATTTCAACATCAACCATTAACGACGAAAATCCAACAATGCCGTTTAAGGGGGTTCGTATTTCGTGCGACAGAATATTAATAAAATTTGTCTTTAACTCATCTGCTATACTAACATTTTGTTCTGCAAGTATAAGTTGTTTGTTCAGTTCTTCTAGATTATCATTTTGTTCAGATATCTTTTTATTTTGGGAGATCAGTTTTTTGTTAGTTCTTCTGTAATTAACTATAAAAACTATCGCCGAAACGCTTATAATGAGTAACAAAACAGTAATTATAAGCAGATATATAGTAACTGATCTTTGTTTTTCAATTTTTAACAGATTTATTTCATTTTCCTTTTGTGTTATTTTCAACCTGTTTTCAAGGGCACTTACTTGATTTATTTTTTTAATATCAAATACTTGTTGGTATGCCTCAACATATTTTGAATAAAAGTTATTTGATTCTTGGTAATTACCTAATTTATTATTTCCAAGTGCCAGCATATTATAAATATCAACAAGCTCGGATTTATTATTAAATTTTAGGGCAATTGGTACAGCATCATTTAATATCCGGATGCTATTTTTAAAATCGTTTTGTATGTTATAAAATCGGCCATATGCAATATATGTTCTTACCAGGCCAGTACTGTCTTTTGCAATATTATTAAGTTCTATGGCTTTTTCAAGATATGATTTTGCTAAATCCATCTGGTTCATATTTGCATAAACAGTGGCTAGGGTTGAATAAGATCTCCCGGCATTTCTAATTAGTTTATTCTCTATTTCGAGGGCTATTCCTTTTTTAAAATAAATTATAGAGCTATCGTACTTCATTAATTTATTATAAACACGGCCCATATTGGCAAATATAATTCCTGCGTAGCCCATTTGTCCACTTTGTATGGCTATATTTAAGCCTTTCCGAAAATTTTCTAATGCATCTGAGTATTCAAGAATTCCTTCGAAATAAAGACCAGCATAATTAAAAACCTCATATCTCGAATTAATTAAACCTTCCGACTCTAGATATTGTTTTACTTTAAAAGTGATTTCTAATCCTTGGCTATAATCACCTGTATCCCAATAAATATTAGCAATTCCAACGAAAAAGGGAGTAACCATTTCGCTTTTATTTATCATTGCAACCTCTAATCCTGGCAGGTAATAGTATAAAGCACTATCGTACTGGCTTCTTAATTGAAAATAATGCCCCAATTGATAATAGCAATTTATAATACCCTTGCTATAATTTATTTCTTTAGAGAGATTGAGTGTTTCAAGAGTAAGGGTTTTTATGCTATCGCTACTCTGATAAGGTTCTTGTAAAATGAGCTCTAAGTTTTTTTCAATAAGTAAAATCTCTTTATTCAAGGTTCTATTTTCCTGAATTAAAGGTGCAGCGAATAATTTATAACTGCTTAATAAAAATAAGATTAAAATTAAAATATATTTTTTACCTAATACCATACAATGTCGTTTAGTTAAGAAAAATAAGAAATAAAGTTAGTAAATAGTTCTTTGAAATAGTGAAGTTTATCGTTTCTTTTTTATCTTAGGGGTATAATAGATGTGCCACTGTTAAGGCTAATAAAAA
>JBFXEQ010000049.1:0-22757 GCA_050179935.1 Bacteroidales bacterium | reverse complement strand
TTAGTATGCAAACTTATAAAATAAAAGGTATATAATAATATGATGCGATTAATTGTTTTTACCCTATAAAAAAGAGGAACGAAAATCGTTCCTCTGTAAAAAATTATATAACAATTTTAAACACAACCTTGAGCAAGCATTGCTTCAGCAACTTTTACAAATCCACCAACATTTGCTCCATTCACATAATTAATATATCCATCATCTTGTTTTCCCCATTTAACACAAGTTTGGTGAATATTAATCATAATTTGATGCAGTCGTTGATCTACTTCTTCACGAGACCAAGGTAAACGCATTGAGTTTTGGGTCATTTCTAAACCTGAGGTAGCAACACCACCTGCATTTGCAGCTTTTCCAGGTCCATAAAGAATTTTCTTTTCGATAAATACTTCAACAGCATCAGGGGTTGAAGGCATATTGGCTCCTTCAGAAACACAGAAACATCCATTAGAAATTAAAGTTTTAGCATCTGCAATTTCAATTTCATTTTGGGTTGCACAAGGCAAAGCAACATCGCACTTAATTCCCCATGGGCGTTTGTTTTCATAATACTCAACCCCGTACTTCTCGGCATATTCTTTTATTCTTCCGCGTTTAACATTTTTAAGATCCATAACATAGGCAAGTTTTTCTTTTGTAATTCCGCTTGGGTCGTGAATAAATCCAGAAGAATCGGACATAGTAACAACTTTACCACCTAATTCGGTAACTTTCTCAACAGCAAACTGAGAAACATTACCAGAACCAGAAACAACAACTGTTTTCCCTTTAAAACTTTCGCCGCGGGTTTTAAGCATTTCTTGTGCGAAATATACATTACCATAACCAGTAGCTTCTGGGCGAACTAAACTTCCTCCATAGCTTATTCCTTTACCAGTAAGAACACCAGTAAATTCATTTTTTAATCTTTTATATTGACCAAACATATAACCAATTTCACGACCACCAACACCAATATCACCAGCCGGAACATCTGTATTGTGGCCTATATGACGGAATAATTCTGTCATTAAGCTTTGGCAGAAACGCATTACCTCGTTATCTGATTTTCCTTTGGGATCAAAGTCAGAGCCACCTTTACCTCCACCCATAGGCAATGTGGTAAGGCTATTTTTCAAAACCTGTTCGAAGGCAAGAAATTTTAAAATCCCTAAATTAACAGTAGGGTGAAACCGCATACCGCCCTTATAAGGCCCAATTGCACTATTCATTTCTATTCTATAACCTTTATTAATCTGAATCTCACCCTTATCATCGAGCCATGGTATTCTGAACAGAATTGTTCGTTCAGGCTCGGCCATTCTTTCGAGAATTTTAGCATGTTTATACTTGGGATTTTCCTCAATAAAAGGAATGAGAGATTCGGCTACTTCTTGCACTGCCTGATGAAATTCTTTTTCATTTGGGTTTTTGGCAATAATTTTAGCCATGAATTGTTCTACTCTTGGATCCATAATTCGTTTAGTTTTAGTTTGTAATTTGTGGTTTATATACAAACAAACTTAAAAAAAAACAATAACAGCACAATTTGGAAACATTGTGTTTTTTAACCTAAGAATCTAAAATTCAATATCGATACACTTGAACATGATTAAAATTAATCGATTCATCAATATATGTTATTAAACATTCCATGACATTTATCATAAATATATTGGGGAAATTAGCTTGTACTTCTTTCCTGGCAGAGTTTTTACCATTCCGGTAAACTCCAGGTTCAACAATATAGGGGAAACTTTGCTAGTAGGCATTGATGCTTTTAAACAAATTAAATCGATTGATAGCTCATTATCATTTTTAAGTATAGACAGAATAACCTTTTCATCATCAGAAAGATCTTGAAACATACTCCTCTGAATAGGCTCAACGTTTTTTTGCATTTCCCACCCAAGTAAATACTCCAGATCTTCGACATTTTCGAGCAAAGCAGCTTTATTTGATTTTATGAGTTGGTTACAACCTCTCGAATGTTCATCAGAAATTCTTCCAGGTACAGCAAACACATCACGATTATATGAATTGGCAAGATCTGCTGTAATTAACGATCCTCCCTTTTCGCCAGACTCAACAACAATTGTAGCATCGCTCATGCCGGCAATTATTCTGTTTCGTTTAATAAAGTTATTCTTATCTCGAATTGTTTTACTAGTAAAATCAGTGATTAACAAGCCCTTATCCAAAATTTTATTGGCTAAGGGTTTGTGTGAAGCCGGATAAATAATATCCAGACCATGACCAAGAACGGCAAATGTTTTAAGGTTATTTTCCAAGGCTGCTCCATGGGCAGCTGCATCGATACCATATGCTAATCCACTCACAATTACAGGATCGTGACCCCTTTCGGCAAGATCTTTTATAAGTTTATTGCAAAAAGCAACTCCATCGCTGGTCGCTTTACGCGTACCTACAATACTTATAACCTTTGGCCAATTCATATCTGAGTTTCCAAGAACGTAAAGCAGTAGTGGCGCATCATCGCAATGTTTAAGTCTCTCGGGATAATCTTTATCGAGGTAAAAAAACACGTTTATCTTTTTTTTATTAATAAATTCTATTTCCTCTTCAGCAATATCCAGAACATTAGCTTTTACAATGCTATCAGCAAGTATTTCGCCTATACCTGGTATTTTAAGTAATCCTTTTTTAGATTCTGAAAATATTCCTTCGATACTTCCTACATATGCAATAAGCTTTTTAGCAGTAACATGTCCGATTTTAGGAATAAGACTAAGCGCGATTCTGTATTTTAACTCGTTATTCATGGCTAATTATTGTATGATGAAAATATGTAAATTTTTACAATAAAAAAAGAGGTAATCCGAAGACTACCTCTCATAAACATAAATTACAAACCTGACTACCTTATCTGCCGACAGGCATGAGTCAGGCAAACTAAAAACTAAAATGAAAGAAATTAAATAACGCCTTGGTCAAGCATAGCATTTGCAACTTTCAAGAAACCAGCTACGTTAGCACCTTTAACATAGTTAATGTACCCGTCTTTTTCTTTTCCGTTTTTAACGCAAGCTTCGTGAATGTTTTTCATAATTTGAAGTAATTTTTGATCAACTTCTTCACGACCCCAATTTAATTTCATTGAATTTTGTGACATTTCGAGACCTGAAGTAGCAACACCACCAGCATTAACTGCTTTACCTGGGCCAAACATTAATTTTTTAGAATGGAATACTTCAACAGCTTCTGGAGTACAACCCATATTCGAAATTTCAGCAACAAGGATACAGCCATTAGCAACTAATTTCTTAGCGTCGTCACCATTTAATTCGTTTTGTGTTGCACAAGGAAGAGCGATATCGCATTTTACTTCCCAAGGACGTTTACCAGCAAAGAATTTAGATCCTTTGAATTTATCAGCGTAAGGAGCCACAACGTCGTTGTTTGAAGCTCTTAAATCTAATAAGTAATCTATTTTTTCGCCAGAAATACCAGCTTCATCATATATATAACCATCGGGACCAGAAACAGTAACAACCTTAGCTCCAAGTTCAGTTGCTTTTAAAGCAGCACCCCAAGCCACGTTACCAAAACCAGAAATAGCAACTACTTTGCCTTTAAGGCTCATTCCTTTTGCTTTTAACATTTCATCAACAAAATAAATACCACCAAAACCAGTAGCTTCGGGACGAACTAAACTACCACCCCAGTTTAAGCCTTTACCAGTTAATACTCCAGTATTTTCTTTTGCAAGTTTTTTATACATTCCGTACATGTAACCTATTTCGCGGCCACCAACACCTATATCTCCAGCAGGTACATCGGTTTCGGGACCAATAAGTTGCCAAAGTTCAGTCATAAATGCCTGACAAAAACGCATTACTTCATGATCTGATTTTCCTTTTGGATTGAAATCAGAACCACCTTTACCACCACCCATAGGTAATGTTGTAAGAGAGTTTTTGAAAATTTGTTCGAAACCTAAGAATTTTAAAATACTTAAGTTAACGCTTGGGTGAAAACGCAAACCACCTTTATAAGGACCAATAGCGTTGTTAAACTGAACACGGTAACCAAGATTTACTTGTACTTTACCATTATCATCAATCCAGGGCACCTTAAAAGTTAAGATACGATCAGGTTCAACGATTCTTTCGATAATACCTGCGGTTTCGAATTGAGGATTCTGATTGTAAACTTCCTCAATTGATTCAAGTACTTCTCTAACGGCTTGAAGATATTCTGCTTCTCCTGGATGCTTTTTCTCAAGCTCGATCATTAATTTATCTACGTTCATGTTTTATTGTATTTAGTTATTGAACATTAAATTACTATAAACTCATTGTAAAGATTTTGGCAAAAATAACTTTTAATATTTAAATAATACAAGAAAAAAATCAGTATTAAACATGATTAATAACACATTTTAAAACTTAAAATGCGAATCAAATTTCATTTACAAAATAAACACCTGAAGATTTAATTTAGCGTAGTTGTTTTAATGAATTGGTAAGCAAATAAATTTGGTTTTTATTTAGTGCCGAGATATTTAGAGGAGGATATTTTGCTTCACCGTGTTGAGTTTTAACTGAAAAAATAATTTCTTTTTTTTTACCAAAAAAAGAGTTTTCTATTTTATATCCTGCAAACTTGCTTTTAAGAATTTCTATCGCTTTTCGTTTTTTATTCAATGGTCGTATTGATATATAATGAATTACAAATTTACCATCCTCATCAGAAAACGAAATAAAATTGTAGTCGATTATATAATTATACATTAGAAAACATAAATACAAGATGGATAGCAAGATAGCTATCGATACTTTATTTACATCCTTAAACAAAAAATCGATTGTGGTAGTAAAAATCAATATTAACATTAATGTAGCATAAACAAGCAAAGTAACAAACTGAACAATGTTATACTGAACTATTCTTGGGCTATTATTAAATGTCATAGATCTTATTTGTTTATATATCAGTTATTTGGCAAATATACGCAACAAATGATGAATTGCATTAAATTTAAAAATAATATTTATCAAATTTGCTATCTAAACTTGTGTTGAATACTTTTACGTATTATTAAAAATCATTTATGCAATTTGTTAATCCCTTTTCAGCTATTTACATTTCCTCTGACATTAATCTTTTTCTAGCCAAAATTCTGGACAACATAAAGCCAAGCAAGCTTTTTGTTTTAGTTGATGAAAATACGAAAATTCATTGTTTGCCAATTTTAAAGAAAGGTAATTTAATCAATGATGCCGAGATAATTGAAATTAGTAGCGGTGAACTAAACAAATCGGTACAATCGGTTCAAAAAGCATGGGAAATATTGAGTAAGAATGGGGCCGACAGAAACTCTTTGTTGATTAACCTCGGAGGTGGAATTATTGTTGATTTGGGAGGTTTTATTGCATCGACTTTTAAAAGAGGCATTCCGTTTATTAATATTCCAACTACATTGCTTTCGCAAGTAGATGCCTCGGTAGGCGGAAAAACGGGTTTTAACTTTTTACAATTAAAAAATGAAATTGGCACTTTTAGTCATCCCGATGCAGTTATTATCAATAGTATATTTCTAAAATCGCTTGATAAAGATGCCATTTATTCGGGTTGGGCCGAAATGATTAAGCATGCATTAATTTATAGCAAAGCTGATTGGGAAAATATAAAATCACACCGAATAGAAGGTCTTGATTACGAATCTCTTAATAAACTAATAGCGCGATCAATACAGATTAAAGTACATTTTGTAGAACAAGATCCTCTTGAAAAAGGAATTCGCAAAGCCCTAAATTTTGGCCATACTTTCGGTCACGCTTTCGAGAGTCTTTTTATGGGAACTCCAAACGAAATATCTCATGGTAAAGCAGTTGCTCACGGAATGATTTGCGAATTGTACTTATCGCATAAAAAATGTGGATTTAGTGAAAAAGAAATCAATAAGGTGGTAGAATACTTGGGCAGATTATTCGGCAAACTACCAATAAGTTCAGCAGACGATGAACAATTACTACAACTGATTAAACATGATAAAAAGAATAAAAACTCATTAATCAATTTTACATTATTAAGCAATTTTGGAAATGTATTAATTAATATCTCGTGCACTGATAATGAGATTTTAGATGCATTAAACTGGTATAAAAAAACGTTGGCCACATGATTTATGAAATAAGTGTAAAAAACTCTAAAATAAATGGGGTTATTTCTTTGCCAGCATCAAAAAGCATCTCGAACAGGATGTTGATTATTCAGGCATTATGTCCTGTAGATTTTAAAATACGTAACATCTCAACCAGTGATGACACCATGGTTTTAATTGATGCTTTAAAAAATATCAATAAAGAAACTTTTGATATTGGTGCAGCAGGAACATCGATGCGATTTCTTACAGCTTATTTTTCGCTTTTACCAGGAAAAAGAATACTCACCGGATCAGCAAGAATGAAACAAAGACCAGTTGATGAACTTGTTTCTATATTACAGTTATTTGGAGCAGATATTCACTATTTAGAGCAAGTAAAATTTCCGCCTATAAAAATTGAGGGCAAAAAATTGAAAGCGAGACCGGTTACCATTAGAGGTGATATAAGCAGTCAGTTTATTACTGCTTTATTATTGATTGCACCATACCTTGAAGGCCGTTTCAGTCTTACGATAGAAAATAAAATCTTATCGAAAGACTATATTATGATGACTATCAGACTGATGGAAATGTATGGAATTAACATTGTTTGGGATAACAAAACCATTCATGTAAACCAGGGACAATATGTTCCAAAGGATATAAGTATTGAATCGGATTGGTCATCAGCCTCTTACTGGTTCGAAATTGTTTCATTGTGCGAAAATTCAACCATAGAATTAATCGGACTACAACACGAAAGTTTGCAAGGAGATTCTATTTTACCCGAACTTTTTGAGAATCTGGGTGTTGGAACAAAATATACTAACTCGGGCATCATTCTAAATTCAATACCAACTGTTTGTAAATACTTTGAGTATGATTTTTCAAATTGCCCTGATTTAGCTCAAACATTAGCTGTTACCTTAGTAGCTAAAAATATTCCTTTCAGATTAACAGGTCTTGATAATCTATCGATTAAAGAAACAGATCGATTACAAGCCTTAATTACTGAGTTACAAAAGTTTGATATTCATTTGCAAAAAGAAAACACCAATTGCTTAAATTGGATTGGGAATGAATCAATTAATCCTTCTGAAGAAATTACTATTGAAACTTATCATGATCACCGAATGGCATTGGCTTTTACCCCATTGGCAATAAAAATGGGAAGCTTACGAATCTCAAATCCGGAAGTAGTTTCCAAATCATATCCCAATTTTTGGAATGATTTGCGCGAAACAGGATTTAATATAACAGAAAATCAGCAGATTTAAGCTTCGGCAAAAAATAACTTAATCCTTTCAAGCCCTTCGATTATTTCTGCTTTTTCGCGTGCTATATTTATCCGAACAAAACCTTTTGCTTTATCTGAGAAATGCTCACCCGGGATTACAGCAACTTTCTGTTCATCGTACAAATCGATTGCAAATTTAAATCCATCATACACCTCATCGGGTAATTCGGCCCAAACAAAATATCCCCCTTTAATTTTCGGAATTGTAAAACCGAGTTTTGTCAGTTCTGTCGAAACCAACAAATAGTTCTCTGTTAATCGGTCGCGTATTGACTGGATATATTTTTCGCCAAAATTGAATTTTTTGCAATACTGAACAATTGCTTCCTGCAAAACCGATGGAGCACACAAACCAATATAATCGTGAATAGATTTTATTTTTTGCATATGTTCTTGATGTGCCGCCAGGTAACCAACACGCCAACCAGTTATCGAAAATGTTTTCGAAAAACTATTTACATAAAATATATACTGATTGAAATTTTCGATGGGAATATACGGTTTCGTATCAAAATATAATTCCTGATAAACGGCATCAATAATGAGATATATCTCAAGTTCATTACTCAATTTAACCAGTTCCTGCATATCCTTTTTACTCCATATTTTACCGTATGGGTTTCCGGGTGATGCTACAAAAATAATATGTACATTTTGTGTTTCGCAAACTTCGCGCAGCCATTTAAAATCGACTGATCCATTTTTCTCGAAAGAAAATGAAACAAATTTTTTATTAAAGATGCCGGGCAAGTACTTATAGCTTTCGTAAACGGGATCAAATGCCAGTGCAGAAAAAGACCCGTTTATTTCGTTATTTAAATAGGTAAAAATTAATGACAAAGCTTCGGTTGCGCCTTGCACAATTAAAAAATCATCTTTAGTAAATGGGAATTGTTTATGATGCTTTTTTACCAAAAGGTTTAGCAATTCATCATTCCCATTTCCTGGTGCATATTGATGTATTTTGTTTCCAGCAATTGAGCTCAAAATATCGGTTAATTCTTTAGGTGGATCAAATCCGGGAATTCCTTGTGCAAAGTTTATTCCGCCAGTAGATTTAACTTTATTACTCATAAAGCTAATATATGATCCAGTTGGTTTTTGATATTTATTTTGCATTTTTTTTCTTTTTACATTCGTCATCAATATTTTTGCGAGAAAGTCCAAATTTTTCCTTCTCTATATTTCCTGTAGGTTCAGTATGAACCATTACATCATAAACATTTTCAATGCGCACTTTTATATTGGTTTCAACTTCTTTTGCAATTTTATGCCCTTCGAAAATAGTTTTTGAGCCATCAACTTCAACATCCAAAGCAATAGTGTACATATTTGAATGTCGTCGGATTCGCACTTTATGTGGATTTGATGCTCCAATTACTTCTTCAACAGCATCAAATATTTTATAGTACAATGATTCATCATCAATTCCATCCATTAACTCTCTGCTTGTTTCCATAAATATACCAAATGCAACTTTCATAATCCAAATACTAACTAATAAGGCTGTTACCAAATCGAGAACTGGCATTTTAAGAATTTGGGTAAAAAATAATCCAACCAAAACAGATGATGAAAGCAGAATATCGTTTCGCATATTTTTGGCATTGGCAATTAGCATATTACTCTGGATTTTTCTTCCTACTTTAAATTGATAGTAAGCCATTGCAGCTTTCGAAACAATTGAAAAAATGGTAACATAAATTGCAAGCAGAGTTGGAATTTCGAGCGACTCGTTTTTAATTAAACGAATAAGTGTAGTAAGAAATAATTGAGCTCCGGCAAAGAAGATTATAAAACTTAACACTTTAGTAGCTACAGCCTCGGCACGACTATATCCGTATGGAAACTTATAATTTGGGGGTTTGTTCATTATTCGTGCTGCTATGAGCGTAATAAAATAGGTAAGTATATCGGTTGCAGTATCAATACCATCGCCAATCACCGCCATGCTTCCAGAAATAATGCCTACAACAATTTTTACGATAGCTAATAATGTATTACCAACTATTCCGACCCATGATGCAGTTCTTATTTTTTCGTTTCTAATCTCCATTTCAGTGGATTTATCAAATGTAAAGGTAAAAAAAGTTCTTTGTCAAACAAAAAAGCCATCCTTTAAAGATGGCTAAAATGTTATATATTAATTTATTAATCTAACTTAAGTACTGCCAAAAACGCTTGTTGTGGCACTTCTACATTACCAACCTGACGCATACGCTTTTTACCTTTCTTCTGCTTTTCCAACAGTTTACGTTTACGAGTTATATCACCACCATAGCATTTTGCTGTAACGTCTTTTCGAACTGCCTTAATTGTTTCGCGAGCAATAATTTTGGCACCAATGGCAGCCTGAATAGCAATATCGAACTGTTGGCGAGGAATAAGCTCTCTTAGTTTTTCGCACATTCTACGGCCAAAATCATAGGCATTATCGCGATGAATTAATGTTGATAAAGCATCAACCATTTCTCCGTTTAATAAGATATCGAGGCGAACCAGGTTTGCTTGTTTAAATCCAGTAATATGATAATCAAATGATGCGTATCCTTTAGAAATACTTTTTAGCTTATCGTAAAAATCGAAAACGATTTCAGCCAAAGGCATATCAAAAGTAACTTCAACACGGTTATTGGGCAAATAGTGTTGATTTTTTAATACCCCACGTTTATCAATACAAAGCTTCATGATTTGTCCCAGAAAGTCTGTCTTTGAAATTACCTGAGCATGAATATATGGTTCTTCGATATGATCGATATAGTTTAATTCAGGCAAACCAGATGGGTTATGCACTTCGACAATACCTTGCTTTGTTGTGTGTACTTTATATGAAACGTTTGGAACAGTAGTAATAACATCCATGTCGAACTCGCGATCGAGGCGTTCCTGAATAATTTCCATATGCAGTAAACCTAGGAATCCACAACGAAAACCAAATCCAAGCGCAGCTGATGATTCAGGTTCGAATGTTAAGGAAGCATCGTTAAGCTGGAGCTTTTCCATTGATGCTCGCAGATCCTCGTAATCATCGGCATCGACAGGATAAATACCAGCAAAAACCATTGGTTTTACTAACTCAAACCCTTCAATTGCTTTTTCGCAAGGTCTGTCATAATGAGTAATGGTATCACCCACTTTTACTTCGCGTGATGTTTTAATTCCCGAAATAATATAACCCACATCACCCGATCTCAATTCGTTTTTTGGAAATTGCTTTAGCTTTAAAAAGCCTATTTCATCAGCATAGTAATCTTTACCGGTGGCGACAAACTTAACATGATCGCCTTTTTTGAGAGTTCCATTTTTAATTTTAAAATAAGCCTCTATTCCTCGATAAGAGTTAAAAACAGAATCAAAAATCAGGGCTTGTAATGGGGCATTAGGATCGCCTTTTGGTGCAGGAACATCAGATATAATTCGTTCGAGAATTTCATTAACTCCCAAACCTGTTTTTCCACTAGCCTCGATAATCGTTTCGCGCTTACATCCTATAAGTTCAACAATCTGATCTTTAACCTCTTCTGGCATGGCAGCATCCATATCCATTTTGTTCAGAATTGGAATAATTTCAAGATCGTGTTCTATTGCGTGAAACACATTCGAGATAGTTTGAGCTTGCACACCTTGAGTAGCATCAACAATTAGTAATGCACCTTCGCAGGCTGCAATTGATCGTGATACTTCGTAAGAAAAATCGACATGTCCCGGAGTATCAATAAGATTAAGAACATATTTTCTACCATTAAGCTCATAATCCATTTGTACAGCATGACTTTTAATCGTTATTCCACGCTCGCGCTCCAGATCCATATCATCTAGCATCTGATCCTGATAATCGCGATCGGAAACCGAACCGGTAGCTTGAAGCAAACGATCGGCTAATGTACTCTTGCCATGATCGATATGTGCAATAATGCAAAAATTTCTAATATGATCCATAAACTAACACTCAATTATCTATTCAACTCAAACTCAATTTTTTGATTTTGGTTGTGCAAAGATATTGAATAATAGCGAATAATTGCAAAACTGGCAGTAAACAAATAGTAACCTTCTATATAAAAACTCTTTCGTGTTTCTTGTTGCTGGTTTCTTGTTATGTTTTGCTTATTAATTGATAAACTAACCTGATTATTATTTACCCCAGATTATCTTCAATTTTTAGATTCCAGGCAATGGCAAATGCTTTTTTCCTCCTGTTCTTGTTTCTTTAATTGCGCACCAAAGGTCTTAATTACATTATACAGGATTTGTAGTTGGTGCGCTTTTTTTCCTCAATCATCGTTTCTACAAATATTTCGTTCCTACGGAACTCTTATAACAACCAGATATAAGTGTCTATGTAACTATTATCGCATAGCGATGAAATGTTTGTAGAAATAGATTCGTAATCAAAAAAGCGTGTCATTAAAAATGCTGAACAAGGCAAAAAACCTGTTAGGACACGCAATGGTAAAAATGCTCTTTATTTTAAAACATCAATTAAAATATGGTGGAAGCAATTTTTTTAACATTATCAGATTGATCCAAGGTGTAATAATGGATTCCGGGAGCGCCATATTTAATTAGTTGTTTCGATTGCTCAATTGCCCATTCAACACCAACTACCCTAACCTCCTTATTCGATTTACATTTTTTAATTTCGCGAACCAAATCGTTGGGCAAATCAATATGGAATGTCTGTGGTAACAATGAAATATCATTCAATGTAGATACAGGTTTAATTCCAGGTATAATAGGCACATCAATTCCAATTTTTCGGCATTTATCAACGAAACTATAAAAGATTTGATTATCATAAAACAATTGAGTAACAATATAATCTGCACCTTTATCCACTTTTAATTTAAGATATTCAAGGTCAGATTCGATATTCGGAGCCTCAACATGCTTTTCAGGATAGCCTGCAATACCAACTGAGAAATCTGTTGGCATGGCATCAGCTAAATCCTCGTTTAAATAGATTCCTTTATTCAGGTTCATAATTTGCTCTATAAGTTCACTCGAATGGCTATGACCTCCAAGTTCGGCAACAAACTGCCTGGCTCCTTTTGGAGGATCTCCACGAAGTGCCAGCAAGTTATCAATTCCTAAAAATTGAAAATCGATAAGCGCATCTTCTGTTTCTTCTTTTGTAAAACCACCACAGATCATGTGAGGAACAACCGTAATTTTATATTTATTCTGAATTGCAGCAGCAATAGCAACTGTTCCCGGGCGTTTACGAATAACCCGTTTTTCCATTAATCCATCAGGTCGGGTTTTATAAATCACCTCCTGCTGATGATAGGTAATGTTTATATATGCCGGGTTGAATTCAATCAACGGATCAATGGTGTTGTAAATCTCCTGAATAGTATGACCTTTTAGCGGAGGTAACAATTCAAAAGTGAACAATGGTTTTTTTGAGTTTTTTATTTTGTCGATTACTTTCATAATTTTTTGTTTTACTGCACTATTTTGCCCCATCCCTTCCCTTCCCCACAGGGGAAGGGTAAACAATTCGATCTCCCACAATTGTACTAAGTCCTCCCCTCTGGGGAGGATTTAGGTGGGGCAAAATGTTGCAAATAATTTTTTATTTCGTTTATTACTTTTTTTACTTCGAACTCTACTTCCTGATTTGTAAATCGTATTACCTTAAGACCAAGATTTTCTAACTCGGCGGTTCTTCCCGCATCATATTCTTTCTGATCAGAAATAGTATGATAACCGCCATCAACTTCGATTACCAATTTTGCTTCATGACAGTAAAAATCAACTATAAATTGACTTATTGCATGTTGGCGACGAAATCGATAACCCAACACTTTTTTATTCCTTAATTCATTCCATAGTACTCTTTCCATCGGAGTCATATCGAGCCTAAGATCATGCGCTTTGCTAAGTGTTTTAGCCTTGGCACCATGATAAATTGGATGATTTAATTTTGAATTTACAGAAAGCATTTATTTATAATTTAAATTTTGAGACAATCGTTTTTCGGCTTCTTCAATACTGATATTTGAACGTTGTGCATACTCCTCAAGCTGATCTTTTGAAATACTTTGCACATTAAAATATTTCGATTCAGGATGAGCAATAAAAAAACCACATAACGATGCCTGCGGATACATCATATTGTTTTCTGTCAACGTTATTCCTGCTTGCTTTTCGGCATCCAACATCCTGAACAAATCTCTTTTTAGTGTATGATCTGGTAATGATGGATAGCCAATTGCCGGTCGAATTCCTTGGTAACGCTCATGCAACAAATCGTCCTGGGTTGATTTTTCGAATGTTGCATACGCCCAATATTCCTTGCGTACTTTCTCATGTATTAACTCGGTAAATGCCTCTGCTAATCTGTCAGCCAGAATTTTTAGCATGATGGCATCGTAATCGTTCCCTTCGCTTTTAAACTGCTCAACCCATTTTTCGGCCTCGAGTCCGGCTGTTACAGCAAACATTCCAATGTAATCCTTTTTACCCGATTCTTTTGGTGCAATAAAATCGGTAAGACATAGGTTTTGTTCATTGTCAGTTTTTGCATTCTGATTTCGTAAAAACGGGAAGATTGTAACAACCTCTTTTCCATTTTCAGAATACACTTTCAAGTCATCAGATTCTGAATTTGCCTGATAAAAACCAAAAACCGCATTGGCTTTGAGCATACTTTTCTGAATTATCTTTTCCAGCAAAATCTGTGCATCATCGAAAAGCTTTTTGGCTTCAGTTCCCTTTATCGGATCTTCAAAAATCTTTGGATACTTACCGGGAATATCCCATTGATGAAAGAAAAATGTCCAATCGATATATTTTGCAATTTGCCTCAACGGAAAATTCTCTAACACTTTATTACCAACAAATACAGGTTTTTTGGTTTCAAACTGATTCCAGTCAATCTGCAATTTATTTTTCCTGGCTTCTTCTAAGCTAATGTATTTGGTTCCTGATTTGGTTTCGAGGTATTTTTTAATAGATTTTTCGTAATCAATTTTTAGTTCCCTTACAAATATATGTTTCAGGTTTTCAGATAACAGGCTATTCACAACACCCACGCTTTTTGAGGCATCTTTTACATGAACAACCGGAGCAAAATATTCAGGAGCAATTTTAAGTGCTGTATGGATTTTGGATGTTGTGGCTCCTCCTATTAACAAAGGAATTGAAAGTTTATTTCTATTCATTTCCCCAGCCACATGTATCATCTCGTCGAGCGATGGAGTGATTAATCCGCTTAATCCAACAATATCCACGTTCTCTTTAATTGCTATTTCGATGATTTTTTCGACCGGGGTCATAACTCCCAGATCGATAATATCATAATTATTGCAAGCAAGCACAACACCAACAATATTTTTACCAATATCGTGAACATCGCCTTTTACCGTAGCTAACAATATTTTGCCTTTGGCTGTTGTATCGCCACTTAAAAGTTTCTCAGCCTCAATAAATGGCATTAAGTAAGCTACTGCTTTTTTCATTACACGGGCACTTTTAACCACCTGAGGCAAAAACATTTTACCTGCTCCAAAAAGCTCACCCACTTTGTCCATTCCTTCCATTAATGGACCTTCGATAACACTAATTGCCGATTCCGATGTCTTTCGAATTTCCTCCACATCCTGATCGATAAAATCGAGTATACCTTTTATTAATGCGTGATGCAATCGTTCCTTTACAGGATGATTTCGCCATTCATCAAAACTTACAACCTTATCCTTTTTGCTGTAGCTTTCTTCGGCAAATGCAAGCAATCGCTGAGTTGCATCGGCTCGTCGGTTCAATACCAGATCTTCGGTAAGACGAAGTAAGTCCTGAGGTATTTCTTCGTAAATCTCTAACATTCCGGGATTCACAATTCCCATGTCGAGTCCGGCTTTTATGGCATGAAACAAAAAGACAGAATGGATCGCTTCTCTTACTCTATCGTTTCCTCTAAAAGAAAATGAAAGGTTGCTCACACCACCGCTAGTTTTGGCATGTGGAAGATGTTCCTTTATCCATTTTACGGCATGAATAAACTCAACTGCATAATTATTATGTTCCTGTAATCCAGTTCCAATCGATAAAATATTTGCATCGAAAATAATATCCTCAGCAGGAAAGTTGGCTGTTTCTGTCAATAAATGATACGATCGTTTTGCTATTTCAATTTTACGTTCGAATGTATCAGCCTGACCTGTTTCATCGAAGAGCATAACAATAGTAGCAGCGCCATAAGAACGAATTTTCCTTGCCTTCTCGATAAATGCATCTTCGCCATCTTTGAGACTTATGGAGTTTACAATTGATTTACCCTGAACACATTTTAATCCAGATTCGATAACCGACCATTTGGATGAATCGATCATTACCGGAACACGAGCTATTTCGGGCTCTGATGCAATCATATGCAGAAATTCTGTCATTGCTTTTTCAGCATCAATCAATGCATCATCCATTGAAATATCGATAACTTGTGCTCCATTTTGCACCTGGTGATGAGCTACTTTTAAGGCTTCCTCGAAGTTATCATCCCGAATCAGTTGAGCAAACTTTTTCGATCCCGAAACATTGGTTCGTTCTCCAATATTTACAAAATTTCTTCCTTTGTTAATTGTGAGTGGTTCTAATCCTGATAACCGTGTACTTTGCTCTATCTCAGGAAGTTTTCGTGGTTTGTATTTAGCGGCAACTTTTGCAATCTGCGCAATATGTTCGGCTCTGGTACCACAGCAACCACCTACAATATTTACAAAATTATTTTGAAGATAATCTTCGATAAGATTAGCCATTTCTATGGCCTTCTGAGTGTACTGACCAAATAAATCGGGTAAACCGGCATTCGGATGAACACTTACATTAAACCTTGAAATTGCAGCTAGTTCCTTAATAAATGGGCGAAGCCTTTTTGCACCAAAAGCACAGTTAAAGCCAACACTCAATAAATCGACATGCGAAACCGAATTATAAAACGCTTCAACATTCTGGCCAGCAAGTAATCTTCCGCTTTCATCGGCCACTGTCCCTGAAACCATTACCGGAACAATAATTCCGTGTTTCTCTGATTCCTCATGAATAGCCAACAAAGCTGCTTTACAGTTCAAGGTATCAAAAATGGTTTCGACAAGCATAATATCAGTGCCACCATCGAGCAATCCACGCACTTGTTCTCTATAAGCCGCTTTTAACTCATCAAACGAAACGGATCTGAAACCCGGTCTGTTTACATCAGGCGAAAGAGAGGCCGTTCTGTTTGTTGGGCCAATCGAGCCAACCACATACCTTGGTTTTTCTTTTATGTGATTGTGTTTTTCTATGGCGCTTCGCACCAATTTTGCGGCTTCAACATTTAACTCATACACCAAATTCTGCATTCCGTAATCAGTCAGCGATATGGCATTTGAATTAAAGGTATTGGTACAGATTAAATCGGCACCTGCATCGATATACGATTTATGTATTTCGGATATTACCTTGGGTTGAGTCAATGTTAGCACATCATGATTTCCTTTAACCGGAATCTTGCTATCTTTAAAACGATCGCCTCTATAAGCAGCTTCATCTAACTTGTAAGACTGAACCATGGTTCCCATAGCTCCATCAAGGACGAGGATGCGTTCTTTTAAGTCTGATTTTAATTTTTCGAGTAGGTTCATTTCCTTTTTTTTTACTACTTAGTCACTGAGAACACTAAGTTTCACTAAGTTTTTATTTATGATTATTCATCATACTAATTAATAAGGGTTTGTTAGTTCAGAAAATCAACTTGTTCGCCCCTACCCTAAAGGGAGCAATTTGATTTTCTTCACACCCTTTAGGGACAGGGCAATTGAAGAAAATCAACATAACTTTTTAAGTATTTAATTGGATAATCATAGTTATTAATTCTTTAAAATCTCATTCTTTTCAAATTCAATATGCACAACAGTCGAAGCCTAAATTTACGAAATACCAAGCATCAAAGTCAACTATTAATTTTTAATATATGCCAAAAAAACATCGAGTTTTGGCAAAAATGATTTGATCTTTAACAAGTTCGATAGCTTAATTGTTCCCACCACATAGCTTGTATTTCTGCCTGAATACTTCTCCGATATGTTTTCGAAATCAAAATGACTGAAATCAACTATATTCCGGTATCTCAGATAAACCTCTATTTCATGGTCTGTTCTATACTCAAGCTGTTTAAAGTATTTTTTCTTCTTGTATTCATACTTATAATTATGCGAGCGCGCTGTAATGTCCGACAGCACTGCTGAACCAGTTGGATAGCCACCGGCACCTTTACCAAACATAAACTGCTTGTCATAAAACTCACCCTGAATTACTACTCCGTTATACTCATCTTCAACATTGTAAATATACTTATCGGGTCGCACCAAGCGGGGAATAACAAACATGGTAAATGATTCCTGGTCGAGTTTCAAAACCTGAGCCACCAGTTTTATTTTCAGGTTTTTTTCGCGAGCATACTGAATATCATCCAAACTTATATTTGAGATTCCATGATTAAAAACCTTATTTGGCTCAACATAGGTTCCCAATGCATGTGTAGTAATAATTATCAGCTTGTACAACGAATCAAAACCATCTACATCGAGGCTTGGATTGCTTTCGGCAAAACCCAGCTCCTGAGCTTGTTTTAATGCTGTGTTATAGTCCAATCCTTCGTTAAAGATTTTCGAAAGAATGTAGTTTGATGAACCATTTAAAATTCCTGTAACCGATTTTAGTAAATCGTTATCGTAATACTCTTCAATATTTCTGATGATGGGAATACTTCCACAGGCTGATGCATCATACAACAACGATGTGTTTGTTTCTTCCTGCAATTTTATCAACTCTTCAAGATGATGAGCCAACATCTTTTTATTACCCGAAACTACACTTTTACCATTCTCAAGACATTTTTTCACAATAGTATATGCTTCGTCGGCATCATCAATCAGCTCAACAACAAGATTTATATCTCGGTCGTTGATAATTTCGTCCTTATCGAATGTAAAGTGATCGGCGCTTAGCGATCGTTTTTTATTTTTTTGTTTTACACAGATTTTGCTTATTTGCGCATCAACTGTTTTGCTGTGATTGAGCACATGATGAAGGCTTTCGCCAACAACGCCGTACCCAAATAATCCTATGTTTATTTTATTGCTCATAATCTTTTCTTTTGTATTACATGTAATGGGCTAAAGCCCAGTTCTAACTTTCTTTATGTTCCCCGACCTTCAGGTCGGGGCTACTTAAAATTATCCTTTCCTAATTTCCAACAATTCCGTCAAATGGGCTAAAGCCCACTTTTTCAACTATGCTTCTCTAACCCCAGCCTTAAGGCTGGGGTTATTAATCACAAATTTTCAAAGGACTTTAGTCCAATCTTAAGAATTTCTTTATTACTTCTGTTAACTTTTTTGTTTCGATTAAAAAGCCATCGTGGCCAAAGAGCGAATCAATTTCAATAAAATCGGCATTTGGAATATGTTTTTGCATTTCGTGCATTTCGTGCGTAAAAAACAAAATATCCGAAGAAATCGAGATCAATAGTGTTTTAGCTTTTATATGCGATAAAGCTTTTTCGATACTTCCACGATTTCGGCCCACATTATGTGAATCGAACGATCTGGAAATGGAATAATACGAAAATGCATTAAACCTTTTCACCAGCTTGTCGCCCTGATATTGCTGATAAGAAACAACCCTGTGATTTTCGAGTTTATTCAAGTCGTCGTCGTGCTGCGTTTTGTTATATGTTGCAGCATTACGGTAGCTAATTAACGCCATTGATCGTGCAGCTTTAAGTCCTGCTTGTCCTGCAGTATCAGATTTAGTCTTAAACGTTGGATCGGCATGCAAAGCTAATCGCTGCGACTCATTAAAGGCAATATTCCATGGTGATGCAAATGCCCCGCTGACCATAAAAACAAGGTTTTCGATCAATGAGGGATTCATGATACTCCATTCGAGTGCCTGAAAACCTCCAATTGATCCGCCAGTAATCATGAAAATTTTTGATATTCCCAAGTGCTTGCAAAGCAATTCATGTGCATTTACCATATCTCTAATAGTGATTAAAGGAAAATCGTGGTAATACGGCGCACCAGTTTTGGCGTTAATTGACAACGGACCTGTTGTTCCGTAACACGAACCCAGAAAATTGGCACACACGATAAAGTACTTCGATGTATCGAACAACAATCCATCGCCAACCATATTGGGCCACCAGTCGGCAACATCTGAATTGGCTGTCAATGCATGACAAACCCAGATAACATTGTCACTTGTAGCATTTAACTTGCCTGCAGTGTGATATGCAATCTGAATATCGTGCAATGATTGACCGTTTTCTAACTTAAACTCGCCTCTATGTTGAAATTGATGTTGTTGCATATTTTTAAAATTAAGTGGAAGCCGAAAGATACTAGAATTTTTAATTATTTGGAGGATAATTAACTTCGTACAACCCTATTTTATCCTCGACTTTCCACTTATTATGTTGCTTTTATATCACTTTTAAAAATCATCCTGTTTTTGCCCTTTATCCCTGAAGGGTACAGGATGATTTTTCAATTTCTCACCCTCCGGTCTACGACCACCTCCCTCGAGGGAGGACAAAGCCAGAGATATTCTCCCTTGAGGGAGATGCCCGCAGGGCAGAGGGTGATTATTCCTTTACTAATTGACATTGGTTTATATTTAATGGTGAAAGCTTTAAAATCAACATCCTTTTATGTTGCCAATGGCAATTCGTATTTATGGTTATTTACTTTTTTCTGACCAATAATACTGAATGCCTGCTCGAAATCGGCAATAATGTCGTCGATATGCTCGAGGCCAACCGAAACACGCAATAATCCGGGAGTTACTCCAGCGGCAATCTGCTCCTCATTTGTCAATTGCTGATGCGTAGTGGCTGCAGGCAGAATAATCAGCGTTTTTGCATCGCCCACATTGGCCAAATGACTTACCAACTTAAGGTTATCGACAAAGGTTGTAGCTTTTTCGATTCCGCCTTTTATTTCGAACGACAACACGCCACCAAATCCATGTTTCAGATATTTAACTGCGTTTTTATGGTTTAGATCGTTTGGCAAACCCGGATAACTTACCTTGGCAACATGTGGATTCTTACTTAACCAATCGGCCAGCAAGAGTGCATTATCGGTATGTTTCTGCACTCTGAGCGAAAGTGTTTCCAATCCCTGCAATAATAAAAACGAATTAAATGGACTTATTGCCGGGCCAAAGTCGCGCAATCCCTCAACTCTTGCACGAATAATAAATGCCAATTCACCAAATGTATCAGCATAGACCAATCCATGATAACCTTCGGATGGTTCGCTAAACTGTGCGAACTTGCCATTGCCCCAATTGTAATTTCCTGCATCGACAATAACACCGCCCATGCTGGTTCCATGTCCGCCAATCCATTTGGTGGCTGACTCGACCACGATGTTTGCTCCATAATCTATCGGACGGCACAGGAAACCACAAGCAGCAAATGTATTATCAACTATTAATGGAATATCGTACTTTTTAGCAAGCTTAGAAATCGATTCATAATCGGGTACCGAAAAACCAGGATTACCAATAGTTTCAACATAAATGGCTTTGGTTTTTGCATCAATCAACGGTTCTAAATCTTCGGCTTTATCTGATTTTGCAAACCGCACATCAATACCCAGATTTTTAAACGACACCTTAAACTGATTGTACGATCCGCCGTACAAATAGGGTGATGTAACAAAATTATCGCCTTGTTTAAGTATGTTGTTTAATGCGATAAACTGAGCAGCATGGCCCGAAGCAACCACCAATGCTGCCTTACCACCTTCTAGTGCTGCAATTCGCTTTTCCAGCACATCGGTTGTTGGATTCATTAATCGGGTATAAATATTTCCGAATTCCTTGAGTGCAAATAGGTTTGCACCATGTTCGGAATCACGAAAATTATACGATGTGGTTTGATAAATCGGCACAGCACGCGAATGTGTAACCGGATCAGGCTCCTGGCCTGCATGAATCTGTAATGTTTCGTATTTATATGTTTTCATTTTTTAACAATTTTATTTATCCACTTTATATTATTTTTTTCCCATCTTAACTATGGGAAAATGAATAACTCTGGAAAGACTTTAATCTACTCTCCAGCTAACGCATGCACATAGGCATCTGTGGCATGGTAAAATTGGAATACCAAAAATGAATGGTAATAACAAAACCAAAAACAGAGAAAACCTCACAACAATTTTTACAATACATGATTTTTTTGCGTTTAGTTTATAATTTCCCTCTGGTTTTTCCGGTAAAAGACCGAGGCCAGTTTGGGTTAGGTATTAGCACCATTTTCGCCAGCGGCGAAGGGTTGCTAGAGGTTCACAGAGCCTAATCTCTCCCCTCTTCTCTATAAATCAAACGCCCTTTGGAAAGGATGTTTGAATATGATGCGGCAAATATAGAAACATTTTTTCGAAAATTCCAAATATTTTTATTACAAACGTCTGAAGTGATGATTTCGTATGGGTTACAGAATAGTGGTTTTTCGACTGGAAATAATGCTACGGTGTTTGGAACCACTATCGAACTGTTATGTGCTATTTAATTTGTACATAAACAGTTCGGCTTAGGCTGTGCCTAAGCCACAAATATCACTTAACCGTCTTCCAAAGAAAATCTGCTTGTATTACATCAATTATACCTTCCATACCTGCATAGTTTCTTGCACTTGAATACAAGTAATCTTCTGGTTTTTCTACTATGCCGGCTTTGACTGGATTATTATGTATGTAATTTATCTTTTGCTCAATAAATTTTTGACTAAGAATATGTTCAGCATGATTTTCGTGTGTCCAAATTTGATTTGTTTGATTTTTTTTGAACTTTCCATGATATTCAAATACTACTTTCAACCAATCGCGCCTGCTTTCCTGCTTATCATCCAATATTTCTAAAAACTATTTGCTTGTATAGTTTTTAAAATCACGAATTGTTCCACTTAAATCCTCTGTCACACTTCGTACTAAAAGATGTATATGGTTTGACATAAT
Organism: Bacteroidales bacterium; assembly: GCA_050179935.1. Classification (GTDB taxonomy): domain Bacteria; phylum Bacteroidota; class Bacteroidia; order Bacteroidales; family UBA12077; genus UBA12077. The sequence continues at coordinate 358 of JBFXEQ010000049.1, read as the reverse complement.
TACAAAAGCATAAATTTCTAAGCATTTATTTTGCTAGCAATATTTGAAAATTTCAATAACAATATCTCTATATACTTTGCGTGTAAAAACATCTACCCAACCCACTATTTGAAAAGTTAAAAAATACAATCCATCTTTTTCGTCTATTTTATAACCTGTTGATATACAAAAATGCTTTAAAACAAATATAATTAAAACTGAAATTAGTACTAGTTTATAATACTGATTTTGTAATTACCTTAAATCCGCAAACAATTAATTAAAAAAATAAGTTAAAGCACTGTTTAATATTATTTTAAACAGTGCTTTGTAAATAAAGTTTTATCACTTATTTTTATGATGTATAACAAAAAAACAA
>JBFXEQ010000048.1:0-22921 GCA_050179935.1 Bacteroidales bacterium | reverse complement strand
TATGAAACTGACATCAACAGATAAGCACAAACACTTGTACTTCGAGTACACGGATGAAATTTTAACTCCTTATCTGTTTTTCAATGTGCTGATATTGTTTAACTTAATAATTATTTACGGATGAAAAAAAACTTATTGAAACTAATCTGCCTATTAGCAATACTTTACTCATGTAATACAAAAGAAAAAAAAGAACAACAAACCATTGATCTTGATGTAAAAAACTCAACCTTAATTTTTGTTGGCCAATCTGTACCTGATTTTAGTTTTGTTCAAAACAATGATACCGTGCAGATTTCCGATCTTAAAGGCAAAGTAGTTTTTATGGATTTCTTCGCTATGTCCTGTCCTATCTGCATTAAAGAACTACCTATAATTCATACTGAGATTTGGCAGAAATATAATCTAACAGAAGATTTTGAGTTTTTTGTTTTTGGCAGGGGACATACAATAGCAGAAATAGATTCGTTCAGAACAAAATGGGAATACACTTTTGATATTATTTCGGATCTAAATAAGGCAATCTACACAAAATTTGCAACCAAATATATTCCTCGAAATATTATTTTGAATCGTGAAGGTGAAATTATTTTTGAGGCAACTGGTTTTGATGATGAAAAATTTGCTGAAATAAAAGCTATACTTGAAAAAGAATTACATATAAATTAAATAAAAGTGGTTGTATTAAAAGTAAACTTTCTTAGTTATTGCGAGAAAGAATTACGAAGCAATCTTTTAATAATCAATATATAAAGATTCCTTCGCTTTGCTCGGAATGTCTTTTTTCGTCCTTTTGTGGCAACCTTTTTACTTTTTATGAATTTAAAAATTCATTCATCAGTCATTTTTGTTAGGGATATTAATATTTCCAAACAATTTTATTGTGACCAATTAAAGCAGGAAATTGAGTACGATTTTGGAAATAATGTTCTATTAAAATGCGGCATTACTCTGTGGCAAATTCCACATTGGCATTACTTACACAACAATTTTTATAGTGCAAAATCCGGAAATAAAGCATTTGAAATTTGTTTTGAAACGGATCAAATGGATGATGCTCTTTTATTAATTAAAAACAACAAAATACCTTTGCAGCATGATATAATTGAGGAAAAATGGGGCCAACGAACAATCAGAATGCTCGATCCTGATAATAATTTGATTGAGATTGGCGAAAAACTGGAGGTTTTTATTAACCGATTACATGAAAAAGGATTTAATTCAAATCAGATTGCTCAAAAAACCGGTGTTCCTGAACAGCAGATAAAAAATATAATATCGTAACATGTTCGAAGCTTATTTAAAATCTCCCATTGGTCATTTCCGAATTATTGCCAACGAAGCATATATTACTCAAATACTTTTTTCAGACGAGTATTTTAAAGTAGATTTAATACCTGATCATCTTAAAACATGTGTATTACAGCTTGATGAGTATTTTAAAGGGATGCGAAAAGATTTTACAGTTCCAGTCAATCCTGATGGAACAGAATTTCAGGGAAGAGTATGGAATCAGCTCAGTAAAATTCCTTTTGGAAAAACTCTTTCATATATAGAACTAGCTCGCCAACTTGGAGATGAAAAAGCTGTTCGGGCCGTTGGTACGGCAAACGGACAAAATCCCATACCTATTATAATACCTTGTCATCGTGTTATTGGAAATAATGGCTCATTAACTGGTTATGCCGGAGGATTACTCAAAAAACAATGGCTTTTGGAACATGAAGGAGCTATTGCTCAACGAAGTTTATTCTTTTAATGTAAGTGTAAAATTCTATTATTGTTTGCATGTTATATTCTGAAAAACAATTACATGTGTATTTTGTTAAGTAATAAAATAATCCAAAAGCATGCTTAATTTAAAAATTTAATATATTTACATGCCTATTTATTTAAATATATAGTAAGATCATTAAATATATTTTTCAAACCTAAATCACAAAAAATCTTAACGTTAATAGTATTTCAAAAGATGTAAAAAAATGTACTGAAAACAAAATATGTTATATAACATACTATTATACTGTTGATTAAGGAACTTATAAGTTTACTATGGATATAAACGGGAAAATCTTTAAAAATTTTCAAGACAGAATTGAAAGACTTCAAACACAGAATGGACTTGACAAAGTAAAAAAACAACACGATAAAGGGAAACTCCATGCCCGGGAGAGAATTGCCTTATTGTTCGATAAGAACTCATTCGAAGAACTTGATGCATTTGTAACATCAGCTACACCCGATACAGGTTTTGGAAAAATTGATTCTGCCTTTGGCGATGGTGTTGTAATTGGTTATGGAAGAATTAACGGACGTTTGGTTTATATTTATTCACAAGATTTTACAGTTATGGGCGGATCCCTTGGTTCTGTTCATGCTAAGAAAATCATGAAAGTTCAAGACCTTGCCCTGCGTGTTGGATCTCCAATTATTGGATTAATAGATTCGGGTGGAGCAAGAATTCAGGAAGGTGTTGCAAGTCTTTCCGGTTATGCCGGAATCTTTCATCGCAATGTTCAATCATCAGGAATTATTCCACAAATATCAGTAATCCTTGGTCCTGCTGCTGGTGGAGCGGTTTATTCTCCTGCACTTACTGATTTTGTTTTTATGACAAAAAATACCAGTTATATGTTCGTAACCGGTCCCGACGTTGTTAGAGAGGTTCTAAATGAGGAAATATCTTTTGAAGATCTTGGAGGAGCTGATATTCATGCTAAAAAAAGTGGTGTAGCTCATTTTATTTACGAAGATGAAGAAAATACCTTGTTGGGAGTAAAAAAATTACTTTCATTTTTCCCTTCGAATAACCTCGAAAACCCTCCATTTGTTGAGACAAATGACAAGAGAGATCGAATTGATGAAAAAATAAGAGCAATTATACCCGATGATTCAAATAAACCTTATGATATTAAGCAAATTATAGATATTGTTATTGATAAAGGTTCCTTCTTCGAGGTTTCTGAACATTTTGCCATGAATCTGGTAGTTGGTTTTGCCCGATTACATGGGAAAGCAATTGGTATTATTGCAAACCAGCCAAAAGTTCTTGCTGGGGTGCTTGATATTAATTCATCGCTTAAGGGAGCCCGATTTATAAGGTTTTGTGATGCATTTAATATTCCAATATTGACATTAGAAGATGTTCCAGGATTTTTGCCTGGTATTGATCAGGAACATAGTGGATTAATAAAACATGGAGCAAAACTATTATTTGCTTATAGCGAAGCTAGTGTTCCAAAAATTACTGTTATTCTTCGAAAATCATACGGAGGAGCGTTTTGTGTAATGAATAGCAAAAGTCTGGGTGGTGATTACAATTTCGCATGGCCATCGGCCGAAATAGCTGTTATGGGGCCTGAAGGAGCGGTATCAATTCTATACCGAAGAGAAATACAGCAATCTGAAGATCCAGTAAAACTAAAGAAAGAACTTGCAACAAAATATCGACAGGAAATAGCAAACCCATATATTGCTGATGAAAAAGGATATATTGATGAAGTTATTGATCCTGCTGAAACAAGAAAAAAGTTGATTATTGCTTTCGAATCGCTTGAGAATAAACACATCGATCCACCAGCGAGAAAACATGCCAATATTCCGCTATAATCAGTTTAATTAAAGTAAGATGAAAAAAATCAAATCCATATTAATTGCCAATCGAGGAGAAATTGCAATACGAATTTCGGAAACTGCCAAAAAGATGGGAATAAAAATTTATGGAATAAAAACCAGTAAAGAACCCACTGCTTATTACTTGCAATTTATGAATCATATAATAGATTTTACTGAAACAATTAGCGATATACCTGAGTTTCTTGATATTGATCGTATTATTTTAGCAGCCAAAGAAAATAAAATTGACGCGATTCATCCTGGTTATGGATATTTAGCCGAAAATCCATATTTTGCTCAGAAATGTATTGATGAAGGCATAATTTTTATTGGCCCTACTCCTGATTCGATTTATAAGCTTGGAAACAAAACCATAGCAAAACAAATAGCTTCCCGCCATAATATTCCATTACTCGAAGGAAGTAATGGAAATATAAAAAACCCTAAACATGCTAAGCAGGTTGCCGAAAAAATTGGTTATCCGGTAATCTTAAAAGCTGCATCTGGTGGAGGTGGCCGTGGAATGAGAATTGTAGAATCAGTTGATCAGATCGAAAAAATGTTTAAAATGGCTCAGAACGAAGCCGAAAAAGCTTTTTCAGATCCATCTGTTTTTATGGAGAAATATGTTAGAAACCCTCGCCATATTGAGTTTCAGATTCTGGCCGATCATCATGGCAATATCATTCATCTGGGTGAACGTGAATGTTCAATACAACGAAAACATCAAAAGCTTATAGAAGAATCACCATCAAGCGCTTTAAATAATGAACTTAGAGAGAAGATGGGAAATTCTGCCATTCAGATTGCCAATGCCTCAAATTATAAAAATGCTGGTACAGTGGAGTTTTTACTTGATGAATCGAGGAACTACTATTTTATGGAAATGAATACCCGTATTCAGGTTGAACATCCAGTTACCGAAATGGTTACAGGACTTGACCTTATTGAATGGCAAATAAGAATTGCACAAGACGAGAAGCTTACTCTTAAGCAGGAAAATATTCAGTTTAATGGGTGGGCTATCGAATGCAGAATAAATGCCGAAGACGTTCAGGCTGGGTTCTCTCCTAACTTGGGAACTATTGAAAAAATTCAGATTACAAAAGCAAAACATTGCAGATTTGATACTGGTGTAACAGATGGATCGGTTGTTACTCCCTATTTCGACTCTATGTTGGCAAAGTTAATTTGTTACGGCGAAACCCGCGAGAAAGCTATTGCAAACACAATATCATCACTAAACAAAATAAATATTAGAGGCATAAAAACAACCATACCTTTTCATAAAGCTGTACTTAATAATCCTAAGTTTATAAGTGGCAATATTTCTACAGCATTTATTGAAAAAGATATGACCGAATTGTATTTTAAGGAGCCCGATGAAGAACTGATCGCTGCATTCTGGGCAGCAATAAACCATCAAGCCGAACTTGATAAAGAAAAGGATACGTATGTTGATTACGAAAAAGGTAAAAACATGACTCCCTGGTTGTTAAATAAAAGATTAAAATCAATTTAATTTTGAAAGATTTAAAAGATGATAGCAATAAAACCAAAGAATACAAAATTCATAGCCTGCATAGGGAAAAAGAAATATGAATTTCATAATCCGAAAGATTTAATTATTAAAGATGGTAAAGAAAAAGAGGCTGTAGAAATATTTTCGGATAAAAATGGATTTGTTTTTATTACCTGGAAAGGTAGAAAATATCAGGTAGAAATTACTGATAAAAACCAGAACCAATACGAGATTGCAGTAAATGGTGTTAGCTATTCGATCTCTGTTGAATCACCATTTTCATTTAAACGCAAACGATATCTTGATAAAAACAAGGTCGATTCGAAAATTGAACCAATACATGCACCAATGCCAGGGAAAATTATTGAGTTATTGGTTGAAGAAAATCAGGTTATTAAGACCGGTGAGCCATTGCTTATACTCGAAGCAATGAAAATGCAAAACGAAATTCTTTCGAACATTGATGGTAAAATAAAAAGCATTCATTTTGCACCTGAAGATACCGTGATGAAAGATGATGTTTTAATTGAGGTTGAAAAGTAATTAATTGATAATTAGTATATTAAAAGCATAAGTGATCACTTATGCTTTTTTATTTAGGTACTTTTTGTATTTTTGTTAAATATTCCATAAACAATTATTAACCTAATTACAATTATAATGAAAAAGATTTTTACAACATTCTTATTACTAATTTTTGCAATCATAGTCTTTGCTGATCCTGTAACAAAAAATGAAGCTCAGGCAATTGCAGAAAAGTTCTTTACCAACAAAGCTTCTAAGGGTTTATCTGAAATTAAGATAATTAATGTGTTTGAGCAAAAATATAAAAATGAAACTTCATTTTACATTTTTTCTTTTGACAAAGGGGGATTTGTTATTGTTTCTGCTGATGATTTAGCCTACCCTATCTTAGGATATTCAACAACTAGTAAAACCAAAGAATATATTGATAATACTACTATTTTACATTATTTTAATAGGTTTGAAAAACAAATTGAATTATTAAAGAAACAAAAAAATACATCGCCTGAAATTCAAAAATTATGGGTTGATTACAGGAATGGGATTTTCCCAAAATCAATAAAAGCTGTGGCTCCTTTATTAACTTCAACGTGGAATCAATCGCCTTATTATAATCAACTTTGTCCTACAGGAACCCCAACAGGATGTGTAGCAACAGCCATGTCGCAAATTATGAATTACCATGAATGGCCATCAGCTGGAAATGGTTGGCATAAATATATCCCATCCGGAAATCCATCCTATGGCGAACAATATGCTGATTTTCAATCAGCAACTTATGATTGGGATAATATGCCAAATGAATTAATCTCTAGTAGTACTGATGTACAAAAAAATGCAGTAGCTACATTATGCTACCATGCTGGTGTTTCTGTTGATATGAATTATGATCCAGATGGTTCTGGTGCAATAAGTACAGATGTTTTATATGCATTAACATCTTATTTTAAATATGACCCTACAAGCATTCAGATTTATGGTTTTAACGTAGCAAATATTGATGAATGGTTAGTACTTGCAAAAAATGAACTAGATAACGGCAGACCAATTTATTATGATGGCAGTAGTTCTGCCAATGGAGGACATGCATGGGTTTGCGATGGCTATGATGCATCAGATAATCTTCATATAAACTGGGGCTGGGGCGGTTATTATAATGGATATTATGCTGCAAATGCAATGAATCCAAGCACAATGGAATTTGATGAGTCAAATTCTATGATTATTGGTATTAAACCTGGTTCTATTGTTCAAGATATACTATGGACAAAACAAGCAAGTGGTTTTATCACTCCGTCACGAGGTATACAATTTATTTCGGCTATTGACAAGAAAACGGCATGGGCTGTGGCTTATGATGGTTCAGGAAATGGAGAAAAAGTAAAAGACTTTACAAGAACCATTGATGGTGGCGCAAATTGGATTTCAGGAACTATAAATACTGCAAATACGACTGATTATACAGCTGCAATGATAAGTGCAATTGATAATAATACTGCATGGGTTGCTCTATTTGGGCCAAGCGGTGGTGGCAAAATTGTTAAAACAGCCGATGGTGGTACAACATGGGTACACCAATCAACTGCAACATTCTCTGCTCCAAATGGGTTCCCTAATGTGGTTCATTTCTGGGATGCTAATAACGGTTTTTGTATGGGTGATCCGAACAGTGGATATTTCGAAATTTATACAACAACCAATGGTGGTGATACATGGACTCGTGTTCCACAGGCAAATATACCTGCAAATTTAACCGACGAATACGGCACTGTTGGCTATTACACTGTGGTTGGAGACATCGTTTGGTTTGCTACCAATAAAGGCAGAATCTACAAATCAGTAAACAAAGGATTAAACTGGGTTGTCTATCAAACACCAATTACTAATACGAGTTTCGAGTTATCGTTTAAAGATTCAAATATCGGTATTATTCAACGAAGAGGTGATGGTGATAATAAAGTACAGTATATCACAACTAACGGAGGCGAAAACTGGACTGCATTAACTCCAACAGGGAATTTTTATACAACAGGATTTACTTTTGTACCTGGATCAGATTTACTAATTTCAACAGGAGTTGATTATGAAACACCATTTATGGGCGTTTCATATAGTATGGACAACGGAACCACTTTTCACGATTATGCTGAATTTTATAAAAACCATCAATTTTCTGCAATAGGAGCTGCTAGTATTGATGCAATTTGGGCAGGAGGTTTTAGTTCAGATCAATACACTAATGGAATGTGGCATTATGGTGATGTTTTAAAAGATTTTGATATTTCAGTAAATAATAGAAAATATTGTGCAAACGACTCATCAGTAATTTTTACAGATGAATCAATAGAAATATTTGATTCATGGAATTGGCATTTTGGGGATGGAGCTTTACCTGAAACTGCTATTGGTAAAGGCCCTCATACAGTTAAGTACACAACGGGTGGAAGTAAAAACATAAAATTAGTTTATACTAAAGATGCTGTTGAGGATAGTATTATCAAAAATGATTTTGTGCATATTTCTACTTCTCTAGGTTCGCTTGGTACAATAACAGGAGTAACATCAATAAATGTTTTTGATACCCAAACATATTCTCTCCCTCTTATTGAGGAAACCTCATATAGCTGGGATATTCCTGCAGATTGGTCAAGCAGTTCTTCTAAAAATACAGCCAAAATTACACCATTAACTCAAAGTACTGAAACTATAACTGTTACCCCAAGTAATACTTGTGGTGATGGTACACCATCAACACTAGAAATTACTTCTGTTTGTCAACCTTTAAGCTCATTAGGAGTAATTACCGGTGATGCATCAGTTATGACTGGAGAAACATTTAATTACTCTGTTGTTGCTCAAAACTATGTTTCTTACAATTGGGAAATCCCAACAGAATGGTCTGGTAGTTCAACAACAAACTCAATTAGTATTACTTTTACAGGATCTCCTATTACTGATACAATAAGGGTAACACCTTCAAATACCTGTGGTGAAGGACCAGCCTCTGAGCTCGAAATTATTGTTTCGCTAAATACTGGATTTGATGATATTAATTCGTTGAATGGTATAGCAGTTTATCCAAATCCTGCAAAGGAAATCATATCTATTTCTAATATTAAAAATGCACAAATTTCTATCTATAATACAGCAGGAATAATGGTTTACAGAAAGGAAAATATTAACTCTGATATACCTGTAAATATTACAGGTTTAATGAATGGAACCTATTATATTAAAATATTGGATGATAATAAATCTGTTATACAACTTTTAACAATAGCCCGATAGCCTGGATTTTTTAAGTTTTAAATCATAATATACTCCGAATAGTAAATATCTGTTCGGAGTTTTTTATTATAAAATAGACTTAATTGATCGTTTATTAAAATATATAAAAAACATCATCAGGATAGCAGAAAGAATAGCTGTACCAGCTCCAAAATAAAACGGAATACTTGAATTTACTTTATCGTAGAGCACTCCGGCAATAATACTTGCCGGAAGCAATGTAACGCCAAGCAGAGCATTATAAATCCCTAGTCCTGTGCCTTTTTTGTTTTTATCAATTATATCAGAGATAAATGCTTTCTGAATCCCATCTGTAGCTGCAGAATACAATCCATATAACGCAAATAGTGAAACGATTATTCCGATGTTTGATGTTAATCCAAATCCATAATAAACCACAGCATATATTATATAACCAAAAATCAGAATCTTTTCTTTACCAACTCTATCAGCAAGTTTCCCTATAGGTATTGAAAAAATTACCGAGAAAAGATTTGTAATTAAATATACTAATGGAATAAATGCAACCTTCACTCCCACTTCATTGGCTTTAACCAATAATAGGGCATCGGTTGAATTACCCAAGGTAAAAACAAATACAATACCTAAAAAGAAGTAATATTTCGGAGAAAAATCTTTAAAATGGAATTTCTTAACTAACTCGTGTTTACTTTTTTTGGCCTCTTTAATACCAAAAATAATTACAAAAATAGCAAGTATTGCAGGGATTCCTGCCAGCAAAAAAACCAGTTTGTAATTTCCGGGTAAAAAAGCCAACAATGCAAAAGCAACTAATGGTCCTGCAATTGCTCCACTATTATCCATAGCTTTTTGTAAACCAAAACTTCTTCCAGATTCACCATTGGTAATTGATCCGGCAATGAGACTATCACGTGGAGCCGTTCTTATTCCTTTGCCAAACCGCTCTATAAATCTAAGATACAAAACTTGCATTGGAGTATAAACAAAAGTATAGAGCGGTATTATCAGAGCTGATAGTCCATACCCAATTATCATAAAAGGTTTGTTTTTACCAATTTTATCGCTCCAGAACCCTGACAATCCTTTTATTAAAGAAGCTGTACTTTCTGCAATGCCCTCTATTATTGATAAGCTGGTTTTAGATGCTCCAATTGACATTAAAAACATAGGCATTACAGAATAAACCATTTTAACAGATGTATCTGTTAAAAAACTGGTAAGTCCTGTAAATACTATATTTCTGTTAAAACCCAACAATCTGTTTTTTGTCATAATTAGTTTTAGTTAAAAAAAATAATTAGTTATCTCTACGTGTTCCGTTTATTCTGAGTAATTTAAATATTTCGACAACAAGAATAGGTACAAGCGATAGAGCAAGTACTGTTATCCACTGCTGCAAATCCATTGTGGTTAAGCTAAATATTTTACTAATTGCCGGAACAAGCAAAACTACAAGTGCCATAGCTGCTGAAATAAAAATTGCTCCGATCAGGTATAAGTTATTCAGTGGATTAATTGCAAATGATGATTTAGTATTCGAATGCAAATTACGAACATGGATAAGCTGGGCAAAGATAAGTGATGCAAAAGCCATTGTTTGACCCAATTTAGCTCCACCATCTCTTAATCCGATAAGGTAAGCAGTAAGAGGTATAAGTCCAATCATCAGCCCTTGGTACATTACTCTCCAAATCATACCTTTGGTCATTATTCCATGATTCGAATTGCGTGGTTTACGTTTCATAATATCATTTACGGGAGGATCAATACTGAGAGCCAATGCCGGAAGACTATCGGTTACCAGGTTTACCCATAGAATGTGAATCGGGAGTAATGGAATCCCCAGATTAAAAATTGATGTTATAAGTAAAAGAAATATCTCACCAACGTTTGTTGAAAGCAAAAACTGAATAGCTTTAAGAATGTTATCATAAATCCTTCGTCCTTCTTCAACCGCCGTAACAATTGTTGCAAAGTTATCATCAGTAAGTACCATGTCAGCAGCTCCCTTTGCTACATCGGTACCAACAATTCCCATTGCGGCTCCTATATCGGCTTGTTTAAGTGCTGGAGCATCATTAACACCATCACCTGTCATGGCTACAACCTCGTTATGTTTTTGCCATGCTTTTACTATTCGTACTTTATGTTCAGGAGCCACACGGGCATATACCGAATATTTTTTTACATCATTGTACAACTCATCATCACTAATCTTTTCTAATTCAGAACCGGTTATTACATGATCTCCATTTTGATAAATACCTATTTCACGAGCTATAGCCAGAGCAGTACTTTTATGATCACCTGTAATCATAACAGGGCGAATACCTGCTGTCTTACATTTTTTAACAGCCTCAATTACTTCGGGTCTTGCAGGGTCAATCATCCCTATAAAACCAATAAATATAAGGTCTTTTTCTAATGTTGTAATTTCAATTTTCTGAGGTATCTCCTCCAAATCTTTATAAGCCATAGCCAAAACACGAAGAGCTGAATCAGCCATAACTTCATTGGATGATTTTATTTTTTCAATATCATCAGAGGTAATTGTTCTAACTTCTCCATTTATATTGATTTTGCTACATACGCTTAAAATCTCATCAAGGCCACCTTTTACATTTACACGAAAAAGCTTTTCAGTCATTTTATTAACGGTAGCCATTCGTTTTCGTTCTGAGTCGAAGGGTATTTCTTTAATACGTGGATATTTCTTCTCAAAATCATCCTTAAAACTACTATAATGAATACCATAATCAAGCAGAGCTGTTTCTGTCGGATCGCCTGACAGGTTATATGTTCCATCCGTATTTTTCTTTATAAAAGCATCGGTACAAAGCAAAGAAATTGAGAGTAGCAGATTTTGCTCATCATTTAGAGTTTCATCAACTTTTTTTCTATCAATTACTTTTGGTAAATGGTTCACATATGTTTGAACCACTGTCATTTTATTTTGTGTTAGCGTACCTGTTTTATCAGAACATATAACCGAAGCACTGCCTAAAGTTTCAACCGAAGGCAGTGTTCTGATGATCGCATTTTTCTTAACTAAACGTTGAACTCCGATAGCAAGAACAACGGTAGAAACCGCTGGCAAGCCTTCTGGAATAGCTGCAACGGCAAGAGTAACAGCTGTCATAAACATTGTTAATACTGAATTACCATACAAAATACCTACTATAAAGATAACAGCACAAATAACCAACGCAGCAATACCTAAAACTTTACCCAGCTGTTCAAGTCTTTTGCTCATTGGTGTTTCGGTATCGATAGTATTTTTCAATAAATCAGCAATTTTACCAACTTCGGTATTCATACCGGTTGCAACAACAATACCTCTACCCCTTCCGTATGTTACCATTCCACTAGAAAATGCCATATTTATGCGATCTCCAAGAGAAATATCTTTTTTATCTAGTGTTTCAGATTTTTTATCTACAGGTAGCGATTCTCCTGTTAATGATGATTCCTGAATTTTAAGATTTATTGATTCAAACAATCTTAAATCAGCTGGAATAAAAGCACCTGTTTCGAGAATAACAATATCACCAGGTACTAGCTCACGAGTAGCTATTACGTTAACACTTCCGTTACGCAAAACCTTTGTTTCAGGTGCGGCCAGACTTTTTAATGCTTCGAGTGATGATTCGGCTTTTTTCTCCTGATATGCGCCAATGAACGCATTTAAAACTAAAATACCAAGAATAACAAAGGTATCAATAAGTCCTTCGCCCTCCAAAACACCAACAACACCTGATATAATAGCTGCAATAAGCAAAATAATAATCATAAAACTTTTAAACTGGCTAAAAAACATCTTTAAAAAGCTTTTCTTGCCTTTTACTTCCAGCTGATTATATCCATGTTCCAGCAATCTTTGTTTTACCTCCTGAGAAGTTAATCCTTCTTTTAAATTCGATCTTAGCTGAGAAATCGTTTCTTCGGTTGATAGGTTATAGAAATTGCTCATATTAAACATTATTTTGTACTAAATTAACTAAATTTAATTTGTTGTTTGATTTGCTAGCTTATATTGATTAAGATTTAGATTTATTTTTGAAATCAATTATTATCTTCTGCTCCCATTAATCTATAAATCAACCACATATGTAATTATTCACAAAAAGGACTTAAAATTAATACAAGTGTGTTGTTTTTAAATCAATCCCAATACAAAATATTTTTTTACTTTTAAGGTTAATTAGAATTTAAACCTTAAACCAGTTATTAACTGTAATTATATTTTTTTAAGGATGGAATCAATAAAAAAAGCACTATTTGCCTGCAATATTTACAAAACCAATAGCAAAAGAGTTTGGCCTGACAGATTAGTTTTTAACACCAACATATATTTTGTAATCAGGTATTTGCAAATACTTTTTAAAAACAGAAAAATTGCAAAACAAGGCCTTTATAACCGATCAAATTGGGCTATATCTTCTTACAAAATTATCAGACTAATAGAAGATTGTGGCGGGCAGATTGAAATTGAAGGAATTAATCATTTAAAATCTATAAAAGAACCTGTTGTTATTGTAAGTAATCACATGAGTGCCATGGAATCGATGATTTTTCCTGCACTTTTAGCTCCATTTATGGAAGTTACGTTTGTAGTAAAAGAATCTCTTGCAAAGCATTTCCTTTTTGGAATAATTATGCGTGCCCGAAACCCGATTACAGTTGGCCGAAAAAATTCTAAAGAAGATTTGATAAAGGTAATTAATAAAGGAAAAGAGTTTTTGAATAATGGAACTTCAGTGGTAATTTTTCCACAAGGTGGCCGACGCGATGTTTTTATACCCGAAGAATTTAACTCATTAGGGGTTAAACTTGCAACAGTTGCAGGTGTAAATGTATTGCCAATTGCACTAAAAACCGATTTTTGGGGTAATGGCAAATTAATTAAGGATTTTGGCAAAATAAAACGAAATAATAAAATTCATATTTGCTTTGGTGAACCAATAAAAATTGAAGGTTCGGGCAAAGAACAACACAAAAAAATAATTAACTTTATTACTACTAATCTTGATAAATGGTATTCAGAAAAATAAGACGGTTATTTTCTTTTTAAATACTGATAATCTAGATAATACAACAGTTTTATTGAGAAACTGTTAATCTGTTGAGATCCCAACGTATTGTCTAAATTTGTCCAAAAATTATTTACAATTTCGTTGCTGTTGCTATTAATAGTGTTTTTCCAAACAATAGAAAGCTCGCTTCCGGGAGCAAATCTCCATAAATACTGCAAATCAATTGTAAAAGCATTAAAGTTTGTATCAAATTTTTTACCGTAAGTTGCATAATCAATGGGTTTAGTAAAATAACCTGATTCGAGCAACCGATAATAATCGTTGTATTCAACCTGACTCCAGTAATGTCTAACACGCAAATTAAGCGATGCTTTATTATTAAAAATATATCCTGTGGTTATGGTATTTGCGATTGTCATTTGGTCCCTTTTACCGAAAAAAATGGCTAAACTATCGCTATTAACCTCATAATGATCAACATGACCAATTGAGTTGTATCCGTTTTCGATTCCAAATCCATAAACAAACAACCATTTATCGTTTATTCTAACCCGTGGACTAAGATTTATAGCATATCCGTAACGATCATAATCAAAAGCTTTCCAAACACCTGGCATAATATCAATTGCAAATGTTTTTCGGTAATCAGTTGATATCATTCCGGTTATTGAACCCATTCGTTCGGTTTTATACATCCATTCAAAACCATTAACCCGTGGTTCTCTATAATCATGATTTTCGATTGGATTTAATCCCACGTTGATCATTGCAGTTAAAAACCGCTTTGTAAATGTGGTAACTGATTGCATGTTTATTTCTAAAACACTGAATTTCCTTGGTTTATATAAACTGCTATATGCAAATTCAATTTCGTTTTTCCAGTTTCTTACCTTCCAAAAAGGCTTATTAATGTTATAATTTATTTCGGCTGCCCATGTTGATTCATTGTTACTTTGCAAATATCCAAAATCATTAGGATCGTAGGTATGCGACTCTGTATTGTGAGCTAATTCGAATAAAAACTGACCTTTAGTTTTTGCAAATTCAATAAAATAAGCATGTCCAAGTGAAGTTGAATCGGTATAAATCTGGCTAACTGTTCCTCTCGCAAAAACCTGGTACGAATTTTCTTTATTTTTAATCATCGTTTCTGTTCCGGTAACATTGGCCATATAATCGTGATTATCATACAACACATTTGTATTTACCAAACTTACATAGGAGTTATTTTTAAGACTCTGGTCGAGCACAATCATGTTATAATTTGTAAAACCCTGTGTTTGGAATTTACGATTAACACTAGTAATTGTATCGCTAATAATAGCTTCAGCAGAACCTGTCATTGCATTGAAAAAGCCAATTCCAAGACCGCTATTTGTTCTGCCGGATATTTTTGTAGCATTAATCAGTTTGGTTTCAATAGGATTTTCAGTAATTATTTCATTTGAGTCGAGGGCATCGTTTAATTCGGATTTAAACTTAGGTTTTCCTCCAATACGACGCGAATAGAATATTTCTCCTTTATTAAAAAGCTCAGTGCCTTCGGTAAAAAAAGCTCTTTTTTCGTCGTACATTATTTCGTAAGGAGAAAGATTTAATATATGATCATCGGATTGAACCTGGCCAAAATCAGGGATTAGGATCATATCGAGTGTAAAACTCTGGTTTATTCCCCACTTTAAATCCATACCTGCATTAAAATTATTATCCCAAATATCTTCGGTGTTCTTCTCGAGGTAAGCAGATATATAGGGCGTTACAGAGAGTCGTAATGGTGGTTCTATATCTCGAATATCAGTTAATAAACCTGTTTGATTGATTATTTCCTCTGAATTTATATCAACAAAATTCCAAGAGTTCCATTCTCGGTAACGACGTATATTTCTGAAAAAATTTATTCCCCATTCCTGAACAGCCTTATTTGGGAAACGCAGCGCAGAATATGGTATTTTAAGTTCAACTGTCCAACCGGTATTGGTAATATTTACTTCGCTTTCCCATACTGCATCCCAGTTAGAATCACCTTCTTCTCCAATATGTTTTGCATCAGACTGCACTCCGGCTGCCGAAACATTAAATTCCATTCCGTTTACACCATCATCAAAAGGATTGATTAAAACTGCAAAAATATCGGCATTTGCATCATCGAATTTATCACGTAACGAAAGTTCTTTTAAAATGCTATCAGGATTAGGATCACTCATAATAGCTGCTATATAAATAGCATGATTGTCGTAAATTATTTTTACTTCCGACGAAAATGAGGGCTTATCGCCATTATGAGGTTCGAACTGAATAAAATCGTTTGTCGTAACAGCATTATTCCATGCACTTTCAGAAATAATACCATCAATCTTTATTTGTTCAGTTGTTTTTACTGCTCGGATTTCTTTTCTTACTCTATTTTTTTCTTGCGAAAAAGCATTTGTAAAAAACAATATTAAAAATGCTATCCCTAAAATTTTTCTTCCCACACTGATCTTTTTTATAATTTGTTTATAAAAGACAAACAGCAAGAAAAAAGGTTTAAACAAAAAAATTAAAATTCAGAAGTAAAATGGAATTTGATCTTATCAAATTTTTCCTGGGCCATTTGCAAGGCATACGATGATTCAGCCAAAAAAACTTCGCGACCATATTTATCGTCAGCAAGGGCGTTATATTTGCGTTTTCGGAAGTCTTCGAGCTGGGCTTTATCAGTACTTTCCATCCAGCAAGCTTTAAAAAGCTGAATCGATTCGTACCTGCATTTTGCTCCGTATTCGTGTTCGAGTCTGAATTGAATTACATCAAACTGAAGTTGGCCAACAGTACCAATGATTTTGCGGCCATTAAATTTATTTGTGAATAACTGAGCAACTCCTTCATCCATCAATTGATCAAGCCCTTTAGCCAATTGCTTATATTTCATTGGATCTGCATTCTCAACATATCGAAACATTTCGGGAGAAAAACTAGGCAATCCTTTAAAATGAATATTCTCGCCTTCTGTAAGCGTATCACCGATCTTAAAATTGCCTGTATCATGAATACCTACAATATCACCCGGAAAAGCCTCGTCGATAATCGATTTTTTATCGGCCATAAAAGCCGTAGGTGTTGCAAACTTCATGTTTTTACTTAGGCGAACATGCATGTAATTGGTATTTCTCAAAAATGTTCCTGAACAAACCTTCACAAAAGCAATACGATCGCGGTGATTCGGATCCATATTGGCATGTATCTTAAATACAAAACCCGAAAACTTTTTCTCAAATGGATCAACTACTCTTTCTTCTGTTACCACATTTCGTGGATGTGGAGCAATCTCAATAAAACAATTTAACAACTCCTGAACACCAAAGTTATTTAAAGCACTACCAAAAAATACCGGAGCCAGGTGCCCTTGCAAGTACGATTCAAGATCAAACTCAGGATAAACTTCTGTAATCAGTTCGAGTTCTTCGCGAAGTAGTTTTGAATATTTCTCGCCAATATATTTCTCGAGTTCTGGATTATTAATATCCTTAAATTCAATAGCATCTTCAATGGTTTGCTTAGATTCGCCGCTAAATAAATTCAGTTTTTCTTCGTAAATATTATAAACACCTTTAAATGTGGGACCATTACTAATTGGCCAGCTTAACGGACGAACCATTATCTTAAGTTCTTTTTCAATCTCATCGAGCAGTTCAAACGGATTTTTACCAATACGATCTAGTTTATTAATAAAAACCATTACAGGAGTGTGACGCATACGGCAAACTTCCATCAGTTTTCGGGTTTGTGGTTCTACTCCTTTAGCTGAATCGATTACAATAATAACACTATCAACGGCTGTAAGAGTTCGAAAAGTATCTTCGGCAAAATCCTGGTGACCCGGAGTATCGAGGATATTAATCTTGCGACCTCTGTATTCAAAAGCCATTACTGATGTAGCTACAGAAATACCTCGCTGACGTTCAATTTCCATGAAATCGGAGGTAGCTGTTTTTTTTATTTTATTGCTTTTTACAGCTCCGGCAATATGTATTGCTCCTCCAAATAGTAAAAGCTTCTCGGTAAGTGTTGTTTTTCCTGCATCAGGATGACTAATAATACCAAATGTTCTTCTGCGTAAAATCTCCTCTTTTAACCCCATAATAAATCCCCTAAAAAATGATCTGCAAAAATATAAAATTGGATGAATATATTTTAAGAATAAAAGGTCGAATATTGTTATTCGTGCGAAAGTATTTCTATAAGTTTACTGCAACCGCCATTTTTAACAAATTCGGTATGCTCATTAATTGAATTAAAACGCCTACCACAAATCTTATGGCATTCCATTTCGTAACTGGTTGCTTTGTAAAATTTATTTACAATTTTTTCAGAATCAGGATCAGATAAGGAAGGTTTCCATTTATTTTGCTTAATCAATTCGAGAATTGTTTTCCAGATAGCTGCACTCAATGCGCCACAACCATTTCCACTCAATCCCATTCCTCCTGCAAATCCAGCTACCATCGCCATTTCTTCGTCTGTACCTCCCATTTTCTTTATTACTTCGGAAGCACAACTCATTGCGGGTTCAGTAAATTCTTGTTGTCCAATTACTAAACCCTCATTTGTTGCTTTTATAGCCTCAGGAGCCCACTTTCCTGCTAATGTAAAGCAAGATAAAAACTTACCTGTAAGCATATATTTTGCAAAACTCCATTTGTTCGAAAAATTGGTTTTGGTTATGTATTCACATTCAATGCTCTTAGCTCGATTAACAAATGATTCCATAACATGTTGTGTAGCTCTAATTGATACAGCACAGGCTTTGCCAGGATCGTTATGCCTTCTGAAAGACTCTGCTCCAACAGCCATTGAGGCTCCCCAAAGAATTCCGCATTGATAACCATGTTGTACTATTCCTCCTGCAAGCGGATCAATCGCACGTTCCTCCATATCTTTAGGATGACCAAATTGGCGGTTAATAATATAAAAAAACGTTCGCGAACAAGTTCCTTTTTTAAGAAATGTTCTTTTTGTTTTTAGCTTTAGGGGTTGGAGTTTGATTATATTCATTGGACTATTTGTAACGGTGCGCGGTATGGTTAGTTGCCGATTTCGAAGCACTTTCCTATCAAGTTACAACTACTTTCGATACGAGCTGTGCCGCTCGAATATCCACTGCACCGGCAATTTACTATACCGCGTGTTACCACACGTACTTCTTCTTCGTCCTTTCTAGCGTTGGCAAAGACATACTCTTTGACAAGATTTGGCTTTTGTGTCGGATGGTGCGTCTTGCCAATGTGTATGGCTTTAAGCGGCTGTATCTATTTTTTTTAATAATTGTCTATGATATTCTAAATACTCACGTCTTTTTTCGTTTAAAATATGTTCATCTAATTTATAATTTTTCCAAAATTCAACTACATCTTTTGATAATCTTTTAGAGAATATTATTTTACCATCATCTGTAAATGAAATATATTTTAAGTCAAATAGTGAATCAATTGTTCTACTTAAAAGTAACCCGTTGTTTGGGTCGTAAGCTTCTATCTCGTTAGACTCTATAAATGGTTTAATATGACTTGCTATTAATACTGGATAAGTTAATTTCTCTAAGACACAAATTGGATTACCATATAATTCTTCGCATTCTTCTTGAAGTTGATTTTTATATAATCTGTGTAAATATGGGTCTCTTCTTTTTGAAACAACTTTTAAATCTTCTCCAAAAATTTGTTCTGCATCCTCTTTGAAATACAAATCATCTTTAACAAATACTAAATCATCAAGTTTACCTAAAATGTTGTAGAGATAGCCAATTTGATTGTATTTTCTTTCAATAAAACCAATTTTTCTTGCTTCTGCCACATAATTTTGTAAATCATCAGATTTAATAAATGGTTCGCTGTATTTTTCAATATCAACAAGCATTAAGGCAATAATTTCTTCTTTAGACAATTTGCCTTTTTCAATTAATGTTTGAATCAAAAAGTTAATTTGCTTTATTGAAGATTCATTATTTACTGCTCTGTTAAAACTTGAATTGGAATAAATTATTTTAGATAAAAGTGTTTCTCTTTTCTTGTTTGTTCTTGCGTCAATATATTCTTTAGTTTGAGGGTGGTATGAAACCAAAAAAGAATTGATAAAACCCATTTTAACTAATTGATTAATAGATTTCCTTATCGAAATTAAATTTATAGGATTTACTTTCTCAACCTCAAGTTGAAGCCTATTATATTTTTCCTCTGAATATGGCTCACTATTAAAGTCATCAATAAATTTAACACATACTGCAAGTGTGTCTAAAAACTTTTTTCCATTATAATCGGTAAAAGCATTGGTTAACTTCCAATACTCTTCATAATTCTGCTGTTGCATAAATTTTCTTAATATTTTCTTGATCAAGTTCATTTTTTACTATGAATAAGTATTCTTTATTTGCTTCTTTTTTTTCCTTACCTGTTATTTTATAATTGTGTTTTCGCTCAATCACTTGAACATTATTTGAATATTTATTAAGCAAATATAGTAATTCCTCTTTTGTTGGGAACGAAGAATTATTATAACTCAAATACCAATATTTAAAGTTTGATAATTTTGAAAATAATTTATCGAACAATAATTCTACAGTTTTTCTATCAACAAAATTATTTGAAAATGGAACTGTTTTGGATGTTTCAATAAAATCATCAATTAAACCATAAAACCCAAAGTAATTATTCATAGTGCCTGTATAAGGCGGATCTAAATAAATAATGTCTGCTTTAATGTTGTCTAACAAGTTAAAAACATCATCATTGTATGCAACATTATTTTTTAAATTATTAAAAACAGCATTGTTATATTCATTTACATTTTGTAAAAAATGATATTTGAATGACTTATTATGATAAGCTCTTTTTCGTTTATATTTTTTATAGCTATATTCTTCATCTCTAAGTTGCTTTATCTTATCCCAATTAATATTGAATCGTGAATATGGCATTTTGCGAATCATTGTTCTACGCATTAATGCGAAAGCAAGTGATTTTTTTTCTACAGAATCTAATTTTTCGATATTTTTTCTATACAAATCCAGTTCTTTGCATTCTTCTGGAAAGAAAAAAACCTCTGAATAATTTTCAAACATAAATCCCTCAAATGGTTCGCCTGAAAAAATTATTCCAATATCTTCTTTTGATAATACGGTTGAATTATTTTGTATTAAAGCATTGGCAATATGATAATTAATTTTTAGAATATCATTTGTGTAAACTTCAAGTCCTCTACATTTTGCTTCATAACTTAAAGAGCAACCACCAGAAAAAGCATCAAATAAGGTTTTAGCGTCACTTGGAAATTGGTCGCAAATCCATTTTGCGATTTTCTCTTTATTACCTATATAATTAACCTTTGGATATTTAAACATTTTCAGACATTTTAATTATTACATCTGCAATTGCTTCTGCCATTTTGGGAGGTACTGAATTACCCACTTGTTGTTGTTGCGATATTTTAGAACCTTTAAATACAAAATCATCAGGATAAGATTGAAGTTTTGCTAATTCTCTTACTGTTAAAGCTCTGTTTTGTTCATAATGAAATATTTTACGCATATCACCTGTAATACAAACCGAAGGTTCATCACTTTTATATCGAATATATTTTCTTATGTCTCCTGATTTTGGTCTTATGTGTACTGGTATTTCTTCTCTGCTTCCTCCATCTTTTACATATTTCATCTTTTCGAGCATTTGGTCAGAGTGATTCATTGCAATATGGTTTGGAATTGTTGATTCTCCTCCTGATTCAAGTGGAGGGAAACTTTCAAGAACCTCCTTGACTGTTAAATATTTTTGAACCGTTTTTTTTGGAAATATTATTTCTCTATTTTGATTTGTGCCAATAAATATCACTCTCTTTCTAACTTGTGGCACACCAAAATCTGCTGAATTAAGAATTTTACATTCAACTTTATAGCCAATTTCTTGAAAATCTTTAATGATTTCTTTTCTTGTTTCTCCTTTATTATGATTGTAAAGCCTTGCAACATTTTCCATTACAAAAAACTTTGGTTTCACAACCTTTACAACCCTTACAAATTCTTTAAATAATTTGTTTCTTGGGTCATCAATAAATTTTCGTCCGATATTCCCAGCCATACTAAATCCTTGACAAGGTGGTCCGCCTATTACAACATCTATTTCATCAAATTCTTGGAGATATGTAATTTCAGAATTAGACAAGTTGCAAATATCCTTTTCAATTAATTGGTGTTTTGGGAAGTTGTATTTATAAGTTTCGCAAAAACTTGGTTCAATGTCTATGGAAAAAACATTTTGAAATCCTTTATTGTCAAAGCCTAATGAAAAGCCACCAGAGCCTGAAAACAAGTCAATGTATTTTAGTTTGCTTTTCATAGTTCTAACTCTCCTTGTTTCACATTCTTATTCTTAATGTAGTTTGCTGTGTCCTCAGCTACAATGAAAATTTCATCTGAACATTTGTACTTAAATGCTTCACGAGCAAATTTGTCTGCAAAAAACAAGTCTATAATTCTTTGGTTTTCGATTTGAAAAAGTTCTGCCAGTTTTTTTAATTTAGATTTACTAAATTTTTGACTTCCGTTCTCAATACGACTTATAGCACTTGTGTTGATGCCAATTTTGGCACCAAACTCTGTTTGTGTCCATTCTCTTTTTTCTCTTTCTGTCTTTATAAATTGTCCGAAACTTGCCATTTTTATAATTTAATCAAAAAATGATTTGATCTATTTTCTGCAAATGTAAAACGAATTTTCTGTTTTTGTATCAAGTCGGGTCGGAAAATTTAGCTCTTTTGGTTTTTTAAGCTAAGGTTTGAGTGTCGGGAAAAACCAAATGTGCTAAGGAACTGTAACGAATTAAATTAATCATTTTGATTCGTGATTTGGTTTGATTATATAATTCCATTCTCCATGAAAATCATTTCTTTCAATTTTTATTTTATCCATTTCTTCATTTGTTATTAC
>JBFXEQ010000047.1:0-24919 GCA_050179935.1 Bacteroidales bacterium | reverse complement strand
AACTAAAACACTTAATTATTGATTTAGTATTAAATAAACAAAAGATTAATTGTTTTCTGAAAATAAATTATAAACCCTAAAATTTAAAATCATGGTAAAAGAAAAAGAAGGTAAAGAGAAAAATACAAAAAAAGCGCCTGCTAAAAACCTTAAAGAAAAAAGAGCTGCTAAAGCAGCTAAGCGAGATGCAAAAAAGTAATTTAATAAGTTATAAGAAAGTCCTGCACCATGCAGGACTTTTAATTTTATAATGTTTCGAGCTTTGAAATAATATCCTGCAACTCTTTTTTTGTTTTTCCTAACTTAAACGAAATAGGCATCAATAAATCATCTATTGTTCCATGTCGCCATTGTAAATCAGCAGTTGTTAATGTGCTATATTTCTTTTTAAGTTTAATTTTAAGATCATTCCAATAAATAATGTCGTTGTACATTTCGTGTTTTTTAAGTGAAAATTGCAATTCTTTATAAGGTATTAACTAAAGAAATCAAACAGATAAATTGTAAATACTTTGTAGAAAACTCAACTGCATGATATTACAGATCAGTAAATTAGATGGATATTTCCAGAAACAAAGATGATTTTCAGATACAGTGATTTATTTAATGAATCCAGTACAAAGATACTTTAAATATTAGCATAAAGCATAATAAGAATCAAATAAAGGTATTTGTGTTTTAGAATGTCTAATAAATAAAGGATCATGCAAATGAAAACTCATTTAAACAAAAAAGTCCCGCCAATTGGCGAGACTTAAGATTTTAAGTGTTTATATTATATAAACTATGCAAGCTTTACATTCACTGCATTTAAACCTTTTTTACCTTCTTGCAAATCAAAAGTTACTTCATCATTTTCTTTGATGGTTTCTTTTAATCCTGATGAATGCACAAAATATTCTTTTGCTGAATTTGCATCCTTAATGAATCCGAATCCTTTAGATTCATTGAAAAATTTTACTGTTCCGTTGTTCATAATGTGATATTAATTAATGGGTGCAAGTTAGGTTTAATAATCGATAAAACAACTATTTACCTAAAAGAATCTATTATTTTTTAATATCGAGTGGAACAGCACCAGCCATATCACCAATGATATTAACTATTTCAGAGCCTGTTGGAATAACAATTTTTGAGTTCTTTTCTAGTGATGTTTCCATTGCTTCAAGTTTTCTTAATAACTGAGCATTGCCAATAAAATATTTATTTGCAGCTTCGTTAACCAGTTTAATAGCTTCAGCCTCACCTTCGGCATGTAAAATTTTTGATTGTTTATATCCTTCAGCTTCTTTAATCTTAGCTCTTTTAACACCATCAGCAACAGTTTCGGCAGCTGTGGCAGAGTCAACTGCAGCAATTTTCTCATTTTCTGCTTTAACTACTTTGTTCATGGTTTCCTGAACATCTTTTGGGGGATCAATTTCTTTCAGCTCTGTTCTTACAATTTCAATACCCCAGCTCTGGGTTTCATTATGAAGCGTTTTATAGAGATCTGAATTAATCTTTCCTCTCTCACTATTAGCTGATTTAAGTGTAAGAGTACCAATAATATTACGCAATGTTGTACGTGCAAGGTTTACAATCTGCCATTTATAGTTATTAACATTGTAAATAGATCCTTTAACACTTTCTTCGTCAGATTTAACCTTAAAATATACCTGAGCATCAACACGGGCATTTAAATTATCATTAGTGATAATCTCCTGTGGTTCAGCATCAACCATCTGCTCTGTAATATTAACCATGTATAACTTATCAATAACAGGAATAATCCAGTGAAATCCTGGCTTAGCAAAACTATGGTACTTACCAAGTCTTTCAATTAAAGCTCTTTCTGTTGGTCGCACAATACGTATTCCCATAAAAAACAGCAATACGATCGGAATAATAATATACAAATAATTCATTTCTTTTTCCTTTCTTTTTATTAATAATATTTTTAAATGTAATTCTATAAAGATACTTAGAAAACATAGAATTAACAATAGATTAATAATTCTTAATTACGATTTTTCACAAATTAGTTAACCTAACTTTTTTATAAAAAGAGACCGAAGAAAATAATTATCCTCCGGTCTCTTTTATTTTTTGAGCAATTACTAAATTGCCTTTTGTATTTGTTTTACTATTTCAGTACCACGAACTATCGCTTTTTCGTTCATCGGAACCAAATGATGATAACGCTCAGGTAATGATTTTTTAATACCGGCAACTACATTTTCCATTTTAACGATTGGTTTAATTTTTAAATATCCACCTAAAACAATCATGTTGAATGTTTTTGTAGAATCCATTTTAGCAGCTTCTTCGGCAGCCTCAACGCGGTAAATATTAATATCCTTACGTTCTGGATGGCGAGTAATACCATTGCTATCATAAATTAAGGTACCACCCTTTTTAACCGATTTTTCGAATTTATCCATCGATTGCTGGTTAAGAATAATAGCTGTATCAAATTCGCCAACAATTGGTGAACTAATACGTTCATCACTTAAAATAACAGTTACGTTTGCAGTACCACCGCGCATTTCGGGTCCGTATGATGGCATCCAGGTTACTTCCTGTCCCTGAACAATACCAGAGTAGCAAAGGATTTTACCCATAGAGAGTACTCCTTGTCCACCAAATCCGGCTATAATTAATTCTTCAGTCATTTTTTCTAAAGTTTAAGTTTAATACTTTTATTTCTGTTCAGCAGGTACTTTAATATCACCAATTGGGTAAAATGGGAACATATTTTCTACCATCCATTCGTTTGCTTTCACAGGTTCCATTTTCCATCCAGAGTTACAATTTGAAACGATCTCAACAAAAGAAACTCCTTTATTCAGTTTTTGGTTTTCGAAAGCTTGTTTTATTGCTTTTTTTGCCTTACGAACAGCACCAGGAGTATGAACTGATTGTCGGGTAACATAATAAGTACCAGGCAATGTAGCCACTAATTCAGTCATTTTTAATGGATTACCCATTGAGTGAATATCACGTCCGTATGGAGATGTAGATGATTTCATTCCTGCCAAAGTAGTCGGAGCCATCTGTCCACCTGTCATCCCATAAATTCCATTATTTACGAAAATGATTGTAATGTTTTCACCGCGGTTACAAGCATGAATTGTTTCGGCAGTACCAATAGCAGCTAAGTCGCCATCGCCCTGATATGTAAAAACAAATTTTTCAGGATACAACCTTTTAATTGCAGTAGCTAAGGCAGGAGCTCTACCATGAGCAGCTTGCTGCATATCAATATCCATAAATTCGTAAGCTAATACCGAACAACCAACAGGAGCAACACCAATTGTTTCGGATTGAATACCCATTTCTTCAATGGTTTCAAGCACCAAGCGATGAGCTACTCCGTGACCGCAACCCGGACAATAGCTTAATGGTTTATCGGTAAAAAGAGCTGTTTTCTTAAAAACAATATTCTCTTCTTTTTCTATATCTTTATGTGTTATTTTTTCAGCCATTTTTTAATCTCCTATAAAAATTTTTGTTCAAGAGCTGTTAAAACTTCTGCCGGAGATGGAATAATACCACCCATTCGTCCATAATGCTCAACCGGTATTGAACATTTCACAGATAATTTGACATCTTCAATCATCTGTCCTGCGCTCATCTCAACAGTTAAAATACCTTTTACCTGTTTTGACAATTCGAATAATCGTGCAGAAGGAAATGGAAACAATGTAATTGGTCTTAATAAACCAACTTTGATTCCTTTTGCTCTAGCCATCTGAATAGATTTCTGACAAATACGAGAACTTGTTCCATAAGCAACAAATAAATATTCAGCATCTTTAGTTTGAATCTCTTCAAAACGAACCTCATTCTTTTCAATTTCTTTGTATTTAGCCTGCAGCTTATGATTAAATTTTTCTTGTTTGCTTGGATCAAGATCTAATGAAGTGATTATATTGTGTGGTCTGTCAGGTGTTTTGCCTGTAGTAGCCCAAGGTGACATTTTCTTTATTTCTTCGTTTGTCCAACGTGGTTTTTGATCGCTTATTTCAACTTTTTCCATCATTTGGCCAATAGCACCATCTGAAAGAATTAGAGCAGGATTTCTGTATTTAAATGCTAATTCAAATGCTAAACCAACAAAATCGTACATTTCCTGTACTGATGATGGAGCTAATACAATTAATTTGTAATCGCCATGTCCACCACCTTTAACTGATTGAAAATAGTCTGATTGTGCAGGCTGAATAGTACCTAGCCCTGGTCCTCCACGAACCACATTTACTATTAAACAAGGAAGTTCAGCTCCTGCAATGTAAGTAATACCTTCTTGCTTTAAGCTTATACCGGGGCTTGATGATGATGTCATCACTTTTTTACCTGTTGCAGCGCCACCATAAACCATGTTTATTGCAGCTACTTCGCTTTCGGCTTGCAAAACAATCATTCCGGTACGTTTTTCGGGTTGTTCGGCCATTAAATATTCAAGAACCTCTGATTGCGGAGTAATTGGATATCCGAAATATCCATCGACACCTGCGCGAATAGCTGCTTCAGCTATTGCCTCGTTGCCTTTCATTAAACGTAATTCTTTCATTATTGTAGTTCTTTATTGATTTTATACTTATTCGTCCACTTTTGCTCTGTAAACAGTGATTACTGCATCAGGACAAACCATCGCACAGTTTGCGCAGCCAGTGCATTCCTCAGGGTTTGCCATATAGGCATAATGATATCCTTTGCTATTAACTTCGTCATGCAGAGCTATTACTGATTGTGGACAGGCTGGTACGCATAGGCCACAACCTTTACATCGTTCTATATTTACTACGATTGAACCTTTAACTTTTGCCATTATTGTAATCTGTTTTAGTTAATTTTTGAATGTGTTCAAAGATAAAATTTTTTATGCTATTTATTAATTATATTTGCTATAAGAAAGGGTGTTATTCAACACCTGTTTATCTTTTAATCTACCGATGATGTTGATTGAAAATCTTTAATCTTTCTTCGAGCAAAGGCAGCTGATTTCGTTGTATCTGTGAAACACAAGCACGCAAACCTTCTTTTCGCTCACTTCCGGTTGTTTCCAAAGCTATAGCACTTATCCCATAATATAAAAGCTTTTCAAGTAAGTCAACACCTGTTAAACCAGGATAGGAGAATGTAAAATAGAATCCATCTGCTAACGGCAGATTATCATCCATATCATAAACGATTTTAAATCCGTTATCAACAAACATTTTCTTCATTATTTTGGCTCTCTCACCATATTCCTTAACACTTTCAACAAAATTAAATGCGCCATCATTTGCAGCTTTTAGCATTGCGCCTAATCCATATTGTGCCGAATGGCTAGTTCCTGATGATAATGAATATACTGCCCCATAAACCATTGAATACCCAAATCCATCGGTTTTAAAAAATCGTTTTAAATCTGGAAACTTTCTATCATACAATTGATTTGATATTACCAGCATACCAATACGCTGACCAGCATAACTAAATGATTTTGAGCTTGATATAAGCAAAATATAATTTCCGGTATAATTTGCAACCGAAGCCTGATAAGGAGGAAAACCTGGTTTCGAAAGATCTTTTCTAAAATCCATTCCAATATATGCCAAATCTTCTATAATGATTACATCATATTTATTGGCCAGATCGCCAATTATTTTTAATTCAGTTTCTGTAAAACAAATCCATGAAGGGTTATTTGGATTTGAATATAAAATAGTAGATATATTTCCTTTAGAAAGATACGACTCGAGTTTTTCGCGTAGTTTTTCGCCTCTGTAATTATACACATCGAATGTTTCGAACTTAAGGCCTAAAACTTTGTGTTGTTGTTTCTGAACAGGAAATCCAGGATCGATAAATAATGTAGTATCCTTTTTAGCATCGCGACGGCAAGAAACCAAAAATGAAGCCATTCCTCCCTGCATAGAACCTACCGTAGGAATACAATGCTTTGGATTAACTTCAATGTTTAAGAAATTCTTAACAAATCGTGATATTTCTATTTTAAGAAAATCTTCGCCTTCAATCATCGGATATTTAGAAGCAACACCTTTTCGTAATGCTTCTATTTCGCCTTCAATACCAACCTGTGGTGGCGGCAAACCCGGAACGCCCATTTCCATGCGGATGTACTTTTCGCCTGTTTCCTTTTCGATTTCGTTTACTAACCGAACCAGCTCACGAATAGCTGCAAGGCCAACTTTTTCGATTCCGCTGGCTTCGATTTTCTTTTTAACAACACCTGCATCAATCGGTGTTTTGTTTATTGAATTAATTGTCATATTGTAGTAGTTTGATGAAACAGTGTTAATATAGCATTTATGAATAATGAAAATAATTACTAATCTCTTGAAATTTTACAAAAATAGGCAGCCATTGGAGCTACCTAGGTTCGTTTCATTTTTCACAAAATGATTCAAATTACTTAAACAAAGGCTTAATGCTCCTAATCCAGTTGCTTATTCTTTGATCTGTTAATTCGGGCTCGAAATCTTCGTTTATTGGAAGACCTAAAAACATTCCATCCTTAACACCTAAAGATTCTCTGAAATCATATCCTTCGGTTGGTACCTGACCAACTATTTTGCCTCCTTTTTGCATGATTTTTTCGCCAACAATACCAAGCGCATCAACAAAGTGAAGCCCATAGGTAATTTGATCACCAAGACCAAACATAGCAACTACCTTGTTGTTATAATTTATTTTTTCAATTTCGGGAAGAAAAACATCCCAGTCGTTTGCAGATTTATCTGCTTGCCATGTTTCTTTACCGATTGTTGACATACCAAAAATAATATTTTCATATTTTTCTGCATCAGCAGCTTTAGCTGTTTTAACAGAAACAAGATCAACGTTTTCGATTCCAATTGCTGCAGCAACTTTTTTTGCCACTTTCTCGGTTGACCCACCAACTGGTCCGTAGAATAATCCTATTTTTTTCATATATTGGTTTTTAAGTTCTTGTTTTTAGTTTCATTATAACAAATATACAATTATTTTATGCTTTTCAAATTAGCTATTGCCAGCAATAAGCCAAGTATAATACCTAAAATTGCAGCAAATAAAACCTGATATTCAGCAGGTAATAAAAAGGTAATTGTATGTGCAGGAATCCAGAAAAATGGGATTGTTTTTTTAAAAACGAAATTCCACTGTACATCCCAATTAAGCTCTGTAATAATCTTCCCAAATTGGATTTTTGTAAAAAGCCCTTTTACTGTACCTCCTGTACTTAAGATATGAATATCAGTAATCTTATGCAGAGTCATCATAACCGGAGCATAAATGGTATTCATTGCAGCACTTATAGCAAATGCTACCAGTATTTTTCCTGCAGAAAAACTTCCTTTAAATAGTTCAATAGCCTGATTAAAACCCAAAAAATGCAGGAATTTGGGAGTTCCTTCACCGAAAATCACGAATGCCATTTTAATGGTTAATCCTAAAAATCCCCAAACTATTGCACGTGATACTAATCCAAAGCCTTTTTGATTATATACTCCTTTGCTGATTCTTAAACCTATTGATTCTCCCAAAGTGGCCAGAATGGCAAATTTAAAGAAACTCATTACAAAACCATGATTTCTGTTTAATGTTTGATAAATTTCGAAAACACGCTCAGAAATAAAGAATGGAGTAAAAAATAGTATAAAACACACTAGAAAAAGCAAATCGTTTTTTTTCATTCTACTCATTTATATTGATTTAAAAGTAATGCGCCACCGAAAATAGTATTCGTTTATTATATTATTAACCTCATGTATATTTTTAATCTTTCCAAAATCCATCAGGTCGCTTGTGCCATAAGCTGCCACAGTATATTCGAACTCAAATCAGATCTGAAAATTTTTTATCTTGTAAATTAAAGTCGGTGCAATTCGATAAAAATAATCAACATCCAAGGCCATTCCGTAATTGCGCTTTTTATCTACCAAATTTGCATCAGCGCCCAGATTTTTTATATATCCACCAAAAACACCAATCTTAAACTGATCACCATAAACCACATTTGTCCACAAATAAAGATGATTAAATGGCGTATAACTTTCTGTTCCAGATAAACTATCGATTGAGGTAACTCCATAACCACCAGGCATAATATTCTCAGAAAGATTTTGTCCATATACTGCTTTCCCTTTAATCACAAATTTGGGTTTTTGATATTTAAAAAATCCCATATAAGCAAATGAACTAACCTTTGAATCTGTTACATAATTGACACCAGATGTAATTGAGGTATCGGCAACGGTGCGTGGCTGAATTCTTTTATAGTCTGCAGCTATTCCGAAAAGAAAATCTCCAGGATTGAACTGTAGCTGAACATGTACATTCGGAATACCTGAATTTTTAATATATTTAACCGATTTACCATCGGGTCCCGAGCTTGCATAATCGCTTTGATAAATTACTGCTCCAATAATTTTGAATTGTCCTATTTTGTGTGATGCAAATAGCATAGGGCTGCGATTAAATGCATTAAATGGTAAACCAGTATTTATGGATAGCACAGTGGGAAACGCTTCTTTTGTAAACATTGGATGCCAGTCGCGTCCAATTAGTAATTCAGTTTTTTCCCAAGTTAGTTTTGAGTATGCATTACGAAGTCGTACGCGTGCTGTAGAGCCATCAACACCTCCAGTAAAATCAACTTCAAGATAGCCCAACAGGTTGGCTCCGAAAACATCCGGCCCGGTAATAGAGCCAGTAATTCTGGAAGCGATATCAACCAAGCCAACTGAGCTTTTTGCATTTATATCGTTGCCATTGGCATCAAGATTTAAATCTTTAGGATAAATATGCAATAACCCTTCAAGAGCCTCAACATTCTGCCTTGAATCATAATAAAAATCGCTTCGTATAAATCCGGAAAGATTAAAATCAATCTTTTTAGCATCAGATTCTTGCGCAAACAGAAGGTTAACGCAAAATCCAAAAAACACAAGTAAGAAATTAATTATAATCTTCATACAGATTATTATCGTTTATTTATTCAGTTCGACACCATAATGTCGCCATCCTTTTACAATTCTTTCTTTTATCACAGGCCATCTGAGAATTATCGATGCGATCAAAAGAACTGCAAAAATTATAAGTAGTTTTTCGTTATAATTTAATTCCTTTAATTTTCTCATTATTGAACCTATTTTTCGATTCTAATTCTTGCATCCACGGCTACTACTTTATCAGCTTTTCCTAATAATGGATTTAAGTCCATTTCAACAATTTCAGGAGCAGCTTTAACAAGAGCAGAAACTCTAACCACTATTTCGGCAAACATTTCTTCATTAACACCTTCCTGGCCGCGAGCACCTTTAATTATTCCATAACTCTTGAGTCTGTGAATCATATTAAGAGCTTCAGGTTTGGCTATAGGAGCAAGACCGGCACTAACATCTTTAAGTACTTCGATAAATATCCCTCCTAAACCGCACAAAACCATGTGTCCAAACTTGGGTTCAGCTTTTGCACCAACAAATAATTCAGTACCCGATAACATAGGTTGAATTAAAATAGCGGTAGTGTCTTTTATCTTAATCATTCGATCAAATTCCTTCGCAACAGTATCTGTATCTTTTACATTTAAAACCACACCACCAACATCTGATTTATGCACTGGGCCAACCACTTTCATTACTACTGGCAAACCAAACTTTTGAGCTTCTTTAAGGGCATCTTCGCGATTTGTAACAACCGCTTCACCTGCTCTGGTTATTCCGGCTGCATCAAGCAACTGTTGAACCTTTTCGGGTGATAAATAACCATTTTCTGAAGTTTCAATTACTTTTCGGATAGCTGTATAATCTATAACCGGCAAATCAACATTCGCGGGAATTGGTTTTGGGGTATGAAACACTTTGGCCAAAGCATTTCCAAAAACCACCTCATCAGGGAAATTGATTCGTCCCTTGGCTATAAATGAATCTATTTCGTCCTTAACATTAACTATTGAGGGTAATATCGGGTAAATTGGTTTTTTGCAGGTTTTCATTTTTTGATCGAGCAGATCATAAACTTCAAAAACGGGGAATAATCCAGGACTACCGAATATAACCGCCATGGCATCGATATTCTCGAAATCATTTTCGCAGGCATCGATTATGTGACCAAGCTGTTCAGCCGTGCCAGTAGCCAGAAAATCGATTGGATTTGCTACTGATGAACCTGGAAATAATTTTTCAAGTAAAGACTTAGCTTTTGGTCCTTCGATATGAGGTATCTCTAATTTATTATTCGAAAGAGCATCGGTTAACATTACTGCTGGTCCACCAGCATGAGTAATAATTGCAATATTTTTGCCTTTTAGTTCAGGATGCATAAAAATAGAGGCAACAGTTGCCAGTTCTTCTCGTCCTGCACATCTCACTATTCCTGCTTTTCGGAATAAGGCTTCAACAGCAACATCTGGACTGGCAAGGGCTCCTGTATGCGATGATGCTGCACGACTACCCGCCTCAGAACTTCCCGATTTTATTGCTGCAATCTTACAACCTTTACGGATCAATGAAGAAGCGTGTTTTAACAACATTTCAGGTTTATTGATACTTTCAACATATAAGAGTTTTACCCTAGAACTTGTTTCCGGATCAAAATTCTCATCCATGTATTTAAGAATATCCTCAACACCCATTTGGACGCTATTACCCACAGAATAAACACTTGAGAATT
Organism: Bacteroidales bacterium; assembly: GCA_050179935.1. Classification (GTDB taxonomy): domain Bacteria; phylum Bacteroidota; class Bacteroidia; order Bacteroidales; family UBA12077; genus UBA12077. The sequence goes on along the minus strand of JBFXEQ010000047.1, from coordinate 14,275 downwards.
TTAATCCTTTTATAATACTGGCTTCCATAATGAATACAGCAGTAGCACCTGATCCAGAGATAAAATCAACCCCTTGTCTGTCTAATGGAGGAAGTGGTAATGTAAAAACACCATTATAATTCTGATTTAATACTCCAATACAATTTGGTCCAATTAAACTAGCCTTGTTTTTATTTATTATACTTACAATTTCTTTTTCTAATTTAGCTCCTTCAACACTTTCTTCGCTAAAACCTGCCGAAAATATAATAAAAGCTTTTGTGTTTTTTTGTTCTGCCAGTGTTCTTACTGTTTCAACGCAATATTTTGCTGCAATAGCAATAATAGCCAAATCAACCTCGGGAAGGTCTGTTGTTTCTTTAAAACATTTAATACCTTGAACAATATCTTCCTTAGGATTAACAACATACAAAACCCCTTTGTATTTACCATCGATAAGATTTTTTAATGCCTTACCACCTGTTTTTTGAATATTATCTGAACCACCTACTACAACAATACTTTTTGGATCAAGAAGTTCTTTTGTTATCATAATAATTATTAATAATTTCAAGAATTTTTACAAATGTATGAAAAAAGCGCCACCCAGTAACTTACAATCTGTAAGTTAAAATCAAATATTACTTACTTATTTTAATATAATATCTTATTTTATAATGATTTTAAATTGATATAACCTGTTATGCTATTATACAGCATATTTGTTATTTTCTAACCGCAATCAAAAATGTAGAATAAGAATATGTATTATTAGTACTTTGAAAAGATAAAATTAGTTACTAGCTTTGAGCAAACTTTAATAAATCTAAAATGAAAAAAATTAGTATTATCATTCTAACTTTCATTAGTATTACTATGTTAGCACAGGAAAAAGACGGTGATATTAATACGAGATTTACTAAAAATTCCTTATTTCTTTTCAATTCATTTAAAGATGGAGTTGCTTATTTTAACGATGGAGGAATTGCTAAAGCTAAATTTAATTATAATATCGTTAACAATGAAATTTGTTATATTAACAATAATCAAATATTCGTTATATCAAATACAGAAGAATTAACTTATGTTCAAATAAATAACAAAATTTTTAAATACATCAACCACAAGATATATGAAACTGTAAATGATGGAAAAATATCTATATTATTGAGTAGATCAGCTAATGTTCCTTCTGAAAATCCATCAGGAGCATATGGAACACCATCAAACACTTCCGCAGTGACAAAAAAAACATCATTTTATTTACAAATAGGGGCTTCAGGTGGTGAACATGTTAATTTTCCAGATGAAAAAGATGAAACAATTTCTGTTAAAGAAAATCTATATTTTTTAATTGGTAATGATCTAGTTTTAGCTAAAAGAAACCAAATCATTAAAAAGTTTAAATCTCAGAAATCTGAGATAATAAATTTTATAGAAGAAAATAATTTTGATTTTCAAGATAAAAATGACTTGATAGAACTAGCAGCTTATTTAGAAAGATTTAATTAAAATCGCTAATTATTGCCAAAGCTTATAGCCCAAATTATACTGACTAAAATCATTAATTTATAATTGCTTAATTTATATATTTGTATTTTCATATCTATAATAATGAATTATTACTATTCAACAAATTTGTACCATAACTTCGGCAAAGGACTCTTCGAGTGCTGGATTTGTTGATTTCTTTCTCCCTTAACAGACAATTTTCCTTATTAAATTCATCATTGAATAGTATTTGATTATGTTCAATATCTAAATAAAACCCAGTCATATGACAGGTACAATTTTCGATATAAAGCATTTTGCGGTGCATGACGGACCCGGAATTCGTCAGACTGTATTCTTTAAAGGCTGTCCGCTAAGTTGTTGGTGGTGCCACAATCCTGAAAGTCAGAGTATTGAGCCTGAAATCTTTACCAGAATAAACAAGCTGGATGGAAAAGAATTTAAAAAGAATGAAACCATAGGTTATCAAATCACAAGTGATGAATTATTTAAAATCATCTTAGGAGATAGGGTTTTCTTCGAAGAATCGGATGGCGGAGTTACTTTTTCTGGTGGAGAGCCATTAATGCAAGCCGAATTTTTATACGAAATTGCACTTCTTTGTAAGCAGAATAATATTCATACCTGTTTGGATACAACGGGTTTTGCATCAGAAAAAACGATTCAGAAAATAGCTAGTGTCATTGATTGCTTTTTATTTGATATAAAGCTTATCAATAATGAATTACATCAAAAATATACGGGTGTTCAGGTTGATGGCATTTTAAATAACCTGAAATGGCTTGATGAACATCATAAAAATGTAATTCTCCGATTTCCGGTAATACCTGGAATAACAAACACCAAGAAGAATATTTCTGAGATAAAATCTTTTATACCATCATTAAAAAATATCCATCAGATTGATATATTGCCTTTTCATACCATTTCGAAAAGCAAATACAAACGATTTAACAAGGATTACAAAATGGGTGATACTCCTGCCCTATCTGACGATGAAATGAAACAACTGAAAAAGGAGTTCGAAACAATTGGTTTTACTGTAAGTATTGGAGGATAGTTGGGACAATTATCAATTATCAATTATCAATTATCAAACAGCAAAAAGGACTTTAAACTTTGAACTAAAATGAATACACGAATAAAAAACTTACGAACCCAGAGCTTAACTGCAATTAATAAGTTGTCGCACGAAAGGGCTAAACTGGTAACTGAGTTCTACAAAGCAACCGAATCACAGCAATTATCGGTACCTGTAAAAAGAGCATTAACATTCAAATACATCCTTGAAAACAAGAAGATTTGTATAAACGAAGGCGAATTGATTGTCGGAGAGCGTGGTCCAGCACCTAAAGAGACTTCTACATATCCTGAAGTTAGCTTGCATTCGATGCAGGATCTTGAAATTCTTGATACCCGTCTAAAAGTATGGTTCAGGGTTGAGGAAGAAACAAAAAATATTTACGAAAAAGAGATTATTCCTTTCTGGAAGGGAAAATCACAACGTGATAAGATATTTGCGCAACTACATGATGACTGGAAAGCAGCCTACGATGCAGGGGTTTTTACTGAGTTTCAGGAACAACGTGCTCCCGGACATACGGTTGCCGGAAAAAAAATATTCGGAAAAGGAATGCTCGATCTAAAAAAAGATATACATAGTTCGAAACAGAAATATGAAAAGCTGAATGATTCGTCCTCAAAGAATAAACTTGAAGAGCTTAAAGCCATGGAAATTGCGGCAGATGCAATTATCCTTTTTGCAAATCGATATGCTGATGAACTGGAAAAACTATCTAAAACAGAAAAGGATAGTAATCGCAAAGCCGAACTTGTAGAAATGGCAAGAGTTTGCAGAAAAGTCCCGACTCATGCTCCCGAAACATTCCACGAAATGTTGCAACATTATTGGTTTGTTCATCTTGGAGTTATTACTGAGCTCAATCCATGGGATTCATTTAATCCCGGCCGGTTAGATCAACATTTATTTCCATTTTACAAAAAAGAAACAGATAAAGGATCACTTACCAAAGAAAAAGCTATCGAACTTCTTCAGGCATTCTGGGTTAAATTTAATAATCATCCTTCGCCTCCCAAAATGGGTGTTACAGCATTGGAAAGTAATACATATACTGATTTTGCATTAATAAATCTGGGTGGAGTGAATGAAGATGGCTCCGATGCTGTAAATGAGCTTACTTACATTTTGTTAGATGTGATTGAAGAAATGCGCATTTTGCAGCCTAGTTCAATGGTTCAGATCAGCAAGGTAAATCCAGACAGTTTTGTTAAACGAGCAATCAACATTACCAAAACCGGATTTGGTCAGCCTTCGTTTTTTAATACCGATGCCATTGTAAAAGAGCTAGTAAATCAAGGAAAAAACATTGTAGATGCACGTAATGGCGGCGCCAGCGGTTGTGTCGAAACAGGAGCTTTTGGAACAGAAGCTTACATTCTGACTGGTTATTTTAACCTGAATAAGATTCTTGAAATAACTCTACACAATGGAACTGATCCAAGAAACGGAAAACAAATTGGAATAAAAACGGGTGATCCTAGACAATTCAGAAATATTAACGACTTACTCGATGCATATAAAAAACAACTCAACTATTTTGCTGATATCAAACTAAAGGGAAATGTTATCATTGAGAAGCTTTATGCGGAAGAAATGCCGGTTCCATTCCTTTCGTTAATTATTGATGACTGCATTGCAAATGGAGTTGATTATAATGCAGGTGGAGCCCGATACAATACCAGCTATGTTCAGGGCGTTGGATTAGGAAGCATAACCGACAATCTAACATCCATAAAATATAATGTATTTGATAAAAAGAAAATAAGCATGGATGAGCTTTTAAAAGCTATGGATGCAAACTTCGAAGGTTACGACCAACTTCGACACGATCTGATTTACGAAACACCCAAATATGGTAACGATGATGATTACGCTGATTTACATGCTGTTGAAGTTTTTAATATGTTTTATGATGCTATAAATGGCAAACCAACCTACCGTGGTGGAATATTCAGGATTAATATGCTGCCCACAACAAGCCATGTATATTTCGGAAGTGTAATGAAAGCCACACCCGATGGACGAAAAGCTTTTGAACCCTTATCTGAAGGAATAAGTCCATTTCAGGGAGCAGATAAAAAAGGCCCTACAGCTGTATTAAAATCAGCAGCCAAAATTGATCATCTTAAAACTGGAGGAACGCTTTTAAATCAGAAGTTTTCACCATCATTTTTTAAAGATGATCAGAGTATTACCAAACTTTCTCAATTAATTCGCAGTTATTTCAGAATGGATGGACATCACATTCAGTTTAATGTGGTAAGTGCTGCAACGTTGCGCGAGGCTCAAAAACATCCCGAAAAATATACTGATTTAATTGTCCGTGTTGCTGGATATAGTGATTATTTTAACGATCTGGGTGAGAGTTTACAGAATGAGATTATACGAAGAACTGAACACGAAGAAGTGTAGATTGTGTTTTACAAAAAAAATATTGATATGGTAAATTACTATAAATTTGACATTTACATTTATTTCGCCACCTAACGGGGCTTAAATCATTTTTTTATTATTCTTTTTACAAAGATATCGCATCTAACGATGCTATTAAAAAACAATAAAGAACCGAGGTTCGAAATCTTTGTAGAAAAATTTATTACGAAGTTCATAAAAGTGCCGTAGGTAAGATATATTCTAAATTAAAATTGAAAAGAATAACAAACTTTTCTAAATTGTAGTTAAGTAATAATAACGAATTAAAAAATATTTTATCTTTCACTACTATTTTGAAAATCAAAAATCATGAAAAAAATAACCAAACCTCTGCACATAAGTCTTATTCTGATTCTTATTCTGCAACTTCTGGTTTCTGCAGTTAGTGGTCAATCTGCGAGAAATTTAAAAGAAGAACTTGAAAAGATCCCAGGAGTTATGGTGTTCACTATGTTTTCAGATCCAATGTTTTCGGAGTATTATGAAATATTTTTTACTCAACCTGTAGATCACAATAACCCTGATGGTGAGAAATTTTCGCAGCGAGTGTTGTTGGGCCATGTAGGATTTGATCGCCCAACAGTAGCTGTAATTGAGGGTTATAGCATATATACAGATCAACCTAGTGAGATAACCAAATTCTTAAACGCAAATCAAATTACTATTGAACATCGTTTCTTTGCAGATTCGCGACCTGATAGTATTCCGTGGAACTACCTGACTATTAAGCAGGCAGCTGCAGATCAACATGAAATAATTTCTGCTCTGAAAAAAATCTACGACAAAAAATGGCTTTCAACAGGCATTAGTAAAGGAGGACAAGCAACAATATATCACAGACGTTTTTATCCAAATGATGTTGATGTAAGTGTGCCTTATGTTGCACCATTAAATTTCAGCAATGAAGATGAACGATATTATTCATTTTTAAAAACAGTTGGCACACCTGAATGCCGAAAAAGAATCTATGATTATCAACTCATTTTATTCCAAAACAAAGCAAAATTAATGCCTATGGTTAAACAGATGGCAAAAACCAGAAATTACAATTTTTCAATGGGCATTGAAAGAGCATTCGATTTAAGTGTGCTTGAATATTCGTTTTCTTTTTGGCAATGGTGTGGAAGTTGCGCAATAATACCCGATAGAACTGCCATTCTTGAAGAAGTTTTTCAACATTATATGTTCGTTAACCCAATAGGTTTTTTTGAAAATTCTGATATCAGAAATAACCTCCCTTTTTATTACCAGGCACTTACAGAGATTGGAATGTATGGCTATGAAATTAAGCCATTTAAAAAATATTTGAAAGATACTACAAATATCACCTTTGAATTTAATCTGCCCGAAGGTACTGAAAACGCAACCTTTAATTACGAAGCAATGAAAGACATCAATAATTGGATACAAACCGAAGGCAATTATATGCTTTATATTTATGGCCAAAATGATGCATATTTTGCTACAGCCGTTGAACCATCGAAAAATACAAATGCAGTACGAATGGTTAATCCCAAAGGATGCCATACCACTAGAATCGAAACATTTCCTGAAAATATGAAAAAAGAGATTTACAAAATATTGCAAGAATGGATGTCCGAGGAGCAAAAAAAGGTAAATCAAGGAGTTGGTGGAAGTAAAGAAGAAATATTTGAAATTTTTTAAGAGTGCACACTAATGGGCTAAAGCCCTATTATAAAATGATTTGAATAACCCCAGCCTTAAGGCTGGGGTTATAGAATATAACAAAACATGGACTTTAGTCCATTTAATTTATTTACTTTAACCCTAAATCAATACTTATGTTAAGAAAGTTTACAATTCTTTTAATCACGCTTTTTTTAAGTAGTCAGATTCACTCTATTGCATGTACTATAATAGCAGTAGGGAAAAAAGCATCAGCAGATGGTTCAAATATAATTTCGCATACCGATACTGGTCCTGACTCAAGAATTTTTGTTGTGAATGGCAAAACTTACAAATTAGGTGAAAAAGCACCTGTTTATTGGGGAATTCAAGATGCTGATCGTGCTTTAAATGATGATGGAATTATTTTAGGTTATATTCCTCAAGTTGAAAAAACGTACAAATACTTTCAATCTGCTTATTCGCATGTTAACGAATTTCAGCTTGGAATAGCAGAGAGCACAACAGATCAGAGAGATGAGCTCAAATGTACCCGTGAAAATGGCAAACAAATAATGACTATTGAGCAAGCTCAGATTTTTGCATTACAACGATATAAAATTGCCCGCGAAGCGGTTCAGTTTATTGGCGATTTAATGACAACTTACGGTTTCCTGCCATCAAGCGGTGATGGTTCCGAAACACTGGTTATTGCTGACACAGAAGAAATTTGGGTTCTTGAAGTATTTGGTGTTGGTGCAGGATGGACACCAGAAAGTGGAAAACAGGGAGCTATTTGGGCAGCACAACGTTTACCCGAAGATCAGGCAACCATGATTCCAAATTTTAGCATTATAAAAGAAATTAATTCCAGCGATAAAGACAACTTTATGGTTTCAGCAAATTATATGCAAGAAGCTATTGAACGTGGTTGGTATAATCCGGCATCAGGTAAACCTTTTGTTTGGCAGGAAATATATGCTCCACTTCCTGCAGAGTATGCTACCAGCAGATTCTGGTTGTTTCATCAAACCTTTGCACCAAATTTAAAACAATGGCCCGATCGATTCCTAAAAGGAAATATTTACAAAGGAATCAGTCCTTACTTTCAGATTGTTGAACCAATATCAATCTATCCTTTTTCAATTGTTCCTGAGAAAAAAATATCGGTTCAGGATGTAATTGCTTTTCAGCGATCAGTTTATGATGGAACTATTTACGACATGACAGCCGATCCAAATTGGCTGGTTCCTGATGGCAAAGGTGGATATACAAAAAGTCTGTTGGCCACTCCATTTCCTGGAAGTGATTTACGAAAATTGTTAAACATTACCTATCGCCGCCCTGTTGCACGCCACAGAGGACATTATGGAATGGTTTTGCAGCTTCGCGGTTGGTTACCAAACGAAATTGGTGGAGTTTATTGGGTTTACCTCGACAATCCCTATTTTAGTCCGTATGTGCCTATTTATGCAGGTAATTTATCGGTAGCCGAAACTTACAATATTTACGATCCAAATAAATACGACGAAAAATCGGCTCGCTGGGCAATCGATTTTGTAGATAATCTTGCCAACCTTAAATTTCAGGCGGCGATAAAAGATGTTTGGGCTGTAAGAGATCCTTTCGAAGAGAAGATCTTTTCCGAACAAGCAAAAATTGAAGAAGAAGCAATGAAACTTTATAAGAATAATCCAAAAGCAGCACAAGAGTATTTGACCAATTACTCAAATGGATTAATGAATGACGTTACCAAAATGTTTATTGATTTAAGAAGTACCTTAATTGTAAAATATACCAATAATCAGGAATAGCAAATTTTCTGTAATCCTTAAGAGCCTTGGTTAATGCTAAGGCTTTTTTATTGTTATTTTATGAAAGCAATGATTAAAATGCTAATAGGTATGTTAATTTAAGTAAAAAAAAAAGGTAATTGAAATTAATAAATTTTATTATTTTTGCCATCCAAGTGATGGAGTTCACTTTTAACCGCAATAATGCTAATAACTCCTATAAATATTATTAGGAGCTTTTTATGATTAGTATTTATTCTTTAGCAGCTTTTTGGCTATTTGCTGCAGTCCTTTCTACTATTATAGCCAACCGCTTAAAAATATCAATGGCTTTAATGGAAATAATTATTGGTGCAATAATTGGGTTTATTGCATTTAAGATGAACTATACTGATAAACTAGCCTTAAATGATGATTGGCTAAAATTTATAGCTGGATTTGGAGCCATTATGTTAACATTTTTATCTGGAACCGAACTTAATCCGGATAGTATGAAACCCAAGCTTAAAGAAATTCTAGTAGTTGGCTTTGTGGGTTTCTTTGCACCCTTTGTTGGTACGTCATTAATTGCCTATTATATTGTTGGTTGGGGATTGCAAGCAAGTTTACTCTGTGGCATTGCCCTTTCGACAACATCTATGGCAGTTGTTTATGCGGTAATGTTAGAATATGGTTTTAATAAAACTGATTATGGTAAGGGAATTCTTGGTGCATGCTTTGTAAACGATCTTGGGACTGTTATTGGTTTAGGATTAATTTTTGCTCCATTTACAATAAAAACGTTGATCTTTGTTATCGTTACAATTATATTAATTTTTACTCTACCCAGAATTACTGATTATTTAATCAAGAAATTTGCTTATAAAACTGCCGCAATTAGAACTAAATGGATATCTTTTGTTTTGTTATCGATGAGTATTCTTGCTCTTTGGGCTGATAGTGAACCTGTATTACCAGCTTATATTATAGGTATGGTATTGGCAAGAACAATGGAAAAAGATAACTCTTTTATCAGAAGATTGCGTACAATGACAATAGGATTTCTAACTCCTTTGTACTTTCTGAGAGCAGGTGCACTCATGTCGATACCTGCCCTTATTGCAGCTCCAATTATTTTTCTTGTGCTATTTGCAGGTAAAATATCAACTAAAATCTTTGGTTTATATCCTGTTATTCGAATTTATAAAGATGATAAAAAGGAAAAATGGTACTACACGTTACTTATGTCAACAGGATTAACCTTTGGAACTATCTCTGCACTTTATGGATTATCTCATAATATAATTACACAAGACCAATATTCATATATTGTTGGAGTAGTTATTGCAAGCGCAGTAATTCCAACACTTATTGCAAATAAATTCTTTTTACCAAAACACTTATTAGAAGAACCAACGTTAGATGATCAATTACCCTATATTGATGATGGTAAAAAATGATTATCTTTAAATCTTAAACTTAAAATAATAGACTATGGAAATTCAATCAGTAGAAGCAATCGAAATCCTTGATTCAAGGGGAAATCCTACCATTGAAGTAGATTTAGAACTTGAAGATGGCACATGTGCCAGGGCAATGGTCCCAAGTGGCGCATCAACAGGCGAGCGCGAAGCATGTGAGCTACGCGATGGAGACAAAAAACGTTATGGCGGCAAAGGAGTGCTTAAAGCCGTAGAGAATGTAAATAAGATCATTGCAAATGAAATTGAAGGTAAGTTTTTTGTAAGTCAGCGAGAACTTGATTATTACATGATCGAGCTTGATGGAACAGCAAACAAATCAAAACTAGGCGCAAACGCAATTCTTGCAGTTTCAATGGCTTACGCCCGTGCTGAATCGATGAGTGCTGAAATTCCATTATACCAATATTTGGGCGGCAGCAATGCTCACCTATTACCTGTTCCATGTATGAACATTATTAATGGTGGAAAACATGCCGATAACAATGTCGATTTTCAGGAATTTATGATTGCTCCTCATGGTGCAAAAACATTTGCTGAATCGCTTCGCATGGGTATTGAAGTTTTTCATTCATTAAAAGATGTATTAAAGAAAAAAGGTTATAGCACCGGCGTTGGCGACGAAGGTGGTTTTGCTCCTGACCTTAAATCGAATGACGAAGCTGTAGAAGTAATTCTCGAAGCTATTACTAAAGCTGGTTATAAGGCAGGAAAAGAAGTTAGTATTTGTCTTGATCCTGCTGCAAGTGAATTATGGGAAAAGGGTAAATACAAAATGTTTAAAAGTACTGGGAAATTTCTTACAAGTGATCAACTCATTAAATTATGGGAAAACTGGGTAAAACAATATCCTATTGTATTAATTGAAGATGGTTTGGCTGAAAACGACTGGGAGGGCTGGAAAAACTTAACCCAAACACTGGGTAAAAAAATTGAAATAGTAGGTGATGATATTTTCTGTACCAATAAAAAAATATTAGCCGATGGTATCAAAAAAGGTGTAGCCAATTCTATTCTTATTAAATTAAACCAAATTGGTACGGTTACTGAAACACTTGAGACCATTGAAATGGCATACAAAAACAATTACAATTGTTTTATATCGCATCGAAGTGGCGAAACAGTTGATAGTTTTATTGCAGATTTAACAGTAGCAGTAAATGCCGGCCATTTAAAAACAGGTAGCGGATGCCGTGGCGAACGCGTTGAAAAATTCAACCAATTAATGCGTATTGAGCATGAACTAGGAAAAGCTTCGCTATTTGCAGGGAAAAAAGCATTCAAAAACTTATCATAGTTTTTATTGAAAAGGAAAGAACTCTTCTTTCCTTTTTTTTTCTATTCTATTTACTACCTATTCAATTCCCCATCTGCCTAAACAATATTATAAATTGTGCAGATTAATAACCAACTCAATATATTACTGAGTTTTCTGAAAAATTAGAATCGATTAATTAACGGTATAGAAAAACAAATGTTTAGGCTGGCAGTTCTCCCTTTTCTTTCATCTTCTGAACAATCTGATCGAGTGACATTGAACAATTAGGCAGAATCCAGTCGGAGCATTTACCAACTTTCTCAGATGTCATGTAACGTTTACAGGTAGCCCATTGTTGTTTTCCGGCCTTACAAAACAAGTTTTTATATGAGTCTTCTGCTCCTGGCACTTTAAGCAGGGTTCCATTAAACAATGGACATGTGCGTACCTTTGGACATAATTCTTTTTCCATAACAAAGTAATTTAAAATTTAACTCACTGAACTTTTGAGTATTAAATTTACAATTATTTAAATTCAATATCAAAATTTAAAATAGATTTTTAAACATATAATCAATTTATAAAAATGGTTTTCTAAGCTAAAAAAAGTATTTTAGTACATTAGAAAAATTTCAAAACAAAATGGATTTTAAAAGCTATCTGAAACAACCTTTCCCCAAGGCAGAATCGAAATGGAGGATTACTATTCTCATTAGTATTTTTATTGCTTTATTCCTTATTGTCTTTGAACCATTTAATATAAATTTATTTGAAAGCAATCAAAAAACATTCATTCTTGCTGGTTATGGATTAGTAACTTTTATTGCTTTGGTTATTAACCTTTTTCTGGTTGAGGCAATTTTCCCTACATTTTTTGACGAAAAGAACTGGACTCTTTGGAAAGATTTTATTTGGTTAATCTGGATAATATTTGTTATCGGACTCGGAAATGCGCTGTACACCTATTATGTTTTTGGTTTTAAATTTAATTTTCAGGCAATAATTAATTTCCAATTAATCACAATAATAGTCAGTACATTTCCAGTTACAATTCTTATCATAACAAAACAAAAATATCTTCTAAATAAAAACCAAGGTACAGCAACCGATTTTAATAAAATAATAGAACACCCCAAAGTTTTTTCCTCATCAAACCAAATGATTCATTTTTATGCTGATAACGAAAAAGATTATATTGAATTCGATATAAATGATTTCTTTTTTATTGAATCATCGGGAAATTACATTGAAATCAACATTTTAAAAGAAGGCAAGATCATACGAAAAACATTCAGAAGTACTTTAAAGCGAGCACTGGAATTCTTTAAAACTACACCCGAAATTATACAATGCCACAGAGCTTTTATTGTAAATACTGCCAAAATAAAAAATGCAAAAGGAAACTCCCAAGGATTAATATTACAACTTGAAAATTGCGATTTGGATGTGCCTGTTTCCAGAAACTATGTAGATATTTTTCGTAGTCAGATAAAATGAAATTCATTAAATATCTATTTCAAAAACCTTTACTTTTTACCACGAAGGAACACAAAGTAATTGTCGCAAAGGATCTCTAAGGTCTAGCGTGGTTTTTTTTGTGGTACTTCGTGATATCCTTTGTGATTCTTTGTGGTTAAATTTTTCATTTAATGATTTCTATATTTCTTTGTTTTTCATCACTCAAGGTTGTATTTCGTCACACAACATAGACAAACATCACAAAAGCTTGTCGTATATCCCCAATCTTTGGCAGCACTGATTTTTCGTCCTATTCTTGCATTGTCAAATCGACAATATGTATAACCAAAAATTATAAAAATTATGAAAAAAGTATGGTATTTATTAGTAGCAGCAGTATTAATTATTGCAGGTTTTATTTTGAATTACACCTATGCACCTATGTTTAGTGCAGGAGAATATGCTTTTAACTATTTTGCAGCAGGCGATTTTGCATTGGGTGTTTTTGCAGCAGGTAAATTTTCGGCAGGGATATTTTCTGTTGGGATTTTTTCAATTGGAATTTTCTCTATAAGTATATTTAATATTGCTATATATTCAGTAGGAATTTTTGTAATTGCCTATAAAAAACGATTACCCAAAATGATGCAAAACGAAACTGAAGAAAAAGAATAATCTCTATAAGCCCTACGAGGGTTTTAAACCCTCGTAGGGCTTATGACCATAAGTATCTTTAATGTAGCCATTTACTCTGTTGGGATTTTCGCAATTGCTTACAAAAAAAGGTTGCCCAAAATGATGCAAAGCGAAACTGAAGAAAAAGAATAACCTTTGTAAGCCTGCGAGGGTTTAAAACCCTCGCAGAGCTTACAAAAACTAAAAATAAATAGTATTAAAAACCAATAATCTAATTTAATAAACAATGAAAAGAATTATAGTAACAATCTTATTAAATGTAACCTGTATAATAGTTGTATCGGCTCAATTTGATAGTCGCTTTTATTATCCATCAAAACAATGGAATAACATCGAAAACATAAGTTACAAAGAATTAACCTTCGAAATTGATACCATATCAATAAATACATTGCTAATAAAACCTGAGAATACAGTTAAAGCAACGGTTATATATTATCATGGATCAAGTGGTAATATTTCAACATACATAGATTATATCCGGCCGCTTGTTAATTCAGGCTACCAGGTTTTTATGACTGATTTTAGGGGATATGGCAAATCCTCTGGTGTTCCAACACACTTAAATATTGCAAAAGATGCGCAATATATTTTCGAAAAGATCATGTTACTTGACGATTTTAAACATAAGCCAATAATAATATATGGAGCATCGATGGGAACGCAAATTGCAGCAAAAATAGCAAAAGATAACCAATCAAATATCTCAGGGTTAGTGCTTGATGGAGTAATTAGTTCGTTTACTGATATGGCTTTAGTTTCTGTTCCTGATGAACAGAAAACAATGGTAGCTCAATACGTAACTTCACCTTATTCAGCTAAAAATGACATTAAGGAGATTAAATTACCCAAATATGAGTATCCTTATTCATAACTAAATTTTCCATACCAAGTATTGTCAACAGATGCGACCATTAATCTATCAAAAAGTTTGTCTCCAAAATATCTTCGATTCGTTTTATAGCAAAATTCATCCAGG
>JBFXEQ010000046.1:0-25174 GCA_050179935.1 Bacteroidales bacterium | reverse complement strand
ATTTACAGCTTTATTTAAATGAATTTGTATACAAACTAAATAGAAGATACTTTGGAGACAGAATTTTCGAAAGGCTTGTTATTGCAAATATTACAGGATTATGACAAATAACGGATATACAAAAAAGGTAATAATAAATAGAATTAATAAAAATTTTAACAATTTTTTTTTAGTAAACTAGGATTTTTTTGGATTAACGATTAATACAATAAGTTAAAAGTCAATTTATTTGTGATTAACCTTCTTTACCTTTCTCAACCTCTTTAAATACTCGAATAAAATTAGCTCCCCAAATTTTTTCAATGTCTTTTTTAGTATATCCTCTTCTGAGCAATTCAATAGTAATATTTTTTAATTCACTGGCATCTTTGCAACCATTTACGCCGCCACCGCCATCAAAATCAGTTCCAATTCCAACATATTCAATACCAATGGTTTTTACCACATGATCGATATGATCAACAACATCAGAAACAGTCGCTAGTTCTTTTGGATATTTCTGATCTGTTTCTTCCCAATCTTTATGCAATTGTTCGCGCTGTTCATCGGTTAAATGATCGTAATTATCGTATTTTGCACGAATGATTGCAAATGCCGAATCTCGTTCGGGATATGGTAAAGGAGTTTTTACATAATCGCTTAATATACATATCTGAACAACACCACCGTTCTCTTTTAAAGCAAAAAGCATATCGTCTGATAAGTTTCTGGGGTTATCACAAATTGCTCTTGCACTTGAATGTGATGCAATTACCGGAACTTTAGTTAATTGTAATACATCATAAAAAGCTGAATCTGAGATATGAGAAACATCAACCATCATTCCCAGGCGATTCATCTCTTTAACCACTTCCTCGCCAAAACCACTTAATCCATTATGTTCAGGGCCTTTTTTATCGGTTGACGAATCACAGATATCATTATTTTTGGTATGACAGAGTGTAATGTATCTTGCGCCAAGATTGTAAAACTCTTTTATATTATTTAAATCGTTGCCAACAGGATATCCATTTTCGAGGCCAATATATACCGCGCTTTTCTGTGCTTTTTTAGTTCTGTAAATATCTTCAGCATTATATACAATTTCAGCTTGATCGGGATACAAACGAACCTTCTCATTTAAGGCATTGAACAACTGAATTGCTTTGTTTTTAGCAACAAGGTTGCCTGAGTCGCTTCGGATACCCTGACTTATAAACACTGCCATAAAAACACCATCAAGCCTACCAGCTTTCATTCTTGGAAAATCAACTCTTGAACGTGTTTTTTCAAAATCATTCCATTTACCAACATCGTAATTATCATTTAAAAAATTGAAAGGAGTATCAGTATGTGTGTCAATTGATACAATATCAGAATGGATTTTATCTGCTTGTTTTTCTAAAGGCTCTTGTTTACAAGATATTAAAATGAGTAAGCTTAAAAATAAAAAGTTAATTTTTGTAAATCTCATAGTAGTATAAATTAGTAAAAGTATTTTTTAGATCATGATTGTAATAAAAAGTTTAATCTCAATTAATTTTGAAATCTTTGAAAATGTTTTATAAATACTTCTGTTTAATAACAGCAATGGTAATGATTTTAATCATATCAAACGAATTAACAGATATTTACCTTTGAGCAAGTTTAATCATTAAAAATATAAATAATATGGCTATATCAACAATAAAACTTGAAGGATCAGTTAAAGAAGGATTTAAAACAGAAATTAAATGTTCACATAATTTCATTATTGATCAACCAAAACAAGGTGGTGGCGAGGATTTAGGTCCAAATCCGCTTGAGATATTTCTTGCATCGCTTCCTGCGTGTATTTGTGCTATTGGGCGGATTATTTCGAATCAGCGAAGATTGAATGTAAGAGCGATCAATGTTAAGCTGGAAGCCGATATTGATAAAGATTTCTTATTAGGAATAACTAAGGAAGGAAGAGCTGGCTTTCAGGAAATAAGAACATTTGTAGATATTGATGCAGACATGACTGTTCTTGAAAAGAAAGAATTTTTAAAAGAAATAGAAAGAAGATGCCCAATTGCTGATAACATGATTAACTCAACAAAAGTTAAAGCTATATTGGTTGAAGAAATAGTTTCAATGAATTAAAAAATAATTTTTAAAGAAAGATAGTTACTAAAAAAAAAGGTTATTTCTATCTATCTAAAGAATTTGACACAATTTAATAATCAATTTTGCTTTCTGCAGAAATATAAAAAAAGATAAGAGGCTAATTACAGCCTCTTATCTTTTTATTTTAAACCTCTGTTTTTAACATATTTTTCAAGCCATTCATCTTGCTCCCATAAAACATGCATAACAGATTCTCGGGCTGCATATCCATGACTCTCTTTTGGTAATAAAACTAACCTAACGGTTGCTCCTAAGCCTTTTAAAGCATTAAAATATCGCTCGCTTTGCATAGTATGTGTTCCATCGTTATTATCGGCTGCACCATGTATCATTAACATGGGTGTTTTCATTTTCTCAGCATGCATAAATGGTGACATTTCGTAATACACATTAGGAGCTTCCCAATAGTTCCGCTCTTCAGCCTGAAAACCAAATGGAGTTAATGTTCTGTTGTATGCTCCACTTCGGGCAATTCCGGCAGCAAATAAATTGGAATGGGTTAATAAGTTGGCTGTCATAAATGCTCCATATGAATGTCCTCCAACAGCCACTTTGTTTCTGTCAATATATCCTAAGTTATCTACAGCATCAATTGCGGCTTTGGCATTTGCAACAAGTTGTTTTATAAAGGTATCGTTTGGTTCATCTTTGCCTTCGCCAACGATTGGAAAAGCAGCATCATCGAGTACAACATAACCTCTTGTAACCCAAAATATTGGTGAACCATATGAAGGATAAGTAAATTCATGAGGAGATGATGTTACTTGTGCTGCGGTGTTTTTATCCTTAAACTCCTGAGGATAGGCCCACATTACCATTGGATATTTGTTCCCTTTTTCATATTCAGTGGGTAGGTACAACGTAGCGGAAAGTTCTAAACCATCCTCTCGTTTGTATTTAATAATCTCTTTATTAACATTCTGAATACTTAAAAAGGGATTTGTAAAACTGGTTATTTGCTGTAATTTGCCAGTTTTTATATTTCGGAAATAGTAGTTAGGGAAAATATTTTTCGATTCAATGCGAGTTAATAATACTCCTTTTTTAACGTCTTTAAGGTTATATATTTGTTCATAGGTTTCTTTTCCATCAGCTTGCCATAATCGATTAGATTTTTTAGATTTTACATTATACTTGTCGATAAATGGCTTTACTCCTTCGTTTGAGAATCCGCTGCCCACAAGAAAAACATTTTCGCCATCCATCTCGAGAACCGATCTACCGAATTGATTTCTTTTGGTTTGAAATTGTCCCGGGTCTGTATATCTATCCTGATAATTTCTATCGTAAATTAACTCGGGATTTATTTCAGGTTTTGAGGGATTAAAGAAATAAGTTTTTGAATTTCTGGTATTCCACCAATAATCATAAGCAACTGCAAAATTATCGTTTGCCCAAGTTATTCCTGAATAGCGATTAATTGTTTTTAATAAACTCCTTTTTTCGCCGGTAAATGGCGCAGCAAGTTCAAATACTTCATCACGAAATTCAACGTTTTTTTCAGGATCACCTTCATCCAGAGCTTCAGCCCAATATAAGGTTGCTGGTTTATCTGTCCGCCATTCCAATTCACGTATGCCTTTTCTTTCAGCCATAAACCCTTTGGGTAATTCTTCGATTAATGGAACTTCTATGATTTTTTTTACAGAATTACCTTCTTTGTCATAAACAATTGTTGTTGAAGGAAAACGATGAAATGGAACAATGTATGAAAATGGTTTTTCAATGGTAGTAATTATTACATACTGACCATCCGGAGAAAATTCAATACCTATATACATTGCCTCCTCCATCCATTTTGTAGTTTGTCCGTTTAGATCTGTTTTATAAAGTTCAGATAAAACAAGCTGTTCAAAATTGAATTCATCATTTTTATTTTTTAGTAAATCCTGATAGGTTCTGTTTTGTGCTTTCTGGCCTTCATTTATTGAGATTGTTGGTCCGGTAGGAATTGCTTCTAGCTCATTGATCAACGATTTTTTTGATTCTGGTAATCTTTTTATAAGGATATTTTTACTATCCTGAAACCAGACAAAAGGCCTACCCAAATTTGCATTTAGGTTATCGTCGGTAATTTTTTTTGCTGTTGCATATTGTATATCCACAATCCATAATTCAACACCTTTGTTGGTAGTATTGGTAAAAGCCATGAAATTTTGATCTGGCGACCATGAAAGGTTTGAAATCCTTGCATCAGAAGGTAAATCTTTAATTTGTAATTCCTTTCTATCGTCTACACGCAATACCCCCAATCTCGTAAAATAACGTTCCCTGCTCGAAATATTGGTAACAGGGTTTATTCTTAAACCACCCAGTTTCAATTCAGCTTCAGATAATTCAGCAATACTTCTGTATTGATTTCTATAAGCCATAATTGCATTATCGCCTTTATCATTTAAAATAAACTGAGGAGGAAGATCAACATCTGCAAGTTCTAAAATCTCTTTTGGTGGTTTCTGATAAGTAAGATCAATTTGAGCAAATGAATTGATAAACAATAGAATACCAAAGCCAGTAAGTAAAATTCCAGGTTTTTTCATAGTTACTAATTTTTAGAAGTTTTTTGTTTAGACAAACAAAGCAAGAATATGTTTAAATGGATTGTTAATATCTTTTGCCATCCTGTCTTACCATTGGGACAAACCTTACCGGAGCAACTGATTTTTTAATTAATTGACCAGCTTTTTTTTCGAATAGGATAAGTTCCTGGACAATACTTCCACCTAAAGGAATAATCATTTTTCCACCTTCTTTAAGCTGATTTTCCAAAGGTTTTGGAATATCACTGGGTGCACAAGTTACTATTATTGCATCAAATGGAGATCTTTCTTGCCAGCCTTTATAGCCATCACCAATTTTAACATAAACGTTTTTATATCCAAGGTCAAAAAGTAAGTCCTTGGCTGAATTTCCTAGTACCTCGACTATTTCAACCGAATAAACTTCTTTTACTATTTCAGCTAATACTGCTGCCTGATAACCCGATCCGGTTCCAATTTCGAGTACCTTCATCGAAAGGTTAAGCTCAAGAAGTTCTGTCATTAAAGCAACAATGTATGGTTGCGATATCGTCTGACCTTCACCTATAGGTAATGGTCGGTCTTCATATGCCATCCGCTCATAGGTTACAGGAACAAATAAATGTCTTGGTACATTTATCATAGCCTGAATAACTCGTTGGTCGGTAATTCCTCTGGCAACAATTTGTTCACGAACCATACTCTGGCGAACCTTTTGGTACTTATCGTTTTGTTTGGTATAATTCGGTTTTAAAGAAAAACTTATCAGTAGAAATAGAGAAAGTGTTGCTAATTTTAATATCCTTTGAAGCATTGTGTATATTTTATAAGATAAAAGTACAAAATTATTAAACTGGAGTCAAAAGTTATACCACAATAAGTACACAGATGCCATATTTCAATTTAAAAGTTTAAGGCAAATTTTAAAGAATTTTTGTTTGTTTTTATTCTCAAATGATTCTTAACTATTTATATCATTAATTAAGATGATATAATTTATTTAATTTATTATTAATTACTTATAACCACAATTTATTTGGATATTTACCAGCTTGGGTTAGTTCTTTAATTTTTTCCACCACAATTGGTTTATCTTCCTGATAGGTTACTCCAAACCATTGGTCTTTTGCTTCAAGAACTTTTACAGAAGCTTTACCTGAATTCACCTGATGACTTACAATTGTTGGTATATAATACTCAGATTTAAGATTATCGCGATTATTCATAATGAAATTTTTAAACTCTGATTCAAGTGCAGGGAAAACATCAGGAGTAAAACCCCAAAAATTCATCGAAACATATTCATTTCCTGATAATACCAACTCTTCACCATTATTATCTGCAACAATAATATCATATTTCAAACCAATTTTTGTCCTTTCAATGATTTCTGTCATTTCCATATTATTATTTACAGTACAAACCCCTCTCGAAACCTGACCATGCTCTGATAATGTATTCTTTAAAAGGTATCCAGCCATACAATATTTACCTGATGCATCTTTTGACTGACTTTTCATGTAATCAGCTACCACCTTAAAAGCACTCTTTCCATAAAAATCATCGGCATTTATAACTACAAAAGGCTCATTTATAGCATTTTTAGCCATTAAAACAGCATGCCCTGTGCCCCAAGGTTTGGTTCTGCCTTCAGGAGGATTTATTCCATCGGGAAGATTATTTAGTTCCTGAAAAACATATTCAATTTTGATTTTTTTTCTATATTTTTCAAATAAAAGCTCATTCATTTCTTTTTCAATATCCTTACGAATAATGAAAACAATTTTATTAAATCCAGCTTCGATTGCATCAAAAACCGAATAATCAATAATTGTTTCACCGCTGGGACCTACTTTGTCGAGTTGTTTTAAACCTCCGTAGCGACTACCCATGCCTGCTGCCAGAACCAATAATGTTAAATCCATAATCAAGATAAAAGTTAAAAGATAAAAGATAAAAGTATTTTTAGCACTATGCTTTTATGGGTTTAAGTTTATATCCCCACATACCAAAATAAAAAATAATCAGATAACAAGGAACACATATCCAATAAGCATATTGGGGCTGATTAGCAAAGTAATCGGCTAATGCTCCCCAAACTAAAGGAAGTGTTGCACCGCCAGCAATAGCCATTATTAATAAGGATGATGCAATTTTAATATGCTTTCCGGTATTATGTATAGCAAGTGGCCAAATTGCGGGCCAAATAATTGCGTTGGCAAAGCCAAGTATCACAATAAAAAATACAGAAATAATTCCTGAAGTAAAAATTGCTGCGATAGTAAATATTACACCTAATAAAGAGCTTAAAACAAGAGCAGTTCTTTGCGAAATTACTTTGGGTACAAGCACCAATCCTATTAAAACATAACCAATAACCATTGCAACTAATGTATAACTTGTAAAGGCCTTAGCTTGAGCAATGTCAATTCCCAAAAGCATACCATATCGAATTATTGTATCACCCGCAATAACCTCGGCTCCAACATAAAAGAACAAAGCAAAAACGCCCATCCATAAATGTGGCAGATGAAAGATACTGGGCACATCATTAGTATCTTTTTTGATCTCAGAACCGGTTGTTTCTTCTTTTTCAATTTCAGGTAGAGGCGAAAAACGCATCATAATACCAAGTAAAAATAAGCTAATAGCTATAACTGTATAAGGCGCGATAGCTCTTGAGGCAAGAGAATCAAGTGCAGCATTCTTCTCAGTTAAACTCATGCTTGAGAGGCTTTGAACAAAACTATCACCATCACTTAAAATAAAATATGCAAGAATTAATGGAGCCAATGATCCGGCAATTTTATTACAAATACCCATAATGCTGATTCGGCTTGCAGCAGATTCGACCGGGCCAATAATTGTAATATATGGATTAGATGAAGTTTGTAACACCGTTAAACCTGTTCCCATTACAAATAACCCTAGTAAAAAGAATGGGTAAGAACGTGTAAAGGCAGCAGGAATAAACAATAATGCTCCTAAAGCCATAACCCACAATCCTAGCATCATTCCACGTTTAAATCCTGTTTTATTTAATACCCATCCCGATGGTAGAGCCATAACAAAATAGGCGATATAAAACGAAGATGCAACCATAAGTGATTGAAAATTATTAAGTTCGCATGCTATTTTAAGATAAGGAATTAAAATTCCATTTAACCAGGTTATAAAACCAAAAAGAAAAAACAAAACTCCGATTATTATCATCGAAGTTATATACTGTTTATTTTTCGAAAGCATTTAGTGGAGATTTTAGTTTAGTAAACAAAAATATTAATTATTTATGATTTTTTTATCTCTCATAAAAAATTGATTATAATTCATTCTTTTCATGATCTAAAAAAATGAAATTCTTGAAATTATTATAGCTTAAAAAATAAGTTTAATTTTAGAAAAGAATTTTAAATTACTAAACCATGAGTAAAGAAACTATTGAAAGTCTTGTTTTTCAGAATAAAACAAAAGATCAGCTAATTGAAGAAACCTTAACAAGTTTGTCAGCTCTACTAGCTGATATATTTACCGGTAAAGATGAAAATGAGTTAAAATCAGAATTTCCGGAGAAAATCCAGATCGAAGATATTGGTGTTCAATTGCATCATGTTGCTATTTATATTGATAATAAAGAGTTTGAAACACCTTGTGTTGAAGTCGCCATAAACCTTATTATTGAAAAAGATGAATATGAATTAGGTACTTACGCACTGATTTTTAATGAAATGGGCGAACAAATTGATGAAGTATTAAATCTGGAATAAAAAGTGCTCGTTATAATAAAAAAAGCATTTTTCTCATTTTTGCTGCTAGGATCATTTCCGTATCTTGCTAATTGTCAATATTATAGAGTTGATACAACTCAGACTGCCGAATGGCTTATAAGCGAGTTTTTTTTAAAAGATCATGCAAGTGGTATTCAGTTAAAGAATATAAAATTCACTGGCGAAAAGAAAAGTCTTGGGTATTTTATTTACAAAGGAGAATTTAAAGTACTTCCATCTGATGGTTTAATATTAAGTACTGGAAACGCAATTGATTCTGAAGGATCGCTTGGAAATATTGCATCAACAGAAAATCATTCGGATGGCGATATTGATATAGAAATGATAGTAAATAATAAATCGTATGATGCAGCTATTATTGAATTTGATTTTATGTCGTTTTCTGATAGTGTTTCTTTTTCGTATGTATTTGCTTCTGAGGAATATCCGGAGTATGTAAACTTTGGAGTAAGTGATGCTTTTGCATTTTTAGTATCTGAAAAAGATGATAATAAAAAAATAAATCTGGCCACTCTGCCCAATTCATCAATTCCAATAACTATTGATTTAATAAATAGTAAAACAAATAACCAATATTTTATTGCTAACTCGCATATTGATTTTGTAAACCAAAACTATTCAGAAGCAGTATCTCGATTTTATTACGAAAACAAACGTTTGTTTGAGTTTGATGGACTTACCGTTGTTCTGGAAACCGGATTAAAACTAAAACCTTTTACGATCTATCATTTTAAAATAGTTATTGCAGATGTAGGTGATATGAAATTTGATTCATGGGTTCTATTAAAGGGGAACTCGTTCAGAAGTTGTGGGCTAAAAACCAAACCATCAAAACAACAGATTTTAGAATACTTTAATGAGTTTTCAAATGATACATTAAATATTTACGAGGCTAATAATACAATTAGTATTGAAACACCTATATATTTTGAATTTGATTCGGATAAACTAAATAACTCGGCACAAATTATAATTGATCATATTATAACAATTCTTAATAATACTGATTTTACCTTAGAAATTAACGGTTATGCTGATAAAATAGGTAACAGCAAATATAATATTGAATTATCTAAACAAAGAGCCAATGCTGTAAAGAACTATATAATTTCAAAAGGAATTTCAGCGAAAAGAATCGAATCAACCGGCAAAGGAGTTTTAGAACTACAAGATGATCATCTCTCGAGAAAAGTACAATTTATTTTTAAATAGATAATAAAAAACCTGACAATAAACATATCGTCAGGTTTGCTTTAATCAATATTAAAGTTATCGAACTAACTTAAATGCAAGTTCTAGTTTTTCTGTTAATCGATTAAAAACTTCTTCTTGTGATCCAACCCCATCAATATGGTATATGTTTTTTTGCTTTTCGTAATACTCTAATACAGGAAGAGTTTTATATTGATATGTTTCTAATCTTCGAACAATTACATCTGCATCAATATCGTAATTTCGTTTATCAGGAGTCTTGCTTCGTGCATTCAATCGTTTCATCGATTCGAGTAGTGAAACGTCAAGATGAAAAACACACGATACGGAGGAATTTAGTTTTCGCAATAATCCATCCAAAATGTAAGCCTGTACAATAGTTCGGGGATATCCTTTAAAGAAAAATCCTTTAGCATTGGGATGCATTTGTATTTGTTTTTCAATAAGTTTTATTGCAAACTCGTCAGGAACAATATCTCCTTTCTCCATGTATTCTCTTGCACTAAAACCCATTTCTGATCCTTTTTCGATTTCTCTGCGCAATAATGAACCTGTAGAAATGTAAACCAGATCATATTTATCAGCAAGTAATTTACCTTGTGTACCCTTCCCTGATCCCGGAGGTCCAAACAATACTACATTAAGCCAAGTTTTGGTTAATGTATTTTCAACTACATTGGTTATTCTATTAAAGATTTCATCCACTGTACCAACACCATCAACAGAATAGCAAATTCCCTTTTCTTTATAGAATTGTTCTACAGGTATTGTTTTGTTTTGATATTCCTTAAGTCTGTTCTGAATAACCTCCAAAGTATCGTCAATTCTATTTTCTTTTTTTGATCTTTCGAGCATTCTGCTCATTAAAATATCCTGAGGAACCTCTAAACTAATCATGCAATTAAGTGATGTGTTAAGTTTAAGTAAAAGTCCTTCGAGAATATATGCCTGAACAACCGTTCTGGGAAAACCATCAAAAAGAAAACCATTAACCTCTTTATTAGTTTTAATTTTTTTCTCAATGATCTGAACAATAATTTCATCAGAAACCAATCCACCTTGTTCTATTACACTTTTTGCCTGTTTACCCAGCTCAGTACCATCGGCTATTTCTTCTCTTAAAATATCGCCAGTTGAAATATATGCGAGATTAAACCGTTGAACAAGTAATTTTGATTGAGTACCTTTTCCTGCGCCCGGCGGGCCAAAGAGTGCAATATTGAACATTTTTTTAGGTATTAGGGTTATAATATTCAAAAATAGTAAAAAGACTTTAATTGCCAATTTTTAATTTTATAAGATGTTAAAAAATAAAAAAGCTCAACGTAAATTGTTGAGCTTTTGAAAACCGTTTATTAATTAGTTATACCACAGTTAAATAAGTATATGCATAAGAAAATCGACCACTTTCTGGTACTAAAATTAAAATTTTATTTCCTTTTTTAAGCTGTCCAGAATTAAAAAGTTCTTCGAGGATTAAATAAATTGATGCGGCACCAACATTTCCAACTTCAGTCAAATTAGTAAACCATTTTTCTGCAGGTATTTCAATACCGTGAGCCACTAATTCATCATAAACTTTTTGTTTAAAAAACATAGATGAAAGATGAGGCAGAAAGTAATCTACTTCGGATTGGTGATTAACCTTATATTTTTTAAGTATTTCTGCAAGCTTTTTAATACCAAGACCAACGACGTTCCTTTCCAGAAGTTTAACATCTTGCTTTACACTAAATATCGATTTTTCAAGCCATAATTCAGGATCAAGTTCCTTCCAGCCTTTTAAGTCACCTGTACCATTTTTTTCTGCACCAGCATACATACAAGCTTCCTGCTCATTTGCGAACGAAATTGTCTCTAACCATTCAATTCTTAGCGATAAACCATGTGATGCTGGTTTATCTTGCAGAAGCATAGCCCCTGCTCCATCCGATAACATCCATCGTAAAAAATCTTTTTCAAAAGCCAGTATTGGATTCTCTTCTATACGCTTAAGACATTCGGTTTCTTTATTAAACTTATCTGCTTTTAATAAAGTCGAAATTACTTCTGATCCGGTACAAACGGCATTTTTTGATTGCCCGGCCAACACATTTATATAGGCATATTTAAGAGCATGCATTCCGGCACAGCAAACACCCGATGGAGAAAAAATCTCAACCGGTTTGGTTTTAATTTTTCCATGCACCATCGATGCATGTGATGGTAACAACTGATCGGCGATAGATGTTCCGCACGATAAAACCTCTAAATCTTTAAGGGAGAATCCTTGTTTTTCTAATTCTTTTACTGCATTTGCAGTAATTTCTGCATTGCTATATTTAACTGTACCTTCTTTATTTATTACATAATAACGTTTTTTAATACCGTTTTGCCTGAGTATTATGTTTTTTGATCGAGAGGGTTTTCCACTTACCATTCCTAATACTTTTTCCATTTCCTCATTTAATACAGGCTCATTAGGAAGAAATTTAGAGATTTTGGTTATATATACCTGGTTCGACATTCTTTTAACTAATTTGATAAAGTTATTATTTTGACAACTTTACCTGTGAATAATATTCAATTTCTTTTTTAATCTTTTTTATTTTAAAGGATGCAAAAATAAGAAAAAAAATGTATTTAACGGGAGCAACTAAAATAATAACAATAGGAAAGTAAATTTGAAATAATAAAACTCTGTTTTTTCTTTTTCTATCGCCATACCCTCCTTTTTTTGAAATAAACGCTGACCAAATTTTAAAAACTCGTATGGCAGTTTTCTCAAGTGAAACTAAATAAGGATTTATTCTTACAGCTTTTTGTTTTATTAAATCATCCTGTAATGTATCCTGAGTATTATTTATTATATGATTCAAACAGGTTGTACCAAAAATGGAGGTATTATTTATATCCTTCTCCGAAACTCCTGGTTTTGGAAAGAATCCTAAGAAGCGATCTTTTTTTCCAGTAAATAAAAAATACGAAATAGTAATTATTCCAGTTATATTTCTTGATCTGTCTTGTAAAACAACGTTGCCGATTAGGTTTCCTCCTAATTCGTATATCTTTTCTTTTGCATATTCTTGCGGAACTACCCACATATTTCTTACTCCGAGTAAAGTTATTACAGGTTTTCCTTTAAAAATACGCTTGGCTTGATCAGATTGCAAGAAAGAATTTGCCGGAATTGAAGGTGCTATATACCAAACAGTATATGCAAAGATTATTAAATCAAAATTCTCATGATCAATTTCCAAAGGCTTAATATTACAAGTCACTTTTTTTACTGATTCAGGAAAAGTATCAAAAAATTCATATCCAGGCCATGGAAAAGGGTAATCGTTCACCGGCTTTATGGGTGCATAAGTAACTTCAAACTCTGGTGATTTTTCAAAAGGTTGAGTAAAATTATTTAAAATTTGTGTTAGCTGTCCGGATTGAGAATAATAAATACACAGAACTTTTTTCATATGTTATACTTCGTTGTTAACAAGGTTTAAAAGTAATAGAAAATGTTGTAAAACAAATATGTTTTACAATACAACCTATCGATTACCTTTCATAATTGGATTACTTGGATGCTGGATTTGATAAAAAATAAATGGAGATACCAGCAATAAGTAAAAAGATAGATAATGATGAAGTTATTCCTGAATCAAATAACCTAACGATATTATAAATCGAGATAACTGCCAAAAATAGTCCTGATAAAACTGTAATTGTTGGTTTTGATACAAATCCAGTAATAAAAATCAAAGCACTAAAAATTCCAAACAGCAGAGCCATATAAAAATTAAGACTTTCATAATTAAAACCCTTAATAGTTTCGAAATACTGAGTATATGCAAATACCAGTAATCCAATTCGCATAAGCCATATAGATAATGGTAATAAAGATTTTATGGGTTTCATACTACAAATTTTAAGTTTAATTGGTACGAAAATAAACAAATTCTATGAATTTTTGAACAATTTCAATCAACCATTGTTTAATGAATAAAACAAATAATTAAACAGTTAATAAATTTAAATAAATACAACATGATACATTTTATAAGAAAATATATCCTCTTACCTATAATTTTAATGGTTATTTCGAATTTAATTGTTTATTCAAATGACCCAGATAATTATGTTTTAAGAAAATTAGAATCAAACACTTATGATGCGATTATTGTTCCCGGAGTTCCCTACAACGATCCAAATATGAGCAAGATATTACTTAGTAGAATTTATTGGTCGCATTATCTGTATTCAACTGGTCAAACAAAAAACATTATCTTTTCCGGATCGGCTGTGTATACGCCATATATTGAAGCAGAGATTATGTCTCAATACGCTCAAAAGTTAGGTGTTCCTGCCGAAAATATTTACATTGAATCGCAAGCTGAGCATAGTGTTGAAAATGTATATTATTCGTATAAAATTGCGAAGAAATTAGGATTTAAAAGAGTTGCACTAGCTACTGATCCATTGCAAAACAGGATGCTTAAGCGATTATCGAAAAAATTAAAGGTTGAGATTGATTACATCCCCTTTTCATTTGATTTTCTAGATTCATTGACTGTTGAAGAGATAAATATTGTTCCTGATAAAGCGTATGTTGAAAATTTTGTTGCAATTCAGGAGAGAGAAAGCTTTTTTAAACGATTAAGAGGAACAATGGGTAAAAATATAAAATTAGAGGATTAAATATATAGTGTAATATAATTGGTTTTATTTTTAAACTTTGCATATTTTAGGTGGTCAAAAATGCAAAGTTTTTTTATGAAAAAAATTAGTTGGTTATTTATTATCTGCTTACTAAGCAGTACATTATCTGGTCAAAATCAGAAATGGTTAACCTGGTACGAAATCTCAGGATTTACCGAAACTCCAAAATACGAGCAAACTATCGAGTATTGTAATCAATTAGCCAAAGCGTCGCCGTTAATTAAAATTACAAGCTTTGGTAAAAGTCCTCAGGGTCGTGATTTACCCTTATTAATAATTGATAAAAATCGAAACTTCACTCCCGAGAGTGTTCGAAATTCAGGTAATGCAGTAATTCTAATTGAGGCATGCATTCATGCTGGCGAGTCCGAAGGAAAAGATGCAGGATTAATGCTAATCAGAGATATAGTTTTGCTTAATAAATATCCCGAACTACTAGATCATGTTACGATATTATTTATACCTATTTTTAATGCCGATGGACATGAACGCTTTAGTGCATACAACAGAATAAATCAAAACGGCCCGAGAGAAATGGGTTGGCGTACAACAGCTCAAAATCTAAACTTAAATCGTGATTTTATTAAGGCCGATGCTCCCGAAATGCAGCAATGGCTTGTGCTTTTCAATAGCTGGTTACCCGATTTTTTTATTGATGTTCACACAACCGATGGTGCTGATTATCAATATACTATTACCTATGGAATGAATATTTATGGAAACATGAATCAGCAGCAAACCGAATGGCAAAACAAATACCTCGTTGATATCGAAGAAAAGTTAAAAACGGACAACATCTTAATTTTCCCTTATGTTTCATTCAGGCAATGGCACAATCCTCGCAGTGGATTAATACACGGAATTGGTTCGCCACGTTACTCAACAGGTTATTCTGCTGCACAAAACAGGCCTTCTTTGCTCATCGAAACACATATGTTGAAAGATTATAAGAAAAGAGTTGATGCTACTTATCATATGTTAAAACATTCGTTAAAGTTTATAAATTCAGATTATTCACAGTTGATTAAAATAAATAAGGAAGCTGATAGTATTGTTTCATCCAAAGATTTTAGAAAAAATGAGCTGGCACTAAATTACAGAACTTCAACCGATAGTTCAATTGTTAAATTTAAAGGTATTGATTATAAGATTGTTAATAGCGATTTAACAGGAGGGCAATGGTTTGTGTATGGAAAACAACCCAAAGAATTCGATATCGTTTCGTTTGAGAAACAAGAACCTATCGATTTAGTAAAACTTCCTGAAGCGTATATTATCCCTGTTGAATGGACCGAAATAATTAATAGATTGTCATTACACGGAATAACCTATACAACCCTTAATGAACCAACCGAAATTTTAGTAGAAACTACACGATTCTCCGATGTAAGTTTGGCCAATAATTCTTTCGAAGGAAGGCAGATGGTTCGTGATTTTACTATTCAAAATGCTTTTGAAACCAAAATATTTCCTGCTGGTTCAGTTATAGTACCAATGAATCAGCGAACAGCATTAGTAATAGCTCATTTGCTCGAACCAGTTGGCCCAGACTCATATCTGCGATGGGGTTTTTTTAATTCAATATTTGAACGAAAGGAGTATGTAGAGACTTATGTTATGGAAAAAATGGCGCGAGAAATGATTGAAAAAAATCCCAAACTGAAGACTGAATTTGACAAGGCAGTTGCTGAAAACCCACAGTTCTACAATAATCAATATTCAAAATTATTTTGGTTCTTTGAACGTACTCCATATTGGGATCAACAATTAAACCTTTATCCTATTTGCAAAATATATGATTTAAATCAAATTAATGGTCTTTAATTTTTAGTAACATTGTCAAGTTATTTACTTCATAAATTATTTAAATAAATAACGATTGTCCGCTTTTATTCATAATTGTTGTTAATGATTTTCTTCATTTGCCCCGTCCCTGAAGGGTGTGAAGAAAATCAATTTGCACCCTTTAGGGGTTTGGGGCAAACAAATTGATTTTCAATTTATTTACATAATATTTATGACATAAAACGGACATTCAAAAAATAAATTAATACTTAACCTATATGACAAAAAGAAATTTACTAATCCTGCTTTCGCTGGTAGTTTTAATTTTTACCCAGTGTACAGATAAATGTAAAGAAAAACAAACTACTGATATGAAAAACATAACAGAAACTACTATTCAGAAAGTCCAGAATTCTCTTGTTAACAAATTTGGAATCGAAAAAAAGAGCATTATTGAAAGAGGTGTTGCTCATGCAGCATCGCTTTGGCGTAGTTCTGATGGTTCTGAGTCAGATTTTGAGTTTTTTTGTACCGAAAATTATATAAATGATGAAACAGAAAAATTTTTGGTATTCGAAAAAGCATCAAAAAATTTCGAATCTCTATGGGGGCATGGAAATAAGATTATGCTCGATTTAAATGAAAATATGCATTTAGATAATGGTCCGTATCATAAGATTGATGCTATGTTTGCTGCATATAGTCCTGGTGCTCATTTTGCTGATGATTTTTATGCAAATAAAATTGCTTTCGTTATTGCACTAAATTTTCCTCCCTATACATTAGATGAAAAAAATGCACAAGGAAAAGATTGGACAACAAAAGAATGGGCTTATGCCCGATTGGGTGATGTTTTTACATCCAGAGTTCCTGCCGAATTATCACAAGCAATTTCTCAAGCCAGCACTGATGCCGATATTTATATTTCAGAATATAATATATATATGGGGCATTTAGTTACTGAAAATGGTACAAAATTATTTCCGGAGGATATGGTATTATTATCACATTGGAATTTACGCGATGAGATAAAATCTAACTACGGAAGTGCAGAAAATGGATTGGAGAAGCAAGAAATTATTTATTCTGTAATGCAACGTATTATTGATCAATCAATTCCGGACAAAGTGGTTAATTCTGGTAATTTTGATTGGAATCCTGTAACAAACAAAGTTATCGAAAATGGTTCAGAAATTCAGTTTACATCAGAACCAGATACACGATATCAACAAATTCTAAATAATTTTAAAGCTTTAAAAGCTACTGATTCGTATTATACCGATTTAAACACATTTGTAAAAAGAAGTTTTTCTGGCGAAAAAGAAATTCCGCAAGAAGAGGTTGAAAAACTATTTGATGAATATCTATCATCACCTGTAGCAATAGAGGTTGGTAAATTAATAAGTAAAAGACTTGGTCGTGATTTGCGTCCTTATGATATTTGGTACGATGGATTTAAAGCCCGCAGTTCACTCGATGCAAATATGCTTAACTCACTTACAGAAAAAAAATATCCGAATGCAAAAGCACTGGAAAACGATTTGCAGAACATTCTTATAAAATTAGGATGGTCAAAAGACAGAGCAGCATTTATTTCATCAAAAATTGTGGTTGATCCTGCTCGAGGTTCTGGTCATGCATGGGGCGCACAGATGAAATCAGAAAATGCACATCTTAGAACAAGAATTGCTGGCAAAGGCATGGATTATAAAGGGTATAACATTGCAGTGCATGAATTTGGACATAATGTAGAGCAAACAATTTCGATGCATGATGTTGATTATTACATGATTAATGGAGTTCCAAATACTGCATTTACCGAGGCGCTTGCCTTTATTTTCCAGAAAAGAGATTTGCAGTTACTTGATATTAATGATCCGAATCCAGATAAAGAACACTTAAATACGCTCGATTTATACTGGCAGGTATTTGAAATTATGGGTGTATCGATGGTTGACATGCAGGTTTGGAAATGGCTTTACGAAAATCCCGAAGCAACAGCAACACAGTTAAAAGAAGCAGTAATGCGAATTGCAATCGATGTTTGGAATAAATATTATGCTGAAGTTTATGGTGTAAAAGATTCTCCAATTCTTGCAATTTACTCGCACATGATTAGTAATCCGCTATATTTGGCAAACTATTCTTTTGGTCATTTAATTGATTTTCAGATAGAACAGCACTTAATTGGAAAAGATTTTGCCAAAGAAGTTGATCGCATTTGGAGCATTGGAAGATTAACTCCCGACGCATGGATGCAGAAAGCAGTTGGTGAGAGCATTTCTATTAATCCAATGATTAAAGCTACTGACGAGGCGCTTAAACACATTAATTAGCAATAAATTAAATTTATTTAAACGGATCAGCAATATTTACTGATCCGTTTTTGTTTTAATAATTGTACAAAATTGTCTAATTAATTGACCCATCTTATGTTTTTTTTTTATCTTTAACCTTTGGCAAGAAATAAAGAATCAAATTATGAGTAATACATTATTAAAAACTAAATTTTCGATTTTTTCGAGCTTTGGAATGGTTCCTAAAGCTTCTTCAATCGAAGAAAAAGAAAACAATCTGAAAAAAGAATACGATGAATTTATTGCCTACAGAGATTCAGATGAATTAGCTCACTATAAAGAGCTAGACTCATTTATTAATTCACCCGATTTTGAGCGAATTAAAAAGGAAATTAATGCTGTAAACTATTCAAATTCTGATGAATATAAGAAGGAAAAGGAGTATTTGGATCTAAAAAAATCTAAAAAAATAAAAATTTATTATCAAGTTAAAGATTCAACGGAGCTTAAAAAATATAATGATTTTACAAAGTCTGATAAACTAGCCAATTATCAAGAACTAGAACAATTTTTTACTTCAAACGAATTCGGAGAATTTAAAAAATCATTCGATCAGCAAAAGGCACAAAAACTTGCAGAAATTAAAGCAAAACAAGATCAATATAAGGAACAAACCAAAAAATATCAATGGTTTTTTACTTATAAAGAATCAAAAGAATATAAACAACATTTAAGTAATCAGGATCCAGAAGTAAAAACAACTGAAAAGTTTAACCAATTTAAGAAACTTGAAAACAGTAAGGAAATCATTGATTATCAGGAATTAGAAAAAG
This sequence comes from Bacteroidales bacterium, assembly GCA_050179935.1. GTDB lineage: Bacteria > Bacteroidota > Bacteroidia > Bacteroidales > UBA12077 > UBA12077. Next base: position 5,921 of record JBFXEQ010000046.1, on the reverse strand, counting down.
AAATTCAGTCAAACGATTTTAAAAACTACGTTTCTGATACCAAAAACCTAAAATTTGAAAATACCGACGAATACAAAAAACAGCAGGAATATAAATCACTAAAAAAATCTGCTGAGATTAAACAGTATTTTAAATTTAAACAATCCGAAAAACTGGCAATTTATACTGAGCTAAATGGTTCTGAAACTATTACAAAATACGAAGAACTCGAGAAATATATTTCATCAGCTGAATTTGCCGAAAAGAAAAAGTATTTGCTTGTAAAAGACAAGTTTAAATTATCTGATGAGTATAAAAAACAACAGGAATATTTTACTACCAAGAAAAGCGACAAACTAAAATGGTATCAAAAGCTCGAAAAACAGAATTCTTTTGATAAGCTGATGCAGTGGGAACTGACATTTGAAGATGATTTTACATCATCAAAACTAGATCAGGATAAATGGCTTACAGGATACTATTGGGGTAAAACAATATTAAATGACACATATGTTCAAGCCAATGAACTTCAGTTTTTTACCGAAAAAAATATTGAAATAAAAGACAGCATTCTTCGAATAATTACAAAGGCAGAAAAAGTTAACGGAAAAGCATGGCATCCAACAAAAGGATTTTATACCAAAGATTTTGATTACACTTCGGGATTAATTAATACAGGGCAAAGTTTTAGGCAGCAATACGGCCGCTTTGAGGCTAAAGTAAGATTTAACCACTCCTACCCTGTACATCACGCTTTCTGGTTGCTAGGCGAGAAAATAACCCCCGAAATTGATATTTTTAAATTCGATAAAAAATCGAAAGGCAAAATAAGTATAGCAAATTACTGGGGAAATCCGATCGAAGAAAAAGGGATAAAACAACTTAAGTCTTCTGTATCAGGATCTAATCTTACATCTGATTTTTATATCTATACGTTGATTTGGACACCTGAAAAATTAATTTGGAAAATCAATAATACTCCTGTATTCGAGATTACTGATGGCGTTCCACAGGAGCCGATGTATATTTTATTAAGCTCAGGTATTTCTAAAAATAATGCGCAGATTCAATTGCCTTGTACTATGGAGGTTGATTGGATTAGAGTTTATCAAGAAACAAAATAATAAATCAATAAAATAAATTAATCAGTTGGAATTCCCAACTGATTTTTTTTATTCATTCTCCTGAAGTTTTTGCATTTGCTTGGCAATTCGTACCAATGCATCGTGTAGAGGTTCGTCAGGAATTATGTAATTGTAATCACCCCAGAATGCATAATCATATTCGTAATTATTGTCGATGAATATTTGATTGGTAGCCAACGTTTCATGACGATCAAATCGATCAATATTAACCGTATCTATATCATTTACAGCAAATTCGAAAATTGTTTTAAAATTTGATGAAAATAAATGATTTCGCTTTCTTACTTTAAATTCAAGTTCGCCTCTTACCAGGTTTAAAAAATACAAACCATTTACTTGCCTGTAATTAACCCAATATTGCGCTGAAACAGGTTTTACAATGGTTTTCATACTTTTTTTTAGTACCAATTCCTGCGACAACTTATCAATTGCTTTAGAATCGATAAAAAAGTTGGCAGCTTTGATGGCCAGGTTTTCAGTATCAATATAAAGCCGACCGCTAAACGACTGATCTTCGATATAATACTTCGGAACAAATTCAATTACATAAGCTGTGCTATTTTCGAATTTTACAATGTCAATTAATGTATAGGTATATTGATAAAAGTAGCTTTCGATTAAAAAGGTAGAGGGATTTTTAATAATATCAAGAAAAAGGCTTGCATTTAAACCTCCTTTTAGTTTTAATAAAAAGGTGTCACTTTCTGAATAACTTAGGTTTTTGCGTGATTTAAGCATTTTAACCTGATCAGAATAATATCCTTCGTAAGGGCTTTTGTAAACACTCAAAACTGCTTCAGATATAGAGGTGTAATTATCATTCTTCTTTACAAATTCCCGATAAAAGGTGGTCATTAAATAAGGTTCGGTATAATAGTTATCTTTAGTCTTATTCATTGCTGCTCTTAACAAATCCTCAGGATTACTGCTTCGGATAATTACTTCCTGTATGGATAAAAAATCCTGCTGCATATACACAATATTGTTTTGTAATGTTAAATCCAACAAAGGTATTTCTGCGTTTTTATAACCAATATATGTACAAACTAGGTTCTCATTTTTAAATGATAAGGGGATTTTAAACGAAAAATACCCTTCCTCGTTTGTTATGGTTCCAATACTTTTACCTAAAATAGATAGGTTGGCAAAAGGCAATGGATTTCGAGTATCCTTATCAATTATTCTTCCTGAAATAGACAAAATAGGTTCAGTAAATTTGTTACTTGAAACAGATAATAATCTGCCAATAGTATTTTTTTTATGAATTACAATTTGCCTATCAATTACATTATATGTTAGACATGAATCAGCCAGTAAAATATCTAACAGTTTAGTTATTTCAAGAGAATCCACATCAATTTTAATTTTTTTTGAAGAAGGAACCAAATCAGCATTATATGAAAATTCATATCCAATCTGAGATCCAATATCATTTAGGATGTAATAAAGCTGTTGATTTTTTGACTTATATGATATACGTTTATTAAGAACAGTTTCTTGAGCATAAGAAAAAACAAAACATATAAGTAAAATAATTACTGCAATTAATTTTCTTATATGATTGTAATTTAATATTTTAAACATCAAAATAGTTATTGTTGCATGATATTTTGAACAAGTTTTATCTCATTATTATTATCAATAGTTTTTAAATCAAAAGTTAGGCAAATTACTGATAAAACCGAATCAAGAGTTTGATTTCTAAAAGTTGTTGTAAATTTAAGATTCATTATCGAAGTATCATTACAAGTAATATTTGTATTATAAGCTTTATTCAGAGTGGTAATAACATTATCTAATGATTCTTCTTTAAACACAATTTGTTTAGTTTTCCAGGAAACAATATTAGTGTTTGTATTTCTTGTTTGATTGATACTATTTTTACTTACAGTAACAAGATCACCAGGATATATCAGAACACTTTCTTCTTGTCCATTTTTCTTTGTTACTTGAACCAAACCAGTTTCTACAAAAACTTCAACTTGATTATTAATTAGATTGGAATTTACGTTAAAAGATGTTCCAAGCACTTTTATTTCAGTATTTTGAACTTCAATTATAAAAGGTTTCTGCGGATTTTTTGTTACATTAAAAAATGCTTCCCCCAGAAGTTTAACTTTTCGCTCATTTGCTGCAAATTGCTTTTGATAGATTAGTTTACTGCTAGGATAAAGCGTAACAATGGTGCCATCCGAAAGTGTAATTTCATTTCTATCGGAATTTTTAGCAATGTATTCAATTTGTTTATTACTGTTATTTGTTTTATATATTCTGGTCGAAACAAATCCTATCCCAACCAAAATAAGCCCTAGAGCAGCGTATTTTAAAAATAAAGACAGGTGAAAAACTTTTGATTTTGTATAATATTCGGTTGTTTTATTTTCTTCATCCTTTTCAATCCTGCTTTTTACTTTCTCCCATGCATTATCAACATTTACCTCTTTCATATTGTTTTTCAAGTTTAAAATCTCCCAATTTTTTTGTGTTTCAAAGAAAAGTATTTCGTTTTCAATAGTTTCATTAATCCATAACTGAAGCTCATTTTTTTCTTCATTAGAACATTCATTAGCAAAATATTTTGCCATTAAATCCCATTTTTCAGTATTTAGTTCTGTATTCATATTAAAATCCTTTCCTGATTTTAAATAGCTTCTGCATAATCTTTTAAATAAACCCTAAAGTGCTTAAGAGCTTTGCCCATATTGGCTTCAACCGTTTTTATCGAGATGGATAGCTTTGCTGCAATCTCGTGATATTTAAGACCATCATTACGACTCATCTCGAATATTTGTCTGCATTTTTCTGGCAGCGAGCTTAATGCTTTTGAAATTATCGTATCTAATTCCTTTGCCCTTAACTCTTCTGATGGATCGATGCTTTCTTCATTATAATGTGATTTATAATAGTTTTCGTATTTTAAATCAAGATTATGAACGCGTAATTGTTGCAAACAGTTATTTTTTACAGAGGTGAATAAGTATGATTTCAGTGATGTTTTAATGTTAATTTCATTCCTTTTTTTCCAAATCTGATAAAAAATATCCTGAACCACTTCTTCTGCAGAATCATAACTCTGCAAATACTTGTTGGCAAAACTACACAATTGTTTATAGTATAATCTGAACAACTGTTCAAAAATTTTCAGGTTTCCGTTCTTAATAGCCTCAATTACTTCAGTATCCGAATAATTCATAAATCAAAAGTATCTAAATTTCAACCTATAATATATGATAAATTTTACTGTTTTCAAACTCAAACCTATTTATAGCTTTTGTAATTTAGAATCAGTTATAATAATCATTCTTGCTGTTATGATTAAGAACAATTGAAATACCCTATCCAAAAAATAAAAATTACAAATAATTTATTTAAAGCATTATTTGTACTAAATAGTAAATAAGTGGTAACGATCCAATACTAAAAATAGTAGAAAGAAATAAGTTTTCAGTTGCGTGAATATCGTCGCTGCCATATTTCTTAGCAAGAACAACAATCATAGTCATACATGGCATGGCGAGCTGCATAATTAGTACTGTTTTTGCAATTGTGCCTAATTCAAAACCAGTAGCCAAATTAAATAATTTTAAAAGCAAAATCATTACAATTGGCACAAGTATCATTTTGTTAAAAACAAGTACATAAATCTCTATTTTCTTAAATGCTGATTTCATTGGATTTTGAACAAGAACAGCACCAATATACAACATGGCCAAATAAATGGTTGTATTACCTAGGCCATTCATTGGATTAAACAAAACATCAGGAAATTGAAACCCAATAGCAAGTAGAACAATACCTATAAAAAATGCAATGGTATTTGGGTTAATAAGATGTTTCAGGTTATCCGCAAAGCTTGAACCGTTGCTAGAATGAAAAATAAAAATTCCAACAGTCCATATAAAGAGATCTTGCGAAAAATGAAAAATAATTGCGTATAACAGTCCTTCACCACCAGGAAACAAGGTTGAGAAAAGCGGATAACCCAAAAATGCCACATTTCCAAACATAGTGTTTAATACATGAATATCAGCTTGTTTCTCTTTAAGTTTAAGCGTTTTTTTTGATAGTAACCCGATTGCCCATAATAATGAAATCCCTATAATCGAATAAATAAAAACGAGAATACTGTTCTGCAATATTTGTTTATTTAATTCAATGCTGGTAACAGAGATTATTATTAAAAATGGTAAGGTGATATTAAAAATTATAGATGCAATACTATCTTTAACTGTAACCGTTATAACATTCAATTTTGCAGCAATAGCTCCAATAATTGTTAATAAGCCCAATATTGAGATTTGCACCAGTATTACATTAAAATACATCTGTTCAGTTTTTATTAAACAAAACTACTAAAACCCTTCGACTAAAAGAATTGAAAAATGTTTACTCAACTAAAAAGAATTTTGTTATTTTTGACAATCAATCGGGATGTAGCGCAGTCAGGCTAGCGCGCCACGTTCGGGACGTGGAGGCCGTGGGTTCGAATCCCGCCATCCCGACTAAAAGATGAACTAGTTATAGTTTCATCTTTTTTATTTATTAGAGGCTGTGGGTTCGAACTTATCTCACGATCCGCCTTTGGCGGAGAGTAATCCCGACATCCCAACTATAGGTAATTTCCAATAGTTCTAAATAGTTCATTGCGAATAATCCAATCATAATATTAAAGCTAAGGAACTGTAACGAATTAAATTAATCATTTTGATTCGTGATTTGGTTTGATTATATAATTCCATTCTCCATGAAAATCATTTCTTTCAATTTTTATTTTATCCATTTCTTCATTTGTTATTA
>JBFXEQ010000045.1:0-25530 GCA_050179935.1 Bacteroidales bacterium | reverse complement strand
AAAGGTTGCATTAATTGCTGTTGCAAACAAATTAATACGACAGGCTTTTGGTTGCATTGATAATATGGCCTATTATAATGCAGAATTATGTTAAAAAATTTGTTTTTTAGCACAGTTCATTGCGAACAATCCAATTATAATATTAAAGCTAAGATTATTTTATTAGGATTGTGAAGCAATCTTTTAGTTATATTTTCTTTAAGATTCCTTCGCCAAGCTCGGAATGACTTGAAGTGGTTTCATCTTTTTTATTTATTAGAGGCTGTGGGTTTGAACTTCTCTCACGATCCGCCTTTGGCGGAGAGTAATCCCGCCATCCCGACTTTAAGATGGGGCTATTATGGTTTCATCTTTTTTTATTTATTGGAGACTAGTGGGTTCGAACTATTCTCACGAATCCGCCTTTGGCGGTGAGTAATCTCATCTTCCTACAACAGAATAATTAGCAAAAAAAAATCGAATTTGACTGATTACACTCAAATCTTATGAGTGGAATCTATTGCTATTTAAATATTCTATGTAAAACTGCTTCAATTTTCCTTATATTTGTTTATTCTTAAAACAATTATCATGAAAGTTAAATTTATAGGTGCAGCTCAGGAAGTTACAGGTAGTAAACATTTGATTACAACCGATTACGGTAAAAAAATCCTACTCGATTGCGGAATGTTTCAGGGAAAAGGACTAGAAACAGATGCTGCGAACAGAAAACTTGGTTTTGATCCCAGAGAAATCGATCATATCATTTTAACTCATGCTCATATAGATCATTCAGGGTTAATACCTTATGTATATAAATTAGGTTTTACTGGCTCAGTTATTTGTACAAATGCAACCAGAGATCTTTGTGCCATAATGTTATCCGATTCTGCTCATATTCAGGAGCATGATACCTATATTTTTAATAAAAGAAGAATTAAAAAAGGCCTTGAACCCGTTAAACCTCTTTATGACAAGGCTGATGCATTTGGTGCTATGGAGTTGTTTATCGGAGTAGCATATAATCGAAAGTTTCGCATAGATCAAAATATTACTGTAAAATTTACCAATACTGGTCATATGCTAGGTAGCGGTGTTGCAACCATTGAACTTACCAATAAAGACGGCAACAAAACAACAATTGCTTATACGGGAGATATTGGTCGTCCGACAAATCAAATATTAAAACACCCCGATGCATTTCCTCAGGCCGACATACTAATAACAGAGGCTACATATGGGGATAGACTTCATAAGTCAATGAAAGATTCTGAAAATGAATTACTTGAAATAATGAGAAATACCTGCGTAAACAAAAAAGGAAAATTAATTATTCCAGCATTTAGTGTTGGTAGAACTCAGGAAATTGTATATTCATTAAACAATTTATTTAATGATCAAAAACTTCCAAAAGTAGATATTTATGTAGATAGTCCGCTTTCAGTAAATGCTACCAATGTTTTTCGTTTGCATCCTGAGTGTTTTAATGACAAGGTAATGGAAGTTCTTGAAACAGATCCCGATCCATTTGGATTTAATAGTTTATTCTATATTACAAGTATTGAACACTCAAAGAAATTGAATAAAATTGATAAACCTTGCGTAATTATTTCTGCATCAGGTATGATGGAAGCCGGGCGAGTAAAGCATCATCTGGCAAATTCAATAAGCGACCCTAAAAACTCTGTTTTAGCTGTGGGTTATTGTGCTCCAACAACATTGGGTGCAAGGATTCTGAGAGGTGAAAAAACTGTTTCAATACATGGTAATGTTTATGAGGTAAGAGCTGATATTTATAAAATAGATTCATTTAGTGGTCATGGTGATTACAAAGAAATGGGTGATTTTATAAGTTGTCAGGATAAAACAAAATTAAAGCAAGTGTTTTTAGTGCATGGTGATTTGGAAGCCCAGCAAAATTACAAGAATTACCTCGAAAGCCTTGGGTTTAAAAACATTTCAATACCTGCTCCTGGCGAAGAATTTGAAATATAACTTTGTCTATGCAATCATTAGTTCAGGATAATAAAAGAATTCCTGCACTTTTTCAGAATTTGCCTGCTCAATATACTCTTTACGTAAAAAGGGAATGGTTGGATGATAAATCATTTTCTTTGGATCGCATGGTTTTAGGAATTCTTTTATTTCATTTGTTGAAAGTTTGGTATTCAGAAAATTTCCTGCATTTTCCTTATCAATGACTAGCAACATCCTTGATCCATTTGGAGCATCAGGATTATTGTGCAGTTTGCGTGTTATCTCATTTGGTAGAGTTGTAATTATAGAAAAACTATCAGTTATTTCACCTGTATTTGTATTTACCATACTATTCCATATTCCACCCAAATAAAACAGGCTTTTATCAGCAGGATAAATAAAATGAGGATATGTTTTTTCTTTAAAATGGTAAAACTCAAAATAACCATCAACAGGTATTATGCATCTCTTTGTGTAAATCAAGTCTTTATGTTGCCAGAATACCTTTTCGCAGGTTGAGTTTAGTAAAGGTCTGCCCTTTTTCACTTCTCCTGTTTTGGAATCTTTATAAACCCAATCTAATGTCCATTTCAGGTTTTTTAATATCAATTGATCATTTTCTTTTATAGCACATGTTATTTTTGGTTCTGATTTACCAATTGCAACCCAATGCTCCTGCATGGTAATCTGTGGGTTATTCTCTTGTGCAATGAATGCTTGGTAATACAATTGTGCAATCTCATCTTTGGGGTTTTCCTGAAATTGCTTTTTCATCGCCTCACGTACTTTCTTTGTTCCTACCCAGTAACACATAAAAAGTTTAAAGTTTAAAGTTACAAGTTTAAAGTTGTTTAAATATACAATTTTCGATTAGTTAAAACAATTATTAAAGTATAAGCTAATAGCTTGGAGCTTTCTTAATATCCTTCAAGTGTTGTTGTATAATCGTTTTTTTATCTGCAAAGCGTAGATCATCCTGAAAAGGCAAACGGGCAATCTTTTCTACCTCAATGCTTGGAAAGCCAAACTCCTGTAGTACTTTTCCAAGGATTAAATACACACCATATCCGGTAAACGGATATTTTTTAACTGTATCGGGAAAATGCACTGTATCAAAGAACTTGCCATTTTCATCGAGAAAACAGCCAAAATGCATCCATTCTTTTTTTACTGTATGTACATATTTTATGGTAACCAGATCGCCCAGCATACGTACTTTTTTACCAATATAGTTTGTCAAATCTGAGGCAAAAATCTGGCTGCGAAACGATGTCTTAAGTAAATCGAAGCGTGTAAACGAAACAGGAAAACCCAGCAATTCAATTTCATCATACGCATCTTCGAGTTTGCTGTGTGTCAGTTCAGGTAGATGAAAATCTTTTACAGGCTCATCGAACAACGCATTTACTTTTGTAAGCTTTACATCTTTCGAGAAATACCAGTGTGCCTCCCACAATAGTTGTTGCTTTGATTTATTTGTAAACCGCATTGCCCCCACTCGTATTAATGTCTTAAGTTGCTCAATTCCAATGATTATTCTATTTAAAAAATCATAAAAGTTTTTGTAAACACCTCTTGCATTGCGTTCATTAATAATTTGCTTTGACAATTTTTCTTCTAGGCTTTTTATATGCACAAATCCAAGATATATGTCAGGTCCCGTGATTCGTGTTACATAATTACTGTTGTTTACACATGGCAAAAGTATATTACCACCAAGTTGTTTGGCTTCGTTTACATATACCCATGTATGATAAAATCCACCAAAATTATTGATTACCGCAACCATAAATTCGAGTGGATAATAGGTTTTTAGATATAGGCTTTGGTAACTTTCTACTGCATACGAGGCCGAATGGGCTTTTGAGAATGCATAACCGGCAAAAGATGCTATCTGACGCCATACTTCATCTGCTAACTCTGCAGAATAACCTCGCTGTTTACAATTGTTAAAAAAAGTGCTTCGTATACGCTCAAACTCTTGTTTTGATCGGTGTTTTCCACTCATAGCACGACGCAATATGTCTGCATCTGATAAATCCAGTCCGGCAAAATGATGCGCAATTTTAATTACATCTTCCTGATAAACCATTACGCCAAAGGTTTCCTTTAACTGTTGCTCAAAAATCGGATGTAAATATTTAAACCCATCCGGATTATGAAACCGCTTGATATATTCCTTCATCATTCCCGATTTAGCCACACCGGGCCGAATAATAGAACTGGCCGCCACCAAACGAATATAATCGTTACATTGCAATTTTTTTAATAACCCTCGCATAGCTGGCGACTCAATATAAAAACAGCCAATGGCATCGCCATCATGAAGCTTCTTGTTTACATTCACATCCTTCTTAAAATCACGAACCCGATGAACATCAATCTTTTCGTGTTTATTTTCGAGTACAATATCTACACATTCTTTAATATGCCCTATTCCCCGCTGACTCAGAATATCAAGCTTTTCGAAATTAATCATTTCGGCTACATACATATCCCATTGGGTAGTTGGAAAACCTTTGGGTGGCATATCGAGTGCAACATAGTTAGTTATAGGCTGATCAGATATTAATATTCCTCCGGCATGAATACTTCTCGTATTGGGAAAATCCATTATGCTATGACCAATATTCATGATTTTTTGGGCAATAACATCGTCAGCAGCTATTTTGTGCGGATTATCAGACAAAATATCGATTTCTTCTTTAGGTAATCCATACACTTTGCCCAACTCACGAATTATTGCTCTATCTTTAAAAGTAGATGTTGCACCAAGCAAAGCTGTATGTTTTTGTCCGTGTCGTTTAAATATGTAATCCTGAATCTCATCACGGTCTTTCCAGCTATAATCAATATCAAAATCAGGTGGACTGGTTCGTTTTGGGTTGATAAAACGCTCAAAATACAAATCAAGTTCAATTGGGTCAACATCGGTAATTTGTAAACAGTACGAAACAATACTGTTAGCTCCCGAACCACGACCCACATGATAAATACCACGGCTCTGCGAGTAGCGGATAATATCCCAGGTAATTAAGAAATATGCCGAAAAACCAAGATTATCAATTACTTCGAGTTCATGTTGTACGCGTTCGAGTGCAAGCTTGTTTTTATCGCCATATCGGTATTTCAAACCATCATAAGCTAGTTTTTCGAGTAATAATTTGTCATCCGTTCTATCACCAGTAAACGTTTTTTTATTCTTATGTGCCTTAAAATCAAAACCTATACTGCAGTTACCTAAAACGTTTTCTGTATTACGAATAATCTGTGGATACTTTGAATAATAAGCCAAAAGCTTGTCTGTTGGTATAAAAACTTCATTAGGCCGAGCCATTTGCAGAGATGTTAACTTTGATATAAGTGTATTATTATCAACAGCGCGCAAGCATTGATGCACTTCAAAATCGTTTTTCGATTTAAGTGTTACAGGATGCCAAACAACAAGCTTTTCCTGCTTAAAACGATCGCCAGAAGTAATAAGGCTTGGTATTTGTACTGGTTTTATGCCAAAATATTCATTTTCAGCTAGTTTTTTTGTATTATTTCTGTTCCATGGGTAGATTATATATACATAATTGAAATCAGGCACTATTTCGGGTAATTTGAGCTTATTCAGATTGTGATGAGTCAAGAACTCATTTAGTTCAGCAAATCCTTTGTTGTTTTTTGCTATTCCGATATACAATAAATCGTTGTTGCTACGAAACTCAACGCCTGCAATTGGCTGAATATCATTTTCATTGCACTCTTTTATAAAATCCATCATCCCCATGGTGTTGTTTATATCGGTCAATACCAAAGCATGAATGCCATTCTTTTTGGCTTCACCAACCAATTCTTCAATGGTCATGGTACCATAACGTAGGCTGTAATATGAATGGCAGTTGAGATACATGGAGAAGTGACTAAAGTAAATTAAAGTGACTAAAGTTTAAAGTTCAAGGTTTAAAGTTGATATTACCTTAGGAAAATGGCTCGTTTTATGGCTTTTATTCCATAGCGTATTTTCATCTTGTCCATAGCATAGTACAACCGCATCATTTTGGGTGTATCATCGAACAGCGAAAGTTGCTGTGTTCCGTAAACCATATGGCTGAACCTAACTCCAATTAACCGTACCCGCATACGGCGGTTAAATACTTTTAAAAAAAGCTCCTGAGCCACTTCGTTCAGCTGAAAATCGAGTGATGTGTACGGAATTCGTTTTTGTTGTGTATGCGTATCGAAATTCGAATAGCGTATTTTAACCGTAATACAGGATGTTAGTTTATTATCCCGGCGGAGGTCATAACAAAGCTTTTCGACCATTCCGAGTAGTTTTGTCTGCAAAAGCTTTACATCAATAATATCTTCGTCGAATGTTCTTTCGGTGCTCATTGATTTTTGCTCAACATAAGGTTTTACGGGTGTAAAATCAATACCATTAGATCGTTTCCACATCTCAAGACCATTCTTTCCGAAAGTTTTTTCCATTATTTCCTGCGGAATAAGACTTAAGGTACCAATGGTATCGATACCCATCATGCGGAGCGAACGAAATGTTTTATCGCCTATCATGGGCATCTTTTTTATGGATAAAGGCCAAAGAAAAGGCTTTACTATTTCGCCCGGAACATTCATCTCTCCATGTGGTTTAGCCTCGCCAGTAGCTATTTTCGAAACGGTTTTATTAATCGAAAGTCCAAAAGAAATGGGTAATCCGGTTTCCTTTACTATCTGTTGCCGTAACTCACGTGTCCATTTAAGGCTACCAAAAAACTTATCCATTCCGGTAATATCGATGTAATGCTCATCAATCGATGCTTTTTCGAAGACAGGCGCACGCTGAGCAATAACCTGAGTTACTAACGATGAATATTTGCTGTACTGTTCCATATCGCCCCGAATATAAACCGCATGAGGACAAAGTATACGGGCTACTTTCATTGGCATAGCCGAATGCACACCAAAGGTTCGTGCTTCGTAGCTGCAACTGGCCACAACTCCACGTTCAGAAGTTCCTCCTATAATCACAGGTTTGCCATTCAAACTGCTATTTACGAGCCGTTCAACCGATACAAAAAAAGTATCAAGGTCCATATGAACAATACTTCTCGAATCCATTGAAAAAGTAAAAACGTTGTTTTAATAGAAAATAAGAGACTTTACAAAAGGTAGTATTTCATCTACCCGCTATTCTACAGTTATCATGTTATTTTCTGCCTGTTTGCTTTTTATAAGGTCTTTTTCGGGCAGATATTTCCAGAATCGTTTGGGTAGAAACTGCATATGCACTTTAAGATTTTTCCTTTCCTTAATATTTATAGCATTGTAATAGTTTTGCCATAGATTCTGAAAGAGTTTCTCGCTAACATGCATAATTTCTTTATCAATTTTTCCTGTTTCGAGGCTTATCTTTTTATTACTAATAGTGATTTCGCTAACATCATTTAAATCGTAATAATAGCCAAATCTTCGGCGGGTATCGAAAATTACCCATTTTTGATCGGCAAAACGACTTTTAAAGTGGTTAACAGCCAATGGCAACACATTGTATTGCGGATCGTGCGATGCATAAAAGATATCGTCCACTGTTTTTTGAAATCGTACAAACATAAGAATACGCTGGGCTTCGCGCGAGACCTTGCGGTAAATAGTATTTATTTTTATTACATAATCGTTGCTAAAATCAGCTTCGGTGTTATACGGTGTATTGATAATCAACTTTATGTAATTGTATATAATTAATTCTATTTCTGGTAGTTCGGATAAAAAAGAAACATAAATACGCTCACAGTTCTGTTTACTCGATTTATTTTTTACCATATTCCATAGTTTCTCTGATTTCTCCAGGTCAGTAACTATATCAAACTTGGTGGCAAATAAATCATCTTGATATAAGCGTGTACTGACAATCTTGTCGGGTACAATACCTGTTTCCAGTGCATCGTGGACTGCTGACAGCAAGCCTTCGAATGATTGATCGTATATAAATAGATTCATATTGCGTTGTTTTTAGTTTTAAGGAAATAAACTTAACTGTTTGTACAGTTTAGATTTGTTATTGTTTTTGGACTGTACATTATCTGATAAAAGAGCTTTTCTAACATATTCCGGCGAAATTTCGTTTACCGTGTTCATTTTTAACTCATTACACGTAATAAAGTATTTTGCACGCTTAAGCACCACACCTATTTTCTTAAGGTTCTCCGTTGTAAGCTTGTTATATTGGCGGCCAACAACAATAAGTTTAGCCGATTTTACGCCAATGCCGGGAACCCGAAGTAAGGTTTCATAGCTGGCTTTGTTAATATCAACAGGAAACATCCATGGGTTGCGTAATGCATAGCTGAGTTTAGGATCAATCTCCAGATCAAGATCAGGATGATTGTCATTTACAATCTCATCAATAGAAAAATGATAGAACCGGAATAGCCAGTCGGCCTGATAAAGTCTGTTTTCGCGTCGTAATGGTGGCTCAGCAAGAGCAGGCAAGCGTTTATCGTAGCTGTTTACCGGAATAAATCCCGAATAATACACTCGTTTAAGATTTTGATTTGTATACAGATTGCCAGCCAGCGATAATATTTGCTTATCGCTATCGGGTGTTGCTCCTACAATAAGCTGTGTGCTTTGTCCTGCAGGCGAAAAACGAGGTGCAGACCTGAACTTTCGTCTATCTTCTTTATTCTCTATGATTTTATTCTTTATGGTTGTCATGGGATTCATGATACTCATATAATTCTTATCCGGAGCAAGCATCTTCAGGTTTGGTTCAGTAGCAATTTCGATGTTAACACTCAATCGGTCGGCATATAAACCTGCTTTTTGCTGAAGCTCATCACTGGCTCCCGGAATCGATTTTAAATGAATATACCCATGATAATTATGTTTTATACGAAGATCTTTAGCTACACGAACCATACGTTCCATGGTATAATCAGGATTGACAATTACACCTGAACTTAAAAACAATCCTTCGATATAATTTCTTCGGTAAAACTCAACCGTTAACTCAACCACTTCGCTCACGGTAAATGTAGTACGCTGAATATCATTGCTTTTTCTGTTTGCACAATAGGCACAGTCGTAAATACAATGGTTCGTAAGCATTAGCTTTAGCAACGAAATACATCTTCCGTCTTCGGTAAAACTATGGCAAATACCCCACGGTGCAGCATTACCAAGTCCTTTGCCGGTATTTGGCCTGTTGCTTCCGCTCGATGCACACGAAACATCATATTTAGCAGCTCCTGCTAATATTTTTAGTTTATTTGCCGTTTCCGTTTGCATTACAATCGTATATAACTAATATTATTAGCAAATATACTAATAATTTTAGCACATATCTATTTTTTTACTAAAAATTTGTGTATATTTGCTATTATTATTTGCAAAGACAATCAAAATAAGAGTATTATGGAAATCATCGGACAAAACATAAAATATCTTCGTAAAAGTCAAGGGCTTACCCAAGGTGAACTTGCCGAAAAAATTGGTGTAAACCGAGCAATGATAGGATCTTACGAAGAAAATAGAGCAATGCCAAAACTTTCGGTAATGCAGGTAATAGCTCAGTATTTTAATATTACCATGGATGAATTGACAAATATAAAACTTTGGGAATCGACAAAACCAGATACTAACCAAGGTAAACGAACCAAAGGAGAAAACCTGCGTGTTTTAACTACCGTTGTTGATAATACTGATAAAGAGCTAATTACAAGCGTTCCTGTCCAGGCATCTGCTGGATATACTACAGGATATGCCGATAAGGAGTTTATTGATGAACTGCCATGTTTTTCGCTGCCATTGACTGAACTCAGCAAAGAACGTACATATCGCGTTTTTCAAATTAAAGGAGATAGCATGGAGCCTGTAAAATCGGGTTCGTATATAATTACTGAGTACCTACCAAACTGGAACGAAATTGTAGATGGTGAAACCTATGTTGTAATTACGCTTAACGAAGGTCTTGTATATAAAAGATTATACAGTAGAATTCAGAACCAGAATGAAATTATTCTCAAATCAGACAATCCTGAATATCAACCTTACTCCGTATCTGTTGAGGATGTATTAGAAATTTGGAAAGCTCTTGGATTTATTAGTTTTAACTTACCCAAACCTGATGAATTAAGCATAAGTACATTACATCAAATGGTAATGGAATTAAAAAACGAGATAAAATCACTAAAAAAGTAAGCCTAATATTAAATTTTTAATAAATTTGCTGCTTATGCGAGAATAGCTCAGTTGGTAGAGCGTAAGCTTCCCAAGCTTAAGGTCGCGGGTTCGAGACCCGTTTCTCGCTCCATTTTAAAGAGGTTGCTTCAAAACAACCTCTTTATTATTCCATTTTTCTCGATTTCTTTCTTTCAGAATGAATCTTTTTCTCTTTTAGTCTCTTCTCTTTTGAGGTTTTGGTGGGTTTTGTTTTAGTTCTTTTTTTGGGTTTATGCAACGCTTTTTCAATAAGTTCAAAGAAGAGTTCTGTTACTTTTTTTTTATTGGCCAATTGCGTTCTCTCTGTATTGCAAGTAATTATAAGATATCCTTCTTGAGATATTCTGTTTTTAAGCTTTAATTTGACTCTTACCTTTTGTTCTTCAGTTAAAAATTTTGATTCATCAACCAGAAAACGAAGCTCAACTTTGGTAGAAACTTTGTTTACATTCTGTCCTCCACTCCCGCTGCTGCGAGTTGCTTTGAACAATAGTTCATTAATAATCTCGGGATTCATTATAAATGGTTATTAGTATAATCGAAATGTAATAAAAAAAGGGCTATATAAGCCCTTTTCCTGAAAAATCATTTGTATTAATTAAAATACTCATCTAAGTAATCTAAAAAACCTTCAATATTTGCAGCAAATTCTTCGAAATATGGTTGTGCTGGTTCTGTGGTACCATCACTAAATACCAGAACAATATCAACAGGAAACTCTGGATCTTGGCCTGAAGAAAGAACTAATTCAATTGTTGCAACCAATGCTCCGTCTTTAGTTATTTTAGCATTTATCTCATCATTAATTGCATCAATCAAATCTTCTGGAGTAGCATATGCTGAAGGATTTGTTTCAAGCTGTTGGAAAATAGCCATAATATTTGAAACGTTAATGCTTGCCGAAACTTTAACCTCTTTGTATTGGATGTATCCACTTATTTGTTTTAAAATTTCTTTTGTAGCATCAGTATAAGTAACATCAATACCAGTAGATAATAACCTGGTTGAATTGTAATTAATTGCGAAGTTAGCAGTACCAGATGTAGTTCCAACTATAAGTCCGCCACTAAAAGTAAATGGATTTAAATAAACACTTGTATTTAATGTTTCTGGCTCACCTTCTGCAGTCCATGATGCTGTCAATGAAATCTCAACAATAAGTACATTATCAACTTTTAAATCGGCAGAAATTGCGGTTGGTTGATAATACTCATACATTTCATCATCAACAAACATTTCTTCCTGATAATTATAGATTGTTAATTGCGCATCATTATTATCCATATCTGTTGAATCAGAAGGGAAAATAAGAATTATTCTATCTGTTGGGTTATCAGAAGGATTCCATAGCCCTAATTCATTATCCCAAGTATAAGTTCCTGTCCATTCGTTAAATTCAAATCCAGAAATAGCTGTGGCTGATTTTTGCAAATCCTTTTTTAAAGTGGGAATAAGATATTTTTCAATATTTGGAAGTACTGAAGTTCTTATACCAGATTTTACTGTAACTGGAGCAAATGGATCGCTCAATGAATTTAAAATCTGTATTGTATTCATTCCATCAGAATTCATCATTTGTTCCATGTCGGCCGACATTTGTGTACCTAAATCGGTTAATGTAGTTTTTGCATTTTCTGGAGATAAAGGATCTTTTTCATCATCATCGTTACATGCAAAGAAAAATACTGATACAAGCATCAGCATTATTGCCATTAGTTTTTTCAAATTTTTCATAGTTTATTGATTTGGTTAATATTTATTTATTTGTTTTTTGTAAGATGCATTTTATATTAAAAACGTTCCAATTGAAATATTGTTTTTTGATAATGCTAAAACAAGTATATTAGTTAGTTTAAGTTTTTTCAAGTTCTTTTTCTTTCAATTATAATGCCAAAAAAAAGTGAAATTCACAGAACTTCACTTTTTTTTTATTGCAACAATAGATTCTAATTAACATTTATCTTTATTGCTTGTGCATCAATTGATTTATAAATTTTTAATGCATCCTCTTTGTCAAAGTTTCCAACACAATTAATACAAACTACTTCCTTTTCCGAAACCATTAAAAAAATCAACTCTTTAATTATGCTATTATCATCTTTGCAATAAATGTTAATAGTTGTATCAGTATCAATTATTTGGGTTAAGAGATTATAATTTACACCATAAATTTTCCCCAGCAAATTGTTTTTTACAACTTGGGTTTTGATTGATTTTTCATTTTCT
Source organism: Bacteroidales bacterium (assembly GCA_050179935.1). Classification (GTDB taxonomy): domain Bacteria; phylum Bacteroidota; class Bacteroidia; order Bacteroidales; family UBA12077; genus UBA12077. Next base: position 13,140 of record JBFXEQ010000045.1, on the reverse strand, counting down.
TCAAAAAAAAGAACTTTTATTATCTCTATTTTTTCGAATAGATCCTTTTGATCGCTTTTCTCCTCCTTGTTTGCATTTAAAACTACTTTAAAAAGTATCGGGGGTAAATGCATTATAACAAATCCCTGCTGTGTATCAAACTCCCCAAATAAATCATTTTTCTTGTAACTGGGCCTATTTTCTTTTACACAAGAAATTAGAAATAATAATGATATACCTATTAATAAACTTTTTTTCATACAAATTACTTTTCGTCTATTTTCTCAAGGTTTTCAAGGCCATTTATTTTTATCGATTTGGATAGTTTTGAGATATTCTTTAGATCAATATTTCCCTGAATACTAATTAAGGCATTATCATCTTTTCCTCCTGCAATTAATAATAGCTCAATAATTTTTCCGTTTTTTTCGTTAACTAAGAATTTTATATCCTGGTCTTTTTCTTTAATAACCATTAATTCTTTGTATTGTTCTATTGGCAATTTGTCAATTATTTCTTTATAGAAATTAACCTTACCCACAAACGAAGAATCGGTGGCTAAAATTTTGATTGCCTTAAGATTTTTAACCAACTCATCAAATTCAGGATCATCAGTTTCTAAATCAGAAAACATACTGAACATATAACTAGTAATATAGATTGATGTAAATCCTTCTTTTCCACTATATTTCTCGAATAAATTATCGACTGGAGTATTTTGTGCAGCCAAAAGTCCAGAAAGAAATAGTGCACTGAGTATTAAAACTACTTTTTTCATTTTATTTATTTTTTAATGTATTTATCTACTTTTTCGATTGATTTTACTGGTCGTAATTCAATTAATCCTTTGTCCAGATTATCAATTAAACCCAAATTTTCGGTTCCTTCATTAAACGATTTGAGGCTTTGCATGGGGTCGGTACCTTTATTTAGTTTTTCAGAAATATAAAGCATTGCTTTCTTTGCTTCCTGATAAGCTATTTCCGGATCGCTATAAGTGTCAGAAAATAATTGCTGATTTTTTTTACTAGTAAATTCATACTTAATTAGGGTTACTGAAACAATGGTAATTACAATGCTAGCAGCTATTGCGAGAACAACCTTACTAAATTTAGTAAACTGAAATAGATTTATAGTTGGTTTTATTTCTCTTTTTTCAATCGTTTCCCAAATTTTTTCAGAAATGTCTTCTTGGGCCAATAACAGTTTTTTTTCATTATTAAGGAAATCAAAATATTCTTTTTCGGCAAGTAACTCAGGATCAATATCCTCTCCCGAAAAATAGGCAAGTATTATTTCTTCTTCCTCTATTGAAGATTCTCCGTTAAAGTATTTCTCTAAAAGAAATTTCATTTTCTGATTTTTCATGATTATTATATTTGTTCATGAGTATTTCCCTAACTTTTTTTCTGGCTCTTGACAACATAACTCTGATTGTGTTTATATTCATATCCATTATTTCAGCAATCTCATCATAATCATAACCCTGTATATCATGTAATTGCATAACAGATTTTTGTGGTTCATCAAGAAGTTCAATAATTCTTTTTGCTCGGCCTGCTGCTAATGAAAGTTCATGTTCCGATTCGTTTTGTTTGTTTTCATCAATTAAATTTTGCTGTACAAGTGTATTAATTGGTATTGTTTTTTTTAATTTTATTTTATCTAAACAAAGGTTTCGTGTCATTTTCATTGCTAATGCTTCAACACTTTTGTATTCATCTAATTTATCGCGTAAATTCCAGAGCTTCAAATAAATATCCTGAACAATATCCTTGGCTTCATCCTGATCATTTAAAAATCTATATGCAAATGCACTTAGTTTTCGGTTTAGGGGTATTACAACGCTTTTAAATGTATAGGTATCCATCTGAAGCAAAATCAATTCGATGAAAAATACTAATTAATTTCGAGAAAAGGGAGATTTTAACTCTCCCTTTTTTAGTTTCCCTTTTCTAAATTCTCCATGTATTCAAATCCGTCAATATGAACAGATTTTGAAATTGCAGCTAAATCTTTAAGATTTATTTTACCTTTTATACTTATAACTGCATTTTCGTTGATTCCGCCTGCAATAAGTAATAGCTCCTCGATAAGGTTATTATTATATTTGGCATAAAAAATTACATCTTCGCCGGTTTGCTTAATTTTCATCAATTCTTTGTACGAACTAACATTAATTTGAGATATGATCTCTTTATAGAAGTTAACATTTTTTACAGAGTCACTTTCCATGGCAATTATCCTGATGTTATCAATCATTCCCTTCATTTTAGCCAGGTCTTCATCATTGTCAATTGCCGCGACCATTTCAAACAGATCTTTATGAATTAAAATGGTGGTAAAGCCATCCTTCTCCTGATATTTATTAATTAGATTGTCAATAACATCCTGAGCCATAATAAAACTAGGAATTATTGCTAACAGTAATAAAGTTGCTATTTTTTTCATGATTTTTAAGTTTTAATGTTATTTATAATTTTGATTAAGCTTAACTCAATAACAAGACGAACTTATTTCAAAATCATTACAATTATTTTTGCAACTTTTTTAATTTGCTATTTAAAATACTGATAAACAGACAATAATAAAAATAGAGAATTTTAATTATATCTTAAAATAGGGTAATAAACTGCTTAGCAAAGCTTCGGGGGCTTTGCGGGGTTTTCTTGATTTTTCATCAATAAAAACCAACGTGGTTGAAGCTTCATTTAACAATTCACCCTGTTCGTTAAAAACCTCATAATAAAAAGTTATTCGGGCTGAAGGAAGTTCTTTTATTGTTGTTTTAATGGTTAGCAGGTTATCGTATTTAGCTGCTTTATAATACTTTATATCTAGAGAAATGACTGGCAACATAACTCCCATTTCTTCAATCTTGCTATACGGAAAATCAAAATTACGCATTAATTCAGTTCTTCCTACTTCGTAGTAAAGCGGATAAGTTCCGTAATAAACATAACCCATTTTATCGGTTTCACCGTATCTTACTCTTATCTTTGTTTCTGAAGTGTACATATATAGTTGTTTTAATCCATTTCAAATCTATTAAAAGAATTTAATTTATTTGATAAGTAAAACAGATACTTTTAGGTAAAAATTATTTATAAAATTATAAAACACATTCTCAGTTATTTACATTTTTTTATGTGATTTTATTCGAAAAATATTTGTTATAAAACCAAAAGATATTACATTTGCAGTCGCTAAAAAAGATTCAGTAGCTCAGCTGGTAGAGCACATCCCTTTTAAGGATGGGGTCCTGGGTTCGAGCCCCAGCTGGATCACAAAAAACCTGATAGAAATATCAGGTTTTTTTGTTTAAAGACTTATAATTTAGATTATTGTAATCTTTTTAGCAGTGCCTTATTTATTCTTTTTACAAATCCAGGACCTTCATATATAAATCCGGAATAAACCTGAATTAATGAAGCTCCTGCATCGATTTTCTCTAGGGCATCTTCAACAGTCATTATACCTCCTACACCTATAATTGGTATGGTTCCACCTGATTTCTCAGTTAAATAACGAATAATTTCAGTTGATCTCTTCGTTAGAGGTTTTCCGCTTAAACCCCCATTTGCAATTTTTTCAATGGTTTCATTATCAGTTACTAATCCGTCTCTTGAGGTAGAAGTATTTGTGGCAACAATACCGTCAATACCCGTAATTTTGAATGTTTCAATAACATCATCAAGCTGATTATCTGTTAAATCGGGCGAAATTTTAAGGAGTATTGGTTTTTGTATATTTTTTTCAGATCTACTTTGTACTAGAGTGTTAAGAATTTTTACTGTAGAATCAGCATCCTGAAGTTTATGCAAATCTTTAATATTGGGGCAACTTAGATTTACGACTAAATAATCGACCGAATCATAAAGCTTTTCAAAGCATATAACATAATCCTCCAGTGCATTTTCATTAGGAGTAGAAGTATTTTTACCTATATTACCGCCAATAATTACTTTGTGTTTTTTACCTTTTAAACGTTTTACAGCTGCATCAACACCGTGATTATTAAATCCCATTCTGTTAATGAGACCTTTATCTTTAACAATTCTAAACGATCTTGGTTTAGGATTTCCAGGCTGTGGCTTAGGAGTAACAGTACCTATTTCGATAAAAGAAAATCCAAAATTCGAAAATTGATTGTAAACTTCGGCATTTTTATCAAATCCAGCAGCAAAACCAACTGGGTTTTCGAATTCAAGACCTAAAAATATTGTTTTTAAGCGGTCGTTGGTTACTGAGTAATAGTATTTAATGATAAAAGATACCCCAGGTATTTTAAATCCAAATTTTAAGACATTTACAATAAGGTAATGGATAGTTTCTGGTTGAAAAAGAAATAGTACAGGACGAATAATGGTTTTATACATATAGTTTTCTGACAAAGATAAGGCAGAAAATAATATTTTTAATGAGGTTTATACTCATTAAATGTATTATCTGAATAAAAAATAACAATTCGTTCGATTGTTAATTCAGTTGTTTCTGCATTTGCCTTTTTTACCATTCCCTCGTGAGAATTGTTTATAATAGATGTTTCGTTATTCTGCTTTTGAATAATTGAATCTGACGAAGTTGATTTTTTTTCTTCATTTGTGGGATTATTAAATAAATCGGGTTCAATCGTTTTATTTATATTGCTTATTTTCATTGAACCAATACCTGTTATTAACCATTGTGCATTTAATTCGGGGTAGGCTAAGAGCATTTTCTCGATAAAATCGAAACTTGGTTTATTTCTACCTGATAATATATGTGAAACACTAGATCTCTGAACACCAATAATGTCAGCAAATCGTGTTGATGTTAAGTTGTTTTCCGTTAAAAACTGGATTATTCTGTTATTCATATTTGTGAAATATTAGAATTACAAATGTAAACATTAATATTATAGTAGTAAATAACATATGTAATCAAATTTAAATTACATATGTGAATATTGTTAATTATATATGATTTTTTTGATGTATGTGATTATTTAAGTTGATTCACTAATTACTGTTTTTATTAAGGATATTAAGTCATTTTTTTAAATATAATCTAATGAAATATACCATAATTAATGAAAACATCTGTTAGTATTGAATAATATTGGTATCAAAGGACGAGTACTTTACTAAATATTGTAGGTATTTTATCTAATTATGAACTAAAATCAACTCCTTTTAAAGGCTCAAAATAGGATATTACCTGTAAGTTCTATTTTATTTAGCATTATATCTGGTTATTAATTATTTACGCTATGAATTTACTGTTGTAAAGATTATAATATTATATAATTCTTAAATTATTGATATTAATACATTAATACAATTATGTAATGTATTGATTATATGATTACAATATGTATTTAGAATATGTATTCGGTAGTATATTATAATCTGACCTCTTATTGTAAATTATTGTTACATAGTTGTGATTACATATGTAATTTTAATTATTATTTTTGTATTGTTTTAGTAGTTTTCTAATTTCACATATGTAACTTTATGTACTTTTATATTAATTTATATTCTTTCTCTTTTAAAAGAATATAGTTTTTATTATTTTTTGGTTAACTCGTCAAGAATTGAATAATTGATTTTATAAAACGTCCTCTTACATGGTATTAAAATCTTAAATAGGAATAAAAAATGAACTTATCTCCTATTCATTATTATTTTATAATACCAATTTATTACATTTAGCAGTTGATTTTAAAATTGATAGAATGAAGAAGATTGCATTACACTGGCAGATTTTAATTGCTTTTATTCTAGCCATTCTGGTTGGAGTATTATTCAAGGATTATGTTATTTATTTCACATGGATGGGTGATATTTTCTTACGTTTGTTAAAAATGATTGTTATTCCTCTCATATTAAGCTCAATTATTTCGGGTGTTGCAAATATTGGTAACGAAGGGGATTTCGGTAAACTCGGATTAAAAACATTAGCCTATTACCTTTCAACAACTGTGTTGGCTATTATTGTTGGTTTGGTCTTGGTGAATCTTATTAAACCTGGAGTTGGAATGGATTTATCTTCTATTCCACTACATGAATCAATAAATATTAATAAACAAAGTATATCTGATTTACTTATTCAGATTGTTCCACAAAATATATTTTATTCGATGGCAAATAATGAATTTCTATCCGTCATTTTCTTTGCCATTATTGCTGGAATATTTATTGGAAGGATTGATACTAAATATAAAGTAACCTTAACTGACTTTTTCAATGCTAGTTTTGAGTTATTTATGAAAATGACAATGCTCATTATTAAACTTGCTCCATTTGGCATATTTGGTTTAATAGTCAAGGTAGTTGCTGAACAAAATGATTTTGGAAATATGGTAATTAAATTAGGCTCTTTTATGCTTACAGTAATTGCAGCTATTCTTATTCATGCATTGATTACATTACCTTTAATAACAAAAATAATTGGTAAGGCAAAACCTTTTAAACATCTTAACAATGTTAAAACTACCTTAATTACTGCATTCTCCACCGCCTCATCAGCGGCAGCTTTACCACTAAATATGAAAGAAACACATGAAAAATCTGGCGTTTCTAATAAAATCACAAATTTTACCTTACCTCTTGGGGCAACTGTTAATATGGATGGGACTTCAATTTATATTGCTGCAGTGGTTATGTTTATTGCACAAGCTAAAGGTGTTGAGATGGGTTTAAGGGAACAAGCTATTGTTCTTATAACAGCTGTATTTTCAAGTATAGGAACAGCAGCTGTTCCTATGGCAAGCCTTGTTATGATTACAATAATTTTAGAAGTATTAGGATTACCTATTGAATATATGGCTTTGATTTTGCCTGTTGACCGTATTCTTGATATGTTCAGAACTGCAACCAATGTTTGGAGTGATAGTTGTGGTGCTGTTGTTATTGCAAAAAGCGAAGGTGAAAAATTAAATGTATAATAAAATCTTATGAAAATTATAGGGAATATTTTATGGTTAATTTTTGGCGGAATAATTATCGCTATTGAATATTTTGTAGGCAGTTTGGTATTGATAATTACCATTATTGGTATTCCTTTTGGTATTCAGACTATTAAACTTGGCGTTCTGGCTCTTTGGCCCTTCGGAAAAACTACCGTGCAAAATACGAGATCTGGTGGTTGCCTGTATATCTTATTTAATATTATCTGGTTATTATTTGGTGGAATTTGGATTGCTTTATCTCATTTTTTATTTGGACTCATCCTATTAATAACAATTATAGGCATACCTTTCGGATTACAGCACTTTAAACTTGCGTCCTTAGCCCTTACTCCTTTTGGTCGTGCTATTGTGAATAATAAATAAAAGGAATAAGTAACAACTTTAGCTTAACTAAAATTTTGTACTTGGGTAATTTGTTATCTCTCTTATATTTTGGTACAAAGGTTTAAGTTGTTTATACATTTTTGAATAAACATTTTCAAATAAATCCTTATAAATCGAAGTGTTTTCAGGTATTGGATAATATACTTCAGAGATTCGACACATTTTCTGAATGGCAGTTTGAAAATCAGGATACAAATTTAAACCAACAGCACAATTTATTGCTGCACCCAAGGCTGATGTTTCGTATGTATGTGGTTTTTCGACTTGCATATTAAAAATATCGGCTGTCATTTGTAATGCATTTTTACTTTGTGATCCACCACCAGAAACTCTTAATTTTTGAATCTTTACTCCTGTTCTTTTTTCAGTTCTTATAGCGCCATCTTTTAATGCGTAAGTAATTCCTTCTAAAATTGATCGGTATAAATGAGCACGCGTGTGAACATCGCCAAAACCAATAATTGCACCCTTAGCTTCGATACCTGGGATTTTTACTCCTGGAGACCAATATGGCTGTAGTGTTAATCCCATTGATCCTGGTGGAATATCCTTAATCATTTCATCAAAAAGTTCTTCTGGAGATTTATTTAAACGTTTAGCCAATTCAACTTCTTTATGTCCAAACTCTTGTTTAAACCATTTAATCATCCAATATCCTCGATAAATCATGACTTCAGTATTGTAGTGATCAGGAATTGCACTTGGATAAGAAGGGAAAAACGGAATAACTTCTACGTATTTATTATTAACAGTTTCTATTGTTGCTGTTGTTCCATAACTTAAACAGGCTATTTCAGGATTGCTGCATCCCGATCCCAGTATTTCACAAGCTTTATCGGCTGCAGCTGCTATAACCGGCAATCCTTGAGGCAGCCCAGTTTGTTCTGAAGCTGTAAATGTAATATAACCCAGTAGATCAGATGGTTTTACAAGATCAACAAGTTTTTCCTTTTCTATTGGGAATAATCGAGCATTTATTTCGCCGGGCTTTGACCAACGTTGCTTTTTATAATCAAAGGGTATATAGCCAACAGTACTTCCTATTGAATCGATGTATTTACCAACCAATCGGTGTATAAAAAACCCTGAAAGAAAAACATACTTATATGTTTGATTCCATATTTCGGGTTGTGATTGTTTTATCCAGTTTGATTCGCCATCTTTTATTGCATGAGCAAGTGATTCGTACATATTAATGAGCTGCAATCCCCTTTTAACTATTCCTTTTGGCCAGTTATGCAGTTTTGCTTTTCGCTGATCAAGCCAAATTATTGCTGGTCGCAATGGCTTGCCCTCTTTATCAAGGTTTACAATGGTTCCTCTCTGGGTTGTAATTGATAATCCCTTTATGTCCGAAATATTAATTGAAGTATTTTTAATTAAGTTTTGAGTAGTTTGACACAATATATCCCAGAGATATTCAGTATCCTGCTCTGCAAAGCCGGGTTGTTCTGAAAAATATGGTTCAATCTCCGTTCTTTCGATCTCGCAGATATTTCCCTGCAAATCAATTAAAACAGCCCGAATTGATTGTGTGCCAGCATCAACTACTAAAACATATTTTTTTTGACTCATAATAATTCTTAAGGTTTTAAACCTAGCGTATTACCCGGATTCATAATACCAATTGGATCTAATTCATTTTTAATAGCTTGCATCAAGTCTATGCTGTTTTGTCCTAACTGGCTTACCATCCAAGGAGCCAGTGCTCTGCCAATACCATGGTGATGAGATAATGATCCTTTATTTGCATGGATTGTATCAACCAAGCCTTTGTGGAATTTTTCATAATCAGCCAATTCATTATCCTTCTCCATTGGGCTTAAAAAAGTGAAGTATAGATTTGCACCATTTTCATATACATGAGAAATATGAACCATTGCAACCGTTTTTTCTCTGCTCTTTAAATATTTTCGAACGGCAGACCAAAGAGGAATCAGGTTATCCCACATAACAGCAGTTTCGAGAGTATCAGTCATAATTCCTAAATCCATCAAGGGATCACGAAGATAAGCGCTTGAATATCGCTGTTCAAGCCATTTTTTAGTTGGTGAGGTGCCAATATAAAATGCACTTTTTGTTTTAATAATTTTTTTAATTGATGATATGACCTGGCTGGTGTATTCTTTTTTACCATCAACTGAAACAAACATCAAACAGCGGTTTCCCGGTTTGTATCCGATTGTTTTTAAAAACTTATCGGCCAACGTGTTTTCAAAATTCTTGGTCTTAAAGGCAATGTCAGTTTCCTCGGGATCAGAAATTCTAAATAAGTGAGGAACACCTATTCCGCTTTGCATTACCGTTCGCATAGCTATCACAGCTGATTCAAAATCTTTAAAAATAAAGGATGTATGCTTTGTATTTTCAGGCTGGAATTTTCGGATTTTCAGAGTTACTTCAGTGATAATTCCAAGCGTACCTTCAGAACCAATAAATAATGGATGAATATCCCAGCCTTGTGCACTTGCCGGATAGGTTTTTGTTACAATAAGTCCTTTTGGGGTAACAACTCTAAGCGAGAGAACCATGTGATCAATTTTACCATAACCTGTTGAAGCCTGACCAGCTCCTTTTGCAGCGACCCAACCACCTACAGTTGAATATTCGAAAGATTGAGGAAAATGTCCACAGGTGTATTTTTTTCCATAATTGTTCAAATATACTTCGAAGGTCGGTCCATAAATTCCAGTTTGAACTGTTACTGTATAGTTTGTTTCATTAACTTCTATAATCTTGTTCAAATGCTTTGTAAGATCTAAGCTTATTCCTCCTTTTGGCGTTTCTACTCCACGAGTTACTGATGAATGGCCACCGAATGGAGTAATCGCAATATTCTGAGCATTACATATTTCAACAATCTTAACAATTTCTTCTTCGTTTCGTGGGTAAATAATTACATCAGGTGGAGATGGGATATCTCCTTTTCTAAGTTTTATAAGATCGGCATAATATTTTCCATATGAATGTGAAGCTCTGGAATAATCATCTGTATTTATATTTTCGTGTCCAACAATTTCGTTAAACTGCTCTATAACAGATTGATTTATAATACATTTTTTTTCTAAAACAATGTTTTTATCACCTAGTAAATATTTCTGTTCCAAATCTTTTAATGTATATCCGAACGTATCAGTAATAATCTTTTGAGTTCCAGAATCTATTGTGGTTTCACGTTTATCACCCCATTTAAAAATATCGCGGTATGTGTTCATTGAAAACTGTTTTATTGGTTTATTGTTTTAATGGTTACTTCATACTTGTTTTTTAGATTACTTTGAATTACTTAGGCAGATTAAAAATTTTCATTACTTGTTCAATTTCATTCTGGGTTCTTTGATCATCCCATTTTAACTGTTCTTTCGCTGTTTTAACCACTAAGTTAAATGTGTTACTGCCAGGAAATCCAAGAGTTCCAATACCTGTTCTGCGAAACAAAATATCCGATAGCGTGAAAGCCATCTCTCTTTTAATAACATAAACTACTTCTGCCAAAATCTCACCATCATCATTTATAACTTCAGCCAATGGTTTATCATACATGGCTAATCTGAATATTGAATGACACTGCAGACCATAATTGCGACCTATAAAATTTATAGTTGCTTCAGAAAACTGTGGATATCTTAAAACCAGCTGTTTAATGAAGCTTTCCATATTTTTTATATCTGAGTCAACTAAATATCTTGAATTTGTTATAGATATGCCAAGATCTTTTTTCGTTTTTTTAGCAACAACTTTCATAACCTGACCTGCCAGTTTTCTGCTGGTAGTATATTTGCCCCCTTCAACAGTAATTAATCCATCGAGGCCTTCTTTTGCGTTATCAAAGATTTCATATTTACGAGATGTTTCGTAAGTTTCTTTTGTTTGATTGTCAACCAGAGGGCGTAAACCACCATATGCGAACTGAATATCGGAATATTTTATTTTCTCGAAGCCATAATTTTCATTGATTTCATCAATAAGACCTTGAATGCTTTCGCGAGTAACCACATATTCATCAGGATTTCCGTTATAAGCTTTATCGGTTGTACCTATTAAGGTATGATTTCGCCAAGGCATAATCATAACATGTCGGCCATCTTTAGTCATAAATGTTATGGCGTAATTATTACAAAGTTTTTTAGTAATAATATGAATACCTTCCGACCTACAAATATGGTGTTCAGTTTTTAAATCTGAATTAGCTGAGTTTAAAACTATATCAGTCCAAGGCCCAGTACAATTAATAGTTAAATCGGCAGTAACACTATATTCTTTTTGAGTAAATAAATCAACCACATTAACGCCACTTACAGTATTTTTATTTCTGATAAAGGATTTAACTTTTGCATAATTGGCTGCTTGCGTTCCAAGGCTAATTGCCGATTTTAATATACCCAGCGTTAATCTTTCGGGATTTATATTCTGGCAATCGTAGTAAATACTTGATCCGGTAAGGTTTTTACCAGGAACACAAGTTTCGAGTTGTAATGTTCTATTTGTGCCGATAGTTTTATGCAATGGCAGTTTTTTTGACTTATCCCATGTCCAGGCTTTATCGTATGATAAAATGTCGTAAAGAACCATTCCAATAAATAAAATTACTTTGCTATTTTTCAGATTATTATATGTAGGTACCATAAAAGGAATAGGGTAAACAAAATTAGGAGCAATGTTTTCCCATACTCTTCTTTCGGTTAATGATTCTCTAACTAATCCCAATTCAAAATTTTTAAGATACCTAAGTCCACCATGAATTAACTTTGATGTGGCTGCAGAAGTTGCCTCCCCAAAATCGCCTTTTTCGAACAATGCTACTTTTAATCCACGTGTAGCTGCCTCATATGCAACAGATACTCCTGAAATACCTCCACCTATAACAATAATATCGTAATGTTTTTCAATGGATTCGTCAAATAATCGTTTCATGGTAAAATATTTATAAAATGTACATTATTCAAATGTCCGAAAAAAGTAGTTAAGAATCGTTTAACATTTGTTAAATAAAATAAATTATTTACCAATCGATAGTTTTACGCAATCGGCTTAGTGATTGCAGTTTTATACCTAAAAAATCAGCAATATATTTTAAAGGAACATCATGAATCATTTCGGGATATTGCCTTAATAGTTTTTTATACCTGGTTTCGGCAGTTTCGGTTATAAATGAATATATTCGGCGTTGAGATTCTACAAACATTTCTTCCATTATTCTTCGACCTAATCGCTCCCATTTTGGATAATTGGTATATAAGAATTCCAGATTTTTCTTCGAAATTGTAATAAGTTCGCAATCCGTTACGGCTGAAATAATCTCGTACGAAGGTTTTTGTGAGATAAAACTAGGCAAAGCTGTAGCAAATGAATGCAAAGGAGTAATATCGCGAGTAATCTCTTCCCAATCGAATAAATAATATACTCTCAAATAACCAATATTTGTAAAAGCAATCTTATCAGCAACATCGCCCTGATTAATAAAAATCTGGTTCCTTTTTAGATTTAGGAATTCAATTTTTCCATCAATCGACTTTAAGTCATTTTCAGTAAAATCAACATATTTACAAATAAATTCAATTAAATAGTTAAGTTGGCCAGGCATTTTTTCTTTTTTTCTCAAGTTCGTAATTTTTTAATTTACTTTTATGCTTCAATGCTTTTTTTTGGTTTGTTATTGTATATTTATTCCAATAAAAAATTAAAAATAAATTAAATATGAAACACCCATGATAGTGCACAAGCACAAACACGTATGAAAATTGAGTTGCCAATTTATTACCTTTGAGTTAGATTCACCAAACTCAAAGTATATGAGAAAGCAAACAATTGAATTTGAACAG
>JBFXEQ010000044.1:0-25779 GCA_050179935.1 Bacteroidales bacterium | reverse complement strand
ATATGAGTTATTTTTATTTTCTTTTTATAAGTTCTTTGGCGCATATTGGCATAAACAGTTATGCTGTTAAAAGAAAGCAGGATTATGGCTGCAATAACAATGTGCTTTCTAAATTGGGGTTTTGGAATAGCATAAAAAATATTAATCCAGATTAAGAAAGATAGCGGAATAACCGGGATAAAATAATAATCGTGATGTTCAAAAATACCAAACCATAAAAAAACATAAATAAGTGATCCTAAAATATTTATTATCAATACAATATACCAGAATCGAGATAGCTTTTTTCGATAGAAAATCAGTAAAAATAATACCGCTATGTAATAAATGATGTATCTGTAAATAAATCCAAATTGGTAAACCATAAAACGAAATATGGAATCGAATGTATTAGAAATTTTTTCTGCTGACAGATGAGTATATGTTTCAGCGGGTGGAAAAGACACGTAATATGTATTGTACTTTTTAACATAATAATACCAACAAAACACAATCAATACTGTTGGGATTATCCAAAGTAAGTAAGAAATCTTTTTTCGAAATATTATACTGGCAATTATATATGAAATAGGAAATACAAGTATTGTTACTCTTAGTAATCCAGACAATGTTAAAAATACCATTCCAATAAAAATATTTCTAAAAGTACTTTTTGATTGATCTTTTTCAAAGAAATATATAGCCGAGAATCCTAATGCCATAGCAGGTACATCAACAAGATAATTTGCTCCATAAAATACCACAAGTGGAATTACAAAGCTGAACAAGCTGGCAAAAATTGCAAGCAATTTATCTTTTAATACAATAATTCCAAGTTTATAAGCATGGTAGTATCCCACAATAGTCAGAAAAAACATGATCCACCTGAATAAGACAGGTGTTGCTGAAGGGAAAAGTTTAATAATGTCTGCTGTTAATTTATGAAATATCGGGAACTCAAGGATTAAATTTCCTGAATTATTGGTGTTAAATAGATTATGAATAGCCGGATGCCAGAAGGTGGTGCTTTCGTTTGCATAATTCTGAATAATCGAAAAATGCATGCTCTGTTTCCATGAATGGATTCCTTTTGGTAATTCATTAAATTCGGCAAATCCATTATAAAAGATAGCTGATAAAGCTATGAATAATGACAAAAATAGTATATCGGCTTTAATTCTTCTAAACATCAATACAATTTAAATATGTTTCGTAAAACAAATTTAAGTTTAATATTTCAAAATTAAAGGGCGATTTGTTGTTATATGTTTTTCCCTATTTAATTTTATCTTTGTACAGTTTTAAAAATTAGGAATTAAATAATTATGATCAATTTAGATTTAAGCGAACAGGAGATTATCCGCAGACAATCATTAGACGAAATCAGGAGCTTGGGTATAAATCCTTATCCTGCAGCTGCCTACGAAGTAAACACATCAACAACTGAAATACTTGAGAATTATAGTACTGAGAAGAACAATTTTCAGGATGTAACTATAGCAGGACGAATAATGACCCGCCGTATTATGGGTAATGCATCATTCTTAGAAATTCAGGATGATAAAGGTAAAATACAGATTTATGTTAAGCGCGATAACCTTTGCCATGGCGAAGACAAAACTTTTTACAATACAGTTTTTAAAAGACTTTTAGATATTGGTGATATTATAGGTGTTAAAGGAAATGTTTTTGTTACCCAAATGGGCGAAACATCAATAAATGCTGTTGAACTTACCATTCTAAGTAAATCCATCAGACCACTTCCTGTTGTTAAAGAAAAAGAGGGCGTTATTTATGATGCATTTACCGATCCTGATCAGCGATACAGACAACGACACCTGGATTTAATTGTTAATCCTCATGTTCGCGATGCTTTCTTAAAAAGAACAAAGCTTACCAATTCAATGCGTGAGTTTTTAAATAATAAAGGATATTTAGAAGTTGAAACTCCAATTTTACAGCCTTTGTATGGTGGAGCAGCTGCTCGTCCGTTTAAAACACATCATAACACACTCGATCAAACACTTTATTTGCGAATAGCCAACGAGTTGTATTTAAAACGACTTATTGTTGGTGGATTTGATGGGGTTTACGAGTTTGCAAAGGATTTCCGTAACGAAGGAATGGACCGTTTTCATAACCCAGAGTTTACTCAGATGGAGCTTTACGTAGCTTATAAAGATTACAACTGGATGATGAATACCGTGGAAGAAATGGTCGAGAAAATTGCTCTTGATTTACACGGAACAACGGAAGTTAAAGTAGGCGAAAATATAATCAACTTTAAACGTCCCTGGAAACGATTTACTATGTTTGAAGCTATTCAACACTTTACAGGTATCGATATTTCTAAAATGGATGAAAACCAGCTGAAGGAAACAGCTAAGAAACTTGGAGTTGAGATAGATGATACGATGGGAAAAGGCAAAATTATTGATGAAATTTTTGGAGAGATGTGCGAAGGGAAACTTATTCAACCTACATTTATTACCGATTATCCAATCGAAATGTCGCCACTGGCAAAAAAACATCGTAGTGTTGAAGGCCTTGTTGAACGTTTCGAAGCCATTTGCAATGGTAAAGAAATTTGTAATGCCTATTCAGAGTTAAACGATCCGATTGATCAGCGTGAGCGTTTTGAGCAACAGTTAATTTTGGGTAAACGTGGTGATGAAGAAGCCATGATGCTTGATGAAGATTTTTTACGAGCTATTGAATACGGAATGCCGCCTACTTCTGGATTAGGAATTGGAATTGATCGGTTGGCTATGATCATGACTAACTCACAATCAATACAGGATGTGTTGTTCTTTCCACAAATGAGGCCAGAAAAGAAATCGCAAAAAGATGATTCTGAAAAGTTTGTTGAAGCAGGTATTCCTGCCGAATGGATTCCAATAGTTCAGAAATCGGGATATTTAACTATTGAAAGCCTTAAAGGTATTAATCCTGCTAGTCTGCATAACAAGTTGTGCGGAACCAATAAAAAGCATAAATTGGGACTTACAAATCCAAGTATCGATGATATAAAATCGTGGCTGGATAAACTAAACTAACATGGAACACAAACCCAAAGTAGCCGTTCTGGGTGGTGGTAGCTGGGCAACAGCAATAGTTAAAATGCTTCTCGAAAATGTTCACCAGGTAAACTGGTACATGAGGAGCAAAGAAAATATTGAGTTTATTAAAAAGCATCAGCATAACCGATATTACCTAAGTTCGGTTTCGCTGGATACTCATAAATTATTCTTGTCAGATGATATTAATAAGGTAGTTGAAAACTCCGATATTGTTGTTTTTGCAATTCCTTCTGCTTTTTTAAAATTAGCACTTGAGAATTTAAAGGTAGAATTAGCAGATAAAATTATTGTATCGGCTATAAAAGGAATGGTTCCGGACGAGAATATGATTGTTGGAGAGTATTTTAATAAAAAATATAATATACCGCTTGATTTGTTTGCTGTTATTGCGGGTCCGTGCCATGCTGAGGAAGTTGCTCTCGAACGACTTTCGTATCTTACCATTTCATGTCCTGATATTAAAAATGCACATTGGGTTGCGGACATTTTATCAACCAATTATATAAAAACAAGTATTTCAGATGATATTTACGGAACAGAGTATTCAGCTGTGCTAAAAAATATTTTTGCTGTGGCTGCTGGTATTTGTCATGGTTTAGGATATGGTGATAATTTTAATGCCGTACTTATTTCGAATGCCATTCAGGAGATTAAGCGCTTTGTTGATGTAGTGCATCCTATAATGCGGGATATTAATAACTCTGCTTATCTTGGCGATTTAATGGTTACCGCATATTCGCAATTTAGTCGTAACCGCACATTTGGAGCTATGATAGGGAAAGGATATTCTGTAAAATCAGCTCAACTCGAAATGAATATGGTAGCCGAAGGGTATTATGCTGTAAAATCAATTTATGAAATTAACAAAAAGTACATGGTAAACATGCCTATTACAGATGCTGTTTACAATATACTCTACGAAAAAATTTCGCCAGCAATCGAAATTAAGATACTTACTGAAAATATTAGATAGAAATGTCAAAATTACAATCGTTATGAACAGCCTTACAATTGATATAAAAAATGCACTTTCATTTTTAACAACAGATGATTTTGATAAGTATAACGAGCTTACAAAAAAAGCAGATAGTGAATTAATCAACAAAACAGGTAAAGGAAACGACTTCTTGGGTTGGTATGATTTACCTGAACGAATAGCCTTAAAAGAAATTGGCGAAATAAAAGACTGTGCTACTGATTTGAGAAAAAAATCAGATGTAATTGTGGTTATTGGTATTGGGGGATCATATCTTGGAGCAAAAGCAGTAATCGAAGCTCTTTCGGGTCAGTTTGATCAGTTGAAACAGAGATCAGAAAATCCGCTGGTTTTGTTTGCTGGTCAGAATTTGTCTGAGGATTACTTGATTGAATTATTAGAGTTTTTAAGAGATAAAAAATTCTCGCTAATCGTTATTTCTAAATCGGGAACTACAACTGAACCTGCTGTAGCATTCAGAATTTTGAAGCAAGAACTCGAAGACAAAGTTGGTAAAAAAGAGGCCTCATCGAGGATAATTGCAATTACCGACGAATCGAAAGGGGCTCTTCGCAGCATGGCAAATCAGGAAGGGTACAAATCATTTGTTATTGATGATAATATTGGTGGCCGATATTCTGTATTGTCGCCTGTTGGATTACTTCCAATTGCATGTGCCGGATTTAATATTGAAGAAATTCTAAAAGGCGCAAAAGAATTTATGAAACATAGTAATTCGGCTTTGTTTATGGAAAATCAGGTATATCAATATGCTGCCATTCGGCATGCATTATACAATCAAAATAAAACCTGTGAAATCTTGGCTAATTTTGATCCGCGATTAAACTTTTTAGCCGAATGGTGGAAACAATTATACGGCGAGAGCGAAGGGAAGGAGAATAAAGGAATTTTTCCGGCCAGCGTAAGTTTTACTACTGATTTGCATTCTATGGGACAATACATTCAAGAAGGCCTGCGAAATATTTTTGAAACAGTAATCTCTGTTGAGAAACCTAAATATAACTTAACAGTGCCTACAGACAAAGATAATTTTGATAAATTAAATTTTCTGGCTGGCAAACATCTCGATTATATCAATAAAATGGCTGAGCTTGGTACTATGATTGCTCATGTTGATGGTGGTGTTCCGAATATTAAAATTACTATTCCTGTTATTAATGAATATTATTTAGGCCAATTGATTTACTTTTTTGAAAAAGCCTGCGCAATAAGCGGATATTTGCTTGGAGTAAATCCATTCGATCAGCCTGGTGTTGAGGAATACAAGCGAAACATGTTTGCTTTGCTCGAAAAACCTGGATTTGAAGAGGAATCAAGAAAAATACAAGAAAGACTTAAATAGGTTAATTTTCTATTTTTAAATTTATTTTAGCAAGCTTATCGTTAATTAGGATCATTTTATTCATATTCTTAAACGAAAAGAAATCTTGATTTTCATTTAAAAAGAAATAGATTTTTAATGCATTGCGCAGTATTTTATTACTGGCTTTTAGGTTGTTCTGCTTAAAAAGGATATCTCCTTTTTCGTGTAGGACCTCTGCTAATGAACTTAACTCCTCAATGGATAATCCTTTCTCTTCTTTAAGCGCATCAATCAGAAAATCTTCTGACACAGAATAAATAAACTGATGATCGCAGTTAAAATATTTTAATAAGGTGTGATCCACATTCTCAAGGGCTTCTTTAAACTGGCCTTTCTTTTTTAATTCAATTAACAGGGCCAATAAATTTGAAATCTCATTAATTAAATGTAAAATTTTTTCATTATCAGCCATTGCAATTCATTTATTTAAATAAAACCACCCACTTGTAGTAAATTTATAATAATAGTTTCGACAATATGCTATTCTTTATATCATTTTTGACTAACAGCTTATTTTTTTAATTTGATTTGTTTACTTTTAAAGCTTATAAATTTTGAACATATGACAGTTGAAAGTTTAAAAGTTCTGGATAGCATTACCTTAAATTTTAGTCAGGGTGGATTATTGTTTATGAATATTACGTTAGCCTTTATAATGTTTGGCGTAGCACTTGAAATAAATCTTAAGAATTTTAAGGATATCATAAAAAAACCAAAATCAGTCATAATTGGATTTATTTCACAATTTTTTCTTTTACCTTTTGTTACATTTCTATTTGTTTTAATACTCCGGCCATCACCTGCTGTAGCCTTGGGTATGATTCTTGTTGCAGCCTGTCCCGGAGGAAATATTTCAAACTTTGTTTCCTCTATGGCAAAGGGTAATGTTGCTTTATCGGTAAGTTTAACTGCTATTGCAACACTGGCAGCTATTTTCATGACTCCATTTAACTTCGCTTTTTGGGGTGGGCTTTATGCTAAGTCACATCCATTGTTACGACCTATTGAAATTGATCCAATTCAGATGTTTCAAACAGTATTTATCTTGCTTGGAGTACCGTTAATTTTAGGGATGCTATTTGCTAAAAGGTTTCCTGAAACAACTCAAAAGATTTTAAAACCCATTAAAATTATTTCAATACTTATTTTTATGGGTTTTGTAGTAGCCGCATTGGCTAATAACTTTAGTTATTTTATAAGATATATTCATTTAATTGCTATTATTGTTTTCATTCATAATGGACTTGCCTTATTATCAGGTTTTACCATTAGCAGAATTTTTAAATTGTCCGAAAATGATCGTAGAACGATTTCAATAGAAACGGGTATTCAAAATTCTGGGTTAGGACTTGTACTCATTTTTAATCCAAAAATATTTCCACCGGATTTGCATATGGGAGGAATGGCTTTTATTGCCGCATGGTGGGGTATATGGCATATTATTTCAGGTTTAGGGTTAGCATATTACTGGAACCGAAGACCACCGAAAAACTAAAATTATTTATTATTTATGGGAACAAATCGAAATACAATTGAGAAATTCTCGATCGGCCACTTTTTGTTGAGGCCTTATGTCTGTTCTGTTTTTAAGTTATTCTTCAAGACAAAATCGCTAAATTATAATAAAGTCCCAAAGGATAAAATTATAATTTTTGCATTAAACCATCAGAATACATTAATGGATGCCTTAGCTCTTTTGGCAACAGTTAAAAAACAACCTGTATTTATGGCCCGGGCAGATATTTTTAATAAAAAAACCATAAGCAATATACTTACATTCTTCAAAATCCTTCCAATTTACCGCATTCGCGATGGTAAAGAAAGTTTAAGAAATAACGATGCCATTTTTCAGAAAACTATTGATGTGCTAAAGAATAAGAATGGGTTAGTAATTCTTCCGGAAGGCAGTCATCTGGGATTTAGACGTTTACGAACTCTTAAGAAAGGAATCTCGCGAATTGCATTGCAGGCAGAAGAATCAAATGATTATAAGTTGAATATAAAGATAATCCCTGTAGGTCTGGATTATAGTAACTATATAAATTTTGGAAGTAAGCTATTTGTTTATTTTGGCGATGCAATAAATGTTTCGGATTATTATGAGGCTTATAAGGAAAATCAACCGCGTGGAATGAATTTATTACGCGAAAGAGTCGAAGAGGAGTTAAAAAAATATATTATCCATATCGAAAGTGTTGATTATTATGATATGATTGATTTTTTGCGTTATTTTTTCCTTCCTGAGATGAATGTAAAAAAAGATAACCAACCTGATCAGTTTTTTGCCCAGCAAAAAATAGTCTCTAAACTAAATCAGTTTTTAACTGAAAAACCGGATTTAGCTAATCAACTCAATGAAAAAGTAAGTTCATTTAAATCAATTCTTCTAAAGTTAAACTTAAGACTTTGGGTGACTCATAAACCATCATATTCTATTGTTGGATTAATAATACAAGTACTTTTAATGATTGGTCTTTTACCAATTTTTTTATATGGAGCATTATTTAATATTATTCCGTTTACTATTCCGGTAAAACTCACAAAGAAAGTAAAAGACCCACAGTTCTTGAGTTCATTCAGATCAGTAATAGCCTTACTATTATTTCCAATATTTTACATTTTATTGGCAATAATTAGCGGATTTATCATTGGTTTTGGGTGGCCTACACTTTTGTTTGTTATAAGTCTACCATTAACTGGATTATTTGCGTTCCATTATTTTATTGGGATTAAAAAACTTTGGGCTAAAATCAGATATAATTATTTTATCTGGAAAAAAAATTCAGACATAGTTGAACTAATGAATCTTTACAATCAGATTAAGGAAATTGGCAAACAAGTTTTATAAAAATGCTTGTTACATTTTCTTTATTCTTACTTCTATTTCTTTTTCATCCTTTAATAATTCTGTAAGGATCGATGTATCTGTATTGCTGTAATGATATGGATATAAAATTTGGGGTTTAAATGCTTTTGCTGCATCAGCAACCATTTCGGGTGTCATGGTATAAGGAAGATTCATAGGTAAAAAAGCAATATCAATATTTGTTAATTTTTTCATTTCGGGAGTGTTTTCTGTATCACCGGCAATAAATACTCTTTTATCTCCAAAAGTAATTATATATCCATTTCCCTCGCCTTTAGGATGAAAAGGTTCTCCATTTGGCCTTTTATTCTCAATGTTGTAAGCAGGTATTGCTTCGATTTCAAGTCCATTAATAGTCAAAAAGTCTCCATTTTTCAATATAATAACATCCGAAAGGCCTTCATTAATCTCTTTGCATTTTTCTGTTAAAATGATTCGGGTATTTTCTTTCCTAATTAAATTAATGGCATTAATATCCAAATGATCACCATGATGATGTGTAATAAAAATCAGATCGGCTTTGGGATAAGAATTATAATTTCCCATCCCTGAAACCGGATCGATATGAATTATTTTACTATCGAACTCGAAAAAAAGTGATGCGTGTTTTACGAAATTAATGGTAAGTTCCCCATTGGTGGTTACAAATTTATCTTGCTGTAAATCTTGTGCCATAAAGAGTTGTATATTTAGATTGAAAAGGCAAATTATACAAATTAGTGTTCTCATGATAAATTTTATTTTGATGGATTTGAAAGGTATTAAAATTTTTAAAAAAATCAAAAAAAGAAAACCTTCTGCAATCACAATAGTTTTTTGGGAGATTTTATAAATGGACTAGAATCCAATTTTTTCGATTTATTAACCCCAGACTTAAGCCTGGGGTTAGAGGATTGTAATATTAATGGTTTAGCCCAATATATAAAGATGAGGTTTTATTAATTAGTTTCCGATTCGATAAGAGAATTTGAGTAAGAAAACATTGTGTGGATGAAGATTAAATAATCCATCCATATTATCGATAAAAGAAAAATCGCCAGTTGCTACACTTCCTGTTTTTCCTTGTGTCCAGACAAGATAAATTAATGATCCCGGCCTGTATTCCCAACGCGCTACCAGGTTCGATCTAAACTGACGGAAATTAAAGTCGTAGCCATTTTCGAAATCATTGCTCGAAAAGGAGACATCAGTACTGAATCTATCATCAAACTTTTCTGCAGCAGGATTCGTAATATATTTTGGATCATAATAATCAACTGCTGCAATAAATGGCGAACCATAGTATTGTATTGTTAACTCAGGTGTTATTGTATAATCGATTCGCAATGTAATATTAGTGGTAACCTGATCGATAGTGGCAAAAATATAACGTTTTTCATTATTGTATTCTTCAGTGGTAATATATTGAAGTTTATCAGTAGAATAAGAAATATTTGGTGTTAAAGTTAATCGTAATGCGTTTAATGGACGATAAACCAACGAAATTCCAAAATAAGAGTTCTTTGAAGAGTTTTCAAAACCAAAGTTGCTGCTTGCTTCTCCAAAAAGTTGAATTTTTTTTCTGCTATCAGTTCCAATATTTGCCCAGAAATTGCTGTTTCCCGGATATTTTATTGATGGTCCTCCACGCAATAAGTTGTTTGAAGTTGATCCTCCTTCGAGGTTTAGGCCACCGCCAAATTGCCAGTAGTTTTTAAATTCCATATTTGCATTAACATTTCCTCCATAAAAACTGGAGTTAAATCCGAAATCCCAGCCTGTCCATTGGTTAATATTTATCTGCATCGATCGGAAAATACTAAATGGTTCAGTAAATCTATATCCAGCCCAGAATACTTGAAAAATTGCATCGGAGTGATGAAGAAACCCTACATCATTGGTTTCGAATTCGGGCGATCGCCATGTTAACCAAAACAACCATCTCCATTTACTGTATCCTTGTTTTCCAAACTCAATAGTTCCGGCTTGGCCTGTAAGCGATGTTCTGGTGGAATCGAATGTATTATAATTATTATCGGGCCGCTGAAAATATCGTCTTGATGAGCTTTGTTGCTCAATTATGGCTAAACTATTACCCAGAATATGACTCATTGCAAGGTTCATCTTTAAATAATATTTTTTGTCATTCCAATATTGGGTAAGATCTAAACCACCAGAATATGCATCAGTATTTAAAAAATCCAAATGATCATCGTTTATAAATCGGTTGGTTGAGGTTAGCATTCCTCCAATAATTGTATTGTTATTATTCATATCTTTCTGAATCCGTCCAATAAAATAGTTTGTCATTGGTTCTACAGTCTCAGTACTTTTTACTCCTTGTCGCGAGATTTCTGCTTTCTCTTCTGCTGCAAGACTTTCAATTATTCCTATGGATAATCCGTCTTTAGTTTTTCCTGTAAGTTTTAATGCACCAAGAATCGTTGAGTTTTCGGGTACATCAGCATATTCATCATTATCTGAGTCAACATCAGGATAATATTGTGGACTTCTTCCAATCCTTCGGGAGTAAAAAAGATTATCGAGGGCAAATGAATTTCCTCCACCCGATATTTGAAAGTTAGTAATATTTCTTCCTTCGATAAAGAAAGGTCTTTTTTCTTGGAAATAGGATTCAAAAGCAGTAAGATTTACTTCTGATGGATCTGCTTCAACCTGACCAAAATCAGGATTAATAGAAAAATCAAGAGTGAAATCGTTCGTTATTCCTATTTTGCCATCTAAGCCAATTCCGTATCCCCATTCTTTTCCTTTGGAAAAGGGATTGTCAGGATCTTTTGTGTAGGTTTCGATCTTAACGAGAGAATAGGGTGAAATCTCAAATTGTTTTTTTGGTTTTATTCCTTTAATACCGTGAAGTTCGCCAAAGTTACGAACCCATCCTGAGTTTTCTTTTGGCACATGTTGCCAGGTTGATTTTTCCTGATTTCTGTAAAACCGACGATTAACCTGTAGTCCCCAAACCTGAAATTCTTTATTATTGCTAAACCGAAGTGAAGTAAACGGGATTTTCATTTCGGCAACCCAACCCAAACTATCGATACTTGTTTTAACGTACCATATTGGGTCCCAGGTTGAGTCCCAGTTATTGCCATCGTTTGTTATTGCTTCATCACCTTTAACTCCCGAAACCGAAGCCGTAAAAGAAAAAGCTGTTTGTTTATCAAAATAACTATCGATATTAATTTCAACCCAATCGCCATCAAAACCATCACGACGAGACATTCGTTTTACAATTTTATCGGGTTCAGTATCGTAGGCTCGTATAGCTACATAAAGGTTTTCATCATCATACAAAATCTTAATAGCTGTTTGTTGCGATGGTTGTGCACCATGATTTGGCTCTCGTTGAATAAAATTATCCGACCATTCAACGAGGTTCCAGGATTCTTCATCAATAAAGCCATTGATTAATGGCGTTTCACCTATTATTTTTTGGGTATTGTAGATTCTTTTTTCTACACTATTTTGCTGTGTATAGGCATTAACTACTATTATTGTCAGTACAATAAAGAGGAAAAATGTCTTTTGTATCATTATTATCTGTTATTGATTTTTTCTAATTTATAGACGAGCAGTTTTATAATGTGATGCTTACTCAAAATAATTATAATCATTTATAATGCCACTCTACTTAAGTTGAAGTAAATCAGTTATTAAGAATAAAATCTATATAAAAAAAAGGAATTATTATTGCCCGATTTTATTACAGGGATTGTCCATTTTCGAACAAAAAAAAGAATCAGAATTGGAAATAAATGAATGGTTGTATTTCGGCTGATTTTGCCTGATAAATTGCAAAAATAACAAGTACTACAATTAAAACTTTAATAGCCATATTGGTTTGTATGAATTTACCTCTGTAATATTCCTTAAATGATGCAGGTAACCAATGAATTAATAAGCCAATTAGTATTAATAGAAAGATTTTATAATATGATGAAGTCATTATAGGTATTAATTCAAGTTGAAAATTTGAAAATATTTGTGAAATCATTGACTGGGCATCTTTCATTGATCCTGTCCTAAAAAATATCCATGCAAAACTAACCAGGTTAAATGTTAGAAAAACAGACAGGAAATGGGTAACCCAGTTTTTACTTGTCTTAATTGAATAATATTTATTTATTGACACATTAAAATTTACCCATAGTTTATGAATTACCAAACCTAATGCATGTAATCCGCCCCATACAATAAACCGCAAATCTGCACCATGCCATAAACCACCAAGCAACATGGTTAGTAATAGGTTTATGTTGGTTCTGATTTTGCCTTTTTTACTTCCTCCAAGTGGAATATATAAATAATCCCGCAACCAGGACGATAATGAAATGTGCCAACGGTGCCAGAAGTCAGTAATATTTAGTGCTTTATAGGGTGAGTTGAAATTAATAGGTAAGCGAAAGCCAAGCAAAAGTGCAATCCCGATTGCAATATCGGTATAACCTGAAAAGTCGCAATAGATTTGAATGGAGTAACCATAAACGGCCATTAAGTTTTCAAATCCTGTAAACGACGATGGTGAATCAAAAATGCGATCTACAAAATTGATGGATATATAGTCTGAAATTATCATTTTTTTTATCAGACCATTAATAATCAAAAACAAAGCATGCCCAAATTCCTGTTTTGTAAGTTTATATTTTTGATAAAGTTGCGGCATAAACTCTGCAGCGCGAACAATTGGACCGGCAACCAACTGGGGGAAAAACGAAACATAAAATCCAAAATCTATAATACTTCTCACAGGTTTCAGTTTTCCGCGATAAACATCAACCGAATAACTAATGGTTTGAAAAGTGAAAAAGGAAATTCCTACTGGCAAAATAATCCTTGTAATATCAAACCCCGATCCGGTAAGTTGATTTGTCCACAATGCAAGCCTGTTGATTACTTCAAAATTTGTATGGAAGGTTTGATTAAAAATATCGGTAAAAAAATAAGCATATTTAAAGTATCCTAACAAGGTTAAATTGGTAATGATGCTTATGGATAAAAAGAGTTTTTTTCTGAAGTTTGTTTTTGAATTAAAAATTAAAAGGCCGGCAGTATAATCAACCAATGTTGAAAAAATTAGCAAGGTAAAAAAATATCCTCCCGATTTGTAGTAAAAGAAAAGACTGATAAAAAATAAAAAAGCGTTTCGCAAGGGATTCCTTTTGTAGATAAATGAATAGATAAGTAAAACCAATGCAAAAAATACCCAGAAATAAAGACTGGTAAACAATAATGGTTTGTTCTCGGAATACAGCAATATGTTTTTAATAAAATCCAAATTATTTTTATTTAGAATTTAACATATTAATAAAAGCATCAAAAAACAACTCCCCTTGAATTTCATATCCTTTTCTATTAAAATGTAATCGGTCGTCGGCAGCTAGTTTCTTTTTGTGCCAATCGTTAATTGATCCGGTTCCACCCATTATTTCATAATAATCCCAGATACCAAACGAAAAATAGTTGCTAAGATGATAGATGCATTCGCGTACAATTCCTACTTGTTGATTTGACAATCCATCCTTAAAGTGATCGTTTGGAATGGTAATGATAATTGCGGCATCAGGATTTGAATTATGTATTTTGGACAATAAATTGGTAAAATTTAATATAAAATCATCCCGTGAAAAATCTTTGCTAAATGCTTCGTTTGTTCCAAGTGAAACAATTACCAGGTTAGGATTAAGTAATGAAAGATGATCTTCGAATAGTTCGCATTTTAAATATGATTTTGCCATTGACCCATTTACACCAATTGTATGATATTGTATAGGTGAGTTCTTGAGTTCAAGAATTATTCCATATAAATCTATTTGTTTAGTAGTATCTGAGTTAATTAATGAAAATACAATTGAGTCGATGGGTGCTTCGAAAGTCCATGTTGTTCCATGCTCATCGGCTATTCCTTCACAGTTATTAGCCATAATTGTTGCTGTTCCACATGTATTGTGAAGTAAAACCGCTTTATCAAAAAAATATTTTGATTTGTATGTGAATTTTCGATTTTCCATTTTAATTTTTATCTCCATGTTAGGAGATTTCGATGAAACAGTTATTCCGGATATTCCAATGGGTGAATTTAAAAATTCATCGACGTTTCGTGTTCTTGTCCAACTGCCACTGTAATCAATTTTAAAGAAAAATGGATTATTGGTTTGTGCCATGCTAAATGGAAAAATAAAACCAGGTGATGCTATATTGCTTTTATTCTGGAGGTTTTGATTTAGTAATTGTTTTATTTTTTCTGATAGAAAAGCAGCCTGCAAATGTGAGTCGCCAATATGAACGATTCTTAGACTGCCCGAATCTAGTGCTTGTTTGATTTTCTCCTTTTCGCTTTCAGTTATTTGAATACTGTTTTTCTGGCAATTAATAAAACCTAGCGTATCGCAGATGCTTTGGCAAAATGCAGACAAGTTTATAAACAGTAAAAAAAAGATCAGGCTAGTTTTCATTGGTACTTAATTCCATTTGTTTTGTTTGAGATTCAATATATAAATTATAATCAGCCATCAATGCGTCATAAAACATTTTTGCAATTACCGTTGAGCCTTTCCACGAGAAATGGGTAAAATCGGTTCGGGCTAGCGGTGGATCGGCATTAACCCATGCAGGCATTGAATTCTCTCCACCCATAGCTTCATAAGTATCCCAAAACCCGCATCCAGCATTAAATGCAGCCATTTTTTGTGCGTCTCTTATTTTTTCAATATTCGGATATGAAACATAATTGCCACCTTCATTTCGCGACATATCCGAAACTCCGATTACAATAATACTTATATCAGGTCGCAAACTTTTTATTGTTTTTAATTGCTTCTCGAGTTGTTTTTGATAGAATGTATAGTCTTCCAGAATATGAGGTACAAGGTTAACACCAAACTGCATAAGTACGAGTTTTACATTGAGCATCTGGTACATAGATCTGAGAAAAGCAAGATCTGTTTTGGTAAAATCTGTTCCGCTACTGCCGCGCAAAGGAATATTGTCAACGGCAACACCCTTAAAATCATCTAACGCAAAGGCATAAATATCCGGACTATCTTCTCCTTTAAAGTGAAGGGTTATTTCATTTATACCTGCATCAAGTTTCCACGATAACAGATTTAATTGATTTGAAACAGGAATAATCTCTGCATCAATCGTTTGTTCTTTGTATTTAAGTTCAGCGATAAAGGGTTGTTCGTTATATCCATAATAAACTTTAAAATGGTTGAATTTTCGGGTGTTCAGGTAGGTGTTATTTGATTTACGCAGATTTATTTCGGCAGAATACATGTTGTTCCCATCGCGAATAACTGGCGCAAAACGACTAAAACTCATTAAAGCACCTAGTCGTTTATGATAGATGTTTCCATTTCGGATACTTTGCATAGTGTAACGTTCCCAATCACCAATAAGAGTTTGATCTACTGATATACTTGTACCTTCTATTATTACTGCTGGAAACATTCCAATTCCTGAACCACCAAATTCTTTTTGAAGCTCTTTCCTAATATATGAACTTATTCGATCACCCTCAATTTGTGAATCACCATAATGCAAAATCCGAATTAAATCACCCGAGGATTTAAGATGTTGGAATGTTTTAAATAGCGAATAAAGAATTTTTGAATCATTATCTGGATATTCGATTCGCTGTTTTACTGATCCCGGAGTTGTAAATCGTTTACTTTGATTAGAATTCGTAATTGTATTTACTGAGTCATCTGGAGTTATTGAAGTAATTGAGTCGGGAATGAATTCGAGGCTATCAGGAATAAACTCAAGTGTGTCAGGTTCAATTAATGGACTAATCAATTCAATCTGGTATTGATCAATAATTTGGGAAATATCTTTTTGCTCTGCTTTTTGTAAATCAAGAATTGATTCAATCGATGGAAACTGAAGAATATTGTCGTTGCCAACCTTTATTCCTTGTGAGGGGAAAAAGAAGGATATTAATGCAAGTAGAATAAAAACAATGAAAATAAATACTAGCGTTTTAAAAGGCTTCATAAAAATTATTGTGCCATAAACCTGTTATTGAAAAACGAAAGTTAAATATATCATTATTTATTTAATTATTAAACCAAAACAGGTTTATTCTGTGTTTAAATTAAAATTGTACAACCTTTAATTTATTTTATTTGAACAAAAATAAAAACAAACAACTTGATAAATTTAAATATGCATTAAATTAGGAATATTTACAGATGTAAAATGCAGCAAATATTTTTTTCTCAAAAAATCTCTATTGTAATATGTTAAATATTTAATATCTTTGATTTAATCAATTAAAACTAATTTAAATGGGTAAGGATCAGCCTGTTTCCGCGAAGTACCATAATCTCTTTATAATCTTATCGGCTTTATTTATTACCAATGCGCTTATTGCTGAGTTTATTGGTGTAAAAATACTCTCACTCGAAAAGATTTTAAATATGAAACCTTTAAACATACCGTTTATTGGAGATTCATTGCTTAGCCTTAATATGAGTGTGGGTGTAATAATCTGGCCTATAGTTTTTATTATTTCAGATATTATTAATGAGTATTATGGCAGAAAGGGCGTAAGAAAAATTAGTGTTATCGCCGCATTACTTATATCATACTCTTTTGTAATCGTTGTTTTATCAACTCAATCGCCACCTGCAGATTTCTGGTTAGAAAATAATGCAGTTGATCCTGATGGCAATATTTTCAATATTAATTTTGCATACAATACAATATTTCGCCAGGGATTAGGGATCATCGTAGGTTCAATAACGGCATTCCTTGTTGGGCAGCTGGTTGATGCTTATACTTTTCATTATCTCCGAATACTTACTAACCACAAGTGGTTGTGGTTAAGAGCTACCGGTTCTACAGTTGTTTCGCAACTTGTTGATAGTTTCTTGATTCTTTTTATCGCTTTTTATCTTTTAGGAAACTGGTCTTTTATAGAGGTTGTTTCGGTTGGTTTAATTCAATATCTATATAAAATAACTATTGCAATTGTATTAACTCCATTAATATACTGGATGCATTATATTATTGATAATTATCTAGGTAAAGAAAAAGCTCAGGAGATGATTGACGTTGCAACATCCGCTTAAAAAAAATAAATGATTAAATAAATTTAGCTTTCCTGAAGATAATACTTTTGGAAAGTTTTATTTTTATAAGGATTTTTATTTTAATAATAATTAAAGCCGGACTTATGAGAAGATTATTCATCTTTATTTTTTGTGTTTTATCAATTCGTTTAATTGCTCAAACCGCAACAAGTAATTTAATTCAATATGTAAATCCTCTTGTAGGTACCAAAAATATGGGTCATACATATCCTGGAGCAACGGTACCTTTCGGAATGGTTCAGTTAAGCCCTGAAACCGATACGGTACAATATGAGCTGAATGGAAAATACAATGGTAATGTATATAAGTATTGTTCAGGGTATCAATACGATGATAAAACCATTGTCGGTTTTAGCCACACTCATTTTAGTGGTACAGGCCATTCTGATTTGGGCGATTTTTTAATCATGCCTACAACAGGCGATTTACAATTAAATCCAGGAACGGCTAATAATCCGGAAAACGGATACAGATCAAGATTTAATCACGCCTCCGAAATTGCTCAACCAGCCTATTATAATGTTTTGTTAGATGATTATGCTATTCGAGTCGAGTTAACTGCCACAAATCGTGTTGGGTTTCATCAATATACTTTTCCCAAATCAGAAAATGCACACATTATTTTAGATCTTATTTCAGGGATTTATAATTATGATGATAAGAATGTATGGACATTTGTTCGGGTTGAAAACGATACTTTAATTACTGGTTACCGCCAAACCAATGGGTGGGCAAGAACTCGCACGGTTTATTTTGCTATGGCATTTTCGAAACCGTTTAATGAGTACGGTCATAAAAAGCATGACCAAAGCATTTATAAAGGATTTTGGCGCAAGTTCGATGAATCAAAAAACTTTCCCGAAATGGCAGGAAAACAGATTCGCGCATATTTCAATTTTAAAACTACTGAAGGAGAGAAAATTAAAATAAAGTTTGCTTTATCATCGGTAAGTACCGAAGGAGCTTTGAAAAATCTTCAAGTTGAAATTCCGCACTGGGATTTTGATCTGGTTAAAAAACAAAGTCAGGAATTGTGGAACAAAGAATTAGGAAAGATTGAAATAGAGGCGATTACAGATAAAGACAAAGAAACCTTTTATACTGCTTTATATCATACTTTCCTTGGTCCAATTAATTACATGGATGTTGATGGGGCATATCGCGGACTCGATCAGAATATTCATTATGCTAAAAACTTTACAAACTATACAGTTTTCTCACTTTGGGATACCTACAGAGCGTTGCATCCATTGTTTAACCTGATTCAACCCAATAGAAATGCCGATATGGTTAAGTCTATGTTAGAGCATTATAACCAAAGTGTACACAATATGTTGCCCGTATGGTCGCATTATGCAAACGAAAATTGGTGTATGATAGGATATCACAGTATACCAGTTATTGCTGATGCTCTGATTAAAGGAACCTTAGATAATCGGTTTGATTACAATACATTGCTTTCAGCTTGCATAAATACTGCCGAAAATCAGTATTACGATGGAATAAACTATTACATGGAACTGGGTTTTGTACCTGAAGATAAAAACTCATCCTCTGTTTCAAAAACACTCGAATATGCTTATGACGACTGGTGTATAGCGCAAATTGCTCAAAAAGCAGATAATAAGTTAGCTTACGATAAATTTAAAAAACGATCACAGTATTTTAAAAATGTTTACGATGGAAACACTGGGTTTATGCGTCCAAAGTTATCAGACGGAACTTGGAAAAAGGATTTTAATACTTTGAGTACTCATGGTCAGGGATTTATCGAGGGAAATGCATGGAATTACAGTTTGTATGTTCCTCATCAGCCTGATCAGATGATCGAAATGATGGGAGGGAAGAATCGGTTTGTACAACATCTCGATTCGTTATTTACCATGCATATTGATGATGCACATTTTGCCGAAACCGAAGATATAACTCGTGACGGAATAATAGGAAATTATGTTCATGGAAATGAACCAGGGCATCATATCTCATATTTGTACAATTGGACAAGCCAACCTTGGAAAACACAGGAGCGTGTTCGAATGATCATGGAAACTATGTATTCGAATACACCCGATGGCTTATGCGGAAATGATGATGCCGGGCAAATGTCGGCATGGTATGTTTTCAGCGCACTGGGGTTTTATCCTGTGTGCCCGGGAAGTGATGAATATGCAATAGGAAGCCCTATTGTAAAATCAGCCAAAATTAATTTTGAGAATGGCAAAATTTTATTGATTGAAGTTAAAAATCAGGATATTAAAAATGTATATGTTCAAAAAATATTGTTTAATAATAAAGAAGTAAAACAGAATTACCTGTTGCATTCTGAAATCGAAAAGGGAGGTAATCTTACTTTTATTATGGGACCAAAACCTAAAAATTAGAATTTGCTAATTCATTTTATAAAATTAACTTTTAGGTTTAATTTTAATTATCTGTCCAGCTTTTAAGGATCTACCACTGGTCATATTATTTAGCTTCATAATGTCGGTCTCTGATATTCCAGAGTATCTTTTAGCTATCTCCCATAACGTGTCGCCTGATTTTACAGTGTAATAAACGTAGTTCCCTGTATAGCTTGGTTGTTCAACAATCTCGTCTGGTGGAGTTACTGATTTACCAATCCTTCTTTGTTTTTCTTCAAAACTTAATGAGTTTATGTCGCTATACTTACTAGCATTGTTTTTGTGCACATATACAAATAGGTTCTGGCCGGCTCTTATTCTGTTTCCATGAATATTGTTCCAATACCTTAGGTCAGATAACCCAACATTATACCATTCGGCAATAAAACCAAGGTTATCGCCCAATTTTACTGTATAAACAAGCTTTTCTCTTCCTGTGGGTGCTTGTGGTATATAATATGATTTTTGAGGATTTTTAATCGAGTTATCAGCTGTAAAGAAAATAGAGTCTTTATACGAAAAAATAGAATCCTGATAGGTAATAAATTTACCTGCAAAATCAAGAGGAACGGTTACTGGGTAAGCAGATCCTTTAGCTGGGATAATATCAATTTTATATTGTGGATTCAAATCTCTTAGTTGTTGTAACGGAATATTTAAAACTTCCGAAATCTGCCTAAGATGTACATTGTCATTTATCATTATAGTATCTGTTGCCAGCGAAATTTGTGGAATAACAGGTGAAATATAATGTTCTTGATAATAATTCATCGTATATGCTGCAGCAATATATGCTGGTACATAGCCTCTGGTTTCGCGGGGTAAATGATAATAAAGTTGCCAGAAATCTCTTTTGCCTCCAGTGCGTCGAATGGCTTTATTAACATTTCCCGGACCGCAATTGTAAGCTGCAATTACCAAAGTCCAGTCACCGAACATGCCGTATAAATCCTGAAGAAATTTAGCTGCTGCATGAGTTGCTTTAACCGGATCACGACGCTCATCAACAAATGAGTTAATAGTTAAATTATACATTCGAGCTGTTCCGTACATAAACTGCCACATACCTGTAGCTCCGGCTCTGGATACGGCTCTCGGGTTTAATGCCGACTCAATTACAGCCATATATTTTAGCTCAGTGGGTAACCCATATCCTTCGAAAATCTCCTCAATCATTGGAAAATAATAGTCTGAAAGACCAATCATCGACTGAACATTCTCTCTTCTTTTTTTTGTATAAACATGGATATAGTTCCGTACTATTGAGTTATAGTTTAATTCAACTACCGAAGGAATGTTTTTTAGCCGTTCCATATATACCGAATCTGAAAATTCAGGTATATCAGCATATTCGTTATATTGTATTGTGTAATTAGTTTTTATTGAGTTTTTAACGTACCACAAGTTTAATAAGCTGTCCAGATTGTCCTCGAAGTTCGAATAATACTCAACTCCGTAATGCAGTGTGTCGTTCTCTGGATTTATTGGTTTTGCAGAAAAAGATATAAATGTTGATAATATTAATAGGGAAATGATTTTTCTTTTAAACATGACAATTGAAGTTTGGTTTAATAAGTATTTGTTGCTCGAAATAAGCGCAATTCAACTTAAAAAAGAAATATTTTTTGTTATTAATTGTTAATTCTTTTAAACACAATCAATTTTTTATGGATAAGAGTTGTTGAAAACCCAGTAAACCAGGTTAGTTTTTATTAAAATTAAAACTTAAGGTAAAACCAATTGCTTGTTGGTTGTCGAATGAGTTTATTAGAGAGGGTTGCAGATTTAATGACAAATCATCACTGATATCATAATCCATTAAATGAGCATCAACTGTGGCATCGAGAACATTGAGTAAATAAACTGCCGCAAGAATTATAACATTTAAATCTCTGTTTCTTTTAAAGTTATCGCGTATTTTAGTAATTGTTTCTTCTTTCGTATATCCTTCGAAAGAGTCAATTTTACCAGATTTCAGATCTAAATAACCATTGGTAAATTTATTATATTGGTTATTATTATAATCAAAGGAATAAATAAAAATACCCGTAAGTCCATAAATAACGGGTAGTTTCCAATATTTTTTGTTGTAAATCTGTCCTAAACCAGGGACCAATGCAGAATACATTGCTGCTTTGTGTGGTGAATGTATTTTGGCTATGTCGGTTGGTAAAATTGTCTTATCACCAGTAATTAGGGTATCATTCTGGCTATAAGCATTTAACGAAATACAAATAAGCACAATGATTAGAAGATGCTTACTTCGAATGGAATATTTAATTTTACCCTGCAAACCAACAAGTGTATTAGTTATGATTGGGGCAAAATTATTTCATTTTATCGATAATTCCCATAATTCTCTCTAAATCTTCATCTGATTTAAAAGGAATAACAATTTTGCCGCTTCCTTTATTGTTTCTGTTAAACTCTATTTTTGAGTTAAAATGGTCTGCAAGATGTTTTTTAAGTTGTTCGTATTCCTCTGGGAGTCTTACTTTTTCCTTTTGAACTTCGGGATTAGGAATATTTATGTCGCGAGTAATATCTTCGGTTTTTCTTACCGAAAGGTCTTCATCAATAATCTTATAATAAACTTTAAGTTGGGTTTTTTCGTTCTCGACATTAATCAGTGCACGGGCATGGCCCATGGTTATCTTTTTGTCGCGAATACCAAGCTGAATTTCAGCGGGTAGTTTAAGTAAACGCAGATAGTTGGAAATGGTTGATCTTTTTTTACCAACCCTGTCGCTCATGCTTTCTTGAGTTAACTTACATTCTTCAATAAGTCTCTGATAGCTTATTGCTACTTCAATTGCATCGAGGTCTTCGCGTTGAATGTTCTCTACAAGAGCCATCTCGAGCATTTCCTGGTCGTTTGCAAAACGAACAAATGCAGGAATTTTATTTAATCCTGCCAGTTGAGCTGCTCTTAAACGACGTTCGCCAGTTATTAACTGAAATTTACGATCGTCGATTTTACGAACAGTAATAGGCTGAATAATACCTAATTGCTTAATTGAGCTGGCTAATTCTTTTAAAGCTTCTTCATCAAATTTTGTTCTGGGCTGAAATGGATTAACTTCAATACGGTTAATCTCGATCTCATTAACAGAGTCGGCATTTACGGTATGTTCTTGTCCTGCATCGTCAATCAATGCTCCTAATCCTCTGCCTAATGCATTTCGTTGTGCCATTATTTCGTGTGTTTAATCTTTACTAATTTATTTATTCAACAATTTTAGCCGCGTTGGCGATTTTTGTTTTATCATTTCTCTGTAAAAGCTCACGGGCTAGGTTCAAGTAATTTACCGATCCTTTTGATGCTGCATCGTACAATACAACTGGTTTGCCATAACTTGGCGATTCGCTTAGCTTAATATTACGTTGTACAATAGTCTCGAAAACCATATCCTGAAAATGTTTTTTAACTTCATCTACCACCTGATTTGATAATCGTAATCGAGGATCGTACATGGTTAATAAAAAGCCTTCAATCTCAAGGTCTTTATTTAAACGTGTCTGAATTATCTTAATCGTATTTAGCAGTTTACCCAATCCTTCGAGAGCAAAGTACTCACACTGAACAGGTATAATTACTGAATCTGCTGCTGTTAATGCATTTACCGTAATTAAACCAAGCGATGGAGAACAATCGATAAGAATATAATCATAGTCATTTTTAAACTTTTCGATAACCTTTTTTAGAATATATTCGCGGTTTGGCTGATTTAACATTTCAATTTCGGCTCCAACGAGGTCGATGTGAGATGGAATTAAATCTAAGCCTTCAATGTCGCTATTAAGAATAATACTTTTTGGATCTAAATCATCTACTAAACATTCATAAATACTTGTTTTTATAGCTCTAATATCGAAACCTGTTCCAGATGTAGCGTTTGCCTGAGGATCTGCATCTACAATAATGACTTTCTTTTCGAGAACAGCCAAACTGGCAGCTAAATTTATGGCGGTGGTTGTTTTACCTACTCCACCTTTTTGATTTGCTAAAGCAATTACTTTTCCCATGTTTGATTTTATTGGATTTGCTTTGTGTTTGTTACTATAATTTTTTTCCTTTTGCAGGATTTCAAAAATACAATTTTATAAGTTCTTAAAAGAGGTGTTAAGGAAGATTTGTAAACATTTTTTTTGTAGTTATTAACAGCTTATTAACAATCATGGTCTTGTATTTATCTTAATAAATACACTAATGATGTATGTTTTAATAAGTTTACTTATATAAAATGAATCTATTATATTAAAATATAATTAGCAGTATTTTAACAAGGTTTCATTTAGCAACTGGTTTTTATCGATTGGAACTACACCAACTTTCTCACAGACTAATCCGCCTGCAAGATTCGAAATACCTGCAATAATTTCTGGACTTAAGTTTGCTGCCAAGCATAAACTGGCGATACTGATTATCGTATCTCCTGCGCCTGAAACATCAGCTATATCCCTAATTTCGGCTGGCAGGGTTTTGTATTTGTTTTCAAAACTAATAAAAACACCTAGTTCTGATAATGTAACCAGTATGTATTTGGCCGACAAAATCTTATGAAGTTCTTTCGAGGCATTAAATATTCCTTCAAAGTCACCTTTTTTAATATCAACTTTAAGTCCATCAGTTAATTCTTTGAAGTTCGGTTTAAATAGGGTAACATTTTTATAAGCTAAAAAGTTTCTTCGCTTTGGATCAACAAGGGTTGGAATGTTGTTTTTATTTGCGAACTCAACTACATTTTTAATTACGGTTGGTGTAATACAGCCTTTATCGTAATCTTCAAAAATAATAGCATTGACTTTAGTTTTCTTTAAAATCGTTAAAATATGATTAACAAATGATTTCTCAATAGCTTTATCGAGCTCAAAATCAACTTCCTCATCAACTCTCAATAAATGCTGGCTATTTGAAATTATTCTTGTTTTAACTGTTGTTGTGCGGTTTTCATCTTCTAAAATACCTTCGGATGGTAGGTTTTGTTTTTCTAATAAACTAAAAAAAGTCTTTGCTTTTGAGTCTTTCCCAATTACCGAACATAAAATTGGTTCTGCTCCTAATGATTGAATATTTAGCGCAACGTTGGCTGCACCTCCAAGTCTGTTTTCTTGATGTGTACTCATAATAATAGGTACTGGTGCTTCGGGCGAAATTCGGGTTACTTTACCCCACATGTACGAATCGATCATTACATCGCCAATAATTAAAATTTTGTAAGTATTGAATAAATCGAATACAGATTTAATTTCGGTCTTTTTCACAGGTTCTGAATAATTGGTTAAACCACAAAAGTAATAAAATGGTATTGAAAATTATTAAATGGTTAATTTAATCTTCTTGCTTGGGAGTTAGCCCGTCATTTCCGGTATCAAGAACAAAGCGCCATTCTCCTTTTTCATTCTTTTCCCAAACTGTTGCATATGTACCTTGCGAGGTTTTGCTTTTATTTTTACCGATTAATATCTCAACAGTCCAGATACCATAAGTATAACCTAGCTTACCCGATTGGGAAATCTTTGCATAGTTGGGTTTCCAGGTCAGTTTGTAGGTTGAATCAGCTTTGCCTAAATAGCTTTGTTTTAAAGCATCAATACCAATGATTGGATATGAGTTTGGCTTTAAAAGTACGACATCATCTGCCGCAAACTCAATAAATGCCTTATGACTTCCAACTTCAACAGAACGATTTGAAAAATTGATGTCGGTTTGCATCATGTGTTGTTTTTCCTGCTCCAAATTAAGGTTGTCTTTACAATTAATAAAAAGCACAGAAAAGAAAATAAACAATAAAGCACTTGTTTTCATAAATACATCATTTTAACAATAAATGTATTAATTTAATTTTATTTGATTGATGTAAGAGTTCCTTAAATCCGCAAATTACATAAAAAGTTAAATAATCAAATTTTTTATGCTATGATTGATGAGAAAATATGTCTTTTTTAGCTTGATTTTGATCAATTTCACTTCTTTTAAGATCAATTTATTGT
>JBFXEQ010000043.1:0-26397 GCA_050179935.1 Bacteroidales bacterium | reverse complement strand
TATATGCCCGGATAGAAGGCTTTCTATCTACCGTCAGAAAACAAAACCGGGATGTTTTTCCAGAATTATGTGCTACCTTTGAAGGAAGAAACTTTATCTCTGGATAAACCCTAGTAAATAGCTACCATAGAATGATAATTTAAAGGATACACTAAATAGATATTAGGAGTTGCCAATATCTTATCCCAGAGATTAAAAGCTTTTAATTGTTTTTCGGTTCGTGGATGAACAGTCCAGATAATAATTAACTTTTCTGCAATCTCACCTGTTAAGAAATTAACCAGCGGTGCCAGAACTTCTTTATTATCAACATTTGATGGGCGATGGAGGGTCATCAGCGCAAAGCGCAGATGATTAGTTACTGGTTGCTGGCCTGCCCGCAGTGGCGGGTTGCTGGTTATGACACTGTTATCACGAATTATGCTTTCAATATTTAATAAATTTGCTTTTTCGCGATTTGCTTCGAGTGTATCGATCATGATATTGCCAACAAACCGTATCCTTGAATCTTCTACGCCTTCTTTTTTGAGGTTTTCGATTGAAAGCTTGTCTGGAGTAAGCAGCAAATCTGATAATCTATCGGTAACTAAACGGTTTATTTCCTCAGGCATTTTAAGGTCACCACTGCGCAAACCCGCTTCAACATGACATACTTTGATGTGCAGCTTTTTTGCTGTAACCGATGCTGCGAGTGTAGCATTTACATCACCATATACAATAACCCAATCTGGTTTTTCATTTTCAAAAACTTTTTCGAGTGCAATCATCGATTGACCAACCTGTTCGGCATGTGATCCGGAGCCAATACCTAAATTTATATCAGCATCTGGAATATTTAATGCTTCAAAAAAAGATTTCGACATACGATCATCGTAATGCTGACCCGTATGAACCAGTAAATGGTGAATAGTGTCCCGATGGTTATCGGGAAGTGACTGGTGACCGGTATTGTATTTGTTTATTGCATGAATAAACGGGGCAACTTTCATAAAATTAGGGCGGGCTCCAACGACAGAGATTATTTTCAACATATTTATTCTTTATTTGATAAGATATTTGCAACAGCATAAATTGGAAACACCTTGATTTTATCATATTCCGAGAAATTTTCTTGCGAAACGCGAATACCTGTTTCTATTTTTTTTTCGTTTAAAAACAAATACAGGCTTTGCATACTTCCCTTTGTTCCCGATTTCACTTCTATCGGCAGAATCCTTGTGCTCTTTTGTACCAAATAATCCACCTCAGCCTGACTGTTTTTTGATTCCCTCTGCCAATAATACAATTCAATTCTTTTTTCCGAAACCTTTATTAATTCTAAGCCAACAAACAATTCTGCAATAGATCCTTTATTAATAGAATCAAAATCACTATTAAGTAATAAATCAGATAAATTAAGACCTAGTATACGTTGATAGATCCCCGAATCAAAAACAATATATTTGCGAAATTTAGTATTTATTTCGGCTCCCAAAGGAACGCCATTTGCCGAAGAATGGGTTACCGGATATATTAGCCCTGCCATTGATAACAGCTCTAAACACAATTTTACCTGTACCCTGTTTAAATCTGGCGTAGCTTTAGTATATATAAATTTATTAGAATTCTGGGCAATAACAGAGTTGAAGACCTCTCTGAGCATAAACGACGAAATGCGCTTTTTGTACTTAACAAAATCATCTTGAAACGATATAACCAAATCATCCAATACTTGCTGACATTTCAATAAATCTCCTGTTTCAACATAATGCGACACTACCTTGGGCATTCCGCCTATTATAACAAAACGCTTGTACAAATTCAATGCTTTCGTGTGAACCAATTCCGACAATGGCTTTTCGGGCTTCGCCCCCTGAATGGCGTCAAGCAGCTTGTTTTCACCTACCGCTTGTAAAAACTCATTGAACGAAAAGGGATACAGGAAAAGGGAACGTATACGACCGACCCCAAAGGAGGGAAGCTCTGATAAAGCAAATTCCAATAGCGAACCCGCTGCTATAACGTGAAGTTTTGGATACTGCTCGTAAAAAAACCGCAATGACGAAATAGCTGCTAAACTGCTTTGAATTTCATCAATAAACAACAATGTTTTTCCTGGCTCAATAGGGGTGTTATAAATCAATGCCAGCTCATTACATATTCTATGAGGCTCAAGGTTTGCTTCAAATACCTTGCGAAACTCCGGGTTTAGTTCCAGGTTTAGTTCAATAAAATATTGAAATTTCTTGCCAAATTGCCTGACTAAAGAAGATTTTCCAACCTGACGGGCACCACGTATCAATAACGGAAAACGATCTGGTTCATCTTTCCATTTATTTAACTGGCTTTCAATATCTCTATTTAGATACTTCATTGTTTTTTATATAAACCTACAACCGGATTTGTTTTACCAAAGCAATAATACACATATAAATTCGTTTTTCCAAATCATTGTTGTTTTGTTATTGTCGTTTTTCCAAACCAATTAAATCTTGTGTTTTGCCCGAAAGCCTAAGTCAATACCCAAATTTATATCGGCATCGGGAATATTTAAGGCTTCAAAAAATGATTTCGACATACGATCGTCGTAATGCTGACCCGTATGAACCAGTATATGGTGAATAGTGTCCCGATGGTTATCGGGAAGTGACTGGTGACCGGTATTGTATTTGTTTATTGCATGAATAAATGGTGCTACCTTCATAAAATTTGGTCTTGCTCCAACAACAGAAATGATCTTCATGGTAATTTTTTCTATAAATTATCTTTCATTAGTTACCTGCCTGCCGCAGGCTGGCTCGCTCCCACCACCAACCGCCATGCCCGCTCGTGAACTTAGCGAAGCGATCTCATGAGCAATGCGAATAGCTTTCATGCAATTATTATTTATATACCTTAGGCATGAAAGGTTCATAAAATTTGGACGCGCACCTACTACAGAGATAATTTTCATTTATTGTTAATTTTTAATTGTAATCTTTCCCTTTTAACTTTAGCTCACTCCTGCCAGCCGGCAGGCAGGTTAGGCATTTTAAACCTGCTTACGGCAGGCAAGCTTCCTCTTTTGTCTTTTTCTTG
The DNA here is from genome assembly GCA_050179935.1 of Bacteroidales bacterium. GTDB lineage: Bacteria > Bacteroidota > Bacteroidia > Bacteroidales > UBA12077 > UBA12077. The sequence continues at coordinate 23,340 of JBFXEQ010000043.1, read as the reverse complement.
CAAACAGCCACTTAAAACTTTAATTTCTTTTCAATGATAAAAATTTATCTCAAATACTTTCTGTTGGCAATACCCTCAAGTATGCTCATTTGATGAATAGCGATTAGATTTAGCTTAACTAAACGTTCTCGCTGCTGAAGACCCTCGTTAATAAAAACAGCGTTTAGATTTTCCATGTTCGATAGGCATATCAACTCGTTAATTGTAGCATAATCTCTTATGTTTCCTTTTAGTGTTGTATTTGCTTCTCTCCACTGCTTTGCCGTAATCCCAAATAGAGCCATATTAAGCACATCGGCTTCGCTTGCATATATTGTAGAAATCTGTTCTTTTGTAAGCTCTTTGGGTATAAGATTTTGCTTAATGGCTTGTGTGTGAATATGGTAATTTATTTTTGCAAGTTCGCGTTGCGCTGACCAGCCTAGCTGTTGCTGCTCTTGCTCTTTGAGCCGTTGGAATTCTTTGAGTAAGTAAAGTTTGAATTGTGGTGATACCCATGATGCAAACTCGAAAGCAATATCTTTATGTGCAAAAGTACCTCCATAACGACCAGCTTTGGCAACAATACCCGTGGAGTTCGTTTTCTCAACCCACTGCTTTACAGAAAGAATAAATCTGTTTAAACCAGCTTGGTTTTTAATTCCCTCGAATTCGGTGGAATTAAAAACAGGATTATACATTTCTTCCCATATACCTAAAAACTCAATAGTGTTTTTATTTCTAAGCCACTTTTCAATCAATGCTAAACCATTCTCAATATTTCTAACCATATCGGTTAACGAGATATAGTCCATTTCGTTTTGAACAATTATGGTTACCTCAGCATCCTTAACGTTTATCTTGGCCCTTTTTTATAGGTGTTTTTTATAAAACGATGAATTATGAATTTTGAGCGATGAACAGTAAGTTCCTTGGGCCACAAGAACTATTTAAACCGGACTTATTTCTAATTATGGCGAATTCGCCATAATTAAATGCTGGATTATATATTTGCTCCCATATACCCAAATATTCTAATGTATTTCTATTCCTTAGCCAATCGGAAATAAAAAAATCGCCATCCTTTGCCTTGAGCATATCAGTGATGTAAATATAGTCCTCACCATTTACATGAATAATGGTGACTTCGGTTTCTTTAACATTAATTTTTGCCATAAATTACTTAAAGTGTAATGTTTACATTATAAATTGAAAAAAATGCTGATAGGTTTTGCCATTTTCTAATTCTGGTCTGTTTCCTGCCAACTGCCAACCACCTGCGGCGGTCAAGCTGCTTCCTGCCCTTTTTTCCTATCTACTTCCTCCTTCTTACTATTCCCTGCTCTCTCTTCTTAATTCTAAAACAACCCGTTTAACTACGTTCTTCACATTCTGCAAAACCAACTCTTTTACCCACGGAAACGTCTTATCGTTCCAACGCTGAGGATGAAACGTAAACATAATCTGATCGGGCAATTCTTCTTTTTTTGCTGCTTTAATAATATCAAAAGTTTTCTTAAAACTTTTATCTTTTTACTTTGGTCTTGAATCTTTACCTGAAGTTATTCTGATAATCCGGATTCTCCCTCATTATTTTTACACTTTCGGGGTAGTTCTCGATAAACCAAACCAGAAAAGAGGTGGGATCAATTTTGTTTTTAATAAGTTTTTGAGCTTTTAAATTATATTTTTCTGAATAATTTGAATCATTTAATATTTCTAAAGTTTTAGCTAATACTCCAAGTTCATTTTTAAAATAATGTAAAATCCCTAATTTTTCTTCATCTTTAAGATATCCCATTAATGGAATAGAGTTAATATATAAAGTTGGAATACCTAAGATGGATGTTTCTGATGCTGTTGTGCCACCTTCTCCAATATAAATTGAAGAATATTTTAATGCATCGTGAAGTTGTTCTGGAGAAATTTTTATTCTATATTTTTCAAGTTCGGGAGGTAATTTAGTTTCTGAAGTTATGAAAACCTTAATATGTTTATCAATTTCTTTAATTATTTCAAGTTTAGATATATTGTTAAATCCGGAATGTCCAAAATCGTGACTTGCACCCCAAGATACAAATCTAATTATTGCAAATTTTTCTTCTTCTTTAACTCCCAATATATTTAAAATCTCTTTTTTAGGATTAAAATAATTTTTATGAAGATAAAATAGCTCAGTATAACTATTAAATTTTATTTGTTTTTCACCCATGTTCTTATAAAAACAAGAAGGCGTTAAAATAACACTTGCAAAAGGTTTGTACATAATGTGTTCAAATTTTGCATGTTCGGTATCATCAATAATGACATTTGGTTTTCGCATTAAAAATGCAACATGTCCCATATATGTTGAACTAAAACTTAAAAAGATATCGGGTTTAAACTTTAGTGCATTTTTTAAAATTATATAATCCGCATACAAAATATAAAACAATTTACCTAAAAAGCTTTTTTTCCCTTTTCCTCTTGATTTATAAGGAATTTTGTAATAGTTAAGCAAAGAAAAAGTAACTTCTTTATCTCTCGAAATAAATAAAAAATCATGACCTTTTGATTTCATGATTTTATAAAAATTACGGAAATAGTGAACATGTCCGGGATGCCCAATATCAATTAAAATTTTCATGCTTTAAAAAGATTGATTAATTCCTCTCTGGTAGGATAGTTAATTAAAACAGCACGACGAGGTCCATGATAAACGAAAAAACTACCAGCAGCAACTGCTGATGCAAAACCAGTATTTACAGCTTCATATATATCATTTAAATTACCCGCCCCTCCAACCGCAACAACAGGTATTGAAACAGATTCAGAAATTTTTTTAATCAGAGATAAATCATATCCTTGCATCATTCCATCATGTTCGATAGAGTTGATTATGATTTCCCCGGCACCCATTTCTTCAACTAATTGAGCAAATTCAACAGGATTATATTGGGTAGCTTTGGTTCCTGAATAAATATAAGTATGTTCTTTTTTAAAAACATTCTTCTTTATATCTATTGAAACTGTAATTGTTGAGCTTCCAAATTCGTTTGCAGCTTGTTTTACAAATTCAGGATTAAGCGCAGCAGATGTATTTAAAACCACTTTTTCTGCACCCGAATTCAGAATGTTTTTTATTTGTGAAATGGTTTTAATTCCTCCACCTACAGCAAACGGCATATTCGCTTCATCACCCACTTTTTTAACAAAATCTAATGAAATTAAAGAGTTTTCTTTACTGGCATTAATGTCTAAAAAGACCAATTCATCTGCTTTTAAATCGTTAAAAATTTTTACAGCATTAATTGGATCTCCAATATATTTGTGATTTTTAAATTTTACAGATTTTACTAATCCCTGGTTGCGCAATAGCAATACAGGTATTACTCGTGGACGAAACATATTATTTTTCTAAAAAGTTTTTTAGTATTTGTTCTCCCCATTCATGACTTTTTTCAGGATGAAATTGAACTCCAAGGATATTGTCTTTTTCTATTGCAGAAACAAACTCGTATCCATAATTTGTTGTTGCTAAAACATCTTTGTTATCATTACATACTACATGATAACTATGCACAAAATAAAACAAGTGGTCTAAATCCAAAGAATCTAAAATATTGCTTTGTTTTTTCAAAGTAATGCTATTCCAGCCCATATGTGGAATTTTAAAACGAATATCGGAAAGTGTAAATCGAATTGTTTCTGCATCAAACCAGTTTAAGCCTTCAACATTTCCTTCTTCAGAAAATCTGCAAAATAATTGCATCCCCAGGCAGATTCCTAAAATAGGAGTTTTATCTGAAAAAACCTTTTGATTTAAAATGTCGATTAAGTCAAGTTCTTTAAGTTTTTTCATCCCGTTTGCAAAATGGCCTACACCCGGAAGAATTAATTTATCTGCATTTTTCAGATCTTCTTTCTGATTGCTAATAATAGTATCGAAACCAATACGCTTACATTTGTTGTAAACTGAGCGCAGATTCCCCATTCCATAATCAACAATTACAATATTTTGTTTTTCAGGAAGCATATTTTAAATATAAAATATGAGGTACTATTTTAAGTTTAGTTGCTATTTTAATAGGCCAACGTAAGAATCGGATTAATGGTAAAAGTGTTGTGTAATCGTTATGTGATTTTATAGGAGAATTCATTATTGTTTCAAACTCTGTATTTGAAAGCCCAAGTTTTCTTAGTGTATAATCAACAACCTTTTCATCAAATATATATGGGTGAGTATTGATTTCATTTAATGCATCTTCACGACTTATCTGACCAGAACGAATTAAAGCAGAAAGTTCTGTTTTTCGTTTATCAATATTAAATTTTTTTGGAAGGTAATACGACTGAAAAAATTTGGTATATACATTCTCGTGATGATGACCACCGTAATATTTCCAATCCAATTCTTCTGCAAGAACTTTATCTACCTCGGTTTTTTTATAATCGATAAATTCCATCAACCTAATTTCGCGTATTTGTTTAATCCATATGTAATATTGCAGTTTTAATACAGACATGTGAGGAAAACTTCGAAATCGTTTTATTTTACCAAATTTTTTATGAACGGAATTCACATATAAAGGATCCATATAAGTCCAGCTAATTGGCGAAGTACCTTCAGTTCTAAAAGAATGACCGTTTAAAATGTATTTAATACCTTCTTTATTGGCTACATGATAAAGCACAGAATATATTGCATAATCTGTTGGCACATCGGCATCGGGTGTAGATGCTTTTAAAAAGGAAATTTGTAAATCTTTAAATTCTTCCCAATCGGCAACAATGGTATGTAATTCTACTTTTAATTTGTCGCATGCTTTTTTTATATTTTGAACAGAAATATCAGAATTCCATCCGTTATCGAAATGTACTGCTAAAGGTCTTAACCCTAATCTAATTGCTGTTAAAAGAGTATACGTACTGTCTCTGCCTCCACTAACCCCAACTATACAATCATATTTTTTATTTTTTCCTGATTTTTTTATTTTTTTTATAATGGTATTTCTTTCTGCTTCAGCATTTTCCAAAGGATGTAATTTCTCCATTTCATCATGGATTTTACAATATTTACACTGTCCCTTTTCATCGAACCAAATATCTTTAACAGTGGAATCAAGAACACACAATGAACATTTTACTATTTCTGTCATTTTAAATACCTCTCTTTTTTACAATACCTCTCCAAAACCAAACTACCTAATTTATTCAGATACAGATTTTCCTAGAGATGTTTATGTTTTGATGCAAACACATTGTTCTGGTTACTCATTTATAAGAGCTTGTATTTACATTTATACAAAACAATTATTCTAAAATACATACTTAATTTTTATAACAATATTTTAAGTCCAATTTAACATTGATAATTTGTGTTTACTATTCGATACAATATTATATTGACTTGCCATTTTAAGACTATTTATGGAATACTTTTGCCTAAGTACCGGGTTTAATAGTCGCGTAAGAGCTTTTTTAATTTGATCAATATCCCGTTCATTTATTAGCAATCCATTATAATCATTTATACATATTTCCGGAATACCAGATATATTCGTGCTTATAATAGGCAATCCATAATTAACTGCTTCCATTAGAACAACTGGTATACCATCCATATCATTTTCAATTGCTACAGAAGGAAGAATAAATGCATCTAGGGATTGAAAAAATTTTCTTTTTTCTTCTCCTTTGATTATTCCTATATATTTAATTGAATCTGATAACTGATTCTTTTCAATAAATGCTAAATATTCTTCTTTTAATGGGCCATCGCCTGCCAGAATTAAATGAATATTCGAATAAGCTTGATTCTTTAACTCAATAAAAGCTTGCAACAAATACTTGATTCCCTTTTTCTCCACAAACCAACTTAATAAACCCAATGTGAATGTGTTGAGATCTGTTTTATGGGTTGGGACAAATGGAATAGCTTCAGGAAAAACTCCAAGTCTTGAAAGTATGATTTTATCGGAAACTATATAATGCTTTTTTACATACTCCATATTATAATTGGATATACTATATGCTTTCTTGCAATTTTCAACTAAAAGATTGAACCACTCATTTTTAAAATAGATATCATAAGCATGGAAAGTAAAAGAGTATTCCGGGGTATTATGGTAAAATTGCTTAATAAGAAATGATACAATGCTAGCTTGTGTTGCGAATTGTGCATGTATTTTTGACTGTGAATTAAATAAATTTAAATCCAATTTAATAAACCATAATATACTTTTCAAGCCAATTACTCCATTATAATTTAATCTAAATTTCTCTAAATTATTTAAAGCAAAGAGAATAGATGTATAAAGCTTTCTACATATTTTTTTAAAGGAGAGTGGATTATTATGGATAACAATACCATTTTCTATTAATTGGCTAATACCTTCGTTATAAAAATCATTTTGCCTTCTTAAAAAAACAATTTCAAAAGAAGTAATTTGAGAAAAGGCAATCAACTCATCTAACATCCATGGTGCTAAATTTTTTATAATGTATTTATTACTTTGCATTATTTAAAACAGATTGATAAAATGATTTTGTCTTGTTTGCTACACTTATTGGATGATACTTTTCAAAAGCAGAATTATAAGCAGAATTAGAAATTTTAACCAAATCATGATTTTCCAAATTAGACAAAATTTTTACAAGTTGATCTAAATTATTGTTTTCGAAAAGAAAACCGGTTACCTCATCTTCAATCATTTCAGAAACCCCGCCTACGTTTGAAGCAATAACAATTCTACTGCTTGCCATAGCTTCTGCTATTACCAATGGTAAATTTTCATGTCTTGATGGCAATATGAAATATATATTTTTTGAAAGGATGTTTTTTACTTCAGGGGATGTTTTAGGGCCTAAAAAATTTATTTTACTTTTATTATATTGCACTTTATCTTTTATAATATTATAATATTTTTTTTCGTTAACAGCACCAATAGCGTCTATTTCATATTTATTGTAAATAAAAGAATTTGCTTCAATAAGAAGAAGTAAATTCTTGTTATTGTTTATATTTCCAACGTAGGTGATTCTGCTAAAATCTCCAGATACATCTTTATCAAAAAAAATTGAATTTATTGGATTGTAAATAGTATTTATATGTAACTTTTTATACTTTAGGTTACTGCAATTAAGAAAGTAATTTTTAATATAATCTGAAATGAAAATTATATTCTTTATTTTTCTGAATAAAAAGTTTTCAATTACCAGAGAAATCAAATAATTCAATTTTTTATAAAATGACATGGAGTTTTTATACTCATTTTTAATTAATCCATGCGGAGTTACAATTAATTTTTTTTTCTCTAATCGCAATGTATATAGCAAAGACGAACCATTTCCTTGTAAGTGTACAATATTAATTTTATTATCGGCAATGAATTTTCTAAGTCTAAAGATAGAATAGTAAAAAATTGAAAGTTTGGTAGAATTTAAAATTAACGGAAAAAAATGAATCTGAATATTCTTATTTATTATTTTAGTTGTTTCCCTTTTAACTTCTTGCGACAAGGTAAAACCAATAATTTGAACATCTTCAATTTGCTTAAACCCTTCTAATAGATTAATAAAAACACCTTCAACGCCTCCTTTAATGCTTTCTAAATCGAAAGGACAAGGACCAATTAATAATACTTTAATTTTTTTATTCATAAATACGTATAAGTAATGCTGTAATTTCTTTCCAACTTTTTTGAATAACAGGTTTGTAAAATTTGTACTTTTCTTGATATAAGCTTTCTTTTATTGCTTGCTTTAATTCAGATATATTATTTGGTGAAATCAACATTCCATTTTTACCAGTTTCTATCATTTCAGGAATAGCTCCAACATTAGTTGCAATTATCCATTTATTTAAAGTTAGTGCACTTTGAATTACTCCGCTTTGTGTAGCATCAATATATGGGCATACAATTATTTGATGAGAATAAACAAGTTCGGACAACTCTTTATTGCTTATATATCTATTTATAAAAGAGATATTATCCGATTCATAATTTTTATAATCAAAATACATTTTGCCATTTCCTGCAACTGTTAATTTAATATTATGAATTTCTTCGCATAAATCGCGAACTGCTTCGCAAAGAATTTCAATCCCTTTATAAGGTGAAATTCTTCCAAAAAAGAGCAAACTATTGTTAAGTTCTAATGTTTTGGAGTCTGTTTTTAACCACTCATGTGATCCAAATGGGATATAATGTACTTGGTTAGGATTTAAATAACTATATTTCTCAAGTAATTCTTTTTTACTGAAATTAGAATGTACTATAAAATTAGTCGTTCTGAGTAACTTAAAACTTTGCCGAATTAACTTTGCAATAAAATGATTTTCACCAGTATGTGGATTAACATCGTGTATTTCAAAAACGATCTTTTTTTTATTAAAAATTAACGCTAAAATATTAAACAATAAACTTTCCGCATTAAAATGTAAAATGTCATATTTTTCTTTTCTAATCTTTTTAATTATAGCAAGAATTAAATTCCAATTATTAGGTTTAAAAAAAGCGAAATTATGGAAATATAAGGAGAACCATTTCCCCCGTTTCAAATATGGATTCCAACATTCGGAAATATATTTTTTGATATTTATATCTGGTATAATATTACCCTGTTTTTCATTTTCCCAGAGTTTATTCGTTTCAAATAAAACAGCTTTTCCACTTCCTTTATTAGAAGTTAGTGCATAAAAATCTACACTGTGCCCGATAATTTCTAATTCATTAACAACAGGAACTATGGTTTCATAACAGGTATTTGAGAAAATAGCTATTTTCATGCTTTTAGCGTATAATAGATTGCCTTTTTTAATGGTAAATTGAAACTTTTAGTTCCGAAAAATCTTAATAGTGTTTTTAATAAACCATTATTCTTCTTGTATGTATTTAAAACATTTTTTCTTTGATTAGCAAACCAGTTAGGGTAATTTTTTCTTAAGTAATGAAATCGAAAATCTGTATTATGAGTTTCATATAACTTTTTTAAAAATTCTTCAAACCAATTTTCGTATTTATCTATGGCTAATAACTTTTGTTTAATATTGCCAATAGCGGAAATATTAAATATAGAAATACGCCATTTGCATAAAATTTTATTACTATGAACAATTCCTTTTTCTTTTGCTAAACTTATCCAGGTAATATCATCAGCACCCCAAGCTATTGGTGTTTCATAAAATCCACCAATATTTCTTAAAGCTTCTGTTTTCACCATAAAATCGGGAGCAAACTGTATTCTGTTGAAAAAAAATCGATTACTTATAAAATCAAGAATGTCTTCGTATTCAGGGAGGGAATAAGAGAAGTTAATAACTTCATCTAATGAATTTATCTGAGCTACCCTTGCATGAAATAAGTCAACATCAGGATATTTTAAGCTAAGATTAAATAATTCTTGTAAAAAAGTGGGTTCATAAATATCATCATCGGAGAATAAAATAAAATATTCACCTTTTGCGTATTCCAGACATTTGTTCCAACTTTTAACTAGACTGTCTTTTCCTATATTATTTTCATTTTTATAGTATCTAATTCTTGGATCATTAAAATGATCTATTATTTCTTCTAAATTCTCGGGGGAGTTATCATTAACAATTATTAATTCAAAATCTTTATAAGTTTGATTTAAAATACTGTTTATGGCAGAATCAATAAACTTACTTTTATATGCGGGTAATCCTATAGAAATCATTGAAAACCTTATTAAAACACCAGAGTCTGTGAAATAAAAAGTGCTAGAATTTAAGTAATGTATTAAAATAATTTAAATAATTACTAATTGAAAACTGAGACCTGGCATAATTTCGTGATTTGTAACCCCAGTCAATAAATTTGGACCTGTTTTCCAAAACATTAATGATTATGTTAGAAATTTCAATAGCATCGGGGTTTACTAAATAGCCAAATTCATTCTTTATCATTAATTTAGATTCTCCTACATTTGTTACAATTGGAATACAACCTGAAAACATTGCTTCTATTAATGCCTGACTGGGAAAGTTATTTTCCTTTTGGAGAGATAAATATATTAAAGCATCATTTAATTCATCATGTATATTATTTAAATATTTTATTTGCACATAACCGTTCAATTGTTTTTTATCAATTATTTCTTGCAATACCTGCTTTAGTGGCCCATCCCCTAATATTTTTAATTCAAAATCACAATTTTTAGCTCTAAGCTTTTCTGCAATTTCAATTGCTAAAAAAGGATTTTTAATCGCTTCTAAACGGCCTGAAAAAATAATTTTGTTTTTTTTAAATGGGGCAGGATTAAAATTAATATCATCAATAAATGATGTGTTTGCCAAATTTATTTTCCTTTTATTTAATTTTAACCCTTTTTCTATCATTCTGTTAGGAATCATTTCTGATAAAAAGTCATATTTATTTGCTATACGCATAACTGTTTTTAAACCATGATTGAAAATATATTTAAAAGGGTATCCGTTTTCGACCATATAATCGGTATAAGAAAAAATAATTTTAGCACCAAAAATTTTAGGGCCAATAGACAATATTCCGGCAGCCTGTACTGCATTAATTATTTTCAACTTATTTTTTTTAGCCCAAAAATAAGTTTTATAGTTATATTTAATAAACCAAATTATTTGAGAAATAAGTCTTCGTATGAATATATTTCTTTTTGATTTTATAGTTTTATTACTTGTTTGATAACTACTTGGGTTTTTTTGCAATTTATTTTCAATACAATATATTTTAACATTTTCATTAAACCCTCCTAATTCTTTCCAATACAATTCTATAGATCGGTTTACACATAAAAACAGCGTATACTTAAAACTTAGTTGATTAATTAAATTATAATATCTGCGCTCTGCTCCACCATTATATTTCCCTTTATTGTAATATATAATTCCTATTTTCATTTGTAATAATTAATAATTTGTTCATTAATCCAAATATAATACCTATAGAAATTCCAAAAATGATATAACTATCAGGGTTATAAATTTCACTAGAAAAATTGAAGAATTTAAAAAAGATATTTGCGTAAAATGATGATATAGCCCATATAAGTAGTAATATTTCATATGTGTTTAAATGGGATATATTCCTTTTTAATAAGGGATAATAAGATTTAATTAGCGTATTTATTTTAAAATATCTTAGTAAGTATATTGTAAATCCAAGAATTCCATACATTGCAATATGTCCTAATAAAGGTACGTCAGCTACCCCTATTTCCGTTTTCTCGCTATAATGAGAAAAATATTCTTCTAACATGCCTGTTCCAAGCCATGTATTTTCGTTTATTAATTTTAGCATTATAGGAACTTCAAACTCACTTCTCGATTGAGTAGCTCCTTCGCTTATTTCCCCACTTAGTTCTGATATGCTTTTTTTTGCTGTTTCCATAATATTATCAATAACATCAGGAAATATTATTCCAGAAGTGATTAATAGAAATGCAAATGCGAAAACACTCCTTTGTATCCACTTAGAAATACTCAAATTAAATATGTGTTTTACCAAAATAATTGAAATTAATATGTTTCCCAATAAAAATAAAATTGTTCCTCTTGTTAGTGTCAGTATAATTGATAAAAAAGAGCCAAATCCAACAAATAATAATAAATTCTTGTATTTTATCTTTGGTTTTAATAAAAGATAAACGACAAGTACAATAGGGAAAATATAAATATAACCAGGGTTGTTAAACCAAATTCTGTTTGCATTAACAAATTCTCTGCTCATTGTTACTATTGGAATTAAATTTAATGGTGTTATAAGAGTTAAAAAGTACAGAGAAAGAATCGTTGCGCTTGTAAATAAAAAAAAATAATAAAATTCCTTTGAAAACCGCTGAATGTAATAATATGTTGGGATACAAATGAAGACACTTAAAATTCTCCATTTATGACCAGCAATACTTCTTACTAAATCCATTAAATCTAGTATCTCTAATTTTAAAAATATTGCTATAGAAAGTTGATATAAAACAAATATCAAAAGTATTAATAACAACTGTTTATAGTTTTTATTAATTTGAATTTTATGCCGAACAAAAAAAGTAATAAAAACTATAAACAGAATTAAATCATTAAAGTTAAAAAATCCAGGTAATCCTAAAGTTGTTTTGTCAAAATACCCTCCAATATTTAAAAATAAAGTTATGCCTATTAGAAAGGTATACACATCCTTATTTATACTATAAAAAAGAATAATTATAATAAAAACTAATGCAAAAAAATTAGTCAATAAATTTTAAGGTTTTAAATAAATTCTTGATATAAATAAAATCTATTAATTTGATTATAAACGGTATTACAAATGAAATTAGTAGGATTATGATTTTAATGCCAATCGAGATTTTTATATTATATTTATATTCAGCAAAAGGAAAAAACAAAGAAACACATAATGTTATTAGAAAATAAAAAATCGGTTTTAACAAACTCCGTTGAATATAAAACACTTTTTGCGACCAGAAATAAGCAAATAGAAAATAAACGATATTAGACAAAATAGTGGTTATTGCTGCACCAACAAATCCATATTTTGGAATAAAATAGAAATTAAGTAAAACATTGGTGCCAGCAGCCGCTAACATAATCCAGATATACGGCTTGCTTTTCTCTTCCAGGGTCATACCATTTCCAGTTAACTGGGCACTCTGGTAAAGTATATGGCTAAATAGTAAAAAGGGAATAGCTAAAATACCTCCAATATATTCAGGCGTTGTCACAAACTTAACAATTTCGTAACTAAATACTGAAACCATAACTGCAATGCTGCCTGCTATTGCTAAATAAGTATACCATATTTTTGTTAGGAAAGCCTTAGTTTTAGGTTTGTTATCATCGTTTTTTTCTTCGCCGTAAATCGACATTACCAGGACGGTTGAACTCATGGTTAAGGCCATATTGATAAGAAGAATAGGCTGTGCGAATGTATTCCCAATAGAGTAAAGCCCTATTTGATCCAATGTGGAATAATGTAGCAAAAAGAATCGGTCTGAAACACTGTTAATCCAAACTAAAACTCCCGTAAAAATTAGGGGATAACCAAACCGGAGCATTTTTTTTGCCCAATACCAGCTAAAATCTGCGACATATTTTTTACGGGTATAGTAAAAATAAGCAAATAATAGAACAATTGTAGAACTTATTAGAGAAGCCAAAGTAGCACCAAAAACACCCCAATGCAATATGACAACTAGTAATATACCTGCAGTGGGATTAACAATAGATCTAACAATTGAAACAGCAACATATTTCCAGGGGACACGATAATATCGAAAAAGGATTTCTTGTAATTGACTAATATTTTGTACAGGTATTGAAATCAATGCAATTACAACAACCCATTTATAGTCAACACTCCCGAATAATAAAGTTGAAATTTTGCCGCTAAAAGGGATTAGTAATAAAACCGGCAATACATTTGAAATAATTCGAATTATAATTGATGTATATAATACTTTGCTTTTCTCTTTATCGTTATGGGCAATAAAAAAATAACGGCCGGTTGCCCCCTCCATTCCTAATCCAAAAATAACTACAATAAAAAAAGTAAAGGTTGCTACACTATCAAGAACACCATATTCTCCAGTACTTAAGGCTCTGGTATAAAATGGGAGAAGCACAAAACCAATGATTTTCTTAAGTACTGATGCAAAACCATATATGGCTGTATCTTTTCCAAGTGTTTTAAGGTTTGACATAAAGATTATTTCTCTGGTAGAATTTTAGTACTATATAATTCTTCAATGTGTTTTATATAAAATAGTAGAGAAATCAAATTACTACTAGAATTAACTCTTTTTTTATTTACAGCTTCAATTATTAATGATTTATTAAATATTTGATTAATTAATTTACTTTGTTCAAACAAAATATTTATTTCATTTAATAATATAAGATCAATTTTTATAAATTTATTCTCCGTTGTTTTCTTTAAATACTTTTGATATACAGGCTTTAATAATGGAAGCCTTTTTCTAAACCAACTTTTTAGTTGTTTACGTAAAAACGAAATATAATTATCAATATCCCTTTTAAAATAAAAAAGAGATTCTAAATTATACTTATCCTTATAAATTGGTACAGTAATAAGGATGGGATCAATCTTTTTAAGCAATTTCTTAAAAGTATTAAAAGATGCAAATTTAAGAGGCATATCCTTAAAAAAATCAATTAAAGAAAGGGCCATCATTGGATGTATTGTCCAGAAATTACTTCTCCCCCATAAGTCTTCACCATTACTAACACGGTGAATATAATACTCCATATAAAAATGTTTCATTTGCCCTTCCAAAGTCTTTTCTGTATAGCTTTGGAGATGTTCTTTCAATTCTTTGCGGAAATTTTCTCCTGAATAATGGTTAATAAAATTATCATGTGCAAATAAATTTCCTGGAATATATCCTTCAAGCAAACTAGTAAAAAGATCTTTCGTAGCATATTTGTATGGGTGTCTGATAAATTCTCCCCCAAAACCGCCCCATAATGTAGTATTTTGCGATAATTTTAGAACTTGAAATTTAATATCATTTGAGCACACATGACATGTGTATGGATTTGCAAGCGCCTGATAATTATTAACTATAGGTTGTGAGCTAGCTAAGTCAAATTTATTAATAAATGAATACTTTTCATATTGGCCTATTTCTCCTGTTTTCTTGTAAAGCAACTTAGCAATTTCACTTTCATCTTGAATATATTCATAAGTAAAATTTTTTGCTTTAACCTTTTGTTTGTTTAATGCGCCAAATATGGCTCTGGAATCAAAACCTCCTGATAATGCAGATGCTATTTCTAAGTTCGTTTTTTTACAGAATCCTACCCTGTTTTCTACTGAGGTATTTAATTGGTGATAATATTTTTCTAGTAAAGGTCTCTTTTGTTCCTTTTTATCATAACTTTCTCTTGTTCTTTTTATCAAGTTGACTTGATATGTTTTTTTAAAACTCATCACCAAATATTCGAAAGGCTCTAGCCTAAAAATGTTTTTAAAATAGGTTTTATTTCCAAGCATGAATTCAAACGTCACAAATTCATAAAATGCCTGATAATTAAATTCAATTTCAGGAATATCTATAAGAATTGTATTAATATTTCTACTTAATATAATGCCACTAGAATTTGTTGCATAGTAAAACGGCAATCGCGCATATTTATCAGAAATTACAAATCCAATCTGCTGTTGCAGATTTATCATTTGAATAATAAATTCACCATCAGCAATATCCTGAAATGATTCAATTTTACTCCTTGGTTCATTGGCTTTTAATATGTCAATTATATGTCCCTCTATTTCTAAATGATTTAGATTATATATCGCGCCCTCTATTAAAACATTCCAGTTTTCATATTTGAATTGTTGTATTGGGCTTTTTGTCTTGGTGTTGTATGCAGATTTTACAATTTCATCATCAATAAAATAAGTAAAGTCGGAAAGCTTTTCGTTTTGTTTATTATGTATTACAGTATATAATCCTAACATATTAAGGAGCTTTTAACTTTTTCGAATAGTTGTATCTAAATATTAATTCTCATTAAGCCATAATGTTTGTATCATCTGTCTTGTTCTGTCCAATACAGCATTCTTCGAAAAATATTTCATTAAAACGTTTCTATTATCAAGAATATCTTTTTCATTTAATGAAGCAAGTATTGTTTGATTTGAAATACACAAATTATTTTGTATTGAATACACTTTTACCCCAATTTTGATAAGATGCTTGTAAACCGGATTTTCTTCGTTTAAAAAAAGTTTAGCTCCATTCCAGAGCGATGTTATAATATTTCCAACGGCCTGTTGTCTCGTTTGATTCATAATTATAAGACTACAAGTTGCCAAAATTTCATTATACTTTTCTAAAGGTAAAAAGTCTTTCAAAGGCACAAAGTTATCCCCAAAAAGATGTGTTCCCTCTTTTATTACATTTTCCACATATGTAGTTGAATCAGTACCATAACTCAAAGGACAAAATATTTTTCTATTTCCCAATTCATGTTCCTTTAACCAATGAAAAGCATCTATGTGATTATTAGTAGGATTAGAAGAATTTCCGATTAAAATATTATTTGATTGATTAATATTTGGCAATTCAGCACCAACTGTATCTTCAATATTATAATAACAATACCAAAGCCATTTTAAATTAAAATGATATGTTGAATTAAATATATCAAAATCTTCTTTTACAAAAATACCAGCATAATTAATTCTGTTAATTGCCTTTATTTTTTGGACTGTTGGATGAATTTGTCCGTTTTTTATTTTATAAAGTAATTGATGAAACTTGGGAAATTTTTGATATAAAATACTCTTAAGAGAAGGATTATTAATCTGTTTTAAAATTCTTTTTGTATAAGGTTGATAATTATTTTTACTTAATAATGGGAGGCTGTTCACTTCTGCACCCCATACAATCCAAACAAACATATTATCAGAAGTTGCTTTATTTACAATGTCTATCATGTTTTGATTTAAACAGTGCAATATAACAATATGTTCGTTATTCAAATCCCGAATAAATGAGTCCTTTATTTTTGGATCATTAAATACAATTGTATTAATTTTTTCTACATTTTTGATGTGCTTTATATTGTATTCCGTATTGGGAACATCGATAAAATACTGACTGTTGCCTGGTATTATAGTCTCAAATTGCTCAATAGTATAATCAAGGAAAATAGAATCGAAAGCAATGTGTATAAACTTTTTAGACATCGCTTTTCACAATTAAATCAATAATTCTTTTTATGTCAACATCTGATAGTTCAAAGTAAAAAGGCAACCTTACAAGGGTTTCGGTATAATTATCGGCATTATACAAGGGTAAGCTCAAATATTTCTTTTTATAGAATTCTGATTTATGTAAACTCAGGTAATGAAAGACTGCCATTATTCCATTTTCTTTTAATGTATTAATCAATTTAGTTCGTTGCTCAATAGTTTTACAAACCAAAAAAAACATATGTCCATTATTGGTAGCAAACTCTGGAATAAATGGCAATAATATTTCATTGGTTTTCGCCCATTCTTTTAGCCCATCAAAGTACTGATTGTATATTTCTTTTCTGCGTTTTTGTATTAATTCTAAATTTTCCAATTGCGCCCATAAATAAGCAGCAATAATTTCAGAAGGTAAAAAAGACGATCCAATATCTACCCATCCATATTTATTAATTTCGCCTCTAAAAAATTCGGCTCTGTTCGTGCCTTTTTCCCAAATAATTTCAGCTCTCTTTATATAGCGGTCATCGTTAATTGCTAACAAACCCCCTTCACCGGAATTAATATTTTTAGTTTCATGAAACGAGAAAGCTGCCATGTGCCCGATACTACCTAAAGGTTTTCCTTTATAAAATGAATCAATTGCCTGAGCCGCATCTTCAATAACCAACAAGTTATATTTATTTGCCAATGCCATAATCTTATCCATATCACAAGCAACACCAGCATAATGTACAGGAACTATTGCTTTTGTTTTTGGGGTTATAAGATTTTCAATTAAATCTTCATCAATTCCTGGATGATCCCTTCGGCTATCAATAAAAACAATTTTTGCTCCTTGCCGAACGAAAGCCAAAGCTGTTGAAACAAATGTATAAGAAGGTATAATTATTTCATCCCCAGGTTTAATATCTGCAAGTAAAGCACACATCTCCAGGGCATCTGTACAGGAAGTAGTTAACAATGCTTTTTTAAAACCATAACGATTTTCAAAAAACTGTTGACATTTTTGTGTAAACATTCCATTACCTGAAATTTTACCTGATTTTACAGCTTGTTCTATGTATTTTAATTCATTACCTGAAAGGTAAGGTTTGTTGAAGGGTATCATTTAGTTTTTGTTATTTCTGTAATGATAAATGTATTTTGTTTCTTCTACTTTATTAAAGCCCATTCTTAAATGAAAGTTGAAAGATTCACTATTATATAAAGAAAAAGGAACTATACATTTTTCAATATTTGAGTTATTTGCCCAATAAGAAAATGCTTGTTGCCACAATTTTGTTCCAACACCCTTTCCTTTTCCACTTGAACTTACTCCAATCAATGAACACTTACCTGTTTTTAATTCTGTTTTAATTATATGAATACCTGTAATTTGATTATTTTCATTTTTAATAATTAACAATCCATCAGCAAAAGATTTATTCAAAGCGTTATCAATCCATTTTCTATAAAGAACTTTTGTTTTTTCTACACCAATGTTTTTTTCTTTATAAAACCTCGAAACGATAGATGTTTCTTCTGCAATAGTATAACATTCATTTTTTTCTTTTTCGTTTAAATCGGTTCTAAAGTCATAGGGGATATTTAAATAATCTGCTTTATTATAAGATCTTGACATAGTAAGCTGTATGTCAACTAGATCTAACTCTGCTTTTAAAATAATTTCCAAGGGAAACATTTTTTTATATTTGAAAACGTAAATCAGGTCATACTTTTCTGAGTCTGCAGTTTCTTTAAAACGATACCAGTCAAATTCATTATCTTCAGTGATATTCACTTTCCCAATCTTCAGATTAAAGAATTCACTATCCCAATTTAACAGTTCAATATTCATAAAATTATTTTATTTGAAGAATAACATAAACTAACCTGTATTTTTCTTAAGGAGTTAAATGAAAAACGAGTTTCTTATTTGCTTTATGTTTAAAAATCTTTTAAAGCACAAATTAGTTTTTCCCTCTATAACCATATCCGTAACCATAACCATATCCATATCCGTAACCATAATTGTATCCATATCCATAATATTTTGGAATTTTAATGTCGTTTACCAGAATATTCATATGTGCCATTTTTTTGGTTTCGTATATGGAGTTAATGAGTTCAAATACATGCTTACTGGTATATTTCTGGCGGAGTATAAAAATATTGGCATCAGCAAACTGGCTTACAAGGATTGCGTCGGTAACTATTGCAACCGGAGGAGTATCAACAATAATATAATCGAAATCCTTTTTTGCCTGATCAAAAAAACTTTTCATTTTGTCTGTTTCAATCAATTCCGCCGGGTTTGGTGGTACGGGTCCAGAAGGAGCCAGCCAGAGATTTTCAATCATCGTGGGTTTTAAAATGGATCCGTATTCCGATTGCCCGATGAGATAGGTACTTATTCCTATTTCGTTAGGTATATCAAATGCTCGGTGCAATCCGGGTTTACGAAGATCTAGCCCAACTAATAATGTTTTTTTATTTGCCATAGCAATAATGGTTGCCAGATTAATGGTTGCAAATGTTTTGCCCTCGCCACTTACTGTTGAGGTTATCATAACCACTTTTTGAGCCTTTTCGCGGAGAATATATTGCAAATTGGTTCGCAAGGTGCGGAACGATTCGGCTACACTCGATTTAGGATCCACATAAACCGCCATTTCGCTCTGGGTTTCGTTGTGGCCTATGGTTCCTATAATAGGAATTTTCGTGTTGTTTTCAATATCTTTCTTCTCTTCAATTTTGGTATTAAAAAATTCGATAAGCACAACAATAAATCCGGGCAACCCAAAACCTAAAATCAATGCAATAAGGTAGTTTGTCGATCGTTTGGGTTTAACCGGAATTGCGTTTTCCGGCCGTGCGATATCCAGTATTTTGTTGTCGGCCACATTCGAAGCTTTGGTAATTCCTGCTTCGGCACGTTTTTCGAGTAAAAAAGTATATAAATCGTTGTTCAGTTTAAATACCCGCTCAATGTTTACCAACTGGCGCTCGTTTATAGGGAGCGTTTGTATTTCCTGTTCTGCCTGTTTAATTTGTTCATTTATTTTGTTTAATGCAATTTGTGTGGTTTTAATATCTCCCTGGGTATTTTCATTTATTGTGTTTTTAAAATCATTTATCTGTTCTTCAATCATTACAATATTGGGTGTATTTTCAAGAGCAGTAAATAAGAATTTTTTACGTTCAAAAATCAAAATATTCAGTTGGTTAATCATTTCTTGTAATGAAGGATTTTCAACACCCATTATACTTGGTGAAATAATAGCTTCATAGTTATTTTTATTTTTCAAATACTCCTCCACGTAATTAAAATAGCGCATTTGTAAATCAACCTTATTTTTTTCGGTTTGTAACAAGCTGAGTTTATCGAAAATGATTTTCCCCTTTTGGCTCAGATCGAATACCTGGTTCTGCATCCTGAAGTTTTGTAGGTTTAATTCAGCAGCATTTAACGAATCCACAATGCCTTTCATTTGTTTGTCAATAAACTGCAAGGTATTGGATGTTCGTATGTTTTTTTCGTCCAGATCGTTCTGTATATACACATTCGATAAGGTGTTTAAATAATCAGCAATTTGTTCAGGTACAAATCCTAAAATGCTTAATATCAAAATGGTTCCTTTTTCATCATTTACTTCTATTTTTAATCTATCTCTGTATTTGTTTGCCAAAGAGTTAATGTCGTTTAAAAAGAAGTAATATTTGTTCGATTGGTTTTTATCAAATTCAAAATTTTCGGGTTTACGTAAGTCTATTTTAAATTTAAACATTTCCTCATTAAATGTTTCGCCAAATTTCATTTTCTTTTTAATGTCGTACTTGTCGTTAATTTCGAGCAGGTATTCGGTATTAGAAAGAATTTTAACATTAACCGGGTAATTGTACAACTGGATGTGTGTTGAATCCATTGTTACCACAAAAGGGCTTCGGGTATATGCTTTGGTTTCTGCAATTTCTCTGCGGCCAACCTCCACATAAGTAATTTCGAAATCGAGCTTTTCAATAGCCATACGTGCCAGCTTGTACGATTTCAACACGGTAATTTCGTTTTCAACCACTGCTTTGCGGTTACGGCCCCGCATACCCAGCTCTTCGATTATAGCATCCACACTGGCCATGTCGCTTTGCTTGTCGGTAACAATAATTGAAGACGAAATGGTATAGGTAGGTTCGGAATACCGGTTAACCATATAGGCAACACTTAATGCTACTGCCAGTGCCAACGCAAACCAGTACCAGTTAAATAAAAACTTAAAAAGATACTTTTTAATGTCGATACTTTCTTCCTGGTAGTTGTAGGGGGGGTAGTTACTTTGTTGTATATTTTGGTCCATAGTTATGGGATTTAATATGTAAAGTTATTTTATTTTGACCCCCTTACCCCCTTAACCAGGGGGAATAACAGAGGGTGTTCTTTTGCTAAGTTATTGCCCTTTTAACAGGTTGGGGTTTTCTCCCAGTTAAAGCCCCTTCTCAAGGGGTTTGGGGTTGGTGTTAAATTCCCTCTTAATTTTTTTTAATACTTCTGTCAAATTATTCAGCACTTCCTTGTTTTCAAATCTCAGTACTTTTTTTCCCAACAAAGCAAGGTGTTCGTCTCTTTCTTTGTCTTTTTCTAATCCCTCATTTGTAAAGTGATGTTGTCCATCAAGTTCAATTATTAGTCTTTCTGAAGAGCAATAGAAATCAACTATATAATGCCCGATACTGTGCTGTCTTCTAAATTTGCGCCCTTCTAATTTTTTCTCTTTTAAAACAGTCCAGAGAATCAGTTCTGCTTCAGTCATATTTTTTCGTAAATACTGTCTGGTTTCTTTTAGATAGGGTAAATTGTAGAGTTGGTTTGGCATAACAAATTTGTATAGTTCTAACAAAAGTAATTTAAAGTGAGCTAAAGCCTGCCCGCCGGAGGTCAGGGCCGGAGGCGGGTTTCTCCGCAAGATCCTTTTGCAATAGACAAAAATTGTATAAATTCTTTGTTTCCTCCCCTGTCGAATCCTTCAGCAATATTATCTGAAATTGAACCTGAAGATGCTCTAATCTGATCTCGAAATTTAAAATCGTTAAAAAAAGGTTCCCGAGAAGTTATCTGAAAAACATTCTTATATAGGTCTCGTCCCAATTTCCAAACATCTAAATCTTCGAATTTACTTACTTTCATTTTAGTTTTGCGTGCCGCGTTTCGGGTTTATTTTGTTTCGCGTTTTTAGTTTCCAATTTCCGGTTTCAATTTTCAAATTTCAATTCCCTTATACCCTATACCTTTTTAATAAGTTTCGGGTTTCAGTGTTACAGGGTTTCAGTGTTTTAGGGTTTGTTTTTAGATTCATTATTAATTCACTAATATCAATATTCATTTTTGAAAAAGCAAACCACTTTTTACCTAAGTCTTTTAAAGAAGCTCCGATATGAAAAACAGTTTGGTTGTCAATAATTAAAAATCGGTCGTGTGATCGGTTAAATGTTTTTACTTCGATGTGGTCGTATTGTTTATTGTGAACACTGATGTCGTGCTGTAATTGCTTTGAAATAGTATTGGTATATATTGTTGCCAAAACACCTTTTTTACGCTTGGATAGTAAAAGTAAAACCGACTCATCGATGTAGTTGTCGATAAGAATAATCGTTTTCTTTGCTGACTTAACAATGTCTGAAGCGAATGTAAGCGCATCGAAAATTTGTCCATCGTAAAAAATGCCTTCGTGGGGAGGGAGGCTTGATTTTATGTGTAAGTCAAACTCTTCACTTTTCTTCTTTAATGAGTAAATATCATTTTCAATTCGTTCCATTCGCTGATGCACGGCATATCCTTTTAAAAGATAGTTTTTTAAAACCTGATTAGCCCAAATCCTAAACTGCGTACCTATTTTTGATTTAACCCTGTATCCAACAGAAATAATAACATCCAGGTTATAATAACTTGTTTTATATTTTTTTCCATCTTTGGCAGTTGTCAAGGAATACTTGACTGCTGAATTTCGGTTTAATTCACCTTCTTTAAAAATATTGTTTATATGCAGGCTTATGTTTTGTTTTGACGAAGCAAACAATTCAATCATTTGAGCCTGGGTAAGCCAAACGGTTTCTTCATCTAATAAAACTTCGAGCTGAAAGTTGCTATCTTCAAGGGAGTGATAAATTATTATTTCGCCTTTATTCATACATTACAAGGATTGTTTATAAGGGTTACGGAGTTTCAGGGTTACGTGCTTGCCCGCCGGAGGTCGAGGCCGTAGGCGGGTTTTGCGTTTCGGGTTTTTCTATCGCCGCTATGCGGCTTAATTATTGTTTGTTTTTATATTACCATACTACCGAAGCTACGCTGCTTTTTCACTATTCACAGGTCATAAATCATCGTTCACTGCATATTGTTCATTGATAATTGATAATTGGTAATCTGCCTGCGGCAGACAAGTTGATAATTGTTTTTTGGTGTTTGGTGTTTGATCTTTGTTTTTGTACCCGTTTTCTGTCATCGCTATGCGGCTTAATTATTGTTTGTTTTTGATTTTACCATACTACCGCAGCTATGCTGCTTTGACGATCCCTAAATTAGATTGACCGGTTTTTAATTATTAATACAACAAATTAAATCATTCTTTTTTATTTCATCAAACCAAACGGAAGTACTTCCGTTTGGTTTGGGACGATTTTGTGCATAAAT
>JBFXEQ010000042.1:3430-26492 GCA_050179935.1 Bacteroidales bacterium | reverse complement strand
TTTTATATCCTTAAACTCAAAAAAATGAAATACCTCCTTGGGTAATAAATACCGTAATAACATTTCTATTTCCATCCTGTGAAAATATAAAAAAATTATTTATCCACCCGAATATTCATTTGATCCTGAAATTACATCAAACCACAACAACTCGTGGAGGCATAGTTGATGGAATTGAGTTTTTTATGACTTTGAAATTACATCAAACCACAACGCAAAGGCAATTTAGGTTATCGGTTTGAAGTTTTTTATGACTTTGAAATTACATCAAACCACAACCCCCTTATACTGTTACAATGAGCCGTTCAGTTTTTTATGACTTTGAAATTACATCAAACCACAACTGTTGCTTCGGCGCTTATATTTAAGTCTGTGTTTTTTATGACTTTGAAATTACATCAAACCACAACCTTAAGATTATTGAAATTCTATTCTATTCTGTTTTTTATGACTTTGAAATTACATCAAACCACAACTTTGAAATGAATGTTTAATTAAAAAATAAGTTTTTTATGACTTTGAAATTACATCAAACCACAACCCACGAAGTTCCATTAATTTAATTAAAACTGTTTTTTATGACTTTGAAATTACATCAAACCACAACTGAAGAAATCCTCACATATTTTGCTGTAGCGTTTTTTATGACTTTGAAATTACATCAAACCACAACAATGTCCTGGTTCTTTTTTACCTTAAAGTAGTTTTTTATGACTTTGAAATTACATCAAACCACAACAAGTTTAATTCCAATTTTTCAGATGCTGCTGTTTTTTATGACTTTGAAATTACATCAAACCACAACAAACACGTATCTTATTAAAGATTTTCAAAGTTTTTTATGACTTTGAAATTACATCAAACCACAACTGTCGGATATTGAAGGAGTTAATACAACGTGTTTTTTATGACTTTGAAATTACATCAAACCACAACAAGAATTTCGTTTCCTTGTAATTCAAACCGTTTTTTATGACTTTGAAATTACATCAAACCACAACGCAGCGGTTACAACAGAAAATATAACCCTTGTTTTTTATGACTTTGAAATTACATCAAACCACAACTGATAGGGTTAGTTTTTATCGAAACGGCGGGTTTTTTATGACTTTGAAATTACATCAAACCACAACTGAATTATTACGATTAAGTGTAAATCGCTTGTTTTTTATGACTTTGAAATTACATCAAACCACAACCCCTAAACGTTTTACCGTCGGCGGCCAAACGTTTTTTATGACTTTGAAATTACATCAAACCACAACTATGCCCATGTCTGTTATTATCTGATTCTGTTTTTTATGACTTTGAAATTACATCAAACCACAACCAGGCTCAAGGAGCGTAATGCCGGACGCCGTTTTTTATGACTTTGAAATTACATCAAACCACAACCGGTAGGACGTGACGGTCAAGAAAGGAGCAGTTTTTTATGACTTTGAAATTACATCAAACCACAACTTAAATTCGTTTTTCATAATATTTCTTTTAGTTTTTTATGACTTTGAAATTACATCAAACCACAACCGACAATGGATGTACTTTAACTAGGGTACAGTTTTTTATGACTTTGAAATTACATCAAACCACAACACTGGTAATTATGTAGATATTTTTTCGCTAGTTTTTTATGACTTTGAAATTACATCAAACCACAACCTTGGAACTATTCAAATTTGCTGTAATGAAGTTTTTTATGACTTTGAAATTACATCAAACCACAACCTTGCAGCAATATTTACGTCGAACCATTGGTTTTTTATGACTTTGAAATTACATCAAACCACAACAGTGGTGTGCGTTGTCTATGCTCCTTTCTTGTTTTTTATGACTTTGAAATTACATCAAACCACAACATGCTGATATTAACAGTATAGTAGTAGGTGTTTTTTATGACTTTGAAATTACATCAAACCACAACAAATTAACAGCTACGTGGTTAAAAAGAGATGTTTTTTATGACTTTGAAATTACATCAAACCACAACTATTCATGAATGGTGGAGAAAGATCAGACGTTTTTTATGACTTTGAAATTACATCAAACCACAACTATAGAGATCATTTATTTTGAAAACAAACAGTTTTTTATGACTTTGAAATTACATCAAACCACAACTATGCTAATAAATACAATAAAAAGTTTGTTGTTTTTTATGACTTTGAAATTACATCAAACCACAACAGCAAATCTTCAAGATCGTTTTCGTTAGCTGTTTTTTATGACTTTGAAATTACATCAAACCACAACAACAAAACCATCAACACTAGGGACAAGATTGTTTTTTATGACTTTGAAATTACATCAAACCACAACTGATAATTCAATGTTGCATCACTATAAATTGTTTTTTATGACTTTGAAATTACATCAAACCACAACTTCACAATGATGTTCGGCTCTGGAAATCAAGTTTTTTATGACTTTGAAATTACATCAAACCACAACTTCGAGCCTTGAATCGTACGGAAGTGCCGGGTTTTTTATGACTTTGAAATTACATCAAACCACAACGTTCCTTTACTGGACAATCATGACCGATAGTTTTTTATGACTTTGAAATTACATCAAACCACAACTCCTGTACCACGACCCCATATTTGAACCTGTTTTTTATGACTTTGAAATTACATCAAACCACAACCGTAATTAATGGAAGCCCAAACGACGATGTGTTTTTTATGACTTTGAAATTACATCAAACCACAACCTGTAAAAATGTCAGAGGATCTTTGACGTTGTTTTTTATGACTTTGAAATTACATCAAACCACAACATTGGCTTAAGTATTTCCATGCTACAAAGTGTTTTTTATGACTTTGAAATTACATCAAACCACAACCAGAATCTGTTGTACGCTTTTGCATTGTAGTTTTTTATGACTTTGAAATTACATCAAACCACAACATGGGCTCTTTTAGGCCTTATATAGCCTGTTTTTGGAGTAATTTTACTATTGAAAATTCTGCCCTTGTCCACATGAAGTGGTTCAATTTGTTGCAAATTTACAATTCTAAATTTTAAAACCGAAAAATAGTTGTCACCCTTTTTAGTCATTCCTTCTTTTAACCAATATGTCAAAGAACTTATATATCTGTTTTAAAATATTTCCAGTTGTTTTGGGCCCGAGGGCAAAGGTTTTTCCTTGGCTCCCCAATAATTAATTATGTCTCCATATTGCTTATCGGTAATTGACATAATACTTATCTGTCCTTTTTCCGGAATATAATCCTTAATCCGTTTGCAATGCACATCGCCGCTTTCTTTACTGGCACAATGGCGAACATAAACCGAATATTGCATCATAGTAAAACCATCCTGCATAATATCTTTGCGGAAACGGGCTGCTGCTTTCCTTTCCTTTTTAGTATTTGTAGGTAAGTCGAAAAAAACAAACAACCACATAATATGATAAGCATTTAAACGGTTAAATTCGATCATATCTTAACTTCTGGAAATTCAATATTTTTTCGCTCGCCTTTATAACAAGCCACCAGTGTTGCCGAAGTATGTGTTAATGCAACCATTAAAGGTCTTGTATTATTTTTCATACCCACATCGGCGCTCAATATATTTAAAATTTCTGCTTTCATTTCTTTTTCCAAGGCAACTGATTCAGGGTATTTTTGATACAAATCGTACACAAGTAAATCGACAAATGGCCGGTATGGTTCCATAATATCGTCGGCAAGGCAAAAAGCATTAAACCTGTTTTTATGAAAAATCCCAAACGATGGTAGCAAGCCCGAACCTGTTAATGCTCTTGCTGTAGCGGCTCTTAAAACTATATATCCATAATTCAATAATGCATTAGGCCAATCGCCAAAACGCTCACGGTTAAAATTATCGCCAAACAATTTTTTCCAATAAATGCGGGCAGCCATTCCTTCACGATTATCACTATCGCCACTTTTAACCTGATTTGCTAAATGGGGCAATGGATCGGCATTTAAACCCAGTTTAATTAATGCTTTTGCCTGATTTTCAATTTTTGCTTCAACAGTTTGCTTCCATAGATTTTTCTTTAATGGTTCTGATGCTGCAACTTGTTGCCTGTACACTTCGGTTTGCTGATGATTGCCTTCAAAATTTAAGAGCATTGATTGTGGATGATGTTTGCTGTCGCAAAAAATAACTGCCACATTATAATTCATTAATTCTTCAATTAATGGTGTACTTAGGCTAATTTGCATATCTTCAATAACCATAAAACCAATATCCTCAACTGGAACAGTTTTAACAGAGCTATCTTCCTTCAGTTCCACAACCAGCTGCTTGTTTTTAAGTGACAAATAGCTGGGTTTGGTAAAATAGAGTGTTCTTTTAAGCATATGTTTCTATTTATTGATTTACCGAGGGTTTCGCTCTGAGTGAAACCCTTGGTTTCGCTATCAGTTTCTATTTCTCTTTAAGCAATTTCTGCAACCGAGGACTTGTCATCTAATCTACTGAGGGCTTCGCTCAAAGCGAAACCCTCAGTAATCAAATCCTCAAAACACAATGTACTCTTTGCTACTACTTTATTCACCAATGAACCGTTTCGCAAACCTGCATAATCTTGAGCAGATGAGAATTCCCAAGCTGTTTCGGTATTTACCAAACCTGCTTTTACCGGATTTTGGTGTATATATTGAAAACAAATCTGAGGATATTGAAGCTCTGAATGATCAACCCTTATCTGGGTATTATACTCCATATTATAAAATAACGGTGTTAAGCCTTTTGGACAATTAATGCATTCGGACTTGGTAACTTTTCGAAACAATGATCCCGACCTATTTTCCTGTTTATTTATAGCACTTGTATATGATCTAAGCATAATACCAATTGACTGGTTTAGCGTTCGGCTACGGCTACCGAGGGTTTCGCTTTTAGCGAAACCCTCGGTCTTAACTTCGAATCCACTTTGGACAAAGCCCTCAGTTAGATCTATCGGTAAACTAATTTCGTTTACCAGCACCATTAAATGAAAATGATTGGGCATTAAGCACCATGCCAGAATATCGGAATAAGGAGTTATGTGGGTTTTTATTTTTTTAAGAAAAAACAAATAATTATCACGGTTAAAAAATATATTTTGACGATTATTGCCCTGATTATAAATATGATATATGTAGCCATTTTCAAATTTCATAATATGATCTTTTAACTTAACCTTTAAGACTCGGTGTGTCTTTAAGACACGCCGAGTCTATCATTAACAAATAGATAGATTTACAGAATAAAGTGTTCGTTTTAACATTTAGTTTATTTTTTCTATCTGACCTAAAATATTAATTTTAAAATCATAATCTTCGACCAACATATTTAGATTTGCTTTGCTAAGCCTAACCTTTTCAATAATTGAATTAAAGTTTAGTTCAGATACTTTTAATAATTCATTATCAGGTTTTGCAATCTGATGAAACCTTGCTTGTATTCTTCCATCTGATTCAAACTGCGTTATTTTAAACAGCCTTTTATTCAATTGATCCTTATCCAAATCCCAAATTTCTTCAGGGTTATTTATCCAAAACATTACTAATAATCCCGTTTTCAAAATATATTTTAATTTTAAAATACTATTACCATTTTCTTTTGATTTTGGGATTATTTCTTCAGTACTATTAATACCCTGAGCTTTTAGAATACCTTTAACCGATTGCTTTAAAACGCCACCAGCTTGCAGATTATTTATGATTTCGAAATCTCTTTTAGTTTTTCCTTTAGCATCTTTTCCCTCGTAAATTGCCATTAAATAATTTCCATCGTTGGTTACATGGTAGCTCTGTTTATGTTTATGAATGGAGATATCGCGATGCTTTTTTAAATGAATTGGATTTGTAACAGAAGGAGTATAACATCGAACCTTTTTTATAGGTATTTTCTTTTCTTCGTTCATCCAAATTGGTTCACTTAATGCCTGTTTTAATCCCTTCTCTGTAGCTGCTTTCTGAACCTTTTCTCTCACTGCTACATCAACAATATTTTTTATATCATTTTCAGTTAAAGAATCGATCGGTTGGCGCACAACAAAAAATATTTTCTCTTCTTTTTCACCCTCTTTATTGGTTGTTTCCCTTTTTATGGCACCATAAAATGTTTCTTTATGTAAGCTCCCTCTTACAGTGTCTCCCTTCTGATAAATCACTTGTCCCTTTTCATTCTTCTGTATTTTACCTCTTTTTCGAAGTTTCTTTTTACTTTGCACCGATAAGTTGTCTGGAGTGTAATGCGAAACAAATATTTCCTTTTCAATTTCTTTCACATCTTCAGTAAAGGTTGGCCAAGGTTTTTCAACGTTTGGTTTTTTATCAATTCTTGCAACAAACATTTCTTCTGAATCATGATAAAATTTGGCTAATGCTTCGTAATTATCTTTTGTCATGCATGCAATAGTAATGGCATCAATGCAATGATGTATGTGGTTTGTTCTTGCTTTTTTAACATATTCATCCTGCAAACCCCAAATTTTTCTAAAATCGGCAACTGTATTCCCCTTAACCGTATATACCTTATCAAATAAAGTATTTAAATATAATCTTGCATACTTTGTTATTATTCCAATATCAACAATCTGACTATTTTTAAATCCTGAGGAAACCTCTTCCATTGTAAACCGTTCATATTTCCCTTTCCAATAATCTCTTTCAGCTGCAAGTTTATGTCTGCGTTGTATGGCGCTATCTTTAATTTCCTTAGTTGTTGCAGCCTTTGACCTTTTAACCTGTATTTCAATTTGCTTATTTATTTCTTCATACTTTTCTTTCCATTTTTCAATGCGTGATAAAATTTCATTATGATTAGCCAATTCAAAAGGAATTTTATTTCGTTTAATTTCCCTATTAAACCTATTTTGACAGAGTGTTTTATTTTGTTGTGAATTATCAAAAGAAAAGCTAAGTGGAATGGTATGTTCAATATCAAAAGATGGATTATTACCCAGAAAATCAGAAATACCTATATTATCTCCTGTATAAATACATTTATGATCCTGCTCTTCCCAAAGCTGGTATTTTAATATATCCGTTTCCGATGGTTCTCTATTAATTCCTGCTTTACTAAAATGTTCTTGTATCCTAGTAGAATACTCCTTATGCAAATTCTCGCGATCTCGTTGCCAGCTTTGAAGTGCTTTACGTTCATTTGCATTCTTCAAATCACGAGACATTTCAATATTTATTTTTGTGTTTTCATCAATAACATCTTGTTTTAATAACTCATTAATAAGTTTTCTTAATTGATGCAGTGCTCTCATTGCCATTGGATTTCTGACACTCGAAACCATTGGGCTTCCAAGGTATCTTTTTCCATCTTCATCTCTTTTAGGTTGCTTAAAAATTTCAATTGCAGAAGGATGATAGAGTTTCTCCAAACTTCCATTGCCAATTTCAAAATGATCAGTTAAAAAGTTCTTAACTCTTTCGTCAATCGATTGAATTTGAAGAAACTCCCCTTTCTCCAAATTCTTAGTTATTTGTTTTTTAAAAAGGTTAAAAGTTTCTACTAAAATTTTTTGTTGTTTTTCATTTTCAATATTACCCCAATTGCTTTTCCCGAATGCGGAAATAATGCTGGCATAAATATCTTTCTTGAAATGATTCTCAGATTCATCGCTTAAAAACCAATTATTCTTTCTGCAATTTTTAATTAGTCCATTAACTGTATCAACAATCTTTTTTTCATTATTCTGTGTTTGTATTATTTCAAATATTTCTTTCTGAATAACTTCCTTGTTTACTTCTATTTTCCAAATATCATTTGGAACAGCTTTCTCCATATTTGCAAGAAAGACAGCATGTGAATAAATCAATCCTTTTCTTAAATAGGGTAGAATTTTTTTTATGGCTTTAAGACTTAAAGAGCCATATTCATTCTTTAAGTGTATTCTTAGAAATTCTTTCAGTTTATCCTCATCTAAACCTAATCTGTTTTTAGCAAAACAAATTAGGTTATCTTCATTATCGAAAGTTAATAATACATGCCAAATATCATTTATATCAATAAATGACTTTTTTTTATCTTTTTCTCGGTAATACTCTATCTTAAATTCTTTCCAATTGTCTCCAAAAATACTTTCAAACCTTGCTGATATAGGGCATCCACTCACTGTAGTTCTCATTGCAAAATTAAAAAGATAATCTTCGGGGTAAATATTTGAGGTTTTGTAAAACTTGTATTGATTCTTTGGTGCAAGCTGCTTTGCAATATCATCAAAATCAAAATAATCTTTACTTTTCCTATAAAAAAGAGGCATTATTTTATTTCTTTCCTCTTCATTTAAAAATCTCAGTTTATCATCATCAGGAGTTTTTATTTTAATGTTATTAATGAAACATAACATCCTATATTCTTCAAACAAAGGGTGAGAAACATTGCATCTTGGCTTATTGTTTTCAAAGGGACATTTTCCAATAAGTCCTTTTTGAGATTTTAAAGGGCGCTGATAAAATATTGCTTTTTTTAATTCACTTATCAATTCTGGTTTTAATTGCTGAACTTCGCAAATTCTGTTAAACTCTTCTAAATAATGTACTTCACGATGTGTATATTGGTCTCTTATTTTCTCACCATTTATATATTTTTCGTAGAAATATTGTCCGATTGTTTTATTTCCTTTTTTTTCTGTTAATTCGGCAATTGCTTTTTTTACATCACCATCGCTTTCCTTAGTACTTTCAAGTCTGTTACTTAAAAATCCTCTTCTTTGCGCTAGGTGATAAAATGCTCTTCCTATTTTTTCTCTATTTTCATTTTTTGTCAAATCCAATCTTTCAGATACGGCCAAATTTCTAAAGAAGTAAGGATTTTTATTAAAATTGTCATCTGTTAAATACCAATTTCTAAATATTTCATTATCTGGATAAATTTTTTTGAATCGCCAGGTATTTAATTCTTCATCCGATAATGTAGGACAAAAATTATATTTTGATAATACTTTTAGCGTATTTATTTTTCTCAATTTACGCCTGAACTTTAAACGTCGCGCACTTCTATACTTGGTTCTTTCTTCTGCTTTTGATCCTTCTATTCCTTTTTCAATTTTTACTCCTTCTTGAAATATATGCACACCCTTTTCAAGCAATTTAAATTTCTCATTATCTTCATTTTCTACCACAGCCCATCCAATACTGTTGGTGCCGAGGTCGAGACCTAATATTTTTGTCATGTTGTTTAATGTTAATGGGTTATAACAGAACAACAAGGTAAGAAATTTTTATTAAAAATTTGATTTATTGATATAAAAATGTACTTTTGAGTATTACATCTTATCACAATAAGGCTATATGCCGAAGGTGTTAAACCTATACTCCCGCTTCGGTGGGAGTTTTTATTTTGAAATATTTGTTGAAGAAAAAGCAGAGCAAGATCACCAAACCAACCGGGTATTGAGAATAAACATTAAGGTTTAATTTCAGGGGATTAGCAAAACTAACCCGGGTAAAATCAACTTCTTCTTGCTCTGCCAAAATTGCTCTACACCCATAAGATGAACAATATGTAGTTTACCCTATATTAATTAGTTTTCTTCTAAGAAATTAAATTCATTATTTATCGGTAAAAAAATTTAGTAAAAGTGTTTTGTAAATTTTTCAATTATTAAAATTTTTAAAAACTGATTTAGTTATATTTACATTTCATCAAAAACAAATATACTTGTTGCGAATAATAAAAATATCATTTCTGCTAATATTGATTTTATTATGTCCTCCTTTCTATAGTGCAGAGTTGTTTGGGCAAAATGAATCAAATAAAATAGACAGTATTTTAAAATCTGTAAAACACGATAAAAACCAAAAAGAAATCATTGAAAATTTTGAGACCATCTCTTCACTTTATGCTGAACAAGAAAATTTCGATTCAGCACATTTCTTTATTGATAAAGCAATTGTTATTGCAAAAAAATCAGAAAACAAAAATTATATAGCTAAAACATTCGGATCAAAAGGTAAGCTTTACCGACAGGAAGGAAAATTTGAAAACTCATTAGAAATACTAATGAGAGCCTATGATTTAGCAAAAGAAATTAAGGATAAAGAAATTCTCATGAATGTTTCTAATAATATAGGTGTTACTTACAGGCGATTGGCTGAAGATGACAAAGCACTTGTATATCATTTAGAAGCACTCCAGCTTTCAGAGGAGCTTAATGATTTAAGGAATATTGCCATAGCTTCGAATAGTATAGGAATTATTTATACTTATCAGGGAAATTACGATGAAGCTTTACCATATTATTATAAAGCGCTGGAATTGGAGCAAGAAAGAAATAACTATCTTGGTATTGCTATAAATTACAATTCAATTGCCTGGATTTATGAACTAAAAAAGGATTATACAAAAGCAATTGAATTATATAAAAAATCGCTTGATGCAAACATTAAAAACAATAATGAAAAAGGAATTGTAATTTGCTATAGCGATATAGGAAAGGTTTATCATACAATCGGTGAGTATAAATTATCACTGGAGTATTATCTAAAAACATTAGCTGTGAATGAAAGGCTTGGCGATAAAAGTCATATTGCCAGGAGCTATATTTATATTGGAGAAACCTACAGAGATTTGGGAGATTATTCGCAGTCGGTTGTTCATTTGGAAAAGGGATTAAAATACGCTCAGCAGGTAAATTCTAAAAGATTGCTTATGTCAGCATATGAGCAGTTGGCTCTTACATCTGAAAAAATAAACCAGGCAAATCTGGCACTTACGTATTATAAAAAATTTAATGTTTATAAAGATAGTGTTCTTGATGAAGAGAAAAGCAATCAGATTATTCAGATGCAAACACGGTATGAGACGAATAAAAAACAACAGGAAAACATCCTATTAAAAAACAAAAACAGTCTCAATGAAGCACAAATACAACGCCAACGCATTTTTGTTTTCTCTGTTATATTAATTCTTTTTTTAATCATTTTATTAGTGATTGTATTATTGAATAGTAGACGCAAACAAAAAAAGGCAATTGTATTACTTGGAAAACAAAACGATGAAATTCGTAAACAAAAAGAAGAAATTCAAAATCAAGCATTAAATCTTGAAGAGGCGGTTAATACAAAAAATCGATTTTTTTCAATAATAGCCCATGATTTAATAAGTCCTTTTAATACACTTATAGGATTGAGTGAAGCGTTAAAATCTAATTTTAACGAAGTAAGCAGAGATGAAATAAATGATTATGTCGATTTAATTTATCAAAGATCAACCGAAACTCATGAACTTTTAATTAACTTATTGGAATGGTCATTGTCACAGACAAAATCTATAGAATATCAGCCACAAGAAATTGAAATTAAGCGCTTTATCAAGGAAAAAATTAGTTTACTAGAAGGACAAGCAAAAGAAAAATCTATTACACTTAAGTTTATCGAGGGAAATGAATTCCTGGTTTATGCTGATGCAAATATGCTTTCTACAATTATTAGAAACCTGGTATCAAATGCAATTAAATTTACCAAAAAGGGCAAC
Source organism: Bacteroidales bacterium (assembly GCA_050179935.1). Lineage (GTDB taxonomy): Bacteria > Bacteroidota > Bacteroidia > Bacteroidales > UBA12077 > UBA12077. The sequence continues at coordinate 15,041 of JBFXEQ010000042.1, read as the reverse complement.
GTGATAATTTCCTATAGTAAAGAATCAGAATTTTGTAAGGTAATTGTTGAAGATACGGGTGTTGGTATATCAGAGCAAAATCTTCAGAACTTATTCGAACTAGACAAACCCGTATCATCCAAAGGTACAGCAGGAGAAAAGGGAACGGGAATAGGATTAATTCTTTGTAAAGAATTTATAAAAAAGAACAAAGGGGAAATATTTGTTGAAAGTGTTGAACAAGTAGGTAGTAAATTTGCTTTTACCATTCCATTGTATACAAAAAGAGGTTGAATTTAAAATAAAAAAAGGAGCCCAAGGGCTCCTTTGCAATTATTTAATTTGGATCAAAACCAACCTGACTCCTGAATATCAAATGTTGTAGTACCAATTTGAGCGCCATCGCCAAAAATATAAACTTCGTATTTGCCAGGTATTAATGCCCCGTTATTATCCCAAAATATAGTAACATCAAGGTCTTTACCAACAAAATCTACTGGACGCATTGCAGAAAAAACAATCTGTTTTCCTTCAAATTCAAAAAGATCTTCTTCAGATTTAGCAAGAATATAATCATCAGGACCAGCTATTCGAACAAAAATATCTCTTTCGCCCTGTTTAGCTAACACATTTTCCTTAATAGTAAAATCAATTTTAATCTTTTCAATTTTATTGATTTTATTATTCTCTTTACCTCGCTTATTTATTGGTGTAGCTTGCAGATTTTCGGTACGTAAAACACTCGCATATTCAACCTTACCAGATAAATCTTTGTTTTTTTCTTCTAACTCTTTATTGGTAGTTTGAGCAACAGTAATTTCGTTTTTAACTTTTATGTTTTCGGCAACTAATTCCTGATTCATGGTGTTTAACGAATCAATCTGTCGAACATAGCTTTGAGCAACATCTCGTAATGTTCCAAGTTCTGCTTCTAGTTGTTTAATCTTTGCAAAATTAGTAGCTTTTGTGGTTTTCAGTTCAGCTATTAACTTATCAATTTTTTTCTTTTCCTGATTTAATTGATTATTGATTGAATCATTATCTGTCATCAATTCATCATACTCGGCTTTTAATTGTTCTAAGTGTGTTTGCAGCGAATCTTTTTCGGCAGTTAACACAGTCTGAATTTCTTCGGTTGTATTTCGTTGGTTAACATATAACCAGGTTACAACACCTAATAATATTAAAAGTAAAAACAATAAAAAAATTAATCCACTCCTTGATTTTTTAGGTTGATTAACCACCTGCTTATTTTGTGTTTGTTTGTTCTCAGGATTTTGATTTTTGTTTTGGTCTTCCATGATTTTTAAATATTTAAGTACGCTTATTGGTTTGCAAAATTAATTTTTATTTTCAAATTGTTTGAACAGTTTCGCTTAATAATTAAACGAGCTGATAAGTAAATTAGTATTTTCTCCTATTTAATCAGAATCTGTCATAAGAAAATAAACTCCTTCCGTAACTATATTAGAGGTAAGAATTTCATTATCTGGATTGATGATTTCAACAAACTTATTCTGTGTTACTCCAGTATTAATTTTTCGCTCCAAAAAATCATTTCCTCTTTTAATAAAAATTACCGATTTACCATTCTGATTAATAATGGCTGTTTGAGGTAAACAATATGCTTCGTGCTCGCTTAAACTCACAGAACCTCTTATAAACATTCCGGGATACAAGATAGACTCTTTATTTTCGAAGTTACAAATTGCTTTTATTGTTCGATTATCAGAATTAACCTGCACTCCTAAAATCTGAATTTTTGTTACAAATAATTTTTCCTTATTATGAACCGGATAAAAAATTACCTTTTGACCTGTTTTTATTCGTTGCAAATCCTTTTCAAAAACATTTAAAACAATCTGCACATTAGATGAATTTATTATTTCGCAAACCATGTTTGCCGATTCAAGAAATTGTCCTTTATTAATAGATAAGTTGTTTACAAATCCCGAAATTGGAGAAACTACATTAAACGCTTTTATAAAACTCTCCTTTTCAAGTTTTTCAGTATTAATACCCAATATCTCAAGCTGAGTTTTTGTCGATTTGTATGCTGCCTGTGCTGTCCAGTAATCAGCTTGTGCTTTTTCCATATTTTTTATCGATGCAGCATTTTCAACCGTAAGCTCTCCTTGTCTTTTAAATTCTTTCTCGTAAAAATCTACCTGGCTTTTGCTCTCGAGGTACTGCTGTTGTAGTGATATAAAATCAGGATGTGTAATCGACACAAGATCAGATCCGGCTTTAATAAAATCTCCCTCTTTTACATAAATATCTTTTATAAACCCATTTAAAACAGTTGATGCAATCGCTTTGTCATTAGGTGAAACCTGAATCTGTCCTGAACATTCAAGCATCTCCGAAATGTATTTTCTTTCTACTTTACCTGTTTTTATTCCTGATGCCTTAATCTGTTCCGGACTCAATTGGATGCTATTTTCCGAACTGTTTCCCTCATCAGAAATTAGTTGTTCGTTATTTTCTGTTTTACAAGCCCAAGTCAGAAACAAGGCCGCTAAAACCAATAATACCTTTCTCATAATCTGAATTTATTTTGTGTAAAACTCTAGCTCTATGGCTGTTTTGTTATAATTATATAAGGTTGACAAATATCCCGTTTTAATATCCTGAGCTGCTTTTATACCTTGCAAAAATTCAAAGTATTCAATCTCTTCTTTTTCGAACTGTGTTTTTGCCGTTTGAATTAATACATCAGCTTTTTTCAATGCATTTTCGTGATAATAAATCAAATCATTTTGAAGCTGATCGAGCTGAACAATAAGATTTTCAATCTCCTTGTCAATATTGAATTTCTGATATTCCAGATTATTCATTGCCTTTTCTCTTTCAATTTTTGCCTGTTGTACTGTTGCATTTTGTGGCAAAAACCAGATTGGCACTGATACTCCAATACTCCACCCATCAAATCCGGGCTGATTATCTATTTCCTGATTAAAATATCCGGCTGAGATTTCGGGAAAATATTTCGATCGCTCGAGATTATGCTTTGTCTTCTCAATTTCGTACATATTTTCATAATATGAAACCAGCAATTGGCTTGTAAACCTTTCCTCTGGATTATTACCTGCAACCAACTGATAAATTAATAAGGTGTCATTTTCAGGGATAAAATCCCCATCAATATTCATAAGCTGCTTAAGATAGTTTTCTGCAAGAATAAGCTCTTCGGTAGCTTTTAGCAATTCATTCTTTATACCTGAATATTCCGTTTCGGCAATTACTTTTTCTAACAGGTTCGATTCTCCATAATTATATTTTGCTTGCGATATCCGTTCAAACTCTTTAAACATTTTTGCTTGCTCTTGTTTAATCTTAAATGTATTAATTAGATAAACCCAATACTGATAAGCTACCTTAACTTGAGCTTCAAGTTGATGCTCGGTAATCGTATATTCATTTTCAGCAAGTTTTATTTGTTTGTTTACCAGCTTTCCCGACTGGTAATGTGAAAGCAATGATCCAAAATTTTGATTTATTTCGAAGGACTGATCAATAAGTTTTGAATTCATTTGTCCTTTTTGATATACAAATTCAGTTGGTGTAAAATTCAATATTCCCTGTTTGCCCATTTTGGCTCCCTTTATTGATAATTGGGCATTTTGAGTTGCCGGATTATTCTTAATGGCATTATCAATAGCCTGTTGCATAGTTAATTTTTGTGTTTCAGAAGATAATTCCTGAGCAGAAAGATTTGTTGCCTGACCTACAAGAGTTATTACAATAACTGTCTTAATAATCCTCATTAATTTCGAAAACCTACCCCTTATCTTTATTCCTGAATAAAATACCTGGAACAACAGCGGCAGGGCAATCATTGTAAGCATTGTAGATGTTATTAAACCACCAATAACTACAGTTGCGAGTGGTCGCTGTACTTCTGCGCCCGAAGAAGTTGAAATAGCCATAGGCAGAAAACCCAATGCAGCAGCGGCTGCAGTTAGTAAAACCGGACGTAACCTTTCGTTCGTAGCTTTAAAAATTAACTCACGCATATCGGTCATTCCTTTTTCTTTGAGATCTTTTAAATGTTCAATCAGTACTATTCCATTCAGCACTGCAACACCAAACAAGGCAATAAATCCAATACCCGCAGAAACACTAAATGGCATTCCTCTGATCCATAAAAGAAAAACCCCACCTACAGTTGATAAAGGAACAGCCGTAAAAATAAGTATGGCATCTTTAATTGATTTAAATGCAAAATGGAGAAATATAAAAATCAGCAAGAGTGCAACAGGAACCGCAATCTTTAAACGCTGAGTAGCGTTTTTCAAATTCTCAAATTGACCACCATAGCTGATATAAGTTCCTGGATCGAGTTTAACATTTTTGCCAATCTCCTGTTGTACATCCTTTATCACTGATTCAAGATCGCGATTACGAACATTAACACTTACTACAACTCTTCGATGTGTATTCTCGCGTGATATTTTTGCCGGTCCAGTATTATAATCTATCTCTGCTAACTCACTTAACGGAATTTGATTTCCGTTTGGCAAACGAATACTAAGCAACCTTAGATTTTCAATATCACTGCGGAATGAATCTTGTAACCTTACAACCAGATCGAATCGTTTTTCACCTTCAAAAATCACTCCTGCAATGGCTCCACCAAATGCCATTGTGAGCTGCTGATTCAGCTCTTCGATATTTAAACCGTAAAAGGATATTTTTTCTCGATTATACGTTACACTTATTTGCGGCAGACCAGCTGTTTTTTCAAGGATAACATCCGCAGCACCCGGAACTTTTTCTATTAATTTCTTTATTTCAATTGCTTTTTGATTTAAGTAATCGAGGTCTTCGCCGAAAATCTTTACTGCAATATCAGCCCGCACACCAGTAATCAGCTCATTAAAACGCATTTCAATAGGTTGTGTAAACTCATAATCGATACCCGGAATAACCATTAATGCTTCTTTAAACTTATCGGCCAGTTCCTCCTTTGTTTTTGCGTTAACCCATTTTTTCTTTGGCTTAAGTTTAATGATCATATCAATTTCTTCCATCGACATAGGGTCTGTAGGTACCTCTGCTGCTCCAATCCTGCATACAATCTGATCAACTTCGGAAAAATTTTCTTTCAGGATTTTCTCCATCTGAGTGGTTAATTCTACTGTTTTTGAAAGTGATGTTCCTGTTTTTAGAACTGGCTGAATAACAAAATCCCCCTCGTCGAGCGTAGGAACAAACTCTCCTCCCATTCGTGAAAACAGAATTACAGTAAAAATAAGAGATGCCAAGGCCATACCAAGTACAATTTTTTTATGATCATACGACCATCTTATTACCGGATTATACGACCGATATGCAAGATCCATTAACCTGCTGGAAATATTCTTCTTTTTCTCCTTTTCAGGCTTAAGAAATAATGATGAAGCTACAGGAAGCCATGTTAAACCGAGTATCATAGCTCCCAATATGGCAAAACTAAATGATAACGCCATGGGACGAAACATTTTTCCCTCAACTCCACTCAACGTGAATATTGGAATTAATACAACCAAAATAATAACCTGACCAAAAATGGCTGAGTTAATCATTTTAGATGCTCCATCGAACGTAATTTTATCCATAAGTGATTGCAGCTGAACACCCTCTAAGCTATCATATTCATTTTTATTAGCAGTAATTTTTATAGCAATAAACTCAACAATGATAACAGCTCCGTCAATAATAATTCCAAAATCCAATGCACCTAAGCTCATTAAATTAGCATCGATACCAAAAATGTACATTAACGAAATAGTAAACAATAAAGCCAAAGGAATAAGAGATGCAATGACCAATGCAGATCTTATGTTTCCGAGCAATAGAATTACAATTAACATAACAATTATGCACCCAAGTAAAAGGTTTTCAACAACTGTAAACGAGGTTTTCGAAATTAGCTCACTTCGCTCAATGATAGGATTTATGTACACTCCTTCTGGCAAGCTTTTTTGAACTTCTTCTACCCGTTTTTTTACGTCATTGATGACTTGTTTTGAGTTTGCATCCTTGAGCATCATAATCTGACCCATCACTTTTTCGCCTTCACCATTTGCTGTTATTGCCCCAAACCTGTTTGCATATCCAAAACGGATTTCGGCTATATCACTCAATAACAATGGAATTCCGTTTTCATTTTTAATAACAATATGTTCTAAATCGTTTACCGATTTTACCATACCGTCACCACGTATAAAATAACTTTTATCCTGTTTTTCGATATATGCTCCTCCTGCAATACTATTGTTGCTTACTAATGCATTAAAAACATCGAGCATAATAATATTATAGCTTTTTAGCTTGTCAGGATCAATAGCTATTTCATATTGTTTTAAAAATCCACCCCAGGTATTTACTTCAACTACTCCAGGAATTCCGGATAATTGTCTTTTTACAATCCAGTCCTGAATTGATCTCAGTTCCATTGGAGAGTAATTATTTTCATACCCGGGTTTTGTATCCAGAATGTATTGATAAATTTCACCAAGTCCAGTAGTTATTGGACCCATTTCGGGTGTTCCAAAGCCTTCAGGAATATTAGCTGCTGCATTTTTTATTTTTTCGGCAATTAATTGTCGTGGCAAATAGGTTCCCAGATTATCCTCAAAGACAATGGTTACAACAGATAAACCAAACTTAGAAATAGATCTTATTTCTTTTACACCGGGCAAATTAGCCATTTCAAGCTCAACAGGATACGTAATAAACTGCTCTACATCCTGTGTTGACAGATTGGTTGAAACGGTGATTACCTGAACCTGATTATTAGTAATATCGGGCACAGCACCAACCGGAATCTTAAGTACTGCAAATATTCCAAATGCAGCAATGGTTAATGTAAATAAGATTACAATCAGTTTGTTCCGGATGCTGAAATTAATGATCTGATTTATCATTGGCTAATTCTTAAATATAAAATACCTAACGATTTTCAAATTCTAAATTTATACTATTTTTTTAGATAATGAATTATATAATAAGCCTTTAATAATAAATTTATTGCGGTTAGCCCGAATGAATGAAATAAAAAGAGGTTGTATCAAAAGCAAGATTGTTGTCTGTTTTTCGACTCCCGATCCCGATAACCCCTAAAATCCGCATGTCTTTTTAAAGTTACACAGAGTAACTCAAAGTTAATACACAAAGTATCACCAAGTTGGGTGAAATATTTCATTGGGAAACTTTGTGAAACACTTTGTGTAACATTGTGTTACAAATAATCCCTGCATTTAAGCTACGGATATTAGAAACCATCGGGACGGGACAAAATAACAACAATCTAATAATCAATATGTTACACTGATAAAAGTCATCCTGAGCTGTCGAAGGATGTCGAAGTGATAATACGAAAAAAGAAGCTTTTAATACAGCCTCTTTAATTTTATTTTAGTTGTGCTTTCTGCTGAAAACTTCTATATATAAGATAAATCCCTGCCAACACAAACGGAATGCTTAACCATTGTCCCATATTAAGAGACATACTCGATTCAAAATCAACCTGAACTTCTTTAATGAATTCGATAAAAAATCTAACTGAGAATAATGAGATTAAGAAAATTCCAAAGATTAATCCCTGTTTTAGCTGTGTGCCTTTTTTGTTATAAATCATATAAAGAACAACAAAAATAATTAGGTATGATAATGCTTCATAAATTTGTGTTGGATGTTTTGCAACTGTTTGACCATCGCGAACAAAAATAAATCCCCATGGCAGATTGGTTTCGATACCATAAATTTCAGAATTCATTAAGTTTCCCATGCGAATAAAGAATCCGGCTAAGGCAACAACAATAACGATGCGATCGAGAATCCATAAATACGGTTTTTTATTTTTTCGGGCAAACATATACAAGGCTATTAATATACCAATAGCTGCTCCATGACTTGCTAATCCACCATGCCATATAAATAATATTTCTATTGGATTTCGCAGGTAATATTCGGGTTGATAAAACAAACAATGACCTAGCCGGGCTCCTATAATTGTACCTAGAGCCATATATATTGTCAGGTTATCAAGAAGCTCAACTGTTAATCCTTCTTTCTTAAACATTTTTTGCATAATGATATATCCAAAAAAGAACGATGCTGCAAATAAAACACCGTAATATCGAATACTTAAACCCCAAAATCCAACAATTTCGGGATCAACGTTCCAGATTACAAAGTTTAATATCATGAATTATTTTTTTAGTTAATTACAAATGTAAAACTTTTTCTTGGGGTAGAGTTTAATTTTGCATAATCAAAATGTTATAAAAAGTTAAAGCGTTTAAAATTAAACCCATCTATTTTGGTTAGATATTCAACAAATTTTAAATAAACTTTATAAGTTTGTACCTTGCACTTTTAAAATTGATCTTAATGCTACGAAAAAACCAACCATATCTGCTTTTCGCTATAACTGTTTTTATAGCACTTAGTTGTGCTAAGATTGTAACCCCAACTGGTGGTCCGAAAGATATTACACCGCCGCAAATTACATCGAGCGATCCCGAAAATTATACAACTAATTTTAGATCAAAAGAGGTGGTTATTACCTTTGATGAGTTTATACAACTTAAAGATGTAAACAAAAGCCTTATTATTTCGCCTCCATTAGAGGAAAAACCCATGGTGCGCGTTAAAGGTAAATCACTTGTTATCAGGTTCGAATCAGAATTAAAAGATTCAACTACTTATAATCTTTACTTTGGCGAATCATTGCAGGATTTTAATGAAGGAAATCCGTATAAAAATTTTCAATATGTGTTATCCACAGGTGGGTTTATTGACTCGCTATCGATAGAAGGCTCTGTTTTAAACTCTTCGGATCTTTTACCTGTCGAAAATGTTTATGTAATGCTATATTCTGAGGTTAATGATTCTGTTCCGTATAAGCAAATCCCCGAATACATCTCGAAAACAGATAAAAAAGGATTTTTCAGAATAAATAATGTTCGAAATACTTCATTCAAAATCTTTGCACTTAAAGATGGAAACAATAATTATCTTTTTGATGTAAACAGCGAACCAATTGGATTTACCGATTCGCTTATAACCTTTAAGCTCGAAACAGTTACCAAGACAGATACCATATTTAAAAATGATGAAAATGCTAATGATCAGCAACCTCAAAATAAAGAACTTACCCAAAAAACAACTGCTGTAAAAATTATCGATACCATAATAACCTATTCAAAGCTTGAGTTTCCTGTTAAAAATTACACGCTCTTATTATTTACAGAGGACTACGAAACACAATATTTAAAAAATAACAAGCGTGATGAAAAATTTAAACTTGAATATGTTTTTAATAAACCAGTAAAAGACAGCATCGTATTTAACTTATTAGATAATCCAAAAGCAACTTATTTAAAAGAGATTAATACAAAACGGGATACATTTATTTTCTGGCTTACAGATACATTAGATTATAACAAACCAGAACTTTCAACAACCATTTCATATCAAAAACCTGATTCGCTAAAAATAATTGGATGGGTAACCGATACATTAAAAATGAAATTTATTGAGTCTACAAAAACAAAAAAAGACGATAAAAATAAGGATAAAGAAGAAGAGACAAAAACTCTATCGCTTTCCTTCAATTTTAAAAACAATTCAACATTTGATTTAAATACCAACATTAGTTTTGCCTGCAAAACTCCTTTTGAAAAGATTGACACTACAAAATTATTTTTGTTCACCATTGTTGATTCTATTGAAACTGGGGTTCCTGTTAATTTAAAAAATGGGAAAAACAGTTTACACGAGCTTACTGTTACTAATCAGTTTACAGAAAATACCAAATACAGATTCGAAGCATATCCTGGGGCATTCAGGGATATTTATGGCACCATTAATGATACTATAATTATGAAGTTTACAACCCAGAAACTCGACTATTATGGTAAGTTACTTGCAAACATTACAGGCCTTAAAACCGAAGAAGATTTATTAGTTCAATTGATTTTACCAGGCAAAAAAGAAGAAGAAATTATTATTGCAGAAAAGAAAATAAACAAAGATCAGATAGTAGAATTTAGTTATCTGCCACCAAAGGAATTTACTGTAAAGTTAGTCTTTGACAAGAATAATAACGGAACATGGGATACTGGAAATTACCTGAATCATTTACAACCCGAAGAAGTTATTTATTACGAAAAACCAGCTAAGATCAGGTCAAACTGGGATGTTGAAATTAGCATTGATTTAACAAAAAGAAAATAAACCATGTCGGTATTACTTGAATTTGCTATGTTCCCAACAGATAAAGGAGATAGCGTAAGTGAGTTTGTTAGTAAAATTGTTTTAATGATTAAAAACCAGGGATTTGATTATAAGTTAACAGCCATGGGAACAATTGTTGAAACAGAAACAATGGCTGAGGCATTGCAGATAATACAGAATGCTTATACCGTTCTAGAACCCTATTCTGAGCGGGTTTATACTTCTGCTAATTTTGATATCCGAAAAGGCAAATCGAATCGATTAGAACAGAAGGTCAAATCAATAGAATCGAAGATCGGAAAAATAAATACCTAATTTTTATTGTTTATCAATAAAAATAAGTGAACAAATATTAAAGTTTTTCGTATAAACTTTAATATATTGCGGGCTCTAATTTTTAACCATTTTTAATTATGAAAAAGGCTTTAACACTTGTTTTATTAGTTTTAATAAGTATTCCTCAGATTTTTTCTCAAAAAACGACAAAAATAATCGTATCGGAAAAGACTGGCAATCAAAAATCTACAGTTGTCGAGTCTAGTTCGCCAACTAAATTTAATATTAAAGAATCGATTTTTAATTTAACCGTTATAACAAAACCTACAAAAGATGGCTCTTATATTGAGATTTCGGGCGACAGGTTAATGAAAACTTATAATGCCGGTAATCCAGATCTTCCGGTTATTACCAAACTAATTGAGATTCCTGCAAATAAAACTGTTAAAATTAATATTATCAGTTTTAAAGAAAAACAAATCAAATTAGCTGATTTTAATATAAAAGAACAAATTATTCCTGCACAAGAATCTGTTTCAAAAAGCGATGATCCAGATAAAGTTATTTTTAAAAAGAATAAAGAAATTTATACTAAAAATAGTTTTTACAAACCTGAATTTGTAACATTCGAAGATGAGGGATACTTAAGAAACAAACATTTAGGATTCATTCAGATTTCTCCGTTCGAGTATAATCCAGTTACCAATATTTTAAATGTAAAATACGATTTTGAAATAGAGATAGAGTTTGTTAGCGATAACAAATCTACAATCGTTATCGATGAGCGACTTCAATCACCTTATTTTGAAAATCTGCCAATACAAACTATTAATTCGACTGCAGACTCAAAAGAATTAATTCAAGGACCAGTTAAATATGTAATTGTTTCACATGAAATGTTTCAGAGCACTTTGCAGCCATTTATCGAGTGGAAAAGGCAGAAAGGCTTTAAAGTTGTTGAGGCTTACACGAATAATCCTGCGGTAGGAACTACCACAACCACAATTAAAAATTATTTACAAGGATTATACGATACGCCAGATGATGGAACTGCTCCAACTTTTGTGTTATTGGTTGGCGATGTTGCACAAATACCTACATTCAGTGGCAATTCAGCAAGTCATGTTAC
>JBFXEQ010000042.1:0-3330 GCA_050179935.1 Bacteroidales bacterium | reverse complement strand
CAATTAAAAATTATTTACAAGGATTATACGATACGCCAGATGATGGAACTGCTCCAACTTTTGTGTTATTGGTTGGCGATGTTGCACAAATACCTACATTCAGTGGCAATTCAGCAAGTCATGTTACTGATTTGTACTACTATACATTAACCGGTGGCGACAATTTACCCGATGTTTTTGGTGGTAGATTTTCGGCTACAACTATTGAGCACCTTCAATCGCAGATAGATAAAACCTTACAGATTGAAAAATATTTGATGCCAGACCCTTCGTACCTTAATAATGTGGTTTTAATTGCAGGAGTAGACGGAACTTATGCTCCTACCTATGGTAATGGATTTGTTAATTATTCAAATGATAATTATACTAATCCAGATAACGGAATAACATCTTATTATTATTTATATAATGATGCAAGTGGAGTTATGATGTCAAATAGTCCAGGTGCATCTGCATCTTTTCAAAGTTATATAAGTGCAGGTGTTTCACTTGCAAACTATACGGCACATTGCAGCAGCAGTGGTTGGTATGATCCTGCGTTTTCAATAGCAAATATAGCCAATTTGACTAATACAGATATGTATCCTTTAATGATAGGAAATTGTTGCCAGTCCTTAATGTTCGGAGAAACAACATGTTTTGGAGAAGAAATTGTAAGAGCCGTTAACAAAGGAGCCGTTGGATATATTGGAGCATCAAATTCTACTTATTGGGACGAAGATTACTATTGGGGCATTGGTAAAAGAGCATCTATTTCAGCTAATCCAACCTACGATGCTGCAAATCTTGGTGCTTACGATCGTTTTTTCCATTCGCACAGTGAAGCAAAAGATGATTGGTTTACTACACAAGGTCAGATAAATGTTGCTGGAAACTTGGCTGTTGAAGCCTCCTCCTCAACTCGTAAACTTTATTACTGGGAAATTTATCACCTCATGGGCGATCCATCATTAGTTCCCTATGTAAAGGAGCCTACAACCCTCATTTCATCTCATGAAAATGAAATAATCATTGGCACATCAAGTTTTGAAGTTATAGCCGAAGAAGATGCATATGTTGCTCTATCATTTAATGGCGATTTGCTCGATGCTAAGATCGCTGGAGCCGATGGATTGGTTAATCTCAGTTTTTCAGGTTTGGACGAAGTAGGTACTGCAAAACTGGTTATTACAAAGCAAAACCGAATACCTAAAATAGCCGATATAGCTGTAATTCCTTCAACAACACCTTATGTAATTAAAGATTTTATCGAAATAAATGATGAGCTGGGAAATAATAATAACATTTTGGAATATGGCGAAAATATTAAACTTTCGGTACAATTAAAAAATGTTTCAGAAGCATTTGATGCATATAATGTTGTTGCTAAGCTTTCGTCTACAGATACCAATGTTGTAATTATTGATTCTTTAGAAACCTATGGAACTATTTTAACTGATACCGTTTCTCTTATTGATGATGCATTTACCATCGAGATAGAAAACGACATTATTGATCAAACACTTGTAAACTTTAATCTTGAGATAACTGGTACAGATTATAATTCAAATCTATATACATGGAAATCGACCATAGACCTTTATCTAAATGCTCCTGCGATTGAAATAGGAAACATCCTTATTGATGATTATGCTGGTGATAATGATGGTATTCTTGATCCCGGAGAAACTGCAAACCTACAACTAATAGTTTCAAACACAGGACATGCATCAATTAACGATCTTAATGCATTGGTTGTAATGCTTAATAATGGGGATACCATAATTGATTTGAATACCTCTGTCATTAACAACATATTTATGGAAGATCAAAGTACTGATACTTTAGAATTTAATATAACGGCTAATTCATTGGCTGATTCTGGTCAGAAAGTATACTTTGATTTTCAGATTACTGACATTATAAATAATTTCTATTCCATACAAGCTTATAGAGAACTCATAATTGGAGAAATTCCTTCTGTATTGATCTCAGAGCAAGGAAGTATTGAAGCTAATCAAGTTTGTTTTTACGACTCAGGAGGTGAATTGAATAACTACTCAGATGACGAAGACTACTTGATTACATTTAGACCAATTGATACTAATGAAAATATTCAGGTAGAATTTTTATCTTTCGAAATCGAATCCCATTCAACCTGTGATTATGATTATTTAACCATTTATGATGGATTAACCACAACTGATCCAATAATCGGAAAGTACTGTGGAACAAATTCTCCTGGCAAAATTATTGCAACAAACCCAAATGGTGCTCTTACTTTTGTATTTCATTCAGATGATTATGAAACTAAAAAAGGATGGAAAGCAATGATTAGTAGCATAAAGACCCACTCTTATAGCCTTTTAGTAACCAATAATAATGGACCAATGCAAGGAGCTTCTGTTACTCTCAATGATGATATCATAACAACTTTAGCTGACGGAATTGCAACTTTTGAAAATGTACCTGAAGGAATAAATATTCCGTTGAAAGTTACCGCAATAGGTTTCTCTGATCATATTCAAACTATTAATCTATTCGAAAATTCAAGTGATACTGTCCTTTTAAACATTGCAAAACACAACATTACATTTAAATTGTTTGATAAAACAGATCAATCAATTATAGACGGAGAAATAACATTTAATGGAATATCTCTTTCAACAATACAAGGACAAGCGATATTTAATGATGTTGAATATGCTTTGGATAAAGAATATATTATTTCATCCTATGGATACAACCTATATACTGATACACTTGATGTTACAGAAGATATAACCAAACAAATATTACTAGAACCTTTGAGATATGATGTTACGTTTGTTGTGAACGGATCAGAGGGATTAGTAGAAAATGCGCTTATTAATTTTAATAACGAAGATAAGTTGACAAATAGTAATGGAGAAGCAGTTTTTAATGATGTTCCACATAACAGCAACTATCCTTACCTGATTCGAAAACCTGACTATGAAAACTACCTTGATACAATAGATGTATATTCTGATGTTACTGAAAATGTAACCCTTGCACCAGGTACAGCTATTTATCAGGTTTCATTAAGTGTTACAGATGAAACCAATCCAATAGAAGCAGCCGTAATTTTATTTGATGGACAAGAAAAATCAACCGATACAGAAGGAAACTGCATTTTTGATTCGATTGAGTATGGCTTAAATAAAAAATATACAATAACCAAGGATAAATATTACCAATATACTGATTCAATTGACGTTGACTCTAATCTGGCAATAAACGTATCGATGACACTAATTACTTTTGATATAACTTTCCAGGTTACAAGCAATGAAAATTCAGGTCCGCTGCAGGAAGTAATCGTGGCTTTCA
>JBFXEQ010000041.1:0-26968 GCA_050179935.1 Bacteroidales bacterium | reverse complement strand
ATTTTTACGTTGTATTAAACATTTTTCGGAACGATAAGCCTGTTTTTCTGTGAATTAAAAATAACATTTTTTTCTTGAATATCAATGTTTTAAAGGCTTTTTTTAATCTGTTAAAGTAGAATTAATTATGATTTAGTAAAAGTAAAATTCATGATTTACAATTTTGATGAAATTATAAACCGCGAAAACACATCATGTGAAAAGTGGGATTCGCGAAGGGAAATTTTTGGAACTAATGATGTAATTCCGATGTGGGTTGCTGACATGGATTTTAGAACACCCGACTTTATTATTGATGCACTCAAAGATCGGTTAACACATGAGGTATTTGGATATTGCAGTAAACCGAATTCATATTATACCTCAATAATTAATTGGGTTAAACAAAAGCATAACTGGGATATTAAAAAAGAATGGATCACTTTTAGTCCGGGCGTTGTGCCTGCACTTAGTTTAATTATTCTTGCATTAACAGAACCCAATGACAGGATTGTAATTCAACCTCCGGTTTATCACCCGTTTTCTTTTGTTACCAAGGATAACCAGAGGCAGATAATTGAAAACCCTTTAGTTTTAAAAGGGAAACGTTATTTCATTGATTATGATGATTTAGCAAACAAACTTAAAGGGGCAAAAATGCTTATCATCTCAAATCCACATAACCCAGGCGGAATGGTATGGAAAAGAGATGAGCTTGAAAAAGTAGGAAAACTATGTGTCGAAAATAATGTATTAATTATTTCTGATGAAATCCACTCTGATTTAGTGTTTTCGCCAAATAAGTTCACTCCAATGGCATCGATCTCTGATGCAATTTCAGATAAAACAATAACTTGCATTGCACCAAGCAAAACGTTTAATATAGCCTCGTTAGCCACATCATCTGTAATAATCCAAAACGAAGACCTAAGAAACCGGTATGAAAAAACACTTCATACAATTCATGTAGGAATGGGTAATACTTTTGGCATTTCAGCTTCTGAAGCGGCATATACCAATGGAAAAACATGGCTAGATCAATTGCTGGTATATTTAAGTAAAAATATTAATTATGTTGAACAATATATAAAAGCGAATATCCCGCAAATCAATATGATCAGACCGGAAGGTACTTATTTAATTTGGCTCGATTGTCGTAAATTAAACCTAGAAGGGGATAACCTTTCGCATTTTTTTATTACAAAAGCAAAGGTTGGATTCAATGATGGTCGCTGGTTTGGCCACGGCGGCGAAGGTTTTATGCGTATGAATGTTGCATGCCCTCTAAGTACCGTTCAGAAAGCATTAGATAATATTAAAAATGCAATTAAAAATGAAAACTTATAATTATAAAAATGAAAAAACTTATCACATTAGTATTTGTTGTATTTACTCCTTTTTACATTTTTGCACAGCTTTCGAGTTTTAATCTTTCAAGCTATAAATTACCCGATATAAGTTACCATCAGCTTGATTTCAATCTTGATTTAAATGGTCAGAATTCAGTAACCGAACGAAAATTCAGAGTTTCTGATGATACCTATTTAAAATACAATGGGGTTTCAGGAAATGGAAATATTTCCTATTCGTTTTATAAAAACACAGAAAAACTGCAATTAAATCAGAAAGTAAGAACAACTTTTTCTTCTGCTTTTTCTGAATATAATGATAAAGAAATCTTAAAGTATGAAAACTATGGTTACGATGGAAATATAAACCTTTTGAGTGAAAATCGGTTTTATTTTTCACCTGATTTTTTCCTTGAAACTGATCTTGACTTTTCCGGTGGTTCATATTATGTGCATCAGTACGATTATTCTAAAACACAGCAGATTCAAATTAATGAGTACAACCTATCGATACCAATTCTTACCGGATTTGGTAGAATTGAACAAATTCAAGATGCCCGGTTGGCAATATATGTTTTTGATGAGTTAAACAAGTTAGGAAGATTGGCCAGAACTCCAACAGATGAAGAAATAATTCAGTTTTCTCAGTTTATATCAGATCTTAAAAAAGAACGATTTTTTGATTCAAGATTAAAGAACATGAGAGATATAGAGCTTATCGATTCAGTTTTGCAATCAGAAGGATTTATTTCTACTATGGATTCGAAATACTATGTTACTTTAAATGATCAATGGAATTATGCTGCACAACCAATTAGAAAATCCGGAAAACGAATCTCTATAGGAATTAAGCCTGAATTTTTATCAAGCGATTATCAGAATATTAATAAAGATGAAACTGGCAATACTTATAAAAGCTACGAAGAAAAATTTGAATATGGTATTGGATTTGGAGCCAAATACAACTATGAAAAACCAGTAAATCTTTACTGGCAGAGTTCTTTTAGTTTTAGTTTTTTTGGAAAGTATAAAAAAGGTACCATAAAAGACTTACCTTATGACGTTACGATTGATTCGCCTCAATTAGAATCAACTATTAATTATATGCTGGGATTTTATCCTTCCACTCGAACTAATTTAGAACTTTCTTTTTTAGTATATTATTTTAATGCATTTGGTGAAGAAATTATGAGTACAAATGATGAGATTAAAATCAGTCATTTTATTTTGCAACCAAGTAGCAATCTGCTTATAAACTATTATATTTCACCTAAAGTAAGATTAAGAATTGATTATAACATAAATTATAGCTATTTAGAATCGAACTCAGAATATTATGGTAGTTTGTTCAATGAATTTTTGAAATATAATTCATTTAATCAATCATTAAGATTTGGATTTGTTTTCAAGATCGTTTAGTCGATTTCATATCATCAAAAAAAAATCCGGATTAAAACCCGGATTTTTCAATTTATAAAAGTATAAAACTAAATTTCTTCCTCAGGCTCATCTTTCTTTGTTGTATTATTATCTTCATCATCATCTTCATCGAGAGCAGAAACCATTTCGCCTGTAAACGATCCACCCAGTTTTTTAACAAATGATTCCTGTTGTTTTCTTAATCGTTCGTATTCAGCTACTTTACGCTCAAGCTCATTCTCTCGTCGTTCAGATTCTTCTTGTGTAGCCTGAAGTTCTTCCATATTCTGACGCATTTCCTCTTCCTGCGCTTTCATCTCTTCGGCTTGTTGTCTTGTAGTCTCTAGTAATTGTGCCGTTCTAATATTAATTTTTACTGCTGATAAGGTAGCTGCGATATTCTCTCCTATTTTCTCAACAAACTCAATCTGATATTTTTCGAACTCCTTAAATGAAGCCATTTCGATAACACCATAAACTTCATCATTAATTTTTAAAGGAACAATAAGTAAGCTTTTCGGATTATCATCACCCAATCCTGATGTTATAGTAATGTAATTATTTGGTATTTCAGTCATATAAATGGTTTCGGCTTCTTGTATTGATCTTCCAACAAGTCCTACGCCCATTTCAATACGTTTATCAAGAAATTTCTTTCTGTTAAAAGCGTATGAAGAAACCAATTCGACATATTTGTTATTTTGCTGATCATCATTAATTAAAAATAACCCGCCCTGATTGGCATCGCAATACTTTACAAGATTGCTTATAACCTCGTAGGTAAGCTTTTCGATATTATCATTATTCTGGCGAAGAATCTCACTGAATTTAGCAATACCGTGCGACGACCAATTTCTCTGTGCATCTTCTTTTTGTCTTCGGGCTTCTTCTTCCGATGCATGTTTTAGATTCATACGCATGGTAAGTAATCCATTGCCAAGATCGTCTTCATCACTTAACGGAACAAATTGATACTCAAAATTTCCTTTCCCAATTTCCAATGCAAATTCTGTTGTTTCCTTTAATCCGCGAATGAGTTCATTTAATGCAGCTGCCATATCGCCAATCTCGTCCTGAGTTTCTTTGACTTTTTGTTTAGGCAAAACTCCTTTTGACATACTAACCAAATGCTCTCTGAAATACTTTACAGGTCGTATAATTCTATTTGCCAAATAAAGAGCCATTAAAATAGCCAAAACAATTAAAACAATACCGGCGATATAAATAAAATTCTCAAGTTGGTTAAAGGAAGCTTCCATATTAATTCGCTCAGAATTAACCTTTTCCTGCAACATCGATGTTAATTTTTTAAGCTTTTCTATAATCTGATCACTTAATAAGATCACTTCTCCTCCTTCTTCAACCAAAGGATATATCTCGAACATCATTTTATACGAATCTTCATAATCGCTTATTTTGGTGAGCTGACCCATTATTAACTGATGCATTGGGAATAAAGTATCGCGAACTGCATAAAAAATATCATTGTAACATTTTTGTTCTTCTGGTGTCCAGTTTACACTTAGCTTTGATAATGATTTATGTAACTCATTAAATTTTACAGAATGCAATTCTTGTAGCTTTAGTTTATCAAATGTATCTTGCTTTTTATCGATGTAAACCCAGTTTTTGATTAACATTTTTGAGCTCACGATCATCTCAGACAGATTATTGAGTTTATCTGCTGATGGAGCGTAAACGGTTGTTATTTCAGTATTTTTTTTGAGGCTTTTATTAAGTGTGTTATTTATAAAAAAACTATTTACTAAAATAGCTATCGTTATTAAGCCAAAGCTCAAAATCAGCCGTTTTGCAATTGTAAATCTGAATTTCATGGTTTATTACTAGTTTATGTGAACCTAAGATAATAAATTATTTTGTATTGAGATAAATTAACAATCAAATATCAATAATTTTTGAAATTTATGAATTTTTCAACGATTCTGATGCTTGTAATTGTTCTATTTTAAAAATATTTCATTCGGATATTCAATGGCTGATAAAAACAAGCCATGAGCAGGAACCGACCTTCCAGCCTCCGATCTGTTTTTTCTTTCAATAATCTGAACAAAATCTTCGAGATTAATTTTACTTCTTCCAACATCGATCATAGTGCCAACAATAGAGCGAACCATATTTCTAAGAAATCGATCGGCTTTAATCGTAAACATTAATTTGTAATCATCCTGAATCCATTGAGCATTAAAAATCTTGCAGTTATTGGTTTTTACATCGGTATGTAGTTTACTAAAACTGGTAAAATCAGTAAACTGCAGAAGCAAATTGCATGCATCATTCATTTTTTGTATATCGAGCTTATAGGGCAAAAACCACGATGTTTCAACAATAAATGGGTCTTTTTGTTGATGAATAAAATAGTTATAAGTTCTGCTTGTGGCATTAAAACGTGCATGTGCATCGGGTAAAACCTGAACTATTTTCTGAACCGCAATGTCGATAGGTAAAAAACCATTTATTTTTAATAAAACTTTTTGATCATTATGTAATAATTCATTTTGCGAATCAAAATGAGCGATATAGTATGAAGCGTGAACACCAGTATCTGTTCTACCGGCACCAGTTATCTCAATTTTTTCTTGTAATACAGTCGAAAAAGCAGTATTTAAAACTTCCTGTATAGTTGCATTGTTGGGTTGTATTTGCCAACCACAATAGTTTGTACCTAAATAGCTTAGTTGTATAAAATATCTCAATTCAAATGATGATTAGGATTACAAATCTAACAAATTTGGATAAGAAAATTAGTTTAAAGTGACTAAAGTAAATTTAAGTGAGCTAAAGTGAGCTAAAGTGAGCTAAAGTGAGCTAAAGTTATTATGGTGAATTATGAATTGGTAAAATAGTAAATTAGTTAATTATGACTAGTGGGAGCTCAAAGCTCAAGGCTCATAGCTTTCACTATTCACAGATCAAATTGATAATTGGTGTTTGGTGTTTGGTGTTTGATAATTGATAAAGAGTTAGTGTTTCTTAAAAAAAATTAACATTCATTAACACTTTAAACAATTAATATTGTACTTGATTTTACAATAACAGAAGTTAAAATCAAACAATTATTTTTTAGAACAATTAAAATTTATGTAACTTTTGTAAATTTTTAAATTATGAACGAAACAATTGATGTAAAGGAACTAAACGACCGGATTCAGAAAGAAAGCTCATTTGTTGATTTACTAAAAATCGAAATGGGTAAGGTTATAGTTGGACAAAAACATCTTGTCGACTCTTTATTAATCGGTTTACTCTCTAATGGGCATATTTTGCTCGAAGGTGTACCTGGTTTAGCAAAAACGTTAGCAATTAACACGCTAGCCGATACTATCGATGCCAAATTTAGCAGAATTCAGTTTACACCCGACCTTTTACCTGCTGACCTAATTGGTACTATGATTTACAGCCAGAAAAAAGAAGAGTTTTTGGTTAAAAAAGGTCCTATTTTTACCAATTTTGTATTGGCCGATGAAATTAACAGATCACCTGCAAAAGTTCAGAGTGCATTACTCGAAGCAATGCAGGAACGCCAGGTAACTATTGGCGATCAGACTTATCCATTGGAAGAACCATTTTTAGTACTTGCAACACAAAACCCAATTGAGCAGGAAGGCACATATCCATTACCCGAAGCTCAGGTTGATCGTTTTATGTTAAAGGTTGTGGTTAATTATCCAAAAATTGAGGAAGAAAAATTGATCGTTCGTCAGAATGTTGCAAAACAATTTCCTAAGGCTAACACCATTTTAAAACCACAAAATATTATTGATGCCAGAAATGTGGTAAAAGATGTGTACCTTGACGAAAAAATAGAGAAATATATTCTCGATATTGTTTTTGCAACCAGATTTCCGGAAAATTATGGGTTGGGGAAATTTTCAGCAATGATTAATTATGGTGGTTCACCTCGTGCAAGTATTAATTTAGCAATGGCTTCGAAAGCTTATGCATTTATAAAACGCAGAGGTTATGTAATTCCAGAAGATGTACGTGCAGTTTGTCACGATGTTTTGCGTCATAGAATTGGACTTACTTATGAAGCCGAAGCTGAAAATATAAAATCAGAAGATATTATTACGGAAATCCTTAATACTATTGAGGTTCCATAAAGTTATATAGATCTGATATGAAAAAAATAATTGTACTTCTGTTAATTGTAGTTTCGGGCTTTAATGTTCTTGGTCAAAATTATGTTGGTTCTCATAAATTGGAAATAAAAAAGCAGATGAGCGAAAACCATCAAGATTACTATTTTGCCAAAGAAGTTTTTGGAGGAAAAAATAGTTTTATAAAATATGAGGATTTTGATGGTTACCGTACCTTGCTTTTTGTTCTCGATGATGATGGTTATTGCAAATATAGTCAGCTTATGTGCGATTATAGTTTTTTAAAGCAAACCATCGACTCGTTAAACACACATTATGAGTATAAAAAAGATTTAACCTGGCACGATTACCAAACAGGTAAATATAATTTTGTAATACAGATTAAAAAGGAAGAATGGTATTTTTCCGTAATCACCAAGAAGCTCGAAAAATGATTTTACTAATCATTAAAGAGACGAAATTGTGGAAGCTTCAGAACTACTTAAGAAAGTACGAAAAATAGAAATAAAAACCCGTGGGCTTTCTAAAAACATCTTTGCAGGCGAGTATCACAGCGCCTTTAAAGGTCGCGGAATGGCATTTAGCGAAGTTCGCGAATACCAATTTGGTGATGATATCAGATCTATCGACTGGAACGTAACAGCCCGATTTAATCATCCTTTTGTAAAGATTTTTGAGGAAGAACGCGAGTTAACCGTAATGCTCCTTGTTGATATTAGCAACTCCAGATCTTTTGGAACCCAATCGAAATTAAAAAAGAGCCTCATAACTGAAATAGCTGCGGTTCTGTCATTTTCAGCCATTCAGAATAACGATAAAATTGGAGTTATTCTTTTTAGCGATAAAGTTGAAAAGTTCATATCTCCAAAAAAAGGACGAACTCATATATTAAGAATTATCAGAGAGTTATTGGAGTTTGAACCACAAAACAAAGAAACCAATATTTCTGAAGCATTACGCTATCTTACCAATGCAATAAAGAAAAGAAGCACAACCTTTATTATTTCAGATTTTATCGATGATGATCAGCAAACAGGGTTGCCAAGGTTTGATGAGGCTTTGCGTATAGCCAATAAAAAACATGATGTTATTGCACTTAAAATATACGATAAGCGCGAAACAGAACTTCCTGATATTGGTTTAATACGTTTAAAAGATGCAGAAACTGGTCAATACGCGTGGGTTGATACATCGAGTGAGCAATTACGAAATCATTACTCAGGATGGTGGAGAAAAAACGAACAACTTACAAACGAGATATTGTCTAAAGCTGGGGTTGATTTTGTATCAATCGCTACAGATGAAGATTATGTTAAGCCACTAATTAAGTTATTTAAGAAACGATAATTACTATGTTCTGTAACACAATGATTAAATCTAAATCAATATATAAAAATATACTTATTCTTTTATGGGTATTCATATCGGCTAGCGCTAATACATTTGCACAAGATATATCAGCTAAAGCTGAGCTCGAAAAAAATAAAATACTAATTGGTGATCAGGTAAAACTTAATATTTCAGTAAACAAACCCAAGCATGTTCTTGTTGCTTTACCCGAATTTGTTCAAAAATTATCTGATACCATTGAGGTTATTGAGCAATTAAAAACAGATACAACCATTTTGGAAAATGGTAATATGATAATAAAAAAAGATGTAATTATTACAGCTTTCGATTCGGGTTCGTATATTATTGCGCCAATAGCTATATTAATCAGAAACAATAATGAGATTGATACTATTTACACCAATGAGTTAGCGTTAACCGTTAATTCAGTTCCATTAGATACCACAAATATTATAAAAGACATTAAACTCCCTTATGCAGCACCAGTAACATTTAAAGAAGCTCTGCCCTACATCCTAGGCATTTTATTGGTACTAATTATTATTGCCGGTTTAGTTTACATCATCATAAAAATAAAACGTAAAGAACCTATTTTTAAAAGGCTTAAACCTCTGGAGCCTGCACATATTATTGCCTTTAGGGATTTAGAAAATTTAAAAAACGATAAACTCTGGCAAAACGAGAGAATAAAGGATTATTACACCCGCTTATCAGATATTTTACGACAATATTTATGGAACAGATATGCTATTCGCACACTGGAACGCACAAGTGATGAAATATTAAAATCATACAAAGACTCTGATTATCATGATGAAAAACTATTTTCTAACTTAAAAGAAATATTTGAAACATCAGACCTCGTTAAGTTTGCAAAATTTAAACCAACAGCCAACGAAAATGAAAAACTCTTTACTGAGGCCTACACCTTTGTTGATAACACAAAACTAATTATTGTCGAAGAAACGGAACAAAACGATGGCTCAGATGAAAAAGCATCCGAAAGTAAACCATTAACAGAAAAGATTGACAACAACGAAAAGACAGAAATTTAGATATGAAGGAAATAACATTTGCAAATCCAAATTTACTGTATCTCCTGATTTTAATTATACCTATTATTATATGGTATATTTTTAAAAACAGAGATTTAAATGCAAGCATACAAATAAGCACGCTGAAAGGAATTGGCAAGAATTTTATATCGTATAAATATTTTTTGCGACATTTATTATTTGTACTGAGAATAGTTGCACTGGCATTATTTATAATTGCTCTAGCAAGGCCACAATCAACCTTAAACTGGAAGAATGAATCAACTGAAGGGATCGACATTGTGCTGGCACTTGATATTTCTGGAAGTATGTTAGCCATGGATTTTAAACCCGATAGGCTCGAAGCATCAAAAGACCTGGCAATACAGTTTATTTCGGGCCGAAGAACAGATCGTATAGGATTGGTGGTTTTTAGTGGCGAAAGTTTTACTCAATGCCCACTAACAACTGATCATAAAGTACTTATAAATCTGTTTAGAGAAGTTAAAAGCGGAATGATTGAGGATGGAACCGCAATTGGTTTAGGATTGGCAAATGCTGTGAATAGGTTGAAAGACAGCAATGCAAAAAGCAAAGTTGTTATTCTGTTAACTGATGGAGTAAATAATCGTGGCTCGGTAGCTCCACTTACTGCAGCTGATTTAGCCAACACATTTGGTATAAGGGTTTATACTATTGGCGTTGGTAGCATGGGAAATGCCCCCTACCCTTTTAAAACAGTTTACGGCGTGCAAGTTCAGAATGTACCAGTTGAAATTGATGAAGAGATATTGACTCAAATAGCAGAAAAAACAGGTGGAAAATATTTCCGCGCCACAAACAACGAAAAACTTAAAATGATTTATGGTGAAATAGATCAACTCGAGAAAACAAAAATTGATGTTCGTGAATTTACTCAAAAAACAGAAGAGTATCTGAAATTTGTGCTTTTGGGATTAATGTTATTGCTGGCTGAGCTATTATTGAGATATACATTATTACGACAGATTCCATAAATTATTATGGGCTAAAGCCCTAAAATTAGAGGCATTACCTTACCCGAGCCTTAAGGCTCGGGTTATAAAGAGAAAAGAAAAAGGACTTTAGTCCAAATTTAATTTTATAAATAACATATGTTTTAAAATTAACTATTAGATTATGTTTAAGTTTGGTCATCCAGAATATTTATATTTATTGATTGCAATTCCTGCATTACTATTTTTGTACATATTAACTGTAATTCATAAAAAGCGTTCGCTTAGGAAGTTTGGTGATCTTGAAATCATTGAAGAGTTAATGCCATTTGTTTCGAAGAACAGACCATTAGTTAAATTTATTTTTATAACAGTTTCATTTATTGCAGCAATTGTTGCCTTAGCTGATCCACAATTCGGATCAAAGGTTGAGATTGTAAAGAAGAAAGGAGCTGAAATAATTATTGCACTTGATGTTTCGAATAGCATGCTTGCTGAAGATATTCAGCCAAACAGATTAGAAAGAGCCAAACAAGCTATCTCAAAGCTAATTGATAAATTAGAAAACGATCGGTTTGGACTAATTATTTTTGCAGGCGATTCGTATATTCAAGTTCCGTTAACTACCGACTATGCTGCCTCTAAGATGTTTTTATCGTCGATAAACACTGGTATTGTTACAAAACAAGGTACGGCAATTGGATCTGCGATTGATTTAGCCATGAATTCTTTTACTCCCGAAACTGAAATGGACAAGGCTTTAATTGTTATTACTGATGGCGAGAATCATGAAGACGATGCAGTAGCAGCAGCTAAATTGGCTAAAGAAAAAGGAATAACAATTCATACGATTGGCATGGGTAGTCCCGAAGGTGCTCCTATTCCTATTCGCGAAGGTTATGGACAAACCGTGTTCTTAAAAGACCGCGATGGAAGTGTTGTGATTAGTAAACTCGATCAGGTGGTTTTACAGCAAATAGCTTCAGAAACTGAAGGGATATTCATTCGTGCCAATAACAGCGATGTTGGGCTGAACAAACTTTTAGAGCAGATTAATAAAATGCAGAAACAAGAAGTAGAAACTAAGATTTATACCGAATTTGAGCATCGATATCAATATTTATTAGGTATTGCAATTTTATTTATGATCATAGAACTATTAATCACAGAAAGAAAAAGCAAGCGATTTTCGAGTTTTAATATTTTTAAAATAAATGCGTAATATGAAGTGGATTAAGTTTATCAGCATATATATTTTGGTTCTTGTTGCTGTTACAGCATTTGCGCAGCAGGAACGTAAGTTTATAAGAAAAGGGAATAAACTATTCGAAAAAGAAAATTACCAGGAGTCTGAAATACAGTATCGTAAGGCTATTGATAAAGATAAAAACTCGTATAGCGCATTGTTTAATATAGGCGATGCATTATACAAACAGGAAAAATACGAAGATGCTACAAAGCAATTTAATGATTTGTCGGGTAAACAATTAAACAAAGAAGATAAAGCCAAACTTTATCATAACATAGGAAACTCAATGCTTCAAAATCAGAAGCTTAAGGAAAGTATTGATGCCTACAAAGAAGCATTACGAAATAATCCAAACGACATGGATACAAAATATAACTTGGCCTATGCACAAAAAATGATGCAGCAACAGCAACAACAGCAACAAGATCAAAATAAAGATCAGCAGGATAAAGATAAAAACGAAGACAAAAAAGATCAGAATAAAGATCAGCAAAACCAGGATCAAGAGAAGAAGGATGATCAGCAACAACAACAGCAACCACAAATTTCTAAGGAAGATGCTGAGCGATTATTGCAGGCATTAGCTAATGATGAAAAGAAAACTCAGGAAAAATTAAAAGAAGAAAAAGCTAAAGCTGCTAAAGCTAGAGTTGTTAAGGAATGGTAGAATAGTTAAAAGTTAAAAGTTAAAAGTTGAAAGTTGAAAGTTAATAGTTAAAAGCGAGGTAAGGGAAAATGAAACGTTGGTATTTTATAGTGTTGGCATTTCTTACTACCTGTATTTATGCACAGGATGTAACATTTACGGCATCAGCACCGGGAGTGGTTGAAGTGAGTCAGCAGTTTAGATTAACTTATTCGGTTAATTCGCAGGCTGAGCGTTTTATACCACCAAGTATTGAAAATTTCAATATTCTCGCTGGTCCAAGTACATCAACATCGAGCAATGTAAGTATTATTAATGGTAAGGTTACCCAAAATTACGAACTTAAATACACATATATACTGGAGGCTACTAAAGAAGGCGAATTTACTATTCCTGCGGCCGAAGTTACTGTTGATAAAAAGAAATACACCTCAAATGCAGTAAAAATTGAGGTTATTAAAGGATCAGCCCAAAATCAACCTGCCACCCAAAGCAATTCTTATTCACAACCCATTCAGAGCACTGAAAAAACTGAAGTTGTTGCTGGCTCAGATTTATTCTTAAAAGTGATTTTAAGTAAATCAAAAGCCTACAGAGAAGAACATGTAATTGCTACTATTAAATTATACTCAAAGTTAAACCTAACTAATTTAGGCGAATATAAAACACCCGCCTTTGATGGATTTATTGCAGAAAAAGTAGAAGTTCCGCCGCTATCAAGACTCAACCAGGAAAATATAAATGGCCAGATTTACCTTACCGGAGTTATTGATAAATATATTTTATATCCTCAAAAAGCCGGAGAAATTGAAATTAAGCCTTTTGAGCTTGTTTGTTACTACCAGGTTGCTTCAAAACGAAGATCGGGAAGCATGTTCGACGATTTTTTCGGAACCTACGAAAGAGCTCAGACAAAGGCATATAGTCCGGTTACCAAAATTAAAGTACAAGCATTACCTGATAATAAACCATTATCGTTTGCAGGAGCTATTGGTAATTTAAAAATGGAATCGACCATTGATAAAAAGAGTGTTAAAACAAATGAAGCGATTACGCTTAAAATTAAGATTAGCGGAAATGGAAATCTTAAATATGTTAATGCTCCAAAAATAGAATTTCCAGCTGATTTCGAGATTTATGATCCTAAAATTAGCGATAATATCAAGTATTCAGATAATGGAGCAAATGGTTCAAAGACCTTCGAATATCTTTTAATACCCCGACATGCTGGTGACTATACCATTCCTGAGTTTGAGTTTGCTAATTTCGATACAAATAACGGTACCTATAAAACTCAAAAATCTGGGCCATATTTGTTGCAGGTAGAAAAAGGTGAAGGCGATTCGACCATAGCCATGACAAATGTATTTACAAAAGAAGATATTAAGTTTTTGGGCAAAGATATTCGTTTTATTAAAAAAGGAAATCCTGATCTCACCCCTAAAAACAAGTTTTTCTTTGGTTCAACTTGGTATATTTTAATATACCTTATCATCTTATTGCTATTTGGTTTTGCTTTTTTACTTAGACGTAAAAAAATAATCGAAAACGCGAATACCTTATTAGCACGTACGCGTAAAGCAGATAAATTCGCCCGTAAGCGATTACAGAAAGTATCGGAATACTTAAAGCAAAACAAGAAAGAAGTATTTTACGAAGAACTTGTTAAAGCATTGTGGGGTTACATAAGCGATAAGTTTAGTATTCCATTAGCAGGATTATCAAAAGATACAGCTAAGCAACAAATGGAACTAAAAGGCATTGAGCCAAAAATAATTGATAATATACTTAGTATTATCGATCGTTGCGAATATGCACGCTATGCTCCTGCATCAGAGAGCACACAAATGGATAAATTGTATGATGAATCTGTTGAGATTATTAGTAAGTTGCAACAACAATTTAAAAGATAAATAATAAATGTGATACTGATTTTATTTAATAATCCTAGTGACTACTTTGTGTATTTGAGCCTTTGTGGCAATTGATAATTAATTTTTAGCCACTAAGACACCAAGACACAAAGTATCACAAAGAAAAAAATAATAAACTCGAAAAATGGTTCAAAAATGAAAAAAATACTGATTACCATATTAATAACAACTCTATATTTCGGAGCATTTGCTCAAGACAACAATGCTCTTTGGGAAACAGCTAATAAGCTGTATATCGAAGGGAAATTCGATCAGGCCATTGAAACTTACCAAAAGATAAACAATTCGGGGTATGAATCGTCTGAGTTATATTATAACATGGGTAATTCTTATTACAAACTCAATAAAATAGCAAAAGCTGTTCTTTATTACGAAAAAGCATTGCAGCTTTCGCCCAACGATGAAGATATCAGGTTTAACCTTGAACTTGCAAACCGATATGTAGTTGATAAAATAGAAAAGTTGCCTGTATTCTTTATCACAAATTGGTTTATTAGTATTCGAAACCTTTTTTCTGCAAATAAATGGGCAGTGTTAAGCATTATATTTTTCTTTACAACGCTTGTTTTTATTACTATTTATTTGATAAGCAGAAAATACAGCCTTAAAAAGTTTTCATTCTGGATAAGCTTACTTTTTATTGTCTTGTTTTTATCATCACTTTACTTTTCGTATAAGCAAAAACAGGTTATTCTTAATGATGATACAGCCATTATCATGAGTCCATCGGTTACAATAAAAAGCTCGCCCGATATCAGTGGTAATGATATTTTCGTATTACACGAAGGAACCAAGGTTTGGGTGTTAGACCAAATTTCGGATTGGAGAGAAATAAAGCTCAGTGATGGCACTAAAGGATGGCTTAAGAATTCGGATTTAGAAATTATTTAGGGAAAAAGTGACTAAAGTGATCTAAGGTGATCTAAAGTATATTAAAGTGAACTAAAGTGATAAAGGGATTTATTCATTTGAAATGATTTGTAATGCATCAGCAAATGATTTTACGGGCTGTTTACAAACATTGTCACGACAAATATAAATCATCACTTTTTCATTCACATATCTGTTCTCGAGCAAAGGTATTCCGCTTTTAGAATCACCACCGGCAATAATGACATTTGGTATATAGGTTTTATTAAATTCAACCTGTGTTTCTGCTGGATTAGTCCCCATAATACAAACTTCGTAAGGTTTATGTATAAACTGAATAAGCAAGTCAATCCAGTTTCCAAAAAAGAAAGGATTTTTTATCATCTCATCTTTTAAACCCAGAACCATTTTCCTGGCTATACTTATGTAGCCATCGTTGAGATAATAATGACCTAGTAAAAGGAGGTTTTGTGCCATTACCGAATTTGACGATGGAATAACATTATCATTAACTTCAATTGTATTAACAATCAAATCTGAAGTATTATTCGACGTGTAATTGAAGAACCCTGACTTATCTACGAAATGCTGTACAGTATAATTTACAAGGTGATTTGCTATGTGCAGCCATTTCGAATTAAATGTAACCTGGTACAGATTTATTAATGCCTGAGAAAACAAAACATAATCATCGAGAAAACCATTTATTTTTGCATTTCCGTTTTTATAGCTCCGCTGCAGGCAGAATTCGCACGACATTAAATTGTGCTCGATGAATTCAGCATTCTGAATAGCCATTGCTAGAAATTTTTCTTCTCTGAAAGATTTATATGCAGCGACTAATCCGCTAATCATTAGAGCGTTCCACGATGTTAGAATTTTGTCATCTAAGCCAGGTTTAATTCTTTTCTCTCTTTGATGCAGCAAAACAGCTTTTGACTCAGAAATTAGTTGATCCAGTTCAACAATTGAAATTCCATGTTTCTTAACAATATCATCCTTAGCTATTATTCTTCGCAGAATATTTTTTCCCTCCCAATTTCCTTCAGAAGAAATATCATAATAATCGCAGAAAACAGGTGATTTATCACCTAACAAAGTATCAATTTCAGATTTATCCCAAACGTAGTATTTACCTTCTTCGCCATCGCTATCGGCATCTAACGCCGAATAAAAACCACCTTCGGGTGATTTGAGCTCTCGATTTACAAAATCAATAGTTTCGTAAACTACCTTTTTGTAATCCTCATTTGGGTTGATTTTATAGGCTTCGGAGTAAAGACTTATAAGTTGTGCATTATCGTACAGCATTTTCTCGAAATGTGGAACATGCCAGTATCGATCGACTGAATATCGTGCAAAGCCTCCACCAAGATGATCGTAAATACCACCGCTCATTATTTTGTCGAGCGTAAATAAAACATGCTTTTTCGGTTCCTTTTCGTTGGTATGATAAGAAAATCGAAGCATTGAGAAGTATGAAACAGGTAAAGGAAATTTAGGTGCACCAACAAATCCTCCGTTTTCATGATCAAAACGTTTGCGAAGCTTTATAAAAATATCGAGTAACTCTTCGTAATTAAAATCATTGTCGCTAGTATTAACCGAAAAACTATTGAGAGAGACAATTCCATCTTTTATTTCATTCGCCATTTCTTCAAACTTATTTTTATCATCCTTAAAGGCTAAAGCAATATTTTGCAGCAAATCTTTCCATTGTTGTGGTTTAAAATATGTTCCTCCATAAACAGGGCGACCATCGGGCAAAGCAAAACAATTCAATGGCCAGCCGCCATTTCCGGCAATTAGCTGAACAGCATTCATGTAGATATGATCAACATCGGGGCGTTCTTCGCGATCGACTTTAATGCAGACAAAATGATTGTTCATGATTTGAGCAATTTCTTCGTTTTCGAATGATTCGTGCTCCATTACATGGCACCAATGACAAGCTGAATAACCAATACTAATGAGTAAAAGCTTGTTTTCTGACCTTGCTTTTTCCAATGCTTTTTCGCCCCATGGATACCAGTTTACAGGATTGTGTGCATGCTGCAAAAGATACGGACTGGTTTCGTGAATAAGCTCGTTAGTATATTTGTGGTTTGTGTTGCTCATTATTTTGTTTTATAATCATAACAAACAGATAAAACAAATGTTTATAAAATAAGAAATGATTTTGTAACACAGGGAAACAAAGAGAAAAAATTAGTAAGCCTGAAGCTGGAAGACTTAAGTCAGAAGAAAAAAGCTCACAGATTACCGATCATTAGATTTATTACGCAAAGTAACACAAAGCTTAAAACGCAAAGAATCGCAAGGATTTTAATATTTTAGTCCATTATGAGCCTTGGTGTAATAACTTTATGCAACTTCGTGATAAAAAAATAACTAAGATTTTAACCACCAGTTTTTCACGCAAAGTGCCGCAAAGTAGCAAAACACAAAGAACCGCAATGTTAGTATTTTTATTCAATCAAGGCAAGCAGCTGGCAACTAAAAGCTTGTATTTCTATAATTTCCAATATCCAATTTCCATTAACTAGCAACCGGCAAACAAGAAACAAGTAACCATTAACCAAATTACAATTTCACAAATTCACCATTTTACCAATTTACCATTTTACCAATTTACCATTTTACCAATTAACTAATCATCAATCACAATTCACTTTAATATATCTAATGCTAAAATTTTATGATTTTCTCCACATTATGTTGTCTGAGGTAAGTTCTTATAATTTGTCGCACATCTTTGTTATCTGGGTATTTTTTTATAGCATCAGAAAGACTTTCGGGATTTTGATTAATATAATCAATATCAGCATATCCAAAACCGATGTAACTTCCCTTTGAAATTATAATAATCGATCGCTCATCATCCCTGCGACCTTTATCAATAACGATAAAATCATTCCAGGCAAGGCTAAGTTCCTCAAGCATCAGATCAACTCTTTTGTTATAAATTTCAGCAGGTTCTTTCTGAACACAGGCGCCATTACACTTTTTAATCTGATAAAAAAAACAAGACCCACTGGTTTCGTATAATCCACATAGCTTCTGACACAAATTATATTTTTCGCTTAACAAATAAAGCCTGTCTCTTGCTTCTTTGTTTGAGTTAAAAGTTACCAACGGTTCCTCAACATTAATATTTTCAACCGAAAAAGTGATGTACCCATACTTATCGGTACGTTTATAAATCCCTGTATTGTTTAATGTACGGCGTTGTCGTCGGTTAAATTTTGGCTTATGTGCTTTTATTTCATTCGATTCGAGTAGCAATGCAACCAATTCGCTCCCGGTTAATTCGTAAGAAATATCAAATATCTCATCTGCCATGCAAATTGATTTTGTGGTACTATCATTGTTAAAATGACTAAAAACACGCGATCTAATATCTTTACTTTTGCCAATATAAATAATATCTCCCTGTTGATTATAAAAATAGTAAATACCTGTTTCTTCGGGTAAGGCAGCAATTTTGGAGGCCTCGATATTAAAGAATTTCGAATTAGATTTCCGTCCAAGTGTCTGGTCTTTTTGTAGAAGCAACTCAAATAATTTAACCGTTGCAAATGCATCGCCCATAGCTCTGTGGCGATCATTAACCTGAATGTTTAACGAATTACATAAATTACCCAAACTGTAAGATTTAAATCCGGGAATAATTTTACGACTAAGCTTTACAGTGCAAAGCCTGTCGCGTGTATAATTGTATCCCAAACTCTTAAACTCACTACGAATAAAATTATAATCGAACGATGCATTATGAGCAACAAAAATGCAGTTTTCGGTTAGTGTAACAATATCTTTAGCTACCTCCCAAAATTTTGGTGCATTTTCGACCATCTCATTGGTTATTCCTGTTAAATGTGTAATATGTGCCGGTATTCTTCGCTCTGGGTTTATAAGAGTAGTAAAACTATCCGTTATTTTTTCGCCATCATGTAAATAAATTGCTATCTCTGTAATCTTTTCATTTACAGGACTCAAACCAGTAGTTTCAATATCTATAATGGCGTACATTTATAAATAATTAGCCCATAAAAGTAACAATAAAATAAAAACACCCGAAAAACATCAGGTGCATTTTATTATTAGATATGAGACTTGAGATATGAGATGTAAGATAAAAGCTTGAAGTCAGAAGTCAGAAAGCCATGACTTAAAAACACCAACCAAAACTTTTAACTTTTAACTTTTAACTTTTAACTTTTAACCTTTAACCTTTAACTTATCTACAATCCTTTTCCGGCAAAATATTTCATAAACTGCATTCGTTCGTATGCTGCAGGATTTGTAGCTTTTTGCTGACTCATTTTTCCACGGAATTCATCAATCGATTTGTATCCTTTTTCATCCATCCAATGTGTAAGATCATCGAGCATATTGATTAAAACATTTTTACCATTTTTATAAAAGCTTGATGCAACCTGAACTGCATTAGCTCCAGCAAGAATTTGTTTTATAACTCCAGCACCATCGTGTACTCCAGTAGAAGCAGCCAAATCACAGCCTACTCTGCCCGACATAATAGCTATCCAACGTAACGAAATGGATAATTCGTTTGGCGAACTTATTACATTAGTCGATAGTACTTCTAAATTATTAATATCAATATCGGGACTGTAAAATCGATTAAATAACACCAAACCATCAATTCCTGAATTCGAAAGCTTTTGAATAAATGCACCAAGATTCGCTGAATAATAACTAATTTTAAGTGCAACTGGTATTTTTACGTGTTTTTTTACCTCTTTTACAATATTAAAATAAATCTTGTCGTGTTCTTGAGGCGACATTTCGAAATCAGAAGGCATAATAAACACATTCAGTTCAAGGGCATCAGCACCAGCATCCTGAAGATTTTGTGCATAATACGGCCATTTTTCGGCTGTTACACAATTAATACTTGCAATTATAGGGATCTCTACTGATTGTTTAGCGTCTTTTATAAGTTTAAGATAATTCGTAAGACTGTCATCTGTGGCATAAGTATCGTAGAAATCCATTGTTTCGGGATACAAAAAATTGGCTCGGTTCATTTTGTTTAAGTCTTTTTCAAGCTCTCTTCGAATTTCTTCTTCGAAAATGGATTTTAAAACAATTGCTCCAGCCCCTTTTTCTTCAAATTCTTTTATGTCAGCTAATGAGTTGGTTAATCCGGAGCTACCTGCTATTATTGGATTTCGTAAGGATAGCCCCATGTAGTTTACAGTAAGATTTGCCATAATTGTAATTTTTAAGGTTTTTTTTTGTAAGATTAAATATACAAATTCAATTGGTTGATTTCAACTTGTTTAATTAATCAAACATTAATCAGGAACAAATGTTCAACAAAACCTAAAAAACTTTTATCGACTCTGAAAATCAGCAGAAGACACCTGAAGTAAAGTCTTCCCTTTAATAAGTAGCGAATCAGCCTGTTTCCCATTCATTAAAATAGTATCTGTTTTAGTATTATCAAACAAAGCTACTGAGGTGCTGTCAATAATACCAAATCCATCGTTAAACGTATAATAACCAAACTTTTGCCCTGTGTTATCGAATAAATCCTTGCTAAAAGTAAATTGATTTGCATTTATATCTAACTGATTTAACAAGGTTTTGGCAACATCATGCTGTGATCCGTAAACATCAATTTTTAGTGAATCTTTTTCGAGAACACCACCCAACCATATCATTGGAATTTTGTATTTGTCAATGCTATAAACCTTATCATTACCCGGGCGAGCACTACCATGATCAGCGATTAAAACGAACAAGGTATTATTCCAGCAGGGCGTTTGCTTTATTTTTGCAAAGAAATCACCTAAACAACTATCGCTGTAACAAACCGAATTAAGAAATTGCGATGCCCTATCGGTACCTGTAATATCAGATTTAAACGGAACGTTAAACGGATCGTGACTACTCAGGGTAAAAAACACTTTTAAATATTTCCCTGTATCGGCAAGCATATCATTATATAAACGATCGAAAACATATTCATCATGGGCTCCCCATTTTGAAGTAAGCATTTTTTTATCAAAACTCTCATCGGTAATCAGATTGTCGAATTCGCCGTTTATAAAATATGAGCGCATATTTGCAAAATCGATATCTCCACCATAATAAAAGTACGTTTCATAGTTCAACTTTTTTAATTCTTTGCTTATAAAAGGCAACGATTGCGTTTTGTCAGGAAATTTCATAATCGAATTTGCAGGTTGGGCCGGATATCCACTTAAAACCGAAACTAAACCTTTGTCGCTTCGATCAGCATTGGCATATAAATTAGTAAACAATATTCCTTCGTTAGAAAGATTGTTCAGGTTTTTTGCTACTGGCCATTGGCCACCAACAGATTCTAATACTTTTGACGAAAAGCTTTCGAGAATGATAATTACGATGTTCGGATTCTTTTTCTGCAATACATATTGTCTGTTCCCAGATTGATGATTTAATTCTTTGAAAATTTTTTCAGCCTGCTTAGCCTCGAAAAACTGATATGTTTTTTCGGTATTCTTTTTATAAACCAACGAATTAATTACATTCCAAACAACATTAATTGCTGCATGATTTGAGAAACTGTTTTTACTAAAATAAACTTTACCCGTATTCATTGGTGCAATTCCGAAACCACCACGAATCGGAATAATCATTAATCCTGTAATTAGTAAAAATAATATAGCAGTATAAACTCCAGCTTTGGTAACTTTTTCTGTAATTGGCCGAATTGTTTTTTTAAATACATAAAAATATAGCCATGTAAGTCCAATCGTTACTGCAAGAAGCACAAATATAAGCCATGTTTCGACCGAAGCCAGAGCATCTTTAGGCTGCAGAATATAAAATAACGGGGTGGCATCCATACGATATCCCCAATTCTGATAAAGCTCAAAATCAGAAACAATAATACACATTGTAAATACCAAAAACACAAGAGTTAAAGTCGAAAGTATCCATCGAAGAACCCTCCCATTAAAAAAGGAGGTAACTACGAAAAGAATTGAAATTATTGCCATAATATAGCCTGTTGCAGAAATATCAAGCTTTATACCATGTATAATAATTAAAAACCATTCTTTTACCGTGATTTCAAACGACAAATTAAAACTATAAACCATAAATAAAACTCTAGAAACAATAAAAATCAGTAACCAATAGAGTGCATATAATAAAAAGAGTTTTAGTCGTTGTTTCATTGTAAGATTTTTTTAGTTATTTAAAGACAGATTAAATTCTTAACGTAAAAATAACACATTTGAAATTAATTTGCAGATAATTTGTAAATTGTAAACCTGTTTAACCAATAATTATCTACAGATGAAAAAGAGCATTCTTTTACTCGTAATTATAATAAACATTGGCTGCCAGATGAAACAGCCTGATGTTTCAAAACCCGAGTATGTTATTGTAATACATGGTGGAGCAGGAAACAGCGATCCTGCCAATTTTAGTCAGGAAAAACAAGATTTGTATAAAACAGAATTAAACAAAGCCCTAGCCATTGGCGAATCTATTCTTGCCTCAGGCGGAACAGGTATTGAAGCCATTGAAAAAACAATAAATTATCTCGAAAACTGCCCGCTGTTTAATGCTGGCAAAGGAGCAGTATTTACTCATGAAGGTCGCAATGAACTTGATGCATCAATTATGTCAGGAGTTGATCTTAGCGCAGGTGCAATTACATGTGTTACCGATATAAAAAACCCGATATCAGCAGCCATTAAGGTAATGACAAATTCGGATCATGTATTATTATCAGGAATAGGAGCATCAGCTTTTGCCAAACAGCAGGGACTTGAGATTGTCGATTCATCGTACTTTTACACCGATGATCGATGGAAAGGACTTCAGAATGCTTTAGAAGCCGAAAAACATGGAACAGTTGGATGTGTTGTACTAGATAAATACGGAAATCTTGCTGCCGGAACATCTACTGGTGGAATGACTAACAAACGTTATAACCGTATTGGAGATACACCTATTATTGGTGCTGGAACTTATGCAAACAATAATACCTGCGCCGTTTCAGCTACCGGACATGGTGAGTTCTTTATCAGATATACTGTAGCTCACGATATTTCAGCTTTAATGGAATATAAAAATATGAGTCTGATCGATGCCGCTAACCTCGTAGTGCTCGATAAACTTGTAAAAGCTAAAGGTGAAGGTGGTATAATTGCAGTTGATAAAAATGGGAATATTGCTATGGTTACAAATACAAACCTCATGTTTAGAGCGTACGCCAAATCTACAGGCGAAAAAGAAGTTGCAATATTCAACTAATTTTATCAATTTTGCTAAATCACTAAAAGAGAAAGAGATTTCTTTCTCTTTTTAATTTTTAAACGATTGTCCGCTTTTATTCATAATTGTTGTTAATGATTTTCTTCATTTGCCCCGTCCCTAAAGGGTGTGAAGAAAATCAATTTGCACCCTTTAGAGGTTTGGGGCAAACAAATTGATTTTCAATTTATTTACATAATATTTATGACATAAAACGGACATTCAAAATTTTTAATTAAATTTTATGAAAAAATTACTGCTAGCTCTTTGTATTTTAAGCTTTGGCTTTTATAATGTATTTGCTCAAAATACTAATACCGATCAAAGTATTGATGAAAAAGACATTTATCTTAACTGGCATTTAAAATCTCCCGAAAAGGATTTGATTTATGGAGCTGAAGTTAATAAGGCATACGAAACACTTTTACAAAACAAGAAATCCACAACCATTATTGTTGCTGTAATTGACGGTGGTATTGATATCAATCACATTGATTTAAAAGAAAATATCTGGGTAAATGCTAATGAAATTCCCAGTAATGGAGTTGACGATGACCAAAATGGATACATAGATGACCTGAATGGCTGGAATTTTTTGGGAAATAGTTTAGGTGAAAACATTGAATTTGAAAATATTGAAGTAACGAGGATTTATAAATCTCTTAAAAATAAATACGAAGGTAAAAAAGCAAATACTATACCTGACGCTGAAAAAGAACAATACCTGCTTTATCAACAAGCAAAAGAATCGTACCTCGATCAATTGAAAATGGCACAAAAAACCAAATCACAGATTGATAATTTTGAGTCGAATTACTTTGCTGCTGACAGACTTATTAAAGATAAGCTGAATAAAGATACATACGATCTTGCTGATTTAGAAAAGATTGAACTTGCAGATAAAGACACAAAACGATCAGTTAAGTTAATGTCTATTCTTTTACAAAATGACTTTTCGATAAACATGATTGATGAATTTAAAAAACATAACAACGATGAACTTAATTATCATTTAAATACCGAATTTGAACCTCGTAATATTATAGGTGATAATATCGAAGAGCTTACACCAGGTTATGGGAATAACAACGTTTACGGTCCCGGAGCAATACACGGAACATTTGTTGCAGGTATTATCGCTGCCATAAGAAATAACGATACAGGTATTGACGGAATTGCATCTGATGTAAAAATAATGGCATTAAAAGCCGTTCCTGATGGTGATGAGCGTGACAAAGATATCGCCAATGCAATACGTTATGCAGCAGATAATGGGGCAAGAATTATTAATATGAGTTTTGGCAAAGAAATTTCGCCACAAAAACACCTTGTTGACGAAGCTGTTTTATATGCACAGGGTAAAGGCGTTTTATTTATTCATGCTGCTGGAAACGAATCCGTTAACTTGGATAAAAAAACTTCTTACCCGATTAGAATTACAAAATCAGGAACTGTCACTGAGCAATGGATAACAGTTGGTGCTACATCAATGGAAGCAAACCTTGATTTTGTAGCTGATTTCTCAAATTATGGGAAAACAAGTGTCGATTTATTTGCCCCGGGTGTTGCTATAAAATCACTTGCACCTGAAAATAACTACGGCATTATGGACGGAACCAGCTTTTCATGTCCCGTTGTTAGTGGTGTTGCAGCTTTAATCTGGTCGTACTATCCCGAATTAACAGCCATAGATATTAAAAGAATAATTCTAAGCTCAGTAAATAAATATCCTGATTTAAAAGTTAAACGACCAAACCAATCATCACGAAGAAGTAAAAAAACAAGGTTTGGTAAATTATCTGCAACCTCGGGAGTTGTTAGTTTATTTAATGCATTACAAGTTGTTGACGATATTAAAACAACAAAAACTAATTAATTTGGAATAATAATTTAACCATGGTTTTACTCTTATTCTATTTATTTCTTGCCTTAATTGTTTCGTTTATTTGTTCAATAATGGAAGCTGTTTTACTTTCGACACCTATGTCATTTTTAAAAGTGAAGGAGGAAGCTGGTCAAAAAGGGGCTTCATTAATGATCAGGTTAAAACAAAATATCGATAGGCCTATATCTGCAATTCTTTCGTTAAACACAATTGCTCATACGGTTGGAGCGGCAGGTGTTGGTGCTCAGGCTACAAAATTATTTGGGGAGGTATATTTCGGTTTGGTTTCTGCAATTTTAACCATTTTGATTTTGGTTCTTACCGAAATAATTCCTAAAACAATTGGTGCGAGGTATTGGAGACAACTTGCAACTTTTTCAAGTCGTGTAATTCAGGGAATGATTATAATTACCTATCCATTGGTAGTTATTTCAGCTTATTTAACAAAAGCCATATCTAAAAGATCATCGGAACAAACCACCAGCAGAGAAGAAATATCTGCATTAGCAAATATCGGGGAAGCTGAAGGTATTTTCGGCGAAAACGAAAACAAAATAATTCAAAACCTTATTAAACTTCAAAGTATTAAAGTTTCTGAAATAATGACACCCAGAGTTGTAGTTTCAACAGCTAATGAAAAAATGTCTCTTGAAGATTTCTTAAAAAACAAGGATTATCTTCGTTTTTCAAGAATACCTGTTTATTCAAGTTCTGAAGATCAAATTACAGGATATGTTTTCAGACAAAAAGTTTTTGAGAAACTGGCAGAAGATCAAACAAGTATGAAACTTAAAGACATTAAGCGTGATATCGTAATTATACCCGAAACAAAAACCTTGTTTAGTGTTTGGGAAACTTTGCTTGAGAAAAAAGAGCATATTGCTTTGGTTGTTGATGAATATGGAGGAATGGATGGTATTGTAACCATGGAAGATATCATTGAATCGTTATTAGGTTTTGAAATTGTGGACGAAAAAGACACAATTACCGATATGCAGGCTTTTGCACGCGAAAGGTGGAAAATGAGACAAGAAAAATATAATCAGTTAAATAAATTAAACCAGCAAAACAAAAACTAATAAATTCACCAATTAATTAGTTATAACTTTCAGTTACAATTTATGACCAAACGCGAACAGGTACTGCAAACAACCCTTGAACTAATTACCGAACTTGGTTTTCATGCAACTCCAATGGCCTTGATTATCGAAAAATCGGGAGTTGCCGCAGGAACTATTTATTACTATTTTAAAAGCAAAGAAGAACTGATCGATACCTTATATGCCGATATTAAAAAGGAAATTGCAAGCATAATGGTCGATGGGCTTGAAAACGAATCAAACTACAAGCTAAAATTCGCTCTTATATGGAATAATCTGTTTTTATATTTTAATCAATATCCTAAAAAATTTGAGTTTTTTCAGCAATATTCAAACTCTCCATTAATCCGAAAAGAAATAAAAGAACTGAATAAGATTCATTACAGCAAAATATTCGATTATCTCGAAACCGGCAAATCATTAGGAATTATTCGAGATTTACCTCTGGTTATTTTACTAAATCTTATTATTTGCAACATTGCTGTTTTAGTAACACTTTCTCTAAATCAGGAAGTTGAACTATCTGAACAGATAGTTGCAAATACAATAAATGCCTGCTGGGATAGTATTAAAACAAATTAAAAAAAGGCTGTCTCAAAACAACCAAAAAAGTCATTGCGAGTGAAGAATGAACGAAGCAATCTATAGATATTCAGTAACTTAAGATTGCTTCACTTCGTTCGCAATGAACTGTGCTAAAAAACAAATTTTTTAACATAATTCTGCATTATAATAGGCCATATTATCAATGCAACCAAAAGCCTGTCGTATTAATTTGTTTGCA
>JBFXEQ010000040.1:0-27368 GCA_050179935.1 Bacteroidales bacterium | reverse complement strand
GCCTCTTTCAAAGTCATTTACAATTTCTCTTTTAAATTCTTCCGAAAAACGCCGTTGCTTTTGAATCTTTACTAAATTTGCTTTCATGTGGTTAACTTTTATGGTCAACCTATATTAGGGAAAGACACTTTTTCACTGTTCACTAATCACCATTCACTGTTTACTATGTTCTGCGGTCTGTGGTCTATTCACCGTTCACATATCACTATTCACTACGGTCTGTTTTCTTAGTATAACTTAGTGCACCCCGCCTGCCGGACGGGCAGGTTCGTGCCTAAGTGGTAAATACAAGTCACTGTTCACTAATCACCAATCACTGAACATAAAGTGAGCTAAAGTGTTAAAAAAGCTGTGATCTGTGAGCTACTAGCTTTGAGCAATATTTCGTATAAATTGTTAATTGTTTTCTGCCAACTGCCGCTTTTATATTCATTTTTACTGCCTGCTGCCGCTTTTTCCCTAGTGGGCAGCTCCCCTTTAGGGGCCAGAGGCAGCGAAGGCCTTTTTTTAAGATAAAAGACAAAAGTAAAAAGCTTGCCCGCTGAGGCGGGATAAAAGGTTAAAAAGTGTCTATGGTTTTGTTTAGTAAATTGTGAGCAGTTACTAGTGAATGGTAAAATTCTATTTTAAAATCTTAATTATTTCTTTTCTTCCAGTTCACCTCCCGATAACTATCGGGACACTAATCACCAATCACTGGACATAAAGTGAGCTAAAGTGTTAAAAAAGCTGTGAGCTGTGAGCTAAGAGCAGTGAGCTGTGAGCTGTGAGTTTTATTTCGTGAATATATGTATAAGGTTATTCATTATTTCGTTGTGTACTGCTTCTTTTTGCTGTTTTTTCTTTAGTTATTTTCTTCGTAGTAATATGAGTAGTCAATACCTTTCATAAACATTTCGCGATCGTTAATTTTGGTGGTGAGTGTATTTTTTAAAAGTAATTTTAGAACACTACTTTTTGTCGGACTTAACATCATTGCATTCATATAATCCTGCTTGCTTATTATACTCCAATCTACGCTTTTTTTGAGGCGTTTTTTAAGAATCAAATCCAACCATATTCGGGCGCTTCTGCCATTGCCTTCCATAAAAGGATGTGCAATGTTCATTTCTACATATTTGTTTACGATTTCATCAAATGTAGTTTCGGGCATTGCTTCTATTTGCTTTAATGTGTCGTCTAAAAAGCGTGCTACGGCAAATTGAAAACCACCTTTTGAAATATTTTTTTGTCTTATTTGCCCGGCAAAATCATACAATCCGCCAAACAAATAAGCGTGTATTTGTTGCAAACCTTTGGTTGTCCCAACTTCTATACTGTTGATAAAAGAACTTTCAAACAGGGCGTAGGCTTTTGTTTTGCTTTTACCGTCTATGTTTTCATCGCTGTATGTAAACCATTCTATAAATCGATTTGCCTTTTTGCTCGGAAATTCTTTACCAAAGGCAATAATGCTTTTGTAATCCAGCAAATCGGTCAAATATCGTTTACCGTCTTTTGCTACAAGTTTCAGTTGGGTAGTAGCACTAACCAACTCGCTATTTTCTTTTTTCAATTTGGCTTTAAGATATTTCCAATAGTTGCGGGTTTTGGTGTAGTCGTCCTGGTCGGTAAGCACAGCTATAATATCCAACACACTAAACCACCACTTTGTGTTTTGCTCGTCCCAAACTGCTCGCACTTCGCGGTCGTCAAAAAAACGTATGGATATTTTTGCATTAATCATAATTTTATTGTTATCTCTTTTGTCACCAAAAAATTATCTCTCCAACGTAATGATAATTTTTGTCTTGTAGTTGTAGTCTAAGATTTCCGTTACAACGAACACCAACGAAAGTTTAACGTTATAATAAGTTGGTTGCTGGTTTTTCTATTTCCTTATACCTTATACCCTTATACCTTTTCGGGTAGCACCCCTTTAGGGGCCAGAGGCAGCTGAGGCCAGTTGTTTTGCTTTGCGGGCTTTTATTTTAATTATTTTTATTTATCAGGTTTACAATTACCTTAATCATACTATCTTTTTCTTCGGGTTTACTAACTGCAATCATTAGTGTTAATGCAACCAGCGTGTTATCGGCAAATCTTTTATTGCCATATTCATCAAATAGAATTCCGTTTTTTTCTAAGAACAGTAAAAAAAGAAATGCGGCAATCCGTTTATTTCCATCCACAAAAGAATGGTTCTTTGTAATAAAATATAAAAGGTTAGCTGCCTTTTCTTCTATGCTTGGATATAAATCAACTTTATTAAACGTTTGATAAATCGAATTAAGAGAGCTTTTAAACGAACTGTCTTTTTCTTTGCCAAATAAGGCACTGTTTCCCAGTTTTTTCTTAACGAGTTCTATTTTATTTATTGCTTCATCATAGGTTAACCGATAGATTTCTTTACCCGAAGTATTTTTTATTTCAAGTGTTTGGTAGTCATACTGATCAAGTATGTCCAACGCGTATGCATAATTTGAAATGATTTTTAACAATGCAGTGCTCTCATCATCAGATAATTCCTTGTAATTAAGAACTTTTGCAATTATTTTAACAGATTCCTGAAGCTCCTTTAATTGTTTATTTTGTTGAGTTAATCTTTTTTCATTTAATGCATATCCTTTAACCAGGTATTCCTTTAAAATTTTGTTAGCCCATATCCTAAACTGAGTCCCTCTTTGGGATTTTATTCTGTATCCAAT
This sequence comes from Bacteroidales bacterium, assembly GCA_050179935.1. Lineage (GTDB taxonomy): Bacteria > Bacteroidota > Bacteroidia > Bacteroidales > UBA12077 > UBA12077. The sequence goes on along the minus strand of JBFXEQ010000040.1, from coordinate 24,681 downwards.
AGATATTATCACATCAAGATTGTAAAAATCAACCTGATAAATTTTTCCGTCTCTCGCAGTAGTTGCATTTTTTGCAACAACTGAATTTCTATTTAATTCCTTTTCATTAAAGATATTATTTATGTGTCTGGATATTACTGATTTGTCCCGATCAAATAATTTAACTATTTGATTTAAGCTTAACCAAACTGTTTCATGATCAAGCTTTACCTGTACTTCAGTTTTTCCATCTTCTAACTGATATATTTTAATTTCTGATTCAGGCATTTAATTTCTTTGCTTTTCGGGTTGCGTGCTTGCCCGCCTTTGGCGGGTTTCGTGTTTCGGTTTTTTCTGTCGCTGCTATGCGGATGAATTATTGTTTGTTTTTGATTTTACCATACTACCGCAGCTACATTCTTGGTAAATTGTGGGCAGTTACTAGTGAATAGTAAAATTCTATTTTAAAATCTTATTTATTTCCTTTCTTCCAAATCACCTCCCGATATTCATCGGGACACTATTCACTGCCCTTTTCCACCCCCGCCCTGTCGGGCACCCCGCCTGAGTCGGGCAGGCCCCTCAAGGGGGACAATGCTGCCACTTTTTTCTTAGTGTTTCTAAGTGTTCCCCGCCTGCCGGACGGGCAGGTTCTTGCCTAAGTGATAAATACAAATCACTGTTCACTAATCACCAATCACTGAACATAAAGTGAGCTAAAGTGTTAAAAAAGCTGTGAGCTGTGAGCTACTAGCTTTGAGCAATATTTCGTATAAATTGTTAATTGTTTTCTGCCAACTGCCGCTTTTATATTCATTTTTACTGCCTCCTGCCACTTACCTGCTGCCGCTTTTTCCCTAGTGGGCAGCTCCCCTTTAGGGGCCAGAGGCAGCGAAGGCCTTTTTTAAAAGATAAAAGACAAAAGTAAAAAGCTTGCCCGCTGAGGCGGGATAAAAGGTTAAAAAGTGTCTAAAGTTTTGTTTAGTAAATTGTGAGCAGTTACTAGTGAATAGTAAAATTCTATTTTAAAATCTTACTTATTTCCTTTCTTCCAGTTCACCAATTACTAATCACCAATCACTGAACATAAAGTGAGCTAACTTGCCTGCCTTTGGCAGGAGTAATTTAAAGTGCCTAAGGTAAATTAAAGTATTAAAAAAGCTTTGAGCTTAGAGCTTAGAGCTTCGAGCTGTGAGCCTGCCTGACTTCCTGCGGCAGTTAAAACGGCAGTCAGGTTTTATTTCGTGAGTATTGTTAAATTGCTAAATGTTATTTGTTCACCTTGAACCGTGGACTGTTGTTTATTGTCTGTGGACTTTACCTGCCAACTGCTGCTTCTTTCTGCAGCTTTTTCTATTCACCTTTCACTGCTCACAGATCACAGTTCACACATCACATGTTCAATTGTTAATTGTTTATTACGAACCTCTACTTTTATCTTTAAACTTTTATCTTTTATCTTGATCAACAGATCACAGATCACTTTTTAAATTGTTATCTGGTGTTTGGTCTTTGGCTTTGATTGTTGTTTAAAGCTCCAAATCAATAGCTTTTTCAACTAAAAAATTCTTAATTTCCTCTTCGGGTATTTCCTCTCCAATATATTCAACAGGTTCGGAGTAATCAATGTCTTTGTGAAAAGCGAGTTGTTCTCTAAATAGTTTTTCCGAAAACTGGGATGGGAAATTCTTATTTGCTTCCTCCGATATTTCTTTTATTGAATAGTGTTCTTTTAGTATAAAATATAAATCAACATAATCTTTCCATTTTGATCTTCGCCCAAGAGCAAACGCTTTCATCGATGCAAGCGTTAGCAAGTCAGGCATACTAATGATTTTTTCAATTGCTATTTCGTGCCTAATCTGATAGGGGAAGGAAAAAAAGGTAAATTTTACACCGTTTATAAGCTTATGCAACTGATCAACATCTTCAAAAAGCATCACCTGCTTAAAAGGAACCTGATTCAATTTGCTCTTTATTTTTGATTTATCCAGTCGTGAAGAAGTAAACAAATCAAAGTCAATAGATCTTCTGTGTCCAAGATGTAGCGCAATAGCCGTTCCCCCAACCAAATAAAATGATCTTTTAAAGTTTGCAATATATGGTAAAAGCTCTGCTTGTTGTTTGGTTAAGATCTCCTTATGCATATTGTTTAAAAAAGAGCGTAAAATAATTAATTGTTAATTCGTGAAAATTTCCTTTTCTTCTTTCACTTATATTTATCGAATTGAAAAATATTTCAGCAACCTTCTTTATTCCAAACAAGTTAAAAAGTTTTTTAACAGCGTTCATGTCGCCATAATTAAGGATTGTTTCCACTAAAACCTCAGAACTGATATCTTCCTTTTTGGTTTCGGGAATATACCAGAAAAGAGCACTGTTTTCGCGTATAAATTCTTTAATCTCAGGGGAGTTCATTTGTTTAATTTTGTTTCGGGTTGCGCACCTGCCCGCCGAAGGTCGAGGCCGGAGGCGGGTTTTGCGTTTCGGGCTTGCCCGCCTTTGGCGGGTTACTGGTTTACTGGTGTTTTTTTACTTGTTTCTTTTTTCTAGCCTGTCGGTTATACCACTATACCCTTATACCCTATACCTTTTTTTCATCACTAATAACTGTTCATTATTCACTAATCACCAGCTATTATTCTTTGAGTTTATTTGTAATTTCTGTCTTTAATTGAGGTAAATGATTTATAATGATTGCCCAAATTATCGAAGAATCAATTTTATCGTACGAATGAATTAATCTATTTCTAAATCCAACAATTTTTCGTGCTCGTTCAACCTGATGCTCAGGAAACAGTTTGTCAAATTTACTAATTGCTTCACCAATAATGCTAAGTTGTCGCTCAACAGCGCTCTGCGTTTTTATATCTACAGAAAAACCATTAAAATCTTTTGTTGATTTAACAAATTCTTCAATTAACTCTATTGCAAAAAAAACATCAGATAACTACTTTTTGCCTTGATCCGTCATAAATTAATATTTTAGTCGAATCAATACTTTTTCGCAAATAAGGATTATGAATAGTCGAATCGGTTAACAAATCTACTTTACGACTAAAAAAGGTTTCAAAACTATCCCATAACGAAATTAGTTTTTCTCCTCTTTCCAACGGATCATTTCCTTCTATTTCGACCAACAAATCAATATCGCTTTTTTTAAGGTCAAAATTATCAGTTACCGAAGATCCAAAGACGTATAAGTAAAGAACCTTATGGCTTTTACATACTCTTTTAAACTCATTAGACTTTTTTGATATTTCGTCTTTAATAATCATGTTCCATTAATTAATTTCTGGTGTTTGATCGTTGTTTATTGTAACGGCTATCTGTCACCACTATGCGGCTATATTTTTATCTGCTGATTTCTTTTACCATACTTTCGCAGCTACGCTGCTTTTTTCCTATTCACTAGTCACAGATCACTAATCACCCTATCTATTTAATGTAATTCAACAACAAAATAAGCGTAGTGATTGTAGACAAAGCTAGTGAGAAATTTGGAATATTTGCCCTGAATGCTTTGGCACGAACAGGTTCTACAATAACCACATCATTGGGCATAAGGAAAAATGCTTCGGAGTTTAGTACTTCTTTTTTGCTTAAGTCGATACGATATGTTTTTGTTCCTTCTGGTGATGGGCGAACGACCAAAACATTTTTCCGATCACCCGCATCGGTAATATCTCCTGCCATACCAATGGCTTCGAATACAGTAAGCTGATTGTTAAAATTTTTATAGGTGTCGGGTTTCTTTACTTCACCCAGCACCGTAAATTTAAAGCTTATCAACTTAATATCGATCGATGCTTCTTTAAGATATACTTTTGAATAATCCCGAATAACCACTTTTATCTCATCGAGGGTTAATCCTTCAACCGGAATTAGTCCGAGCAATGGCATCTCAACTTTTCCCGAATCGTCAACTACATACCCGTTAATATACAAGCTTGTTTCGTTCTGAAACATCTGTCGCCCCTCCATGGGTTGTGTCTGAAACAATGCATTTATTTCGTTATTAATACTTTTTATGTTGATGTACAAAATATCTTGTTTTTGCACTCTGTATTGAGGTGGTTTTATATTAAATCCTTCTTCAGTTTGTTCCAAATTATGCATATAGGTTAGTTGCTTTTTGGTAGTGCACGAAGCCAGTAAAAACACAATAAGACCTATTGGTAAAATGTATTTTGATTTTGTTATCATTGGATAGATAGTTTATTGGTAAAATGGTGAATTAGTAGCGTATTATTATTTGTATTAATCGTTGTTTTTTTTGATAAAATGCAATACTTCTTTTTCAATTCGTTTCTTTACTAAAGCCCATGTTAAATCTGTTTCTTTGATTAGTACCGGCCAATCAGAAAGGTCTACGTCATCAAAATAAACAAGACTTTTTAGAACCTGCATATCGCCATGCTGGTTATATTTTTTCTGATAGAACAAAAGCATGCTGCTTATTTGGTATTTTTCTAATGCAAAATAAATATCAATAAAGTCTTTTGATCGCTGACCACTTGTAGAGATAGCATTTAATTTCATCGCAATAATATCAGATTCTGATAAAATGCGTATCCCATCTTTTAATACCGGATCATTCAAATATGGATATCTGTGAGCGATAACATCAACATTAATGTTAGATATACTCCCTTTTATTGTGTTTGCTGCTGTATAAAACAACTGGAGAGAAAAATCCTGCTGAACCGATTCAATCATCTGCTGAGTATCAAAGTTCTTATTTGTAAAAAGATCAATATCTATCGATTTCCTATGTCCATAATAAAGAGCAAGAGCAGTGCCTCCAGCCAAATAAAAATCATCTAAATAAGATTTAGACTGAAGTGATTTTAACAGTCCCAGTGTTGAGGGATCGATTGTTTCCGGATATAACATTTAAATTTGTTAAGAGGAGTATTAAACAGCTTTGATATGAAATTCAGCGTTTTCGAATCAATATAATTTAAATTTTCGAGAACATTTAAAATTGTTGGTTTACCATAATAATTAATTACCTGCATAATTTCCCGGGAATTGCCTAATGCAAAAACCCGCTCAATAATAAGTCGCTTTGATTTCTCCTGCTCTAACAAGGCAATATCAACATCCCAAAAAAGATGCGAAGAAAGGCTTTCGACAAGATGTTTCTTATCCTTTTCTAAATCTTTGGTTTGGGGTTTACTTCTCACCTTGTTTCGAATAAATGGTTTTATTGTATTTAATTCCTGCTAGGCGGGTAATCTTGTTTTTTTATCAAATTCTGCCGTCGCTATGCGACTTTGTATATATCTGATTTTATTTATTTCCAAACTTTCGCAGCTATGCTGCTTTTTTCCAGCTTATTGCTCACCACTCATCGGTCACTAATCACTGATCATTGGTAATTGTTTTCTGGTGTTTGATCATTGGGAAAAGCTTTGAGCTGAGAGCTTTGAGCTATGAGCGTTATTACGTAAATACAGGTATAATATTTTATTGATCATTGTTATTTGGTAATTGTTAATTAATAATTGTTTTCTGGTGTTTGATCATTGGGAAAAGCTTTGAGCTGAGAGCTTTGAGCTATGAGCGTTATTACGTAAATACAGGTATAATATTTTATTGATCATTGGTAATTGTTAATTGATAATTGTTTTCTGGTGTTTGATCATTGGGAAAAGCATTGAGCTGTGAGCTTCGAGCTATGAGCGTTATTACGTAAATACAGGTATAATATTTTATTGATTATTGTTATTTGGTAATTGATCTTTGGTAATTGTTAATTGATAATTGTCTTACGCAGCTCCGCTTCCTCAGTCACATAATTTTTTGTTTCTAAGCAAGCTTTTTAGGGATTTTTACCCAAAAACTCTATTTACCTTCAAATATAATTAAACCTTCTTTAAATATGAAGGATTTATGCGTATAAGTATGTTCTGGTTAATGGTTCCGATACGAACCAACACCTTGTATTTGTTCAGATGATACACCAATTCTCCTTCTAAACCCTTTAACAGCCCTTCTTCAACTTTAACTTTTTCGCCTGGCTCAAATGATTCTGAACTTACTTCATAATTTTCATTGCTGTTCAGTATCGATTTTATTATTTCGATCTGTTTTTCCTGTATCGGAGCCGGTTTTCCTTCAAACCTTATTACTTTAACAACACCCGGGGTATGTAATGCTTTATCAAGATTTTTGGGTTCAATATTTACAAATATGTATGAACGAATAAATGGTTCTTCAACCCACTTTTTACGATCGCTCCATTGTTTAAGTTTTTTTTCAAGAGGAAGGTAGGTTACTAGCCCTTTCGATAATAATTCCTCATTAACCTTTTTTTCAGATCTAGATTTTGTATATAAAGCAAACCATTTAGCTCTCATCTTACTTTATTTTGGCAATACAATAATTGTAATATTTCTAAATACAAATTTACAACTACTAATTTAAACGACTTGCTTAGTTAAACAATATTTTCAAAGATTGTAGCTTTAAAATACTAATATAAATTAACAATTTTTCTTTAACGAAAGTTCAATCTTCTAAATACCTTTTTTAAGTATGCTTAATTCCGATTTAATTACAACAATTTATTATTATATATTAGTTTATTCATAAAGTCTTTGTGAAACTTTCTGTATTGGTGTCTTAGTAGCAAAGAAATTGCTTTTTCAATCTTGCCACAAAGGCTCAAAGGCACCAAAACACACAAAATTCTTAATAAACAATATTATATAAATTAACTTATGTCTAACTCATCTTACGTTGATAATTGTTTTATTTAAAGCTCTGTAAAAAATGAAAAAAGCCACAGCTCTTTTCGAACCGTGGCAAATTTATTTGATTTTAGAGTGTCTTTCAAAAAAAGACTTGATAACCGTCTTTTTCCGTTAATCTCATATCTTGATACTAAATTTTGAATGCAGCTTTAATTTTATCTACATAATCCAGTTTTTCCCAGGCAAAGAAATCTACTTCTTTTTCGATTGCTTTTTCACCATTTCCATTACCTTCGATAAGGGTTACTTTTGCGCGTTTAAAATCACGACCCATATGTCCGTAAGCTGCTGTTTCTTCGAAAATTGGGTTTTTTAATCCAAATCGCTTTACAATAGCAGCCGGACGCATATCGAATAAGTCGTTTACTTTTGCTGCAATTTCGCCATCTTTCATGTTTACTTTAGCTGTTCCGTAAGTGTTAACATATAAACCAACAGGTTTGGCAACACCAATAGCATAAGCAACCTGAACTAAAACCTCATCGGCTAATCCGGCAGCAACCATGTTTTTAGCAATATGGCGTGCAGCATAAGCTGCAGAACGGTCAACTTTTGATGAGTCTTTACCCGAGAAAGCCCCACCACCATGTGCACCTTTACCTCCGTAAGTGTCAACAATAATTTTACGTCCTGTTAATCCGGTATCTCCATGTGGTCCGCCAATAACAAACTTACCAGTAGGATTAACATGCAAAATATAATCGTCTTTGAAAAGTTTCTGTACTCTTTCTGGAAATCTTGACTTAGCACGAGGAATAAGAATTGCGCGAACATCGTTCTTAATTTGTTCGAGCATTTTCTTTTCTTCAGCAAAATCATCGTGTTGTGTTGAGATAACAATAGTATGAATTCTCGATGGTTGATTATTATCATCGTACTCTAATGTTACCTGTGATTTGGCATCGGGGCGCAAATAAAGCATTTGCTTTCCTTCGCGACGTATCTTTGCAAGTTCCTGCAGTAATACATGCGATAATACCAATGATAATGGCATGTAATCATCGGTTTCCTTACTGGCATAACCAAACATCATACCCTGATCGCCGGCTCCCTGGTCTTCTTCTTTCTCGCGTACAACACCCTGGTTAATATCGGGTGATTGTTCGTGTATACTCGAAATAACACCACATGAGTCTGAATCAAATCGATACTCTTGCTTGGTATAACCAATTCGCTTAATAACTCTTCGGGCAACTTCCTGAACATCAATATATGCTTTTGTTCGAACTTCGCCACTTAATACAACCAATCCGGTAGTTACCAATGTTTCGCAGGCAACTTTCGAATCAGGATCGTGACGTAAAAATTCATCTACTAAAGCATCAGATATTTGATCGGCTACTTTGTCAGGATGTCCTTCAGAGACAGATTCAGATGTGAATAAATATCCCATAATTAATTAGTTAAAATGATTAAAATTTTAAAACGTCCAAAAATAATTAATTCAAATTACAAATACCAATTTAGAAAGAAAAAAGCTATGAGCTTCGAGCTATGAGCTATTAGCTGAAAGCTAGCAGCTCACAGCTCATTTTGTTAACTCCTGAAAAACTTCTTCGAGGCTTTTTTCTTTTTTCTGCATCGACAAAACCGAAAAGCCTGATTGAACAGCAAAATTGAAAATATGCTGTCGTATTTCGTCAGATGTGCTTTGAATGAGCCAGTTTTTGTTATCGATTTTGGCTACTTTATTTGCTCCTGATATTTTTTCGAGCAAAACTTGTTCTATTTCCTTATCAAATTCAACCTGAATAGTAATTTGCTTATCCAGTGTGTGATTATAAATTGATTCGATAGAATCATCGGCAACAATTTTCCCTTTGTTGATGATGATGATGCGATCGCAGATTGCTTCAACCTCTTGCATAATATGTGTTGAAAGCAATACTGTTTTTTCTTTTCCTACGGTCGAAATAAGATTACGTATTTCGATAATCTGGTTTGGATCAAGACCGGATGTTGGTTCGTCGAGAATTAAAATCGCAGGATTATGAATTAGTGCTTGGGCTAATCCAACGCGTTGTCTGAAACCTTTCGATAAAGCTCCGATTTTTTTCTTTTGCTCCACCGTTAATCCTGTTTGCTCGATGATTTCGGCTATTCTTGTTTTTGTATTTTTTCCTAGTTTATAGATTCCTGCTACAAATTCGAGGTATTCTTTTACATACATCTCGGGATAAAGTGGATTATTCTCAGGAAGATATCCAATGTGTTTTCTTATTTCGATTGAGTTTTCAGTAATATCCAGCCCATTAATCCAGACTTTACCTGATGATGGCGGAATAAATCCGGTAAGGATTTTCATGGTGGTTGATTTTCCGGCACCATTTGGACCAACGAATCCGACAATTTCGCCTGTTTTTATTTCAAAGCTGATGGAGTCAACCGCTTTTTGCTGATCGTATATTTTGGTTAATTCTGATACTTTTATCGACATACTATAATATTTGATGAATGCGAAAATACTAAATTTATTATTATAAACTTTTATTAAAACCGCAAAGACGCGAAGACGCTAGGTCATAACTTTCTTTGCGTCTTAGTGCCTTAGCGGTGAAATTTTGAAAAAGTACATAATATTATTATTTTTTTTCACCTTTGTATAAATTTTTGTTTTGTACTACATGAAATACGAAAAATATATTGACCTATTTAAATATTCCCGTTTAAAAACGCAAGCGGTAAAGGTCGGAATTATCGAGATAGGAGGAAGTGGTCTAATCCGGATTCAATCCATGACTAATACGAATACGCTTAATACTGATGAAACAATTGCGCAGTCGCTTAGGATTATTAAGCAAGGTGGCGAATTGGTTCGTATTACGGCTCAAGGCGTTCGGGAAGCGGAAAATCTTTTACACATAAAAAATGGTGTTCGTAAAGCCGGTTTTAATACTCCAATAGCTGTTGATATTCATTTTAATCCGAAAGCAGCATTCACTGCAGCCTCGATTGTAGAAAAAGTACGCATTAATCCGGGTAATTTTGTAGATAAACGAGCTGATTTTATAAGGATTGAGTTTACTGATGGGGAATACAAATCAGAATTAAAGAAAATTGAAGACCAATTAATTCCCTTAATTCATATTTGTAAAGAGAATAACACAGCATTGCGTATTGGAGTAAATCATGGATCGTTGTCAGATCGGATTATGAGTCGCTATGGCGATACCCCCAACGGAATGGTAGAATCGGCGATGGAGTTTTTGCGGATTTGTGTAAAAGAGAATTTTGAAAATATTGTTCTTTCTTTAAAATCGAGCAATACACGTGTAATGGTTCAGGCAAACCGGTTGATGGTTGCCAACATGCAGGATGAAAATATGCATTTCCCATTGCATCTTGGTGTTACCGAAGCTGGCGAAGGAGAAGATGGGCGAATTAAATCAGCCGTTGGAATCGGAACATTACTTGCCGATGGAATAGGCGACACCATTCGTGTTTCGCTTACCGAACCTCCCGAAAATGAAATTCCGGTAGCCAAAAAATTGGTTGCATTTATAGAAGAAAAAACAAATCATCAAAAAATAGAGATCATAGATCCTGTTCCTGTTGATTTTTTTAGTTATAAACGCAGAGAAACAATCGCTGTTGGAAATATTGGTGGCAATAATCTACCGGTAGTTATAGGTAATAAGGATAATTATAAGGATTTGCTGCCAGACCTAATTTTTTCAGGAGAAAAAATTATTCAAAATTTCTCGGAATCAGCGTCCGAAAAAAAAATAAATGATCTGAAACTTATAATTACAGAAAATTCCAAGTTGGATTCATATCTGATTCAAAAAATTAAAAGAGAAAACAACTTGATATTAATTCTCGAATCAAACAACAACAATGCTTTTGCAGATCAGCGGGCTGCGATATTGAAATTGATAAATGCACATTGCAACGTGCCTGTAATTATAAAACGATTCTTTACTGAAAACCAGCTCGAAGACTTGCAATTAAAAGCTGCCAGCGAGATGGGTGGATTATTTATTGATGGACTTGCAGATGGAATCTGGATTGAGAATGAAGGCACCATCTCAAATCAGAAGATCATCAATACTTCTTTTGGAATTCTGCAAGCCAGTCGTGTTCGGATGTCGAAAACCGAATATATATCATGCCCCGGATGTGGCCGCACCTTGTTTGATCTGCAAAAAACTACTGCCGAAATCCGAAAACAAACCTCACATCTTAAAAATCTAAAAATAGGTATTATGGGATGTATCGTAAATGGTCCCGGCGAAATGGCCGATGCAGACTATGGTTATGTTGGTGCTGGTCCGGGTAAGATTACCTTGTATAAAAACAAAGAAGTAATCAAAAAAAATATCCCTGAAGAAAAAGCGGTTGAGGAATTAATCCAGCTGATTAAAGATTGTGGGGATTGGAAGGATTGATGGATTGACTTTCCATCGTCCGCCGGTTGGCGGACATGGAAACGTCACAATTAGAGAGAGGGAGAAAAACTATGAGGCTATCGTAATGATGAAAAGGAATTATTATTTATTTTTATGAAAGGACCTATCGAATACGGAAAGTATTATCACATTTACAATCGTGGAAATAATTTTGAAAACATTTTTATTACTAATGAAGATTATCTTCATTTTCTTGATCTTTATGAAATTTATATAAATCCAATAGCCGATACATTTGCATGGTGTTTAATGAAAAATCATTTTCATCTTCTTGTACAAATTAAGGAAGAAAAAGAAATAGGATTTTTAAATTCTGAAAATCATAAATCTGAAAACGCATCTCTTAAATGGAAGACATACTTCCCTGAAATTCAAGATAAGAGATTCAAACAGAAACCTACACCAACAAATCAGTTTCAACATTTATTTAATGCTTATGCCAGATGGTTTAATATCAGACATGACCGAATAAGTTCTTTGTTCGAGAAAAACTTTGAACGTAAACCGGTAAATAACGAAAGAGGATCAAGACGAAAGTTTGAGGATTTGATTCATTAGGCATAAATTTTAGCAAGTCTGTACAGGAAAAAATTAACATCTCATACTCCTCTGGAAGAAGCTCTAAAAGCTTTAATTTTAGCATTAATTGTTTTCTTAGCAACTATCCGTGTACATTAACACTAAAATTGTTTAATAAAGAAAATATTTTGCTTTTACAACTTTTTTGGCTTGATCCAAAAAAGTTACAAAAAAGATCAAGACAAAACGATACTTCCACGCTCTCTGTGATAAGCAAACAATTCCTGACAAAGTAAGTAAGCTCCTTTGCCGGAATTATAATGCTTATCTCATTCACACTACTCCATGGCTCGTCGTTTTGTCAGGCCTGCGCTCAATAATCCGCATCTGAAAAATTTGTGTTAAAAATCATGTAAAACATGTGTGGGTAGGTCTGCTAAGCAACACTCAGTCTCGAAACACAAATATTAATCAGAATGACAAAAGCAATATCGAGACGACTTGTGTTGCGCTGAAAAACAGGTTTTTCTATGATTTTAACAAATTTATCAGTGGCGGTGACTTTTTTTGGTTCTTTTTTGTGTGGCTGACAAAAAAGAACAGTAAACTCTGGAGCTAATTATTTCCTGATCAAAAACTAAAATAGATCAACTAAAAACAGATGATTCCGTTTTTTTCGAATTGCTTGAATTTGGAACTAAGCCAGGTAATAATTATCTAAGCAGAGAAATTTTCTTAGAAGTATTTATCACGTAAAAAGATCATTTTTTTCTTCCTCAACTTTTCAACTTGATCCACGGAAAACAGTTTATAAACTTAATTGTATACATACATAATAATCCAGTAAAACATGGATTTGCTGAAAGCATATTAGAATATCCCTGGACTTCGTATTTGGAATTAATAATGCAGGAACCAACCATATTAAAGAGAGAAGAAGTACTTGGCTGCTTTGATAATATTGAAAATTTTAAGTTTGTTCATTCTATATATTCTGAAAAGCAAGAAGAAAAGATTAAAGAATTTATTATTGAATAGTTTTTAATTAGATTTTTCCATCTTGCCATCGCAACACAAAAAGATAACCCTAAAATTATATTAGTAAAGGATTGACTTTTCGATGTATGTAAGCTATGTCAATGAATAAAAAAACAGTAATAATTTAACATTTCCATGAGGCTATCGCCACGATGGAAAGTTAAATTGTAGCTACTTTATTCCCGATCCGTTTGTTGTTTTTTCACCAGGAATTACAAAATTCAGTTTGCCGCTTGCATCCTGCGCCATCAGTATCATTCCTTTCGATTCGATTCCTTTTATAGTTCGAGGTTCGAGGTTTACTAAAATACTAACCTGCTTTCCAATTATATCTTCTGGTTTATGATCAACCGCAATACCCGAAACAACAGTTCGTTGGTCGATCCCGGTATCGATTTTTAATTTTAGCAGTTTATCTGTTTTGGGTACACGCTCGGCCTCCAGTATAGTTCCTACACGAATATCCATCTTCGAAAAATCGTCGTAAGAAATATTATCTTTTGCAGGATCGGCTTTTTGTCCGGCAATTTCGTTTGCTTTTTTCGAATCCATCAGTTTCTGAATTTGTTTTTCAATTTCTTCGTCTTCAATTTTATCAAACAGCAGTTCGGCCTGCGCAATTTGATGACCCGGTTTTAATAAATCTGTATTTCCGGCGAGACTCCAGTTTAGTTTTTCAATATTTAAAAATCTCCTTAATTTTTCTGCTGTAAATGGAATAAATGGCTCCATTATTATGGAAAGGTTTGCTGTAATCTGCAATGAGATATTTAAAATTGTTTTAACTCGCTCTTCATCGGTTTTTATTACTTTCCATGGTTCGGTATCAGCTAGGTATTTATTTCCTAAACGGGCAAGATCCATGGCTGTTTTAATTGCTTCGCGGAATCTAAAACTTTCGATACTTTTTTCAAGATTTTCTTTTATAATGGCTATTTCAGCAAGCGTTTGTTTGTCGAAATCAGTTAATGTTCCGCATGCAGGTACTTTGCCTTCGAAATATTTATGTGTAAGAACAATGGTGCGGTTTACAAAATTGCCAAAAACTGCTACCAGTTCACTGTTATTGCGAGTCTGGAAATCTTTCCATGTAAAGTCATTGTCTTTTTGTTCGGGCAATGTAGTACAAATAGCATAACGCAATACATCCTGCTTTCCGGGAAAATCTTTTAAATATTCATGAATCCATACTGCCCAGTTTCGCGATGTTGAAAGTTTTTCACCTTCGAGATTGAGAAACTCGTTGGCTGGCACATTATCGGGTAAAATATAATCTCCATGAGCTTTTAACATGGCCGGGAAAATCAAACAATGGAAAACAATGTTGTCTTTTCCTATAAAATGAATTAGTCGTGAATCATCGCTTTGCCAGTAATCTTTCCAGTTTTTCCCCTTTTCCTGAGCCCATGCTTTGGTAGCAGAGATGTATCCAATAGGAGCATCAAACCAAACATATAATACTTTACCTTCAGAGTTTGGCAGCGGAACGGGTACTCCCCAGTCGAGGTCGCGTGTTACGGCTCGTGGTTGTAAGCCTGCGTTAAGCCACGACTTACATTGTCCGTAAACATTGGCTTTCCAGTCGTTTTTATGACTGTCGATCCATTTTTCGAGCCATTCGTGCTGATATTTCTCCAAATCGAGGTACCAGTGTTTTGTTGTTTTTAAAACAGGAGGATTTCCGCTTATTGTCGATTTGGGATTTATTAATTCTTTAGGACTTAGGCTGGTTCCACATTTCTCACACTGGTCGCCATAGGCTTTTTCGAATCCGCATTTCGGACATGTTCCTATAATATATCGGTCGGCAAGGAACTGTTGTTCCTGCTCATCAAAAAATTGTGCCTCTTCTTTTTCAATAAACTCTCCCTTTTCATTCATTTCTTTAAAAAACGCTGATGCTGTTTCGTGATGCAGCGGATCAGAAGTACGATGATAAATATCGAAAGCAATACCCAGCTCAGCAAATGATTTTTTAATCATCTCATGATACTTGTCAACAATATCCTGTGGCGAAACACCTTCTTTGCGAGCACGCAACGTAATCGGAACACCATGCTCATCAGAACCACATATAAATGCCACATCTTCGCCTTTTAGTTTTAAATAACGAACATAAATATCAGCTGGCAAATAAGCTCCTGCAATATGTCCAAGGTGTAATGGTCCATTGGCATATGGTAACGCAGAGGTAACTAAGTATCGTTTCGGATTTTTCATTCTATTGATTCTCTTTGATTTTTTTGAATATCTGGCAAATATACGAAGGAATATTTTTTTTCAAACACTTAAATGGAAAAAGCTATGAGCTGCGAGCTATGAGCTGTTAGCTTTGAGCCCTATTTCGTAAATACAGGGTTAATTGTTTATTGATAATTCACTATTGAACATTGTCTTTTCTACCCCCGCCCTTTCGGGCACCCCCTCATAGGGCGACATAAACACAAATCGCTGATAATTTGGAAAAGGTTTGAGTTCTATTCCGTAAAAACTGGTCTAATTGATTATTGTCTTAATACTACCTGATTATTATTGGAAAAAGCTGCTAGCTATGAGCTATGAGTCAAGAAACATACAACGTATAATTATAAAATTCAACTATTGAAAAAGCTGTCAGCTATTAGCTTTTAATTGAATCCGTAATCAAAAATATTAAAATGATTATCTTTGTTACTACATCAAAAAACGAAATAATGGTAACTCCTCCGAATTTAAAACCAGGTGATAAAATAGGGATTGTTGCTCCGGCACGAAAAGTTGAGTTTGATGAATTAAACACAGCGATTGATGTTTTCGAAAGTTGGGGTTTACAGGTTGAGTTGGGGAAAAATCTATTTAAAGAAGATCATCAATTTGCAGGAACAGAAGCTCAACGCGCCGAAGATTTTCAGTATATGCTCGATAATCCGGAAATAAAAGCCATTCTATGTGCAAGAGGAGGTTATGGAACTATAAAAATAATCGATCATTTATCTTTTAAAAAATTTCTGAAAAATCCTAAATGGATTGTTGGATTTAGCGATATTACGGCATTGCACGCATATCTGAATAATAAAATAGGCGTAAAATCGATTCATGGTATCATGCCCTTTAATATAAAGCCCAAAAACAGTGATAGTGATGCGGTTCAATCGTTGAAAAAAGCTTTGTTTTATGGGTTATCTCAAAATCTTTGCGAAAATCAATCATTAAACAAACAAGGAACGGCTTCTGGAGTTTTGGTCGGTGGCAATTTATCTGTGCTTTATAGCATTTCGGGAACCAAATTCGATTTTGATTACAAGGATAAAATTTTAGTACTTGAGGATCTTGATGAATATCTTTATCATATTGACAGAATGATGATGAACCTGAAATATTCTGATAAACTAAGTAATCTAAAAGGATTGATTGTAGGAGGAATGACCGATATGCACGAAAACAAAGTTGCGTTTGGTAAAACTGCTTACGAAATCATTTTCGATGCCGTTAAAGAATATAATTATCCTGTTTGTTTTAACTTTCCTGTTGGTCACCAAAATATTAATCTCTCGCTAATTCTTGGCTCTAAGGTTAAATTGATTTTAAATAAAAGTGGAGCAACACTAACTTATCTTAATGATTGATTTTTTCATAATCAGCAGGAATATCAAAATAACTCTGATTTAACAGGCGATTGTTAATTTTCTGAACCATAAGTTTCGATTTGTCTGCACGTAGGAGCGTACGTTCTTCGACCAAGAGAGGGAAAAACCCTTTTGTGTCGGGAATCTTCTCATAAAACTCATATGTTTTATCTACAGTATTAAATAGAATCACAAACTTATCGAAAAAATCGTACTGTCCATTAGAAACCCAATAGCAAATCTCTGTATTTTTTTCGCTGTTTTTAACTCTCCATTGTTGGCATTCCTGACCAATTATCGTTCTTGAGTTTTCGGATTTTAATACTTCGAATTTATTATTTTTAGATTTATCTCCCGGGGTATATTTTATTTCGGTATATAATTTTCTCGATGGACTAATCACAAAAATTAGGTCCTTGTCGAGGTTTAATAGTACACTTTCGACATGCTTACGATTTTTGTCAAACTTGTCAACCCGCACCTGACTCTGTTTAACAAAATAAGTAACATAGGTTGTGTCGTACTGCGAAATATAAACAAGATCAATGCTCCCTTCGAAAGGTTCATCTTGCATACCTGCTCCGCAAGCAAAAAATAAAATGGAGAAAATAAAGTTCAGCATAAGTCTTTAAAAAATTTTATCTTTATCAGATAACACAAATTACAAATTATTTTATGTATAATGCAACTATCTTTTTATGATTTATTATTTTTAAAACATGTCGGATCATATTGAATTAGGAAAAGAAGGTGA
Source organism: Bacteroidales bacterium (assembly GCA_050179935.1). Classification (GTDB taxonomy): domain Bacteria; phylum Bacteroidota; class Bacteroidia; order Bacteroidales; family UBA12077; genus UBA12077. The sequence goes on along the minus strand of JBFXEQ010000040.1, from coordinate 7,616 downwards.
AGAAAGGGCTGCACAGTTTCTTATAAATGGCGGATTTAAAATAAAAAACAGAAACTGGCGGTTTGGGAAAAACGAAATTGATATTATTGCCGAGAAGGAAAATCGTTTGGTAATAGTTGAGGTTAAGACTCGAACGAATGATTATTTTGAGAATCCAAAAGAAGCCGTAACAAAGAAAAAGCAACGTTTTATCATAAAAGCGGCAGAGGCCTACATTGAGCAGTTTAATATTAATTTAGAAACACGCTTTGATATTATTTCGATACTTAACCAAAACGGAAAGATAGAAATTGAGCATATTGAAGATGCATTTCAGGCCAGTTTATTATAAAACCTGTAACCAATGAATATTGAAGATTTCAGAGATTATTGTATTTCGAAACCCGGAGTAACGGAAGAGTTTCCGTTTGATGAAACGACATTGGTTTTTAAAGTAGGGGGTAAAATGTTTGCACTAACCGATCTGGAGGATGAGTTTTCTATCAACTTAAAATGCGAACCCGAAAAAGCCATTGAACTCCGTGAGCTTTATCCTGATAGTGTTTTCGCTGGATATCACATGAGTAAAAAACACTGGAACAAAATATTGATTGATGGTAGAATTCCTGATAAAAAATTATATGAATGGACAGACCTCTCGTACGACCTTGTTTTTAACAAACTTCCAAAAGCCATCAGGAACAAGCTTTAGATAAATTCATCCTGCTTCCTTTTATTTGTTAATTAAGAATTTACTAAATTGCCATATTAATTATTCACACTATGATTTCCCAACAAATTATCCGAAAAATAGTAATTATACCTTTCTTCCTACTCGCATGCTTAATAAGTTTGGGGCAGGAAGTAAATTATCATACAAGCAATAAAGATGTTTACGAATTTTTAGATGAGTTGGCTGCTGTTGGCGTAATAGATATCAATACTTCGGTTAAGCCTTTTTCGAGAATGTTTATTGCATTAAAACTGAAAGAAATAAAAGAAAACTCTTATGAATTAAACTCACGGCAATCGGCTGAACTTAACTTTTATCTAAAAGATTTTAATAAAGAACTGATGGCCGATAAAAACTTTGATAAACGGCTTGATGTTTTTACCTACAAAGATTCGTTATTTACCTTTTCGGTAAATCCAATCTTGGGAATAGACTATTATTCGAACGACAGTGGAAGCTTTTATCACCGCTGGAATGGAGCTGAAGCATTTGCCTATATAGGAAAACACTGGGGTTTTTATGCCAACCTGCGTGATAATCACGAAAGCATACTGCTCGAAAAAGAAGATTTTTTAACTCAGCGCGTAGGCGCAAACTATAAATACAAAGATGGTGGCGGCGATTATAGCGACATGCGTGGTGGTTTAACCTATAGCTGGGATTGGGGAAGTTTTGGAATTGTTAAAGATCATTTTGAGTGGGGAAACAATTATAACGGAGCCAATATTTTCAGTGGAAGAACACCTTCTTTTGCACATATTAAGCTACAACTAAAACCCGCCAAATGGTTTGAGTTTAACTGGGTACATGGCTGGTTAGTTTCGGAGGTAATCGACAGCGCTTCAACCATGGTTTTTACCAATTCGTATGGTACAGATCAACGAAGCATGATGTTTGATAAGTACCTGGCGGCAAACTTGTTTACATTTAAACCATGGAATAAATTTTATGTGTCACTCGGTAATTCGGTAATTTACAGTTCAGATGGTCCTCAGCTGCAATATCTGATTCCGGTTATGTTTTACAAATCAGTTGATCATACCTATAATTCTACCGATCAATCGGGAAGAAATGTGGGACAAAATTCGCAAATGTTTATTGATATCAGTTCGAGAAATATAAAGAAAGTGCATCTTTCGGCCACGCTTTTCATTGATGAACTATCAACAGATCGGTTTTTTGTCGATTCGGTATGGAATTTCTGGAGTTTTAAAGCGGCTATAAAAATTTCGGATCTTATTCCAAATACATTTATTACAGCTGAATATACAAAATCAATGCCGCTTACATATAAACACAATATCCCGACAACTACTTTCGAAAGCAATGGGTATAATCTGGGACATTATCTAATGGATAACTCGCATGAGTTGTATTTTTCTGTTTTAGTAAAACCCTTCAGATTGTTAACCATAAAAGCAGATTATTTATGGGCACAAAAAGGCAAAGATTATGATGATTTAGGCGGATCGAGGTTAGGAAATCCATTTATGGATTCGGTTGAATGGGAAAATAAATCGTTTTCTATAAGGGCTTCCTATCAGATTATTAACGACGGATATTTGTTTGTTAAGTATCAACACGGCGACATTACAGGCGACAATTTGAAATACACTCCTTTATACTACTACGGAACACAAAACACCATTTCGTTTGGGGCCAATATTGGATTTTAAATAAGCTATCAGCTACTAACTCTGAGCTGCTAGCTTTATCTCAAATTTTATTTATACTTGGTATTGTTTTATCTATAATCTAATCAATAATTTTTAGCGAAACCTTTTAATGGTTTTCAGTTCAATTTAAAAACCCCGTCTTTCAACCTCAAATTTTACGCTTTCGGCAAAAATTTTTTGCTCAAAACACGTTTGCGACCAGATTTTTTGACTGCCATTACCACTATTTTGGGTCTTTTACCGATGGCAATTGGTTTAAACTTTGACTTTAAAGGTTTGTTCCAACATTATGATCCTAATATTTATTTTGGTGGCGATATGGCTTCTTACTGGAGCAATATGTCGTGGACAGTAATATTTGGATTAACTTTTTCTACATTTCTTACATTGATTATAGTTCCTGTTATATACAGAATTATGATTTTGGCTAAAAAGAAAATAATGCACTTGCTAAGATTACACTCCTAGTTTATAAACACAATTCTTAGTTAAAACCCGGTAAAAAATATACCGGGTTTTTTTTTGACTTTTCCTTATTATTGAATTAATTTTATGTTTCTTTTGTTTTAACCAATTAATAATTAATTATTTGGATAAATTTAAAACTGCACGAATTTTAATCGTTGAAGATGATCTAGACAATTTGGAATATCTTAAACGACTCCTGAAAATGAAAGACCTTGATGTTGTTTCAGCAACCTCGGGTGAAGATGCTGTTTCTATTGTACAAACTGATAAATCTATTAATTTGGTATTAATGGATATTTTACTCCCCTATATGAGTGGTTATGATGCTGCTTTAGCAATAAAAGAAATAAATCCTGAACTTCCTGTTATTGCACAAACGGCTTATGCAATGCACAACGACCGTGAGAAATGTCTCGAAAATGGATGCGACGATTATATCTCAAAACCCATAAATAAAGACCTTTTATACCGAAAGATTTTTAATCTTCTTTAATTAAATACAAAGAGCCTAGTTTAAATTTTCGAAAGGCATTTATTAATGATTTCTGGAGTTATTTCTTCTTTTATAATGTAATTTCGGGCACCAGCTTCGAGCATACGAGTAATATCCTGCAACTCAGAATGAAACGAAACGGCAATAATCTTTAAATCTCTATACATATCTACAGCTTTCTTTGTAGCTTCGACTCCATCCATAATGGGCATTTCTTTATCCATAAATACAATATCGATTGATTTTTTATGTAAAAAGTCAAGCCCTTCGGCTCCGTTGCTGGCCATAAATATTTCACTAACACGTTCCGAAAAGTGCTCAAGGATCATAAATTTTAGTGCCTCGGAAAAGCGTTTGTTGTCATCAACGATTAGTATATTCATAATACATTATTTTTCTAATTCAATAATAACGCATTTTGTGATTAACTCAAAACCAAATCCTTTCTTTTTATCTGAGTTAACAATATATTTTCCGTTAATCATTTTTATCCGGTTCATAATATTACGCAACCCCATGTTTTTCTTTTTATCCGAAACTTTATCATCAAAAATAAATCCCTTGCCATTGTCTGAGTATTTTAATATGAGTAACGACTCAATGTAGGAAAGTTCTATTTCAACGTTGGTTGCATTTGCGTGCTTAATGGTATTATTAAAAAGCTCCTTAACCACCCGATAATATACTGTTTCGATATTTATAGGAAATCTGTTATTCTCAATATTAGTAGCAAATTGAATAGCAATGAGGCTTTTTGACTTTTCGAAAAATGTTTCGATAGCTGTTTTTAATCCGTATTTATTAAGCAGGTATGGATTTAATGCTGCCGAAACCTCGCGAATGTTATGTATTGACTCTTCAATAAGCAAGTTAAGTTGTTCGATGATATATTTGCTTTTTAACTCGTCTTTGCTTGATGATAAAATATTGATATACATTTTCATGCTTGACAATAATGGACCAACTTCGTCATGAAGATCGCTAGCCAATCGCTGACGCTCCTTTTCTTCGGTTTCAATTACTGTATTTATTAGTTTGTTTTCTAATTTCTTTCTGTCATCAATATTTCGGGCAACTGTTAAAATTGCTTTTTCGTTTTCGTAATCAATACTTTTGCTATATACTTCAAAATTTACTTTTTCGTGATTTTTATTATATGCCTCAACTTCTATAAAAGAAATCTCCGTACCTTTGTTTATAAGGCTAATCTTTTTCTTAAGCTCTTGTTTATACTCCTCGGTAATTAAATTTTCAAAAGGCATACCTATAGCGTTGTTAATATCAATACCCAACTCTTCTGTAATTGCTTTATTTACATCAATTACATTTCCTTTATCATTCAAAATAAAAATTATATCATTTGTACTATTAAAGATATCTCTGTTTTTTTGTTCGCTTAATTTGAGCTTTTGTTCGGTTGCTTTTCTTTCGCTTATATTTCTGACTATCCCCAGAACATAGGGTTCGTTATCAATATTAATAATATCGGCAGAAATTAAGGTCGTAATTATTTTTCCCGATTTGGTTCTAAAATCTATTTCATGATTTCTAACTGTCCCCTTTTTTAACATTTCGATATAATTTTCTCGATCTACATCATTTACCCATATATTTAATTCGACTGTTGATTTGCCAAGAGCGTCTTCTTTTGTAAATCCCATTATATCTGTACACCCTTTATTAATATCATAAACTTTACCTGTAATTATATCGGTAAGAATAATTGCATCGGGTGTAAAATTGAAAATTTTCAAAAATTTATCTTCCGAAATTTTAAGTTGTTCAAAAATTCTCGTTTTCTCAGTTACGTCTCTAACGATTGCCTGAACCAAGATTTCGTTTCCAACTTTAAATGAATTTAAGCTAACCTCAGTATAAAAAGTTGTTCCGTCGAGTTTCCTATGTACCCAACCAAATGTTTCTATGTGCCCTTTTTGCGATGCATTGATTATTTCTATTGATTTCTCCATCGAATTACTTCCATCGGGTTGTACTTCGGGACTAAAAAAACCTGGTGATTTGCCAATAATATCTTCCTGCTTGCAGCCAAACATTTCGAGTGTTTTATGATTGCAGTCAATAAAAACACCATCTTTTAATAAAAAAATTGAGTCGATAGCACTTTCAAAAAGTCTTCTAAACTTCTCCTCTTTTTCTTTGATTAGCTCTTTTGATTTTTGCCTTTCGGTAAAATCCTCAACCAGACATACTCCAACAACTTTATTTGTTTTTGAATTAAGGGTTGTTTTAAAAAGCACCCGTACAAATGTTTTCTTTTTACCAGTAACAGATGTGTACCAATCCTCGAAATAACTCTCGCCAAGTGAAAAAGATTTTTTTACACTCCTGGTCATTTTTGCATTATCGAGATCATTAATCATATTAAGCCCAATAAGCAACTCTCTTGAAGAGCCCAATATATTAACAAATTGCTGGTTGCAATCGGTTATTGTTCCGCTTTCGGCGTAATGCATTACGCCGAGTGGAGCATTAAAAAATATATTTTTATATTTCTCCTCACTATCTTTAAGTTCTAATTCGGTAATTTTTTTTTCAGTAACATCAGTCGCTACACCAAGCAGAAATAATGGATTTTTTAAATCGTCAAAAATGATTGTGTTTCTTTGTGAAATCCATTTTTCGTTTCTGTTTTTATCAAAAACCTTAAATTCAAAACTTTCTGGAGCAATACCTTTTTTAAGATTTGCAAAAGCTTCTTCAAAATTTACTCTCGAATCAGGATGCATAAACTCACTCTCTAATAGAGGTGTATTATAGAACTCCTCGGGAGTAAAACCCAGTATTCGTTCGCATGCAGGGTTTATATATTTGAATTCTCCGATTCTAATATCCAACTTAAATATAATATCAAGTGTATTCTCAGCCAGAAGCCTATATTTTTCTTCACTTTCTTTAATCGCTGTTTCTGTATTTTTTCGATCTGTAATATCCTGAATTGTTCCAAAAATAAGTACCGGATTATTATTTGCATCACACTCCATCTCGGCCATTCCTTGTACCCATCTCTCCTGCTGATCAATTTTTCTTACAACTTTATAAACTTTATTAAAGGGCTCTCTGTTCTTAAGAATATTGGTCATGAAATATTCTTTCATCTCATCCTGAAAATCCGGGTGAATCAAACAAAGCCAACTGCCAAGGTCTTTTTTATAATCACTATCTATTCCCAGTATTTTATTTAATATAGCAGAACTTTCCCAGGTATCATATTTTATGTGATAAATAAATCTACCTAACCCAGCTATATTTTCAGCTTTTTGGAGCAATTCTCTATTTTTTTTGAGCTCAATTTCTGCTTCTTTTCTTCTTGAAATGTCACGGATAAGTGCTTGCATTCGGCCATCGCCAAGAATCTTAGTATTCATTTCGACATAAATCCGATCACCATCCTTGCGAATAATTTTCCTTTCGCAAATAACAGTATCTCCTTTTTTTACAAGATCGTATCTTAGTGGATTACTTGATAAATCTTCTTTCTCAAATAAAAAACTAATATTTTTTCCAATAAGCTCTTCGCGCGTGTATCCCGATAGCTTCAGAATGCTATCATTTGCATTAATTATTTCGCCATTTTTTATACCTACTAAAATTCCATCTGCAGCCTGATTAAACAAATCGCGATATTTCTGTTCACTATCGCTTATTGCTGATTCTATTTCTTTTTGTTTTGATTTATCGTGCCAGATTGAAAAGATAATTGTTTTGTTTTTATCTGTAACAGATATTAATTCAACATCCACAAAAACGTCATTGTTATCAGAAGATCTATATAACCATTCAAAATGATGCTTTCCGCTCTTTAAGACAAGATCAATCATTTTTTTTGCTTTTAGCTTTGAGCTTTTACCATCGGGTTGTTTTTCAGGAGAAAATTTTACAAAATCGGCCGATAATAAATCTTCTTTGCTTGCGATCTTTAATAAGGTTAATGCTGCCTGATTACAATCAATTACTTTAAAATTCTCGAAAATTAAAATTGGATCAAATGAATTATTGATTAGTACACTTAATTTTTCCCCGCAATACTTTAATTCACCAATTGAGTTTAACGAATCACTTATTAATTGTTCTGGATTATTAATTTTTTTTACCGATTTCATGAGTTTCTGTCTTTAAGTTAATCATGCGAATTAAGAGTTAAAATATTAGAAAAATAAAAGCAGCTGCGAGCTTACCAAATACATGTACCAGCAGGCCATTGGTAGAACGCACCTTTGACGCTCTTTGAATATCTGTATGCTCAATT
>JBFXEQ010000039.1:0-28325 GCA_050179935.1 Bacteroidales bacterium | reverse complement strand
ATAAATTGATCTTAAAAGAAGTGAAATTGATCAAAATCAAGCTAAAAAAGACATATTTTCTCATCAATCATAGCATAAAAAATTTGATTATTTAACTTTTTATGTAATTTGCGGATTTAAGGTAATAACCTAATAAATAATTAATTTAGTGATGCACTAAATATTAAATTAATTAAATTTATATGCATTATTTTTTTAAAATATACAGAGTTTTTATTCAATTATATGTTAAGTAAAACCATAAAATAACTACGATGAAAAAACTTTTCTTACTATTCTTTTTAATCTTAGCATTAAGCTCAATTAATGCACAAAAACGAATAGATATTTTTACCCTTGCAGGTAATTATAATTTTATGAATTCGGATTACGATAATAACAATTACGAATCGGCTATAATGGCAAACCTTGTTTTGCCTGTAGTTTTAAAAGATTCATCTATTTGGTACACCAGTGTTGATTATCAGTATTTTTCGGTAAAAAATGATACCAATCTTATATCATTAAAAGATGATTTTAAATTGCATGGAATAATTTTTCGTACCGGACTGGTTTACAAGCTTAGTTCTAAAACAAATATCCAGATTCTTTTTGCACCAAGATACATGTCCGATTTTAATGCTTCATTTTCTGAATCGTTGCAGTTTGGTGGAGTTTTTATGTTCGAAAAAGTAAAAAGTTCAACCTATACATACCGAGTAGGTGTTTTATATAATCAGGAGTGTTTTGGTCCATATATAGTACCTGTTTTTTATCTCGATTGGAGTGTAACAAGTAAGTTTAAAATTTGGGGTATGTTACCGATTTACGGTAAAATCTATTATCAGCCTAACGAAAATTTATCTGCAGGTATTCATTTCATTGGTTTAACTACTACTTATAAAATTAATGAATCTAATAAAAATTACTATGTTGATCGCCGAAGTATAGATCTTTCTTTATTCTCAAATGTACATTTGTTTGATAATATTTACCTTGAAGGCAGAGCTGGATATTCATTAACTCGAGATTACGGTTTGTTTGCCGAGGATGATAAAATAACATTGGGATTACCACTTGTAAATATTGGTGATGATAGAACACGAAAGAACAATGAGTTTAGCGGAAGCCCTTTTGTTCAGTTAAAATTGTTGTATAGCTTACCAATTAAGTAAAAATCAATAGAAAAACTATAATATGAGCAAACGCAAAAAAATAGTGGTTGTATTTATTCTGATACAGCTGGTTTTTGTATCAACTATATTTGCAAATAATGATTTACCCTCTGCAATCAATGAGCCAACGGCCAAGTTTATGTTTTGGGCATTTTTGTTAGGTGGTTTAAGTGCAGTATCATTAGTTATTGGTTCAGTATTGGGTTTGGTTTGGAAACCATCTCCAAGAATTACTGCGGCATTTACAGCTTTTGGAGCCGGAGCATTGCTGGCCGCATTAAGTGTTGAGCTAATAGCACCTACTGTAATAGAGTTTGTTGAAAGTAATCATACTCCTGCTGGAGAAACGGCTGGCCATGAGATGTTTTTAGAGTTTGCATTTTTAATTGTAGGATGTGTTATTGGGGGTATTCTTTTCTATTTTTTAAATGAAGCGCTTAATAGTAAAGGTGGTTATTTGCGAAAGGCTTCAACTACAATATCCTATTTTAACCATATGCGAAATAAAAGGTTTCGGTTAGCCCTGAAACGATTTTCAAAAATCAACCTTTTTAGATCTGTTCCTGCCACACATCTTGATATTTTGGTGCAACATATTCGCCATGTCAATTTTAAGAAAGGAAGTTACTTGTTTCATAAGGGAAACATTACAAATCATATTTATTTTATTGAGAGTGGCGAAGTAAACCTTGTTTTTAGTCCTCATCAGAATAGATTAATAAAAGATAACGAGATTGTTGGTGAAACAGCATTTCTGGTACATGATCCAATTTTATTCGATGCTGTTGCTGCAACAGACATTAAAGCTTTTGAACTTTCACGTAATGATTTTGAACATCTGAAAGATGCCTGCCCTGAACTTCAGGAAATTATTGGATTAAGTGCAAAAAATGAATTAATGAAAGATATGGAGTTTCTAAATAGCGAACCCATTGATTCTGCTGCAGATGAAGAATGGATCTCTGAAGCTTTAAAACATACTCATCACTATTCTTATATTCCTACGCAACGAGAAATTAATGAACATGCTCAAAAGCAACCATCTGCTCCATTATCAATCTGGTTAGGTATCTTTTTAGATGGTATCCCGGAGAGTTTTGTTATTGGCGCCGGATTTCTGATTATACTGGCAACAAAAGGTTCTTTAGAATCGTTGTCGTTTACTTCGGTAATTCCTTATACATTAATAGCCGGATTGTTTTTATCTAACCTTCCCGAAGCTATGTCGAGCAGCATTGGAATGAAAAAAATGGGATGGAATAGTTTTAAAATCTTATCATTGTGGAGTTCGTTAATGATTATGACAGCCATTGGCGCCATTTTTGGATATTATTATGGAGCAATCATACCTAATTATGTAGAAATTGGAATCGAAGGAATTGCATCGGGGGCTATGTTAACCATGATTTCTCAGACAATGATTCCTGAAGCAGTGCATATTGGAGGTAATAAAGTTACAGGGTTAAGTACTCTTGCCGGATATTTATCAGCTGTAGCATTTAAAATATTCGAATAGTAAACACCTTTTTTGTTAGATAGAATACCTTTTTCAATTAGTTGAATAAAAAATAAGTTAATTTTGGGGTCAAAATGAGACGTAATTCATGACTAGATCTCTTTTGCAAGGATACGGATCAGCACTTCTTGCAACTATTGCCGGTTCTACAGTTTACATATTTAGTAAAGCAGCATTTAATGAGGTTAGTTTACCCCAATTCGGGTTTTATTGGTTCTTGCTTGCTATGGTATGGAACTCGTTATTTGCATTGAGTTTACCTAGCCATAGAAAATTTAAAAAAATATCCAATAAATCATTTAAAGTACTAATCTGGATTGGATTAGTAGAAATTATTGCAACTACATCTTTTTATTGGGCAATTTCGGTTGCATCAAATGCTGCAATTCCATCCTTTTTAAGAAATATGGAATACATTTTTGTTGCAGTTATGGGTGTTTTGTTGCTTAACGAGCGATTTGTTAAACTTGAAATACTGGGAGTTATTCTTACTATTTTTGGAGTACTAATTATAAGTTATAATAAAGATACCACGTTTTTATCGTTTGTGGCAGGAACATCGGGATTAATGGTTATTAGTACGGTTTTTTATGCCATACGAACTATAACGGCAAAAAAAAATATTGAAACAGTTACTCCTATTATGCTCGCAATAAACAGGGCTATCTTTTTGTTTGTATTTTCGGTACTATTTTTAATAATTCTTAAACAAAACCTAACCATTTCAAGTGTGGCATTTTTAAACATCCTAATTGGCTCTTTCTTAGGTCCTTTTCTCACATCGCTCGGACAATATTATGCACTTAAACATATCGAAGCATCACGGTCGGCAATAATACAAAGCACTACTGCATTGTTTGTATTATTAGGAGCCTACTTGTATTTTGGTAAACTACCGCTTGCTTATCAAATAGTTGGTGGTTTATTTACTATTTCGGGAGCTATATTACTTGTAATAGGCCGTAAAATTCATTTTCGGGGATTATATAATCGATCGTAGGTTTTAAAAAATGAAATGATGACCCAAAAAAGAAAACGATATTTTTTTCATATAGGTTACAAGGGAACCCAATATAGAGGTTGGCAGCGACAGAAAGGCGTTGTTACGATCCAAAGTGTACTGGAAGATAGTTTGGAAAAAATCTATAAATCACATATTTCGTGCATTGGCTGTGGGCGGACAGATGCAAAAGTAAATGCCATTCAGTATTTTTTTCATATCGATTTAAGAACTGAAAAAGATATTGACCTTCTATTTATTTTTAATAAAACCTTGCCCGATGATATTGCAATTTTTGATATTATTCCAGTGGAAGGATTTCCTCATGCACAGATGGATGCCATTGAGCGGACCTACGATTATTTTATTCATCTTTCGAAAAACCCATTCTTAAGCGATTTAAGCTCCTTGTATCTAAATGCTAATCTGGATATCGAAAAAATGAGTCAGGCTGTTCGGCTGCTTACTAAATATAACGATTATAAAGCTTTCTGTAAAACACCTTTTGAGCATGCAAACACACTAAGCAATATAACCTCGGCAAAACTTTTTATTAATAACGATAATAATAGAATAAGGCTACAACTTATATCCGACAAATTTTTAAAAGCTATGGTTCGAATTATTGTTGGTAAATTGATCGATATTGGAACAGGTAAACTTAGTGTACATGAATTTGAGGAGGATTTAATCAATAAACAAGTTCAGAAATATATATTACCTGCATACCCACAAGGTTTATATCTCTCAAAAGTTAAATATCCATTTCTTGATTTACCGGCACGAACAGAGTGGTTTCCTGGGTTACATGATGAATCAGATAATTACTGGAAACTTGTTTAAAGCTATTTTTGATTATTAAAATTAAAAAATAATACCTTATCAATTTGATTTTGGAGCGTTTATTTCTACATTTAGACAGGGATATTTTTCAGTGGGTTGTAATTAATCTAAATTAGTTTGCTATGAAAAAACTATGTATTATTACCTTACAGTTTTTATTTTTTGGATTTGTAGCATCACTCTCTGCTCAGAATATTGATAGTTTGTTAAATATTGCAAATTACTCAACTGTTGATTCATTAAAGGTAAAAGCCTATATAGAGTTAGCAGATTTTTATTATTATGACAATCCGGATACAGCCATATTTTTTTATAAAAAAAGTGTTGAGTTTGGTAAATCTGCTGGATTCTTTAAAGATGTTTTCTATGCTCAAAGTAATCTTTTTACATTATTACACAACAATTCAGATTTTTTCAATGCCAAACAGGCTGCCATAGACGGAATATTATCTGCCGAAAAATCAGGCGATTCATCGTTAATTTCACTTGCTCATAGTAATATGGGTAATCTGTATATCTCCATTGAGATGTTTGAAAAAGCATTAACTCATCTTTTAATGGCTGTTAATGTTTATCCTATAGAAAAAAATCCTGTTGAGGCTGGAAAGCTTTTTGGGCGGTTAGGAAACTTATATCTGATGATAGGCGAGTTGGATAAAGCTCAGGAATCGTATTTAAAAGCCATTGATTATTTTAAAATTGGCGATGTAAAAAAAGGAGTAATAATTGCTACTCAAAACCTCGGACTTATTCAGAAACGAAAAGGTAATTACGAGAATGCAATTGATCTTTTTCGATTAGCAGAAAAAGATTACAAAGCTATTGGAAGCGAAACAGGTGTGGCGCAATGTATGGCAAATATTGGCAATATCTATATCCAAACAAATGAGTATTATAAAGCACTCGACAATCTGCATAAAGCAATCAGCATTTTTAAAAAAAATAAGATGATTATTGATGAGATAATTGCTTATTCGGAGCTGAGCGATTTGTATTTAAAAATTAGTAAGTATGATCTAGCTCTCGATTATATTTTAAAAGCTTCTGATTTATTGAATGTAATTCCCGAAAATAAGAGCACAAAGCTTGCTGTTCTTCATCAACTTCAGACTGTATATGCTGCGACAGGGAAATTAAATTTGGCATACAAATATCTTAACGAATTTAAGTTACTAAATGATTCTATTATAATACAGGATACCAAGCGAAGGCTTGATATTTTAAAAACACAGTTTGAATTCGAGCAGAAAGAAAAAGATATAAGATTGTTAACTGCCGAAAATGTATTAAAAGAAAATGAATTAAGACGAAAAAATATTTTTCAAATATTTTACCTCGTTATTATTGGATTATCAATCTTTGCTATTTCAGCACTGTTTTTTCTTTTCAGATTAAAGAAGAAAGCAAATATTGCACTCGAACTTAAAAACGCTGAGATAATGCAGCAAAAAGAAGAAATCGAAGCTCAGCGCGACGAGATTGAAGCTCAACGCGATACAGTGTATTCTCAAAAATTAGATTTAGAAGCAATCCATCTTAAGATATCCCAAAGTATCGAATATGCTCAGCTAATTCAAGCTTCAGTATTGCCTAGTCCTTTGTTGCTAAAAGACAAAGTTGTCGATCATTTTGTGGTGTTTAAACCAAAAGATATTGTAAGTGGCGATTTTTATTGGTGGGCTAATATTGAGAATCATACTATTATAACAGCTGTGGATTGTACTGGTCATGGTGTGCCTGGGGCTTTTATGAGTATGCTTGGAATTTCGTTTTTACGTGAGATTGTAATGAAAGAATACATCACTCATCCTGGAGTAATTCTGCGAAAGTTACGCAAGGAAATAGTTAAATCATTAAACCAAAAGGATGAGCTTGGAGCTCCTCGCGATGGAATGGATATGGCACTTATAAGTTTAAATCACGAAAACCTAAAAATGCAATTTGCTGGAGCACATAATTCGGTTTATATAATTAGCAAAACTCTCGAAAAACCTACAGGAGAAGAGTTTCAGCAATATAGTATCGATGGGGTTGAGGTGAAGCTAATCGAGATAAAACCCGATAAAATGCCAATAGCTATTTATCATAGAATGGATCCGTTTACCAATCACGAAATACAGCTTCAAAAGGGAGATCAGATCTATATGTTCAGTGATGGATTTGTTGATCAGTTTGGAGGTGAAAATAAAAAACGATTTATGAATGGGGCGTTTCGTGAGCTATTGCTTAAAATAGCAAGTCTTCCAATGGAACAACAAAAAGAAATAATTGAAAATACATTTGATTTTTGGAAAGGTGATTACGATCAGATCGACGATGTGGTAATTGTTGGAATAAAAATCTGATTATTGTTCATTATTTATTGAACTTTGATCATTGAAACGCCTTTTTAGCTCAGCTGGTAGAGCAGCTCATTCGTAATGAGCAGGTCGCGGGTTCAAGTCCCGCAGAAGGCTCTACTTATTTTTGGTAGTGTTAAGCAGGTATGTGATTTGTGATCTGTGAATTGTGAATTGTAAAATTATTGCTTCATAATTTGTTGCTTCTAACTCATGGATTATAATTTCGGATTTCGAGTTACTCTATGAAACTCAGTGTTTTTCTCTCTGAGTTACTCTGTGTAATAAATTAAGATATTAGAAAGTGTTTTTATTGAACTTATTACCTTATTTTTAGACAAAATAATACAATAATGTTTTTTGTCCCTATTCAATACAACGAACCTGTATTTCGTCCACCGGGCGAAGCTAACTCTGCAATTCTGCAAGCAACCATAGGCTGCTCATGGAACAAATGTGCTTTTTGCGAAATGTACACATCAAAAAAGTTTAGTGTTCGATCATTTGAGCAGATTAAAACAGACATAGAAAAACTGGCAACAATTTATTCGGGTACTCGAAAAGTTTTTTTGGCCGATGGAGACGCTTTTGTATTGTCAGCTAATAAGCTTATTCCAATTCTGGAGGAGATAAATAGTAAGTTTGGCAAGATTCAACGGATTTCGTCATATGCACTTCCAAAAGATATCAACTCAAAAACAGTTAACGAGTTAATTCAATTAAAACAATTGGGATTAAAACTGCTTTATATCGGAATTGAAACAGGCGATGATGAGTTGCTAAAGCTTATCAATAAAGGCGAAACATTTCAATCAACTATTGATGGGATTTTAAAAGCTCATAATGCCGGAATCGAAACATCCATAATGATTATAAATGGGCTGGGAGGGAAGAAATACAGTAAAAATCATGCTATTCATTCTGCCGAAATAATAAACCAGATAAATCCTAAGTTCTTATCAACTCTAACATTAAGTATGCCTTTTGGATTAGATCATTTTAAAAATAGGTTTAAAGGTGATTATCAGCAGCAAAGTATTAAAGAACTTTTCGTAGAACTAAAACTGTTTATCGAGAATCTAAATGTAAGCAATGTTATATATCGCAGCGATCATGTATCGAATAACCTGATTTTAAAAGGAGTATTGTCGAAAGACAAAGATTTGCTTATTAATCAGATTAATCATGCTATATCATCAATTTCTGATAACACTTATCCCATTACCTCAACTATTTTATAATTTTTTTTGATTTATAATCCGTTTAATAAACTTTGCAGTAGAATAATTGCAAATATTATTACGCAAAGAGCCCAAAGAAGACGCTAAGTTTCGCAAAGAAAAACATTGTTATTATTCTTTGCGGTTCTTTTTTTATTTTCTCAGCGCCACTCTGCGTAAAAATGCTAACAAAATTTGATCTTGCCTTAGAATACTGGCAGGTCTGCGTTCTATAATCAAGTGCTATTTTTTGCTTCTTTCGAGTTCTTTTAAATTATCCAGTTTTTTCTTCTCAAGAAATCCTTTAATATCATATAAGTGTTCTTTCACTTTTTTGTTTCCAAACTCATAAACTTTCTGAGCTAATCCATCAAGAAAATCACGATCGTGCGAAACAAGGATAATAGTTCCATCAAAATCCTGCAATGCACTTTTCAGGATGTCTTTGGTTTTCATGTCGAGATGGTTTGTAGGCTCATCAAGTATAAGTAAATTAACCGGTTCTAATAAAAGTTTTACCATTGCAAGTCTTGTTCTTTCTCCACCTGAAAGTACTTTTACTTTTTTCTGAATATTGTCACCGCTAAACATAAAAGCACCAAGCAAATCTTTAATTTTATTCCGTATATCGCCTTTTGCAACATCATCAATTGTTTGGAAAACAGTTAGATTTTCATCGAGCAGCGAAGCCTGGTTTTGTGCAAAGTAACCGATTAACGTATTGTGTCCTAAAGTTAATTTACCTTCAAAATTGATTTCACTCATAATAGCTTTAACAAGAGTCGATTTACCTTCACCATTTTTACCAACAAAAGCAACACGCTCACCTCGTTCAATGGTTAATGAAACATCCTTAAAAACATTATGGTCGCCGTAGCTTTTTGATAATCCATCAATAATCACAGGGTAACTTCCTGATCGTGGCGATGGTGGAAATTTTAACCGAAGAGCTGATGTATCTTCATCATCCACCTCAACAAGTTCAAGTTTTTCGAGCATTTTAACACGCGATTGCACCTGAAGTGTTTTTGAGTAAGTACCTTTAAATCGTTCGATAAATTCTTCGGTTTCGGCAATCATCTTTTGCTGTTCATCGTAGGCTTTTTGTTGATGAACTCGTCGTTCTTTGCGCAACTGCAGATAACTTGAATAGTTTGCCTTGTAATCGTAAATGCGTCCCATGGTAACTTCGATGGTTCGCGAAGTAATATTATCAACAAATGCGCGGTCGTGCGAAATAACAATAACTGCTTTGGCACTGTTAATCAGAAATTCCTCGAGCCATTGAATCGATTCAATATCGAGGTGGTTTGTAGGCTCATCGAGCAGAATAAGATCAGGTTTCTGAAGTAGAATTTTGGCAAGTTCTATTCGCATTCGCCAACCACCACTAAATTCTCTTGTTGGTCTGTGAAAATCATCACGCACAAATCCCAATCCTATTAATATTTTTTCAACTTCGGCATCGAAATTTGTTTCAGCAATTCCATAATAATGTTCGCTCAGCGTTGAAACTTTTTCAATTATCTGGTAATATTCCTCTGATTCATAATCTGTTCTTGATGCCAATTGGTCATTCAGGTTCTGAATTTCCTTTTCCATTTCAAAAATCTTGGAAAACGCTTGTGATGTTTCTTCAAAAACAGTTCTGTTATCCTCGGTCATAAGGTGTTGAGGAAGATAAGCAATAACCGCATCTTTTGGAGCCGAAACACGTCCGCGACTAGGTGTTTTTTCGCCTGCAATAATTTTAAGAATAGTAGATTTGCCTGCTCCATTTTTACCCATAAGGGCAATTCTATCTTTCTCATTAATTACAAACGAAATATCTTTAAAGAGCGTTGTTCCGCCAAATTCAACTGTTAATCCATCAACTGAAATCATAATGCCAATTTTTATGAGGCGCAAAGATACTATTTTACGAATAGCTTTCTTAATACAAACTTAATTGTATAAAAAAAGATCCTGCTTTTAGCAGAATCTCTAAATATTTAAGCTTGTGTTAGATTGTTTTCGAACCTGAATTATTAACTTTAATCAACTAATTATTATTTATTTTCGTACTCTTCGAGTTTTATTTTTGCTTCTTCTAATGCTTTTTGAGCATCCTTTAAAAGTGGTTTATTAAGTTTTTCTTTTTCAATACCTTTTTTAACCAGATTTTCGGCTGCCAACATTTTTTTATTCTCTGCAGCTATCTTTTTATCAAACGCTTTTGATCCTACAGTATATTCTTTTTCAAGCTCTTTCATCTCTTTGTCAATAGCCTTAATCTCTTCGTCGGATTGTTTCTTCTTACTTTTCTCCAGCACTTTCATCTGGGCTGTCATATCTTTGGTATAGGCTGCATATTCTTTTTCTAAGGATTCGAGGTTTTCTGCAGCTTCCTGATCCATTGCATTACCAGCATTAATCAGAGAATCAGACTCAGCAAGCTTGGCCATGAGCTTATCTACTTTATCTTGATTTTTTTGAACATTATCTTCCAGTTTTTTTAATGCAAGTTGTTCTTTTGTAAGGGGCTGTGCTGAAGTGTTTTCTTGCGCAGTAGCATCTGGATAAATTATAAAAAGTGCAAAAATAACTGTTAGAATGATTGAAAAAAGGGTAGAATTTCTTTTCATAATGTTAATATTTAAGTTTAATTATTTTATACGGTAAATAATTTAAATGGTTTAACCTGATTAATCTTTAATCATTTAAAGATTTTACTTGTTTAATTCTTCCATAATTACTTGTAGGGCTTTTTCTAACTGAGGATCTGTTTTGGTTAACCTATTGAAAAATGTATTTTTAACATAAATATCGGGTTTTACTCCTTCTTTTTCAAGATTTTTGCCATCTAAGGTATAACAACCCCATGCAGGTAATCTGGTATATGATCCATCAACAAGCTGCCGTGCTGATGTAAATATTATCCAACGATATGTTTCGGTACCAATTATTTTGCCAAGGTTAAGTTGTTTAAACCCGGCAGCAGTCATTTCTGCATCGCTCAACGATTGTTCATTTACAAGTAATATTATTGGTTTTGCTGCAGGTGCAAAGTTGGGTTGTGGTGATAACTTGCCATTACGATATTTCCACTCAAGGTAAGGCTTTTGTGATAAAAACTTAATTACATCATCGTGTACATTTCCTCCTCGGTTATATCGTAAATCCAGAATTAATGCATCTTTATGCATGGCTTCGGTAGTCATATCAATTAAAAAATCATTAAAACTTCCGTCGCCCATATCTTTCATATATACATAGGCTATTCGGTTTTGCGAAAGCTTATCGACAACCTGTTGATTGGCATATATCCACTCGTCGTAAAGCAAATTATTTAAACTATAAGATGAAATTGGATGAACTTTTACCTCAAAAACTGAATTTTTTCGACTAAATTTTAAAATCAGTTCGTTTTGTATTTCTGGGAAGGTGAAGTAATACTCGCGATTTGTTTTTTGATCTATTGCTATGTTGTTTACAGCAATCAATCTGTCACCGGGCTGAATCTTATTATCCAGCATATCAACAGGAGATTTTCGTACAAATCGTTTTACCACAAATGGATCATTATCATCGAAAATAATTCCTGTAGCATTATTTTGAAGCTTATAAAACGTTTTCTGTTCATCACCTTGGGTTCTGAAATCAAGGTGCGAAGCATTTAACTCACCTAGCATATCATTTTGCAGTGTTCTTAAATTCTCGCGGTTTCGAATGTGTGGTAAAAAAGTTTCGTATTGATTTTTGGTTTCTACCCAGTTTATCCCGTGATAGTTTTCGTCGTAAAAGTTTTCGGCTAATGCAGCCCAGTTTTCGTAAAACATCTGAACAAACTCGTCTTGAAGGTTTTTACTAAATGAAAATTCTATTTTTATTTTATCCAGTTTATTTTCCTTTAATTTTATTTCGTAAATGTCTCCTTCAACCAATGCGTAGTATTTTTCTTTTGATTTAATTACAGAGCTAAAAGCCTTATCATTAATCTTTTCTGTTTTAGGTTTTTCGAAAGGAGTAAGCTCCATTTTCCAAAAAGAACTGTTGTTATAGGTTATAAATGAGTTGAAAAGCACATACATCTTGCCCTTTTCGTAAAATACATTGGGCGATTCCTGATTTCCTCCATCAAATTTTAGTGATTCCCATCTTTCTTCAAGATTATCAAGTTCAAATTTTATATCAACAATAAGTGTATCTTTTTTCTTTTCTGTTTTAAATAGATTTGTGTATTCATCAGACTTAAATTCAGATGTAAAGCGGTAATGTGGTATTCGGTATAACTTTGTTTCTCCTGCGCCTCTTGGATATCCGGGATTATATCTGTTTGCTGATATGTAAAGATATTTACCATCGGGCGACCAGAATGGTTCAGTTTCGGGAACGCCTGTATTAGTAATTACTGATATTTTGTTAAGTTTAAGATCATAAACAAAAACATCGGGTTCGAAATTACGATAGGCGGTATATGTTAAAAAATTTCCGTCGGGCGAAAATCGTGGTCGGTCGCTACGAAACCAAAATTCATCGGTAACAATTGTTTTTACAGTATTTGTTTTTAAATCGATAAGGTTTAAATTATTATTTCCACTTATGTAGGCTGCTTTATCTTTTTTTGGTGTTAATTCTAAAAATCGTTCAGTTTTTTCGGCGTTGGTAAGTTGTTTTTCGGGTTCGTTTTTATCAGCAGATATAGTAAACAGGTTTGTCCATCCTTTGTTGGTTCTGGTAATAAGCAAGTTGGTATTGTCGGCCATCCATTTTACTTCAATAACTCGTTCGGTTTTCAACGTATTTATTTCACGAATATATTTGCCTTCAATATCCGAAACAAATAAGCGTCCTCGACTTACAAAAGCAATTTTTTTTGTATCATCAGAAATATCAAAATCAGAGATCTCACCATTGGTTTTGAATAATTTCTCGGTTTGCAGGGTTTCGTTCTTAAAAATCTTTATTTCGGGTGTAGTAGTGGAATTGGTATTAACATCGTAAACGCAAATCTGATAATCGCGTGTAAAAACTACTTTGTTGCCTGAAGCACTAACTTGTGGTCGACCGATAGCAGTATTAAAGTTCGTTAGTTGTTTTTTTACACCTCCGGATAAAAGGTATAGATTATATACTTTATTAGCCTCGTCTGATGCAATGTACAATTTTCCTTGTCGGTCTATGGTTGGCCATAGATCTTTGCCATTGTAATCGGTTAAACTTTTAAACTGATTAGTTGATGCGTTGTAGTAATTAATGTCAGGATTGTTATCGCCAACATATCTTTTTCTGTGCGAGAACAAATAGCTTTCCCACGATTCGGTGAAGTAATAGGAATTTTCATTCGGTGACTCGACCACATGATGAGCCATGTTAAAATAATCATCGCCAAAGAGTCGTATTGGTGTTCCGCCGGCAAGTTTAATTTTATAGGTTGAGAAGTTATTATATCGGCCCGAAGTAAAATTTATCGATTGCGAATCCCACGACCAGCTATCGGCATAATCGTTTGCATCATGAAATGTAAGCTGCTTTATTTCACCACCCTCAATAGGCATAACATATAGATCTGCATTACCATTTTGTTCAGATGAAAAAGCAAGCCACTTTCCATCTGGCGAAAATACAGGATTCGATTCAGCACCATCCATGGCGGTTATTCTGAATGCAGTTCCGCCTGATGATTCTACTTTCCATAAATCATTCTCATAAACAAAAACAATAACTTCACCATTGGGCGAAATAGTTGGATTAGTCAAAAAATAAGACTGATTGGTTTGTGAAACTAAAGTAAAGCCTAAAAATAAGAAAGTTAGGAAGGGTAAAATTTTTTTCATATAAACTGAATTAAAATTAAACTAAGGTAAGATATCTTTTCTTTGATGTCAAAAAATCCCGAATAGTTTAATTAACGAAAAAACTTAATGCTAGATCTTAAAGTGACAGATTGTGAATTTGTGCAGATTAATTTTGTTTTTTTACAGGGATTTTAATTGCCTGGGCCGCAGGGCAAATGGATAGTTCAAGGTTGGTAATAGCATGATAAATTTCACCATCAATCATCACCGGTATAGGTTTGTTAAAGATAATTTTTAGTTCATTATTAGACTTTACCCAGTTAGATTTGCTAACCAACGAAAAGTATTGTGAGTAGATTGATGCAATTTGACTAAAAAAGTTATTATTTTCTATCAGATATTCAAATATACCATCTTGATAATCTGAATTTTGCAACGAAGTAAATCTTTCAGCACTACAGTTGTTAATTACCAAAGAAGTTATTTGTTTACTGAAAATAGTTTTGTTATTGTTCTGCAGATCAATAGTAACTCTGTGAATATGAAAAAAACTTAAAAACCCAACAAAAGGATAGCGTAAGAAACGAGGCATCCATCTGTAATTTTCTGCATCAATGGTCATTTTTGCCATATGTCCAATGGCAACAAAACCCATTGCATATTTTGTAAATTGGTTGTTGGGGGTATAAAAATCAATTTTTAACAAATCAACTTGCTGCGATTGATTATTTTTAAGAAATGAATCGATAAATGATACTGATCTTTTCATTTTAAAATAACTTGAGATACAATTAACCGTGCCTCCCGGGAAAAACGAAATCCATTTGTTTGTTCCAAAGAGGGTGTTTATCGTTTCATGTATAGATCCGTCGCCCCCGAAAATGAGATAACCATCGTAGCTCGATTTTTCTTTTAAAATATCACCAAAGCGATTTGTTTCAGAAGAAAATATGTAATCAATCGATTGATTTTTAAGATAATAAATTAACTTATCGATTTTTTTACCATCGAAATTTCTACCATTGAAAATAGCCAGTATGTTGTTATTAATGCTTTTCATTGGTTGCTAAAAATATTCCACCAAAATTCGATAGTTGATCATTTGGTTTTACTTCATCGATTTGAATCCATAAATCTATTAAATCCTTGTTTTCGAGAATTTTTAAATTGCTTTTATTAAGCAATTCAGTTATTTCTGGCTCGTTATAAAACGAAACATACTTTTCGTTATAGTTGCTAAAACTCGTAATCCACTGTTTTGCAGTAGAATTGTTTTGTTGATTAAGCTCTGGTTTGCGGTAATCAGCAATTATTTTAACCTGGCTACTTAATCTTGATAATTCTAATAGTAAGCTTTCTATCTCTGGTTTTGTTAAATACGATAAAACTCCTTCGATAATTATTAAAGTTGGACGATTATTATCAAAATTACTATCCTTTAGTGCCTGATGGATGGATTTTTGTTTTAAATCAATCTCACAAAAATTAAGATATGGTAGATCTTTAACGTGTTTTTGTATGATATTCTTTTTTCGTTGCTGAGTTGCGGGAAAATCAAGCTCAAAAAATCGTTGATTCTTTATTTTGTTTTGAACCAATAAATAATTTGTATCGTAACCAGCGCCAATGATTAGTACCTGTAAGTTATCTGTTTTTAACTCATTTAGGAGAATGTTGTAAATATAGCGATGGCGACATAAAGAAAGCAAGTAACCAACAGAGTTCATTCCTTTGTTCCAGAATGCAGGATTTACGAATGACCAAATTCGGTTGAATATATATATAAAACGGGTTTTAGAACCAATAAAAAACTTAGAATAAGGATCATCAAAAACCAATTTGCCATACTTGTTTTTTGTGGCAAGAGTTCTGATCATAGCACTCAATTCGGCAGTTTTACTGGCTTTTCCGTGTTGCATTTAAAAAAATATTTTTTATTCAGTTGCAAATATAACTATCCTTTGTTAATCGACTAACTTGTGATTGTTAATCATTGTTAATTCAGCAATTCCAGTATTGTTTCGAGATTAAACGATTTAACCGCTTGCTTTGTGCTGATAAACGATTCAGCCAACTCGGTTTTTTTAGCTTTCAGATTTTGAATTTTTTCCTCAACAGTATCAGCAGATATAAACCGATAAACCATAACTTTTTTATCTTGCCCAATGCGGTGGGTTCTATTTATAGCTTGTTCTTCAACCGCCGGATTCCACCATGGATCAATAATAAAAACATAATCGGCCGATGTTAGGTTTAAACCTACACCTCCTGCTCTAATCTGTATAAGGAATACATGATTTTCTGCTGATGACTGGAATTCTTCAATTACTTGTTGCCGGTTTGTAGTGCTTCCGGTTAACATCGAAAAATTTTGGTTATGTTCGTTTAAATATTTCGAAACAAGGTTTAGGTGTTTAACATAAGCCGAAAAAACAAGCACTTTGTGTTTTTCTGCAATTAGATTTTCGATATTTCGTGTTATCTCATCGAATTTTCCCGATTCGCCAGTATAGTTTTCATCAATCAAAACCGGATGATTAGATATCTGCCGCAGTTTACTCAATCCTTCAATAGCTAATATTGTTGGTTTATCTGTTGTTTTTTCGATAGTTTCGAGAATAGAGTTTCTGATTTTTGATTTTTCTTTCTCATAAATTGATTTCTGTTCCTCGGTCATGTCGCAATAAATAACCGACTCCGATTTATCAGGCAAATCTTTGGCAACCTGCCCTTTTGTTCGGCGTAATACAAAGGGTTGAATAAATTGCTGTAATCGGTCTCTTTTTTTTGTGTCGTTGTTTTTTTCAATGGCTTGCACAAATTCGTGTTTAAAGAATCTGAGATTGCCTAACAATCCTCTGTTTAAGAAGTTTATTTGTGCCCAAAGATCGGTAAGCGAATTTTCTATTGGCGTTCCGGTTAAAACCAACCGATGTTCTGATTTTAGCTGTATAATCGATTTGTAAATCTTCGAATCGGGGTTTTTTATATACTGACTTTCATCCAGAATTATATAATAAAAAGGAAACGTTCGTAAAAGCTCAAAATCGTTACGAACTACTCCATATGTTGTTAGAATTATATCGTATTTCGAAAATTGTTCGAGGTTCTTTGATCTGTTTTGTCCAACAAACTTAAAAACACTTAATTGGGGTGTGAATTTCTTTATCTCCTCTAACCAGTTATGAATTAGCGAGGTAGGCATAACAATCATAGAGGCAGATGTAGTGATCGTTTTTTGCTCTATTGGTGTGTCGAAAATGCTTAATTGCCGAATAGCATGTTTTTGATCAGGTATTATGAATGTGCCGTTTCCCTTGCCTTTGGAGTTTAATAGCATTGTTAAAGTTTGGATTGTTTTACCTAATCCCATATCATCAGCCAGACAACCACCAAATTTATTCTGTTGTAGTAGTGTCATCCATTTAAAACCCTCTTCCTGATAAGGACGCAAGGTCGCATTTAATCCTTCGGGTATTGGTGTGTCATGCTTATAGTAGTTTTCAACTATATTTTTATATTTCTCGATAATAGAACCTGAATCTTTTTTAATGCCCGATTCTAAAACCGAGAAATGATGTTTTTCTAGTTGAAGGTGATTTTCGTGATCGTGTCCATATAAAAATAATTCTTTATATTGCTCAAACCATTCGGCTGGTAAAATGGCAATTTGTCCGTTTGGTAATTTATACTCCCTATTGCCTGTTAAAATATGCTTTCTGAATTTTGTAAACGGAATTGAAAACTCGCCAAAGCGAACCTCAATATAAATATCAAACCAATCATTTTTATCCGAAATCTGTGATGAAATAACTGGTTCAATAAAACAATATTCTTTGTCTTTATTTTTTTGAATAAATTTTATACCTAGATTTTCAAAATCTATATTATGTTGACTAATCCATTTTATTGTTTCATAATTTTTTGTTTGTAATTCGAGGTCGGATAACAATTTAGGCATAAAATAATTGTCCTGAAAATTCTGCAACCCAAGTTTTTTTAGTTCATTAATTACGGCTTCTTCCCATTCTTTATCGCGCTCAGTTTTAGTAAAAATATATTCTCCGTTTTTTATTTCAAGCGCAGCCGAACAGTAGTTTCCCTTAAATGCTTCGAATCGTATGTCATTATTATAAATAAAACCAAGAACGAAAACAACCTCACCGGTTAGGTTGTACTCTACTGAAATGAAAGCTTCCTTTTCGTTAATGGTATTGTTAATGGCAAATCCAGTGGCTTTAACGTTAAATTGTTTTATACTCTCCAGAGCAAACGTTTCGTACCATTTTTTTTCAGATGTTTTGGGTATATGAATGCAGGCTTTATCAAAGAATGGGAGTAGCTTTTTCGCATTAATATCCTCGAAATTAAGTAACGTATTGTTTATTATAATTCTGCACGGATCGTTCACGATTATTTGGAAGGTTTTTTCGAGGAGGTTTAGTTCTTTATTATCATGTCGTACTGTCAAGAAATACTGACTTTCATTAATCAACTTTGTGATGTTAAATACCGTTTGAGCTTTACCTTTGGCAACATAAACCTGATCGTCAGTATTAATATATTGTGGCTTACCTTTATAATAAACCTCAATATCCATTTCTTGTAACAAATCGGTTATTTTTATCAATCTTTTTTCGATGTATGGCCTGATATGCAAATTTGCAAAGTCTTTTTTTAATGTATTGATAAAGTCAACCGATGTTTGGCCTTTCTTTTTAGAAAAAACTTTTGCTAAAGTCTGATCGCTGTATTCATCGGCTAGTTGGCATAACTTTTTCTCTTGTTCTGTAAACTCAGCAATATATTTACTAATATTTAATTTCGAAATACGCGCTTCAATAGCATGAAAACCATGATTTGGTTTTTTTGTGATTATATAAGGTTGAAGTAAAACACCTAAAACAGGGTGTTCTGTGATGGCAATGATCAACTCTTTTTTAACGGGCATTTTATTTTAAAACCATATAAATTAAAAATCCGATAAAGGTATTTAAAATATAGTTTAGGTAATACCCTTAAAACCAAATTAGAATTAATTTAAATAATTTATGGAAATATCAGACCTATTTGTATTTACAAATTTTATTTTGTACGACACATTCTAATAATTGCGATTAAGTTTTCAATATTATAAATTAATCGATTATTTTAACTCAATTTTTCATAAACCAAACCTTCTTATTTATGCGTGTTAAAAGAATTCCTCAAAGCAAAGCAGCCGAAAAAGTTAATGAACAGGTTGATTTGAGTTTGATTGATTACCTATTAGAAAAATATAAAGGTAAAAAAGGCAATCTTATTCCCATACTACAAGGTACACAGAATGTTTATGGATATTTACCAAAAGAGGCTTTTTACAAAATCTCAGAGGTAACTGGTCTGAAAATTACCGAGATGTATGGTGTTGCAACATTCTATACCCAATTTAGGCTAAATCCGGTTGGTAAAAATATTGTAAAAGTCTGTCATGGAACAGCCTGTCATGTGCAAAATGCAACAGCTATCTCCGAGGCAATCGAAGATGCATTAGGCATAAAAGATGGAGAAACAACTCCTGATGGATTGTTTACACTTGAGTCGGTTGCTTGTCTAGGATGCTGTTCATTGGCTCCTGTTATGATGATTGGCGAGAATACCTTTGGTAAACTTACCGGGAGTAACGCAGTTAAAATATTAAAGGAGTTAAAGATTAAAGAAAGCAACTAATTATCTCCGTTAATCTGATTCTCAAAAAAAAAACAAAATGACAAAAACAAAAGTTATTATAGGATTAGCCAGTTTTGGTATTGCTGCTGGAGCCGGCAAAGTTTATGATAAATTAAAATCATTACAGGATGCAGAAAAACTTGATATAATTTTAAAAAGAACAGGATGCATAGGAATGTGTTTTCGCGAACCACTGGTCGAAATTATTGATGAGTCAGGGTCATATCTTTATGGCGATGTAAACGAAGATAAAGCTGTTGAGATTTTTGACAAGCACTTAAAGCAAAACGAACCTGTTAAAGATTATATAGTAAGATGTGATTTGTTTAAGACCAAAGATGATGTTTTCTGGGATGGACAAATAAAAATTGCTCTACGAAACTGCGGTGTAATTGATCCCGAAAATATCGAAGAATATGAAAATCTTGGTGGTTATAAAGCTATAAAGAAAATTCTTGGAGAAAAAATCTCGTCCGAGGAAGTAATTCAGAATGTGATTGATTCCGGAATTCGTGGTCGCGGTGGTGGTGGTTTTTCTACTGGCATGAAATGGCGGTTTGCATATAACAACAAATCCGATTTAAAATATATTATCTGTAATGCCGATGAGGGTGATCCGGGCGCATTTATGGATAGATCATTATTAGAAGGCGATCCACATGCTGTAATCGAAGGATTAATCATTGGAGCTTATGCTATTGGAGCAAAAGAAGGTGTAATCTATTGTCGTGCAGAATATCCGTTAGCCATAAAACGACTTAATATTGCTTTAGATCAGGCTCGTAAAAAAGGATATCTGGGTAAAAATATTCTTGGTAATAAAAATTTTGAATTCGATTTATATGTAAAAGAAGGCGCTGGTGCCTTTGTTTGTGGCGAAGAAACAGCACTTATGGCTTCAATTGAGGGCGAACGTGGTATGCCTCGTAAACGTCCTCCATTTCCTGCCGAATCGGGATTGTGGGCGAAACCTACTAATATCAACAATGTTGAAACTTTTGCAAATATCCCCTACATAATTTCCAACGGCCCGGCTTCATTCTCAAAATATGGAACAGAAAAAAGCAAAGGAACAAAAGTATTTGCTTTAACTGGCAAAATAAATCATGGTGGCTTGGTTGAGGTTCCAATGGGTATTTCGATTCGTGATATTATATTTAAACTGGGTGGTGGAATAATTGGTGGCAAAAAATTTAAAGCAGTTCAGTTAGGTGGCCCTTCAGGCGGTTGCATTCCCGAATACCTTGCTGATACAATCGTTGATTACGATTCGGTAAATGCAACAGGTGCCATAATGGGTTCTGGTGGAATGGTAGTTATGGACGAAACAACCTGCATGGTTGATATGGCAAGATTTTTTCTTGATTTTACCTGTAAAGAATCTTGCGGGAAATGTACTTTTTGCAGAATCGGAACCAAACGTATGCTCGAAATCCTAACTCGTATTACCAAAGGCGAAGGAAAGGTCGGTGATATAGAAAAACTCGAAGAATTGGCTTATCAGATAAAAGAAACTTCTTTGTGTGGGTTAGGTCAAACAGCTCCTAATCCAGTGCTAACAACAATTAAATATTTTAGGCACGAGTACGAAGCACATATCAATGATAAAAAATGTCCTGCAAAAAGCTGTAAACAGCTTCTCACATATTCGGTGGATCCTGAGAAATGTACTGGGTGCACTGTTTGTGCAAAAAACTGCCCTGTAAATGCTATTGATGGAGAGCGTAAAAAAGTGCATTTTATAAGGCAGGATGCTTGTATTAAATGCGGAGCTTGCTTTACGAAATGCAAGTTTGATGCAATTGTGGTTTCTTAAAATTTTAATAAACTTACTTAAAAGTAAAGATTAAATCATTAATCAAATTAAACAGAAAATGAGTAACCAATTAAATATAATCCTTAACGGAAAAAATGTTAAAGGGAATCAAGGCGAAACAATACTCCAATTAGCAAAACGCAATGGATTAGAGATTCCAACGCTTTGTAATGATCCAAGATTAAAACCATTCTCATCATGTTATGTTTGTGTAGTGCAGATTGATGGCATTAAAAATCTGCAACCTTCATGCTCAACTCTTCTTAAAGAGGGAATGAAAATCGAAACAGAGAATGAGAAAATAAAAAAAGCAAGAAAAACAGCTCTTGAATTAATGCTAAGTAATCATTATGCCGACTGCGAAGCTCCCTGCAAACAACGATGCCCTGCTAATGTTGATGTTCAAGGATATATAGCACTTATTGAAAAAGGTCTTTATAGTGAAGCTATCGGTTTAATAAAACAAACAAATCCTTTACCAGCCATTTGTGGACGAGTATGCGTTCGTCCTTGCGAATTAGCATGCCGCCGAAATTATTTAGACGAAGGTGCAGCTGTTGGTATCGATTATCTTAAACGATTTGCTGCCGATCAGGATCTTCTGTCAAAAGCAAGATATATTCCCGAAGTTGCTAAATCTACAGGTAAAAAAGTAGCTATAATAGGTGCAGGTCCTGGTGGATTATCGACTGCTTATTTTTTGCAACAAAAGGGACATCAGTGCGATATTTATGAAGCAAATTCAAATCCTGGAGGCTGGTTAAGATATGGTATTCCTGAGTATCGATTGCCAAATGATATTCTGGATAAGGAAGTACGTGCCGTTACTGAACTCGGTGTTAATATTTTTTATAATAAAAAACTGGGTGAAAATCTTAGTTACAAAGATTTAAAAGCAGATTACAATGCTGTGGTTTTAACTATTGGATCTCAAAGAGGAACCACTATTGGTTGCGAAGGCGATGATGCCGAAAATGTGTTTTCAGGAATCGATTTTCTTCGTAATATGGAGATTACAGGGCAAAAGTATGATTTTAAAGGTAAAACAATTGCTGTAGTTGGTGGAGGAAATACTGCTATGGATTGTTGTCGTACTTCAATTCGTTGTGGTGCAGAGAAAGTTTATGTTATTTATCGACGTACTGAAAAAGAAATGCCCGCGAATCCTATTGAAATTCACGAATCGAAAATCGAAGGAGTCGAGTATATGTTTTTAACTAATCCGGTAAGGGTTAATAAAGATAAAGATGGCAAATTAAAATCGATGACTTGCATTAAAATGGAATTAGGCGAACCCGATGCCTCAGGCCGCAGAAGACCAGTTCCTGTTACTGGTTCAGAGTTTGATATTGAGCTTGATTACGCTCTCGCTGCCATCGGACAAAAAACAGAAGTTAGTTTTTTAGACGATATTAATAAATTTGAAACTGAAGGCAAACTTGAAGTAACTAAATGGGGCGATGTTGATGCAAATAAAGTTACTTTACAAACAGGAATAAAATCAATGTTTGCAGCAGGTGATGGAGTTACCGGACCAGCAACTATTATCGAGGCGATAGCTCAGGCAAAAATTGCAAGCCGAAGTTGTCATCAATATTTAATGGGTGAAGAGCTAAAACCAGAACACAAAGAGTTTGTTAGCCGCAAAGATAATTTTAAAGAACTTTCAAAGTCTGATTTTTTGGGTAGATATCAACAACAACTTAGAGAAGAAATGCCTGTTTTAAAGGCTGATGGGAGAATGAATTTTAACGAGGTTGAGTTAGGATATGCTAATGAGAAGGTTGCTAAGCACGAAACAGAACGTTGTCTTGAATGCGGATGTACAGAATTTTTTACTTGCGATCTTAAAAGATATTCAACCGAGTATCAAGCCGATCAAAAGCATTATGAGGGTGATTTTAATACCTATAACATCGACTTTAGTCATCCATTTATCGAAATTGATAATAATAAATGCATTTTGTGTGCACGCTGTGTGCGGATTTGTAAGGAAGTTGTTGGAGCAAATGCACTTGGCCTTGTAAACAGAGGTTTTAAAACGTATGTTGCACCTAGCATGGGAAATTCTCTTACCGAAACAAATTGCGAATCATGTGGATTATGTATTTCAACTTGTCCTACTGGTGCTATTACCGAAAATTTTAAGTTCAAACCAGGCCCTGTTAAATTAACCAGTTTTAATACTATATGTAAATATTGCTCTGTGGGTTGCGAAGTTGAATATCATTATCGGGGTAATTTTGTTTGGAAAGTTACCGGGAAGGAAGGACAAATAAACAAAGACGGAAACATTTGTCGATATCCAAAATTTGGATATCCGATAATGAATGATACCAATAGAATTACTCAACCCATGTATAAAATCGATAATAAGTTCGAGACCATAACCTGGCAAAAAGCATTCGAAATAATAATTGACGAAATAAAAGGTTCTGAGCCAAACGAAATAGGATTTTTTGCTGGGGCAAGATTATCAAACGAAGAAATGTACCTTATACAAAAGTTAGCTAGAATAGGAGCAAAAACAAATAATATTACCAGTTTTCATTATGTAGGACA
The DNA here is from genome assembly GCA_050179935.1 of Bacteroidales bacterium. Lineage (GTDB taxonomy): Bacteria > Bacteroidota > Bacteroidia > Bacteroidales > UBA12077 > UBA12077. The sequence continues at coordinate 4,389 of JBFXEQ010000039.1, read as the reverse complement.
AGGAAAAGGCTATGAAACCAATTCGGTAGCAAATGTTCCTTTTGAACAAATAAATCAGGCTAGCAGAATTTATTTGTTAGGTTCCGAAATAAATCGCGACAATGCAGTAGTTGGTTTTATGATTAATAATGCACGCGAAATAGAGAAAATCCCAGTTGAGTCAGTTACCATCCTCGAAAAAAGCAAATTATCCCATAAGGTTGATAAAGAGCTTGTTATAAAATCATATTACCATTTTATAAAAGCCGTAAATTACTATTTGGTTAAAAAAGGATTGCAAAATGCTCTTTTTATAAAAGATCAATGCGATGGTTTCAATGCATATAAAAAGGAATTGTTAAAAGAAGATTATGATTCGCTGGTAAAAGAATCAGGCATTTGCTGTAAGGAGGGCCTCGAAGAATTTGCAGAAAATTATAACAACGAGTTAAACGCAATCATTGTTTTCTCCGAAAAAGAAGTTTCAACAAATACCTGTTTGGAGCTGTTTAATCTTGCTATGATAACAGGTAAATTAGGCAAAACAGCCAATGGGTTAATATCTCTTAAAGAAAAGAATAATTCACAGGGCTTGTTTGATATGGGTATTTCATCAAAGAACGGAATAGGAAATATCCCAATTGATGATCCTGCAATAGTTTCAAAACTTAAAAATACATGGGATACCGAAAGTTTACCCGAAATAAACAGCAAATGTATGAAAGAACTTTTGGATGATGCTACCATTAAGAATTTCTTTATTTTTGGCGAAGATCCAGTAGGTTGTGCTATTGATAAAGCAAAGGTTCAAAAGTGGTTTGTCGAATCGGAGTTTATTCTTGTTCAGGATTATTTTATGACCGAAACTGCTAAAATAGCGAACCTTATTTTGCCTGCTGTTTTTCCTTTAGAAACTACTGGCAGCTTTACCAATACTCAAAAACATATTCAGGAGTTCGAGAAAAAAATAACTATCCCCATCGAAAAGGAAAACTATGAACAACTGTTAGCTGTTCTAAATTCATTTACTAAAAAACAGCAAAAAAGTATCGATGAAGTTCGAAGCGAGATATATAAGCTTTTGCCCGAAGTAACTGAAAAAACAAAGCATCAATTTATTTTTACTAAGAAAGAGAACATAAATAAATTGTTCAAATATGGATGTGATTCTGTAGTAAAATATTTCGACGAAAATTTCGAAAAATCGTTTGTTGTTCAAGAAAACAAATCAAGTAACGAAAAAAATAAAAAATAGCCATGAAAGAATTTAATTCGATTAATGATATTCTTGATTTTGCAATCGATGCAGAACAAGACGCTGTTGATTTTTATAATCACCTGGCAGAAGTTGCTAAAACAAAAGATATGAAAGCTGTTTTTACCGAGTTTGCACAGGAAGAGATTGGTCATAAAAGCCGATTAGTAAAAATTAAAAACGAAGGTGTTTTTACGTTAGAAAAAAAAGATATAACAGATTTAAAAATTGCAGATTATATAGTTAGTAAGGTAAATACAACCGACATGAGCTATCAGGATGCTCTTATTTTAGCTATGAAAAAAGAAAAATCAGCATTTAAATTGTATCTCGAACTATCGAATAGAGCTAAAGATTCGCAAATGAAAAATCTTTTTCTCTCTCTCGCTCAGGAAGAATCAAAACATAAGCTAAGGTTTGAGCTTGAATATGATGAATTTGTGCTTCGCGAAAATTAATCTTCTATAAAAACTATAGTTAACTTGCTAGATTTACGTGTAGTCTTATTTTTTTATTACACAGGATAAGTTAATTTTGTGATTCTTGAAATGTGCATTTTTCTTAAATCAGGTTGTTTATTAAATTGGTAATCAGAGTAACGTGAAAAATTTCTTTTTAACTGGTTTTTTAAGTTTAATTCTTGGGTCATCATTGTTTGGTCAAAACGATACGATTAAAATCGAGAAATCTACTGATAAAGTAATCATTGGTGGTCAGGTATACTATGTTCATATCGTTAAAAAAGGCGAAACACTTTATTCGCTAAGCAAAGCCTACGAAGTTTCACAAAAAGATATTGCAAAAGAAAATCCTGAAATATTTCTTGGATTAATTATTGGGCAAGCTTTAAAAATACCTTATATCAAATCTGAGAATGTAAATGATAATCAGGAAGATACCCAGAATTTTATTTATCATCGCGTTAAAAAAAGCCAGACCTTATATTCTTTGTCGCGAAAATACGATGTTTCGCAAGAGGAAATAATTAAATATAATCCTTCAGTAAAATATGGAATTACCATCGATCAGATTATAAAAATACCTAAAAAAGGATATGTTGCCGAGGATGTGTCTGTACCTCAAACAAAACCATTTGTCGATACCATTAAATTGTCCGATCAGTATATTTATCACAATGTAAAACCAAAGGAAACGATTTATTCCTTGGTTAGATTATATAACTTATCAGAAGAATTGCTTTACGATTTAAATCCGTTTTTATCAGATGGATTAAAAATCGGTCAGGTGTTAAAAATACCCAAAGTGCATGAGCCTGAAGAAGGTTTTGTTTTTGAAAATATTACCGCTCAAGCTAAAGATTCTGTAGTTTACGAAAAAAGATCGATCATAGCTTATTCTGATTCTGTAAAATATTCCATCTGCGACTCAATTTGGCGAAAAAATACCGAACCTTTTGATGTGGCTGTTTTGTTGCCATTTTATATCGATAATAGCGAACAAGAGTATTATATCGATTCATCAAAAACAAATGAGTTTGGTAAGAAAATTTACGAAACCATTTATCGAAGTTCAAACTATATTTATCCGCGTGCTGTTAATTTTGTAGAGTTCTACGAAGGTATTTTGTTGGCTGTAGATTCGCTTAAAAGCAATGGTTTTTCAGTTAATCTTCATGTTTACGACACCCAGGGAGATACAAATGTTGTAAAAAATATTTTACTTAAGCCTCAATTAAAGAATGTGGATTTAATTATTGGCCCTGTTTACTCAAACGAAGTAGAAGTTGTTTCCAGGTTTTCGATGCAATATGGTATAAAAATGGTTTCACCATTATCTGATAATTTATCCTTAACAGAAACAAATCCGTTTATCTTTCAGGTAAGTCCCGGTTTTTCATCTCAGTTTGATGAAATGGCCAAATCTTCATCTAATTTTAAAGATAAAAACATTGTGTTATTACATAATATTGATTCATTGCAGAATCAAAACATCTCAATACTTAAAGAAAAATTATTTAATTATTACTCGATTGATACAACAATCAGGGATTTGCAATTTAAAGAAGTGTTTTTTACCGATAGCATTCAGGCTATAGAGCACGCACTAAAAAAATCGACTGAAAATATTGTTCTTGTTCCTTCTAACGATCAGGCATTTGTATCGCTGGTAGTTTCAAATCTCAATTCGCTAAGCTCAAAAGGGTATTCTATAAAAACATTTGGTATGTCGCGATGGTACAGGTTTGGAAATATCGATCCCGAATATTTTTATGCATTAAATACTCATTTGGTAATTCCGTTTTATATTGATTTTAAAGATAAAAAGGTTAAGGAATTTATTAAAAAATATCGAAAGCTATTTAAATCCGAACCCGATCAGTATGTTATGCATGGTTTTGATGTTGGAATGTATTTTTTTACTGCCCTTCAGAAATATGGTGTTGATTTTCAGGATTGTATTTATTATCATCAAACAGACCAATTGCAGGCTGATTTTAAATTTGTGAAATGGTTTAGTTATTCAGGTTACGAGAATATTGGTATGTCGATAGTCCGATATGATAAAGATTATACAATCAATTTAGTTAAAGAGAATAATCCTCCTAAAAATAAAATCTTTTAAAGCTTTTGATTAATATAGATAATTAACTCAAATAGGTTATTGGCTAATATTGTTATTGTATAATTAAATATTAACAGTACTATTTTAACTTTTTAATTTTACCTATTGTTTTTTTAAATAAATACCAATATCTTTCATTTTAAATTAGTTAATATTACAAAAAAATGATTTTATGGCAAGTTGCAAAGAACTTAAAAAAGATATTAATTTTCTGGCTCAGCAAATTATGACAGAGTGTTTTTCGTACCTTGAATATTCGCCAGTAAATAATCAGGAAAATGTGTTGGAGATTTTACACGAAGCTGAACTGCTGCGACGCGAACTAATTTATAGGGTTAATCATCATCCAAAAGGTACAAAACACGAAATAAAAAATTATTATAACGAGATTTCCGAAGAATTGCTAAAAAGAAATATTGAACTGCTCGAAAGACTAAATGATTAATTTAACGTGAGTTCGATATAAGAATATTAAAAAAATATTTGAAAATATAGGGAGAATTAGTATATTTAAATTATTGAAGTTCAAATATATAACTAATATTTCTCCCTATGATTACTATAGATAAAAT
>JBFXEQ010000038.1:0-30395 GCA_050179935.1 Bacteroidales bacterium | reverse complement strand
ACCTGGATGAATTTTGCTATAAAACGAATCGAAGATATTTTGGAGACAAACTTTTTGATAGATTAATGGTCGCATCTGTTGACAATACTTGGTATGGAAAATTTAGTTATGAATAAGGATACTCATAAAACATTATTTAGAATAAAATTTGTTCTTATGGTTTAATCTACATCAGATCTTTTCTTTTCTAATTTCATAACTATCAATTCAGTAATTGTTTTTTTATCACAAAGGATGCACAAAGGTATTCACCAAGTTCCACAAAGCATATCCATATATTTCGCTAAGCTGGCAAAATATTTTCAGGCAGATTCGTTATATTTGCAAATATTTAACCTTCAGAATGAAAAACACATTAACTAGTTTCATCTTAATTCTTTTATGCCAACCTATTTTTGCGCAAGAAATTTTTCAAGATAAAATTTATCAGGAAAACATTAGAAATGTTATTGCTTATGCTGATGGGGATGAATTATCGTTCCCGGTAATTGATTTAAATGGCCGTAAGAAGCTTGTTGTTACCTTCGATGACCTTGATGCTGATATTAAATCGTATACCTATAAAATTATTCATTGCAATTCCGACTGGAAAAAATCGAACCTCTTTGAAACTGATTATATCGATGGCTATTATGATGAACGGGTAAATGACTATCAATCATCATTTAATTCGCTTGTAAATTATACGCATTACACTATCACTATTCCAAATGAATATTTAAAACCCAAACTTTCGGGTAATTATATCTTACAGGTTTTTGATCTAAATACGTCAGAAAAACCATTAATTACCAAGCGTTTTTTAGTTTCTGAATATAAAGTTACTACCGAAGCAACTATAAAAAGCTTAAGTCAGCCCGGATATTTTTTTAATGATCAGGAGCTGGAAATAAAACTCGATTTTTCGGGATCTGATATTTATGATCCTAGTCAAAATGTAAAACTTGTTATCCTTAAAAATTATAACTGGAACGAAAAGATTATAGCCACAAAACCAGATAAAATTTACAATCAGGAGATTACATTTAATAATTATCAGGTTTTAAAATTTAAAGGAGGCAACGAATTTTATTCTTTTACAACAAAACATATTCAAACGGCCATTGGGAATATTATGAATATCGATTTTATTGATAATATGTATCATTTTCAGTTGCAACCAAATACTGACAGAACATTTAAGGATTATATCTATGAACCCGATATAAACGGCAAGTTTAAGATAGATGCAGATAACATAACCGATCCTGCAACCGAAGCCGATTACGTATATGTTTATTTTACCCTGCAGATGGAGATACCAGCACAGGGCGATGTTTTTGTTTATGGAGGATTGACCAATTATGGTTTTTCGAATGAAAACAAGATGGTTTACAATTTCGAACAAAAAGTTTATGAATGCAGACTACTGCTAAAGCAGGGCTATTATAACTATCAGTATGTTTTAGTTGAAAATGGCAAACCTGATTACACCTTTCTCGAAGGTAACCATGCGCAAACCGAAAACAACTATACTATACTGGTTTATCATTTCGATTATCGCGGTAATTATGAGAGGTTAGTTGGGGTACAAGAGATTAGTTCGGTAATAAAATAAATATAAAACCCAGAACTGCCTTTCGTCCAATGTCAATAAGTTAAGTTTTTTTTCACCCTCCGGTCTTTGACCACCTCCCTCAAGGGAGGACAAAGTAAGGCAAGTAATAAGATTATGCAGATCATCGCAGATTAATCAAAGCAGTAAGCCCTACGAGGGTTTGAAATCCTCGTAGGGCTTGTTTTTAGGAAAACCCAAATTATTGTTTTTGTAGAACTCTGTTTGGTAAAAAAATAATTTCTTAAATTTGATGATATTCTAAAAATAAAACCATGAAAAAAACGCTTCCCCTCATAATCATAATACTACTAATTGGTTTTTCAAAAAAACAGGCTTTCTGTCAATCATACGACGAAACGATAAAAACAGGATTACAATACATCAATCAGAATCAACTAAACGAAGCTCTATCCCTTTTTGAGGAAGAACTAAATTATTCAGTAACAAAAAGTGATCACATTAAAAGATCAACTATTTACTTTTATATAGCCTACACAAAGTATAAAATGAACAATCAAAAATATATAAATGATTTAAATACGGCCCTTATAATTAATGGATTAAATGCAAACGCCCTTTTTTTAAAAAGTATTTATCTTAAAAACGAGAATAGTAAAGGTCAGATGAAGCAATATTTAAAAGCCGCGTTGCGAGAAGAAACTTTTACAAATCAATTATTTGCTACGGAAATTGACGCATACAATTTAATCGAAGAATGTAACCAAATAATCAAGGAATTAAAGCCTTCTCTAATTAATTGCTTTACAAATCCATGCATTATTAAAAAATATGTTGAAAATAAAATTAATACCTGGCAAAAAAAAGGCCGTTATGAAAAAACAGATGATTACAAAGCCAGAGTAAACGAGGAATCCAGAAATAAAATGATTGAAGTATTTACTCAACAGGCAATTGATAGTTTAGGAAATACCCAGATTAAACTTGCCATGAATAATGTTGAGTACGATGCCGATAATGAAAGCTTTAAAATCGTATTCAAAAATAATTCATCCATCGTTGTTAAAGTACCAATAAACGAAGCTCCCGCTTTTGATGAGAACCTGGCAAAAATTAGTATCAAAAATAAACGATTTACTTTGAATAAAAATAATGATTTTGCTGTACTGCATATGGAGTTTAATAATCCTGTAAATAACAAAACATATATATATGATAGTAAAGATGAGGTTGCTTTTAGCTCTACCAGTTTAAATCTGCAATTCGACGAAATCGAAATTAGTTTACCTGATGAAAAAGTTGCGACTAATCAAAACCTGGGAAATGTGAATCAAATTTCTGTAGGAAAATCGGATATTGATATAAATATTCCTGAAACAGATCGAAAAAAGATAAATACATTTGTATTGGCAATCGGCAATGAGGATTATACAAAATACCAAAATGACCTGAAGGCTGAATCCAATGTTCTTTATGCACGAAATGATGCAACTTCGTTTGCAAAATATGCAGAAAAAACATTAGGTATTCCAAATGAAAATATTACATTAATAACTGATGCAATAGGTTCGCAGATTAAAAGAGAAATAATACGATTAACTAGCAAAGCCAAATACGGAAATGGTGATGTTGAAATTATATTTTACTTTTCTGGTCATGGATTTCCAGATATTGAAACTCAAGAATCATATATAATGCCGGTTGATATTAGCAGTACCACCGTTAAAGATGGTATTAAGTTATCTCAGCTATATAACGATCTAGCTGAATTTCCTACAAAAAAAACAACCGTAATTCTTGATGCATGTTTTAGCGGAGGAGGCAGAAATCAAGGCCTTTTAGCTGCTAAAGCAGTAAAGATTAGACCTAAAGAAGAAATGCTGAATAAGGGGAATTTAGTTGTTTTTGCTGCAAGCAGTGGCGACCAGGCATCTTTGTTCTATAATGAAAAGCAGCATGGGATGTTTACTTATTTTCTGCTTAAAAAACTACAGGAAACCAAAGGTGATATTACCTATGGCGAAATGGCAAACTATCTTATAAAAATTATTCCATTAACATCCTCTGATATTAATTATAAAGAACAAAATCCTCAGGTTAATGTTGGTAAAACCGTGGAGGGTGTTTGGGAATCCTGGAAATTTTGAAAAAAAATAAAAAAACATAGTCACTGCGAGCGAAGCATGGCAGTCTTTGAAGATTGCTTCACTTTGTTCGCAATGACCAAATAAGTTTAAAAATAAGCCCTACGAGAGTTTTGAACTCTCGTAGGGCTTGATTTATCTGCTTTCAATATAAAATTAAAATTTCTTTGCAGGATACATATCATCCCATTGTTGTGGCTGATCTTTCAGTTTCTTATCGAACCACGATGTAATGGTGTAATGCCATTGAATACGTTTTTTATAATCAAAAATCTGGTGGTTTTGTCCATCAACCAGAACCATTTCGACATCTTTTCCCAACAGCTTTAATGCAGCATAGAATTGCAGACTTTCTCCAATTGGGACGTTTGTATCTTGGGTTCCGTGCAACAACAGAATTGAATTCTGAAATTTATCGGCATTATATAACGGACTGTTTTCTACAAAAATATCTTTCCGGTTCCAAGGATAACTAAATTTTGCTGCACCGGTATTGTAAGAATAACCCCAATATCCTTCGCCCCAATAGCTTGTTATGGAACTAATTCCGGCATGCGAAACAGCTGTTTTAAAAATATCAGTGCGTGTTTGCAGCAACATAGTTGTATATCCACCATACGACGCACCAATACATCCAACATTCGAAGCATCAGCTGTGGTATGCGAAGCAAGAAATTTTTTAGTTCCATCAATAATATCATCGATAGCATCGAAACCCCAGCCATTCACATTTAGCGCTGAAAAATCCTGGCCAAACCCTGTTGCCCCGCTAGGTTGTAATACGTAAACCAAATAACCGTTTGCAGCCCACGTATGTATTGGATAACGTCCACCAAACGATCGTTCAATTGGCGATGTACCTCCATAATAATTCACAATTACGGGATATTTTTTCGTTGCATCGTAATTATTTGGATAATAAACTCTGCCATAAATAGTGGTTCCGCTTTTATTTACAAAATTCCAGTCTTCGGTTTTTCCAAAATCAATTTTCGAATATCTATCCTCGTCAGGGAATGAAAGTAAAGTGCTAACACCCTTTTTCAGGTCAATAAGAAACAATTTGTTTGGAGTAGAAATACTTGTACCAGAATAAACTGCCAGAGGTTGGCTAAAGGCATAATCTACACGGTCCAACACATCAACATTTACATTTATCTTACTAAATTTCTTAGATTTAATATCATACTTGTATAAGTTACCATAATCACGTTCAGCAACCAATATATATATTTCGCCCTGGTTATTCCAATAAGCCGATTCAACTGCTGGGTCAAAATCTTTGGTAATTGGGTCAACATTTTTTGTTGCCAGATCATAAATATACAATTGTCCGTCGTAGCTATTCGGAATTCGACCTTCGCTTACTTTTACACCTAATTGTCCAAAACTTTCAGGACTTCCCTGAATAAGCAGTTTTTTTCCATCGGGCGAGTAGGTTGCACTTCCACCATAAAGTTTATCATACCAAATTGTATCGAGCTTACCAGTGTTTAAATCCAACTCAAAAAGACTTTCTTTGCTAAACGGAACCTTTGTGTAATCAATTTTACTTAACGAGAAAAGGATTTTTGCTCCATCAAACCGGATATCATTAAGGTAAGTACTTTGATTACCAGCGGTTAGCTGGAACGAATTACCCGATTTTAAATCAATTTTATATAAATACGAACGATCGCGGAAATAAGGAAGCCTGTCATCTACTTCGTACACACGTTTAAGATCGCCAGGTTTTTCGGCTGTAACATCAACCGAATAAATAATAAAATTTTCAGTGGGCGACCAAACGAAGTACGACATATCTTTAATGTCTTTGGCAACAGGTTGCTCAACACCATTTAAAAAATCATAAACGAATATTTCGTTTTTCCCTTCGAATTCTGATGAGTAGGTTAGTTTATCGGTTCTTGGTAACCAGCTTACATTTTCAATGCTTTTGTTTCGTAAAACCAACACATTCTTTTTTGTTGCAAGATCATAAATTACTGAATATCGCTTGCTTTTGCCACTTCCAGCAACTACTTCAGAATAATCGATTAGAACATATTTACCTGAAGGTGAGATAGAGGCTGATGAAACTCGCTCACCTTCCAGCACATCGTTAATAGTTATCATGCGTTTGGGATCAACAGTAATTAAAGCATTGCAATCAGTAAATTCATCGGTAACCTCAAAAGTTGAATTTAACTTTATAACTTTCTTAGTCGAAATTAATTTAACGGTGATTTTATGTTTACCAATAGTTAATTTAACATCAATCTTCGTGTTTTTTATATCATCTGTTGTTTTTGATTTTGTTAATTCATCATCAACATAAAACTCAAATAATCCGTTGGTAGTAAAATTTATCGTTCCTTTTATCCAGCGATCAACTTGTATATAACTTGTCATTAAAATTAGGTTGTTCTTATCAATATCAGATAGCAGAATACTATCGGAACTGATATTGGTTGATTTCCAAGTATATGAATTTTTACCAAGAGCAATTATATCATTCGTTTTTGGATAAATACCCGAAAGTACAACCTGGTACTTTTTTAACAAGTCAGATTCTGTAATGGTATTTCCATTAAAATCTTCGACTGCTGCAAAAACAGGCAAACTGATTTTCTCGGGTCCGGCAATAAGCCATTGATCCATATTTATTGTTTTTTGGGCAAATCCAAAATAACTAAGTACTAAAAGGACACAAATTAATCCTGCTTTTTTCATGATATTTTTTTTAAAAGGTTGACTATTTGACTTAATTTATTATTGTACGTTTAACTCTTGTTCGTTTAATTTAGAATTCCGATCGAGATAATTTCTTGCAACAGAATGAAAAATTACACCGGCCAGGATAAGCAATGTACCAGTAAATTCTTTCAGGTTTAGTATTTCGTGCAATAAAAAATACCCGATAATAGCAGCAAAAACAGGCTCGAGCGAAAAAATTATAGCTACTTTGAGCGATGAAACATATTTTTGAACCCAGACAGCTATAAAATAGCAGAACAATGTACCGATAACCCCAAGATACAATAAAGACAATCCTGATTTTAAACTTATTACAACGGGTGATGCTCCTGTTATTACCCAAGCCAACAAACTAACTACCGAAGCACCCAAAAACTGATACGTAACCAATGGCAAAGCTTCTGATTTGCTTATAAATCGGCCCGCCAACACCAAATGAATAGCTCCAGCAACAGCTGTAGTAATGGTAATAATATCGCCAATATTTATCGATGTTTCAATATCGTAAGTTAATAAAAACAATCCGGCAACTACCATTAATACGGCAATCCAATCAATTCTCAGAATTTTTGTTTTATAAAAAAAGAATAGAATAAAAGGAACAATAATTACTGCCGAACTGGTAATAAAAGCACTATGGCCGGTACTTGTGTATTTTAATCCTATTGTTTGCGAAGAATAAGCTGTAGCTAACAAAACACCAAGTATTGATCCATTAAAAAAAGCACGTTTATTTAATAATTGCTTTTTAGATTTATAAAGCTGATACACGAAAATAAACACAAACGCCAAGAAACTTCTCACAAAAACGAGAAAATACTCATTTACCGAACTTACCGTATCTTTAACAATAAAAAAGGTTGTACCCCAAACAACAGATACCAATACTAACCAAAAAATATACATAGGCACTTTTTAAATAGTGTCCAAATCTACATAATTTTGTTTATACTACTTATTTTAAAAATGTAGTAATTCGATGATATTCATAACTTTTTGTAAATCTTATAAGATAATTTTACTGATAAAATATCATTTTCCCCATCGTTTGTTTACCTAGGCGAGAGATATGGGTACATTATTGACGATCAAAACCAATCAAAGACTGATCCTACTCTTCTGTTTTTTTAAAGTATAAAGAACTTGGTTTTAAGAATTTCGATTTAGGAATTTGCTTGCACAATATCCTTGAACAGGATTACAGTATTATTCAGCCTTATGGCGAATTTGAAGCAGCCGAAGCGCCTTACCCAACGGGTGGAATAGAATAGACAACTTTATTGCTTTTAATACAAAATCCCTTTATTTATAATAATCTCATTCAACGATCTTTTCGGAACATGATGAACCTGTTTTTCGTCTCTGTAATATTTAATATCATCGTTTTTTACATCTTCAATAACAATCGCCTCTTTAGGTTTACCAAGTGCTATTACAAGTAAAATTTCAAAATAATCTTCAAGGTTAAGAAGTTCTTTTAATTTAGATTTATTAATGCTTGCAAAAATACATCCACCCAAACCATTTTCTACGGCACCTAATAGCATACTTTGCGAAACTATGCCATGATCGCACATAAAATTTGTTGTCAGCCGTGTATCTCCAAGAATAACAATATATGCTGTCGGCTTCTCTCCTTCTTCGGGTCCGTTCCAATCTTTTAAATAAGCTGCCCAGCTTAGAGTTGAAAATATTTTCGCATTAGTTTGTTCATCAGCTGATAAAAAGTACTTAAGTGGTTGTAAATTCCTCCCCGATGGAGATAGCCTTGCAAGATTCACCAGCTCCTTTAAAAAATCATACGAAATTTTATGATCTTGATAAAATCGTCGGTAACTGCGGTTTTTATATACTAAATCTTTTATCATAATGAATCCTCAATTAAAAATGGACTAAAGTCCATTATAAACTTCAACTTATTAGCCCCAGGCTTAAGCCTGGGGCTATATGAATTATTACTGCATGGGCTTTAGCCCAATATTCTTAATTCTAGTAATTCGTTTGCTCAATTTCAAAATATGCTTCGGGATGACCGCAAGCAGGGCAATTTTTTAATGCTTTAGTACTTTCGTGCACATATCCGCATTTTCGGCAAACCCAATTTACTTTTTCGTCGCGCTCAAACACTTTACCTTCTTCTATATTCTTTAATAACTTTAAATATCTTTTTTCGTGTTTGGCTTCAACTTTTGCAATTAACTTAAATGCTGTTGCAATTTGTTTAAACCCTTCTTCTTCGGCTATTTTTGCAAATTCCGGGTAAAGCTCAGACCATTCTTCGTTTTCGCCAGCAGCAGCAGCTTTTAAGTTTTCGGCGGTATTTCCGATTACACCAGCTGGATATTTAGCAGTAATCTCAACCATTCCTCCTTCGAGAAACTTAAAGAAAGTTTTTGCGTGTTGCTGCTCCTGCAATGCTGTTTCCATAAAAAATGCAGCTATTTGCTCATAACCTTCTTCTTTTGCTTTTTTTGCAAAAAACTCATATCTGTTTTTTGCTTGCGATTCGCCAGCGAAGGCTTTTAATAAATTTTGCTCAGTGCGTGTTCCTTTTAGTGTGCTCATACTATCCATTTTTTTTGAATTATTAATACCTTTTTATTTGCCTTGTCGAAGATATAAAATATGTAATAAAAAATCAGGTAAAAAATTACCTGATTAACCAATTTAAAATGATTTTAAATATCTTATATTAATATCTATTGCAAATAACTTCCCAATCAATAATTTTCCAGAAATTTTCGATATAATCCGGGCGACGATTTTGGTAATCAATGTAATATGCATGCTCCCATACATCGCAGGTAAGCAATGGCTTTAGTCCATCGCGTAATGGATTTCCAGCATTTGATGTCTGAATAATATCGAGTTTACCATTTTTCTTTTCAACCAGCCAAACCCATCCTGAACCAAAAAGCGATTTAGCAGCTGTATTAAACTTATCTTTTAAAATATCCAACGAACCATAATCGCGGTAAACAACTTCAGAGAACGAACTTTCTTTTAATACATCGTATTTATCTTTGCCAAATTGTTCAAAATAAAAGGTATGATTCCAAACCTGAGCTCCATTATTAAAGATTGCTCCATCGGCTTCTTTAATTATTGTTTCAAGGGTTGCATTCTCGAATTTTGTTCCTTTTATAAGATTATTTAAGTTGTTTGCGTAAGCAGCATGATGCTTGTCGTGATGAAACTCCAGCGTTTTCTTACTGATTATCGGATCGAGCGCTTCGTATGCATAGGGTAATTTTGGGATTTCGAAAGACATAATTGTAAATTTTAGGTTTTGGAAAATGTTTTAACAAATTTATAAAATATCTGTTGAATTGTGCAAAAATCTTTTGTAAAACAAAAAAACCGAAGTGTTACCTCCGGCTTTCAAACCTAAATTACAATAGAAACCTACTTTAAAGTAGGCAAAAAACTAAGCAAATCGTTTACTTGCTATGTTCCAGTCGATAACATTCCAGAATGCCTCGATATATTCGGGCCTTCGGTTCTGATATTTTAAATAATAAGCATGTTCCCAGACATCTAATGCGATAATTGGTGTGCCTTTTATTTCGGCAACATCCATTAACGGATTATCCTGATTTGGTGTTGAGGTTACCACCAGCTTATCAGCAAGTTTTACCAACCATGCCCAACCCGAACCAAAGCGACTAGCTGCAGCATTGTTAAAAAGCTCTTTAAACTTTTCGAATGATCCAAAATCGCGGTTTATCGCATTTAATAAATCTCCGGTTGGTTGTCCGCCACCATTGGGCGACATAATCTCCCAAAACAAGTTGTGATTGTAAAATCCACCGCCATTATTCCGAACAGCAATGGGATGTTTTGAGATGTTTTTTAAGATTTCTTCTATTGATTTATTAGCGAAATCAGTATCTTTTATCGCATTATTTAAATTGTTTGTATATGCTGCATGATGCTTAGTGTAATGTATTTCCATTGTTTTTGCATCAATGTTTGGCTCAAGAGCATCGTAAGCATAGCTTAATTTTGGTATTTCAAATGACATAGTATATAATTTTAATTGTTAAACAATAGTTTATTTAGAATCCATCTAAATAATATAACAAAGACAACTATAAATTGTTTAAGATGAAAAAGAATTTTATGAAAATCACAAAAGATATTCTGATTGATGAACTAATGGAGGTGAATCCAAAAGCAGTTGGGTTTTTGGCACAAAAAGGCATTCATTGTATTGCCTGCGGCGAACCCGTATGGGGAACACTCGAAGAACTGGCCAAGCAAAAAGGTTTAAGTGAAAATGAAATTGAGGTGTTGGTTATTGAGATAAATCAGCTTTAACTTTTGAGCCTCAGATACAGTTGATTTTCAATCAGTTTTATTGTCAATAGTCAAAAAGATTATAGTTAGTAAAAATTGTTAAAATACGATTTCACCCCGCTTGCATTATGAGTGGCTATTGGTATTATTTTTTATTTAACCATCTTTTTGTTCTTATAAAACATTATATTAATCAAAAAAACAATAACAAAAATCGAGAAAAAAATACTTAGGTAATTATCAAAGTTTCTTTTTGTAATCAAGTTATTATAGTCAATGCAAAAGAAAGGCATTATTAATGATATAAAGGCTATAAAAAGCCACAAAAATTTAAAATTACTCACCGATATGCTCCTCCATAGTTGGCTTTTTCTTCTCGTGCAATGCTGAACCTATTACACTGATAATCAATAAACATATCATAATTATCTTCTTGTAGTTATAATTATTATTTTCCCAAGACAGATTGTGAAAATCTAAAGAAACTATATAGGGAATCATATAAATTATGAGTACAGCTAATAGTAAGAACCTCATTCTTTTCATACTAGTCGGTAAGTTTTTTATATCAGTCTATAGCTGTTCAGATGCAGAATTTAAAATAAATGCTAACGTTTTAACTTTGTTGAAATTTTGGATTAAATTTTCTTTTGTCCTTGTTTTGAAAGTACAGTATTGGTCCAAAGACTGGAAAAAACAATATCATTAACCACCAAAACCAACGTTTATTATTTTTAATTCTCTTTGAGAATGCCATGTCTGTCCAAGCCCAGAAAAATAATACAATAAGTAAAATAATGTAAGTCACAAAAATTGCAGTCATTATAATCTCATATAATTTAGTTGTCTTCGTTTATTTATTTTGTCATTAGCTTCTTATCCATTTCCTTGCCGCTAACAAATTTATATAATTAATCTTAAACTAATTATACTTATTGCCAATCAGGTAGTTTTTCACGTAATCTTCAACACCATTTTCGAGACTAGTGAATGGTTTTTCGTAGCCGATTGATCGGAGTTTTTGCATGTTGGCTTCGGTAAAATACTGGTATTTATCGCGGATATCTTCAGGAGTATCAATAAAACTAATATCTTCGTGCACAGCCATTGCTTTAAATGTACTCTTTGTAAGATCTAGAAATGTACGTGCTTTACCTGTACCAAGATTATAAATTCCCGAATCTTCGCGGTGATGCATAAAAAAGTAAAGAACATCAACCAAATCTTTTACATAAATAAAATCGCGCAACTGTTCGCCATCTTTAAACTCTGGCTTATGCGACTTAAACAATTTCATTTTACCGGTAGCTTTTATCTGATTAAACGAATGAAAAATTACCGAGGCCATTCGCCCTTTGTGATATTCATTTGGACCGTAAACATTAAAAAATTTTAATCCAACCCAAAAATAGGGTTTTATGGTTTGATTTATTGCCCACTTATCAAAATCATTTTTCGATTCGCCATAAGGATTTAATGGTTTTAACTTTTCTATTATCTCATGATTATCGTCATAACCTAACTCACCGGCCCCATAAGTTGCTGCTGATGATGCATAAACCATGGGCAATCCAAACTCAACACATTTTTTCCATAACTTTTGTGTATAGCCGAGATTTAACTTGTCGAAAACCGATTTGTTAAATTCAGTGGTATCGGTTCTTGCACCAATATGAAAAACAAACTGAATAAATTTTTGGTTTTGGTTAATCCATTCAAAAAGCTCGTCGCGATGAACTTTTGCTCTGTATTTTTTATCCTTAATATTTTTATTTTTATTCTCGTTTGAGAAATCATCAACCAACACAATATCTTTATATCCTTCGTCATTCAGTTTCCGAACGAGGTTGCTACCAATAAATCCAGCTGCTCCTGTAACTATAATCATAAAAGTTGTATTTAAATCGAATGTACTAAGTTAAAAAAATTTGCTTATTAATTGGCTCCATAATTCCTAAAGAGATTGCCTTTTCGTATAATTTTGTGATGGCATTGCGGCCTTCCGTGCCCAAATCTATACTAAAATTATTTACATATAAGTTGATGTGTTTATACATAACTTCCTCATCCATTTCCTGGGCATTTTTTTTAATGTAATCATATCCTGATTTGGGATTATGAAAAGCAAACTCAACACTTTTACGTAATACCCTGTTTACTTTTAGTTGCAGGTCGCTATTTATATTTCTTTTTATAGCAATTCCGCCTAATGGAATTGGCAGTTGAGTTTCTTTTTCCCAATATTCACCGAGATCAACAATCTTTTTTAGTCCTTTTTTCTCGTAAGTAAAACGGTTTTCGTGAATAATTAATCCTGCATCGACTTCGTTAGACAAAACAGCATCTTCGATATCAGAAAAAAGATATTCAATTTTATTTTTAGCTTTCGGAAAAGCAACACTAAACAAAAGGTTTGCTGTTGTATGCTTTCCGGGAATTGCAATTTTCAATTCATTAACCTCATCGGGATAGATTTTGTGTTTACTGATAAGTAACGGGCCATTATTTTTACCCAATGCACTACCAGCATCAAGCAGACAATAATTATCGGCTATATATGCAAAGGCATGATAGCTTATTTTTGTAACATCCAGCTCTTGATTTATTGCTTTCTTATTGAGTTCTTCGACATCGGCCATAGTAACCTTAAAATCAATTCCTTCAGTATCGATTTTATGATGAACCATTGCATCGAAAATAAAGGTGTCGTTTGGGCAACTTGAAAAACCCAGGCTAATCGTACTTTTCTTCATATTAATGCGAATCTATTTCTAAGACAACTAAAAGCTCAAAAAGTTTTTTATTCAGGTTTTCAATAGCTAAAGGAATATCCCATTCGGCCTTTTTTCTTAATCTCACATAATTTGATATAGCCCTAATTTGCAAAAACCTCACATGCTGCTGCAAACAAACATAAAACACCGCAGCACCTTCCATGGTTTCTATATCAGGATCGTACTTGTGTTTAAAAAACTCAATAGATTCTTTTCGCCCGTGAGTTGTATTAACCGTTATAGCATCAACCTGCTTTAGCCCAGCAATTAATGAATTATTTAATTTTATTGGATTAATCAATAATCCATTCTGAAAAGGAAATGCATTAGCTGAAATAAATCCTTTATCAAAAATGGTATACAACGAATTCTCATCTTCGATACCCAGATCGGCAAATTGATCGCTGTGAACATAAACCACATCGCCAATTTTTAAGAAAGATGAAAAACTACCCGCAATTCCGGCATTAATAACTAGATCGTAATTATTTTTACTAATTTTCTGTATTAAATTGAAGGTCGTAAAAACACTACCAATTCCGGTAATCAAAATATCAATAATAAGGCTTTTATATACGTAGCGATTGGCCTCGTTTGTCGGAGAATTCGCCGCCAATGAGTTTATTAATGGAATTATTTCTTTTTCCGTTGCCGAAACAATTAATATTTTCAAGTCTTTTCTTAATTTTGCAGTATCAAAGATATTGTTTTTATGGCAATTTTTTTGTTAATTTAAGGATGTGTATCAAAAATTCCTTTTAAATTCACAAAAAAAAGTAACATGATTTTAATTACCCGACGCGAACAATTTAGTAGTGGTCACAGACTATTTAGAGAAGACTGGGATGGAGCAAAGAATCTAGAAGTTTTCGGACAATGTTCAAACCCAAACTGGCATGGACATAATTATATATTGTTTGTAACAGTAAAAGGCGAACTAAATCCTGAAACTGGATTTGTGGTTAATATCAAGTTGTTGAGTAAAATTATCAAAGAAACAGTAATTGCAAAAGTTGATCACAAAAACATCAATATTGATGTTGATTTTATGCAAGGTAAAATGGCATCGACTGAGAATTTGGCTATAGGAATATGGAATCAGCTCGAACCAAAAATCAATGAATTGGGAATTAAGCTTCATTGCATTAAACTAATGGAAACAGAAAATAATTATATCGAATATTACGGAAATTAATACTATGGAAATTATTAATAATGGCGTAAAAACCTTTGAAAACTCAGGTTATACACGAATAGACAAATGGGACGAAAAGAAAACCAAAGCATTAGCAAAACACTATAAAGCCATTCTGGAGCTAATTGGCGAAGATCCTGACCGCGAAGGATTGCTCGATACGCCCATGCGTGTGGCAAAGGCAATGCAGTTTTTAACAAAAGGATATAATATTGAGCCAAGAGAAATTCTAAAATCGGCTACCTTCCGCGAGGATTATAAGCAAATGGTAATTGTTAAAGATATTGAACTTTATTCGATGTGCGAGCACCATATGATTCCATTTTATGGAAAAGCACACGTAGCATATATTCCAAATAAATATATTACAGGTTTAAGCAAAATAGCTTATGTAGTCGAAGCATATGCACGCAGGTTACAAGTTCAGGAGCGACTTACCATGCAGATTCGTGATTGTATTCAGGAAACACTTAATCCTTATGGAGTAGCTGTTGTAATCGAAGCATCGCATATGTGCATGCAAATGCGTGGAGTTCAAAAACAAAACTCTGTTACTACTACTTCGGCATTTACTGGTGCATTTTTGCGCGATACAAAAACCCGGGAAGAATTTATTCATTTAATCGGTTCGAGATTGCATTAAAAATAAATTTCGAGTAATCAAAAGGACATCGGTTTTCTTTCAATTCTTTATTGTTTTTCAAGCCAATTTATCAATTGGAAACAGTTATATTTAACACATTTTCAATCTGTTAATAAAAACATTTGCTGTTTCGTGGTAATTTCTTATTTTTGTCGGCTGTAAAATTAGATATTAACTAATAAAAAATTATGAAAGCATATGTATTTCCCGGACAGGGAGCTCAATTTGTTGGAATGGGTAAAGATTTATATGACAAGTTTCCTGTTGCTAAAGAAATGTTTGAAAAAGCTAATCAAATCCTAGGATTCAGAATTACAGACTTGATGTTTAACGGAACCGAAGAAGATTTAAAGCAAACAAAAGTAACTCAGCCAGCTATTTTTCTGCACTCAGTGATTTTGGCAAAAACAATCGAAAATTTTAAACCCGATATGGTTGCAGGACATTCATTAGGCGAATTTTCTGCACTTGTTGCTAATGGAACCTTATCATTCGAAGATGCATTAACGCTTGTATCAAAACGAGCAATGGCAATGCAAAAAGCATGCGAAGTTGAACCATCGACTATGGCTGCAATTATTGGTATTGATGATGCTGCTGTTGAAAAGATTTGTTCCGAAATCGAAGAGATTGTTGTGCCTGCAAACTATAATTGCCCCGGACAATTAGTAATTTCAGGATCGATGAAAGGCATTGAGATAGCTTGCAAAAAATTAACCGAGGCAGGCGCCAAAAGAGCTTTACCGTTAAAAGTTGGTGGTGCATTTCATTCTCCGCTTATGGAACCCGCTCGTGTTGAATTAGCTGAAGCAATTAATTCGACTACTTTTTCAAAACCAATTTGCCCTGTTTATCAGAATGTAGATGCAAAATCATATACCGATCCTGCACAAATAAAAGAGAATCTGATTAAACAATTAACTTCGCCTGTAAAATGGACACAGATAATGCAAAATATGATTGCAGATGGAATGTCATCGTGTACCGAAGTTGGACCAGGAAATGTTTTGCAGGGATTAATAAAGAAAGTTAGCAAAGATATGCCAACCCAAAGTGCATAAGAAAATTATAAAACAATACAAAGGAGGCCATTTTTCTTGAAGCCTCCTTTTTTTATTAAAACCTAATAGAAATATTTTGAATTGTTTCGGGATGCAAGCTCAGAGGAACAGGCGAAACCTTAACAAGAGACTGTAGAATCATTTTCTGTTTTTCGTCTAATTTGCACATGGTAAAATCATACTCGATTTTAACTTCGGCAACACGTCGGGGATCTTCCGACATTATTTTCCATGTTTTTGCCGTTGCTCCATCAATACTAAATCCGCTCGCCTCAGCTTTAATTCCCATAATGGTAAAAATGCAACTAGCCAAAGATGTTGCCAATAAGTCGGTAGGTGAAAACGTTTCTCCTTTTCCATGGTTATCAATAGGTGCGTCGGTAATCAATTTATTCCCTGATTGAACATGAACAGCCTCGGTACGCAATTGTCCTATATAGGTTGTTTTAATAGTTTCCATAAAGTTTTATTTATATAAACAAATTTAATCAAATTTAGGTTTACAATCATATCCATAAAAATAGCTTTTAAAAAAAATGTTTTGGTTTTCTCTCATCTGTTTGCTATAATAATAAGCCCTACGAGAGTTTAAAACTCTCGTAGGGCTTAACTTTGATAGAATAAAAATATCTTACTTCTTAAAAAGGATCTCTTCAATCGCATTTATGAACATCTGCTTTGTTTCTTCATTAGTTCTGCCAATTCCAGAAGTCATTCTGGGTCCACCATCTTTGGGGCAATATAAAAATGCCGGAATTCCCTGAACACCAAAAACGGCTGCCAACTCCTGATCTTTTTGTATATCAACTTTATACACATTTATTTTACCTTTATATTCCTGGGCAATTTCTTCAAGAATGGGACTTGCAATGCGGCATGGTCCACACCAATCGGCATAAAAATCAACAATACAAGGTAAATCTCCTTCGAATTTCCATTCTTTATTGATCTCGTAGTTCATTATTTTTTTCTTGAACTCTTCCTTCGTTAAAGTTATTGTTGCTTTTTCAGGAGTTGATACTACAGTCACAGGATTATCATCCTTTACTTCCTTATCTTTTACTCCGCATGCATTTGATATTCCGAAAGGAATTATCAATAAAATAAATAATAGCTTTTTCATTTTTATACTGATTTAAATTGTTTCATTAATATTTTTAATTATTTCACCAGCCGAAGCTACACCCACCTTATTCCAGACTATTTTTCCCCTTTTAAATAAGAGCAATGTTGGAATACTTCGAATATTATATTTGGCTGATACAGATTGATTTGTATCAACATTGATTTTAATGATTTTTACATTATCGCCCAATTGACCTTTAACTTGTTTTAAAATTGGAGCCACCATTTTGCAAGGTTGACACCAGTCTGCATAAAAATCAACAAGTACAGGCTTATTGTCATTGATTATCTCCTGAAAGTTCATCTTTTTTACTGTTTTTCTTTTTAATAAAATCGTCGAGGATATCCCCTAAAAAATATCCGATTAACCCACCAAAAAGGATCATCGTTTCCCAGTTTGATTTTAAAGGACAGGTGCCACTCAGGCAACCGACATATCGCCAATACAAATAGCCGCCAATAACACCAGGAATAAGAAATAGAAATCCAAACTTATGTTTTATAATAAAATTTTTCATACTTGTTATTTATTATCGAATTACAATTTACATACCAATATATTTACATCTGTCAATATGTTTATATTTTTATAAACAATGGTTTTAACAAATTGTTTTCTGCCAATCCGTCATAAAAAAGGGAGCAGCTGCTCCCCAAAAATACTTTTAATAAATCCGGGTTAAATAACTCCTTGATCGAGCATGGCATTGGCAACTTTAAGAAATCCAGCTACGTTTGCTCCTTTCACGTAGTTCACAAACCCTGTAGAGTCTTTACCATATTTAACGCATGCTTCATGAATACTAGTCATTATTTGATGCAGACGAGCATCCACTTCTTCCCGAGTCCAACTAAGTTTCATTGCATTTTGCGACATCTCTAAACCTGATGTTGCAACTCCACCTGCATTAGCCGCTTTGCCCGGGCCAAATAAAATTTTGTGTTTAAGGAAGAGTTCAACTGCTTCAGGCGTACAAGGCATATTTGCGCCTTCGGAAACACAAATTATACCATTATTGATAAGCATTTCGGCATCATCCTTATTTAACTCATTTTGAGTTGCACACGGGAGAGCGATATCAACCTTCTGTTCCCATGGGCGTTTACCTTCGTAAAACTGCCCACTTTGAAACTGATATGAATATGGTTTAACAATGTCTTCGTTTGATGCTCTTAACTCCAGCATAAAGCTAATTTTTTCGCCGGATATTCCTTCCGGATCATAAATATAACCATCTGGCCCTGATATCGTAACAACCTTAGCACCTAACTCATTGGCTTTAGTAACTGCACCCCACGCCACATTACCAAACCCTGACACCGCAACCGTTTTACCTTTGAATGTAAGACCTTTTGTTGCCAGCATTTCTTTTGCAAAATACACGTTACCAAAACCGGTAGCTTCGGGTCGAATTAAACTACCTCCCCAGTTCAGACCTTTACCTGTAAGCACTCCAGTATTTTCATTTGTTAGTTTTTTGTACATTCCATACATATAACCAATTTCGCGACCACCTACACCAATATCGCCAGCAGGAACATCCGTTTCGGGACCAATTAGTTTCCAAAGCTCAATCATAAATGCCTGACAGAAATGCATAATCTCAGCATCAGATTTACCTTTAGGATCAAAATCCGAACCTCCTTTTCCACCGCCCATAGGCAATGTCGTCAAAGAGTTTTTGAAAATCTGTTCAAATCCAAGAAATTTTAAAATACTCAAGTTAACACTAGGATGAAATCTTATTCCACCTTTATATGGACCAATTGCATTGTTGTATTGAATACGATATCCAATATTAACATGCACCTTCCCACTATCATCAGTCCAAGGAATTTTAAAAGTTAAGATACGATCAGGTTCAACCATCCGCTCGATTATTCCAGCGTTTTCAAACTGTGGATTTTGATTATAAATTTCCTCTATAGATTCGAGAACTTCTCTAACCGCCTGAAGGTACTCTGATTCACCAGAATGCTTGCTTTCAAGCTGAATCATTAATTTGTCAACATTCATAACTAATTAATTTGAAGATTTTTAAAAATTAATAATTAATAGCAAATAGTTAATATCTCATAACTATTTTCCAGGCACCCGGTTTATTTATCTTGATTTTAGCTTCGTAACGAATATAAATTGTATTAAACCTGTTAGGTGCAGAAAATGTAACATTTATTTCAGTGGGGAATGATACTTTTTCAATACCACTATAATAGGCATTTCTTACAATATAGCCTGTTGATGCCACAAAATTAAGTGATGGCATGTTATACGAGATTTGCCCATCGCGGCTAAAAACTAATTCAACAGAATTTTCAACTCCTCCAGCCTTTTGCATAATATTTATGTTATTTACATTATAATTTTGCAAGATCTCATAAGGAGGATCAGAAATTTCTATATTTAAACTATCATCCTTCCAGATTCCTTTTATCGTTTTGTTATTAATTGCAGAAAAAAATTCACCCTTGCCACTTTTTTTGCCCTTTTTAAAAGCTCCATGATAATAATCGCCATTACTGAAATAATAAATGCCACTACCATCGGGAACCCCAAGACGAAAACGACCTTTGTATTTATCTTTCCCTTCGGCAAAGCCACGACCATGAGCCAAACCATCTTTACACCCACCATCATAGCTTCCTGAAATTGATTCTAAAAGCACTTTACAACTTGTTGTATCCTGTGTAAATCCATTATTAAAGTTTAAGCTTAAAGCTGCAATAAAACCAAAAAACCAAAAATATTTATTCATATGAATTCTGTTTATATTTTATACGATTGTCCGCTTTTATTCATAATTGTTGTTAATGATTTTCTTCATTTGCCCCGTCCCTAAAGGGTGTGAAGAAAATCAATTTGCACCCTTTAGGGGTTTGGGGCAAACAAATTGATTTTCAATTTATTTACATAATATTTATGACATAAAACGGACATTCAAAATATTTTATTATTACCATCTAAAAGTAGCATCAATTACTATACAAAAACTATTTTAACAGATAAAAAATTATTCAGATGGTTTAAAAATTACCCCTTTTTTATTTTTACCATCGATCTGAATCAGGATTTGTTTCTCAAATCGCAAATGCTTAAGGTATTTATTTTCACTAAATGGCTTAATGTTATTTAAAAATTCAAGATCATATGATCCATCGTTGATGTAGGGGTTAATAGTAAAATAACCCACTCTGAATGAGGTTAGGTTCTGAAAAAAATGGGTTCCCTGGCTAGGATCAATTCTGTAATGCTCCAACCCCGACTCAACAATAACCCGGGCCTGAGAAATATGTGCCCACTTAACTGGGATACCTAGGTTCGGATCACTTGATCCCCACCTGCCCGGACCTACGAGAACATAATTTCTTTTTTCCTTAATAAACAACTCATTTAACAATCCTATTTCGGATGCAATGGCATCGCTTTCGAGCGATTTAAATGCTTCAGGTTTAACAAAAACAAAATCATAAATATCATCGATACGACCATTTCCCAACGCTGATTCGCAAAAGATAATTGTATCTTCGATTTTTACGTTTTGCAGGTTAAAGTTGGTAATCTGATCATTCTCAACTATGGGTCTGATCTGCAAAAAGTTAAACACTACAGGCTCTCCTTTTTCTGTATTCAAATCAATGGCAAACTCAATTTCTATCGGGTTATTCATTTCCTTCTGTCCTATTTCGAGGAGAGTTCTCAGAATCTCAGCTAAAGGAAATGTTTGATGCTTTAAGATATTGGCGAATGTAATAACCCTCTTCCCTTCTTGCATCATACCATCGCGCAAAACATGATTTTGAAAATCGAAAGTAGATGCGGCAAATCGCAGCGACGAATCCTTCTCTGCATCCTTTATATCGTATTTAATAATATTAATTCCATCATCAATTGAAGGAACAAATTTTGTAGGGCACATGTCGAGTGCATAGAATGTTTTCTGAGTATCGCGAAGAGCCATATCGGGCGATGATAGCTGTAGTATTTTTTTGGGATGCTTTGGCGAGAATCGTAATGAAACACCTCCATCAACAATCTGTTTACCAAGCCCATAGGCTATGTTAGCAATACCTTCTTCGTGTTTCTCTGGTTCAATTGGATAAAAATTTATTGATCGGGCAACTCCCGATAGGGTTGGATAAAATCTATTTTCAAATTGCTTACCACACACTTCCTGTAAAATTATACCCATTTTCTCTTCATCAATTACATTTGATGTAGCTGCCATGTATGCTTTACTACCGCGAAAATATACTGATGCATATACACACTTAATTGCATCTGAAAGCATTTTGATCATCAACGTGCTATTGTCGGTTTTAGGAATCATATAGGTCGAATATATTCCTGCAAATGGCTGATAATGGGAATCCTCGAGCTTTGATGAAGATCTTATAGCTAATGGGTTTTGAACAACCGAAATAAATGCATACAAATCCTGATAAACCCTGCTTGGTAGTTTAGCCTGAACAAATGCTTCCAATATCTCCTCATCAGACCGATCGGACATTCCTATTTTGTACAGATCATTTTCTTCCATAAACTCATCGAAAATATCTGTACTTAGCACAACAGTTCTTGGAATAGTGATAATAACGCCAGGGAAATTATTAAATATCTGATTTTTTTTAATTATCGAATTAACAAAAGCTAAGCCTCTGGCTTTACCACCAACTGAACCATCGCCAATACGCGAAAAAATAAGGTATTCATCAAAGCTATTTTTATCGAATTTAGCAATAACGCCTCTCCCCTTGCTCATTCGATAACTTGATATCGCCCGATAAATATAGGTACGTGCTTCTTTAAGGTTCTTAAAATCGCCCAGTGTTAAGTACTTAAACAACTGTGCAATAGGAAATATAGCTCTTGCATTAAGCCATTTTGAAATATCGTTACGGCTGGCATGATACTCAAGTGAATTATCGGGAATAGTAAGTATAAGATTCTGCAATGACTGTAGGTCGGAAGCATGCCCAATGGATTTCATTGTTGTTGGATCGCGAAAAACAAATTCACCAAAAGCAAATTGGGTTATAATGTAATTACGCAACTCAATAGATAATGTTTTTGAATATTTGTGAATAAACCCAACATTCAGCTCATCGGCATAGGTCTTATTTTCCATGTCAGATGATTGTAATATGAAAGGCATAAACTCATCCTCTTCGCGAACTCTGGCACATAACTTTATCCCTGCCAGTTTATCTTTTACTCCTTTGCGCTTATAGGTAATATCAGAAATAATACCTAGCATGTTAAACCGGTATTTTTCGTACATTTCAATAGCTTGCTCGTAATTGGTTGCAAGTAATATTTTAGGACGACCACGCATACGAAGCATTTGCTGATGTTCATTAAGTGCTTCGCGAATATATTCTTTCGATTGCTTTAAAATTATTTTATAAATGTTTGGAAGGTATGTAGAAATATACCGGACCGAATCCTCAACCAATAGTATTGTTTGAACACCAACAACCTCCACATCGTAATTAGCATTCATTCTATCTTCAATAAGTTTTATGATTGCCAATAAAAGATCTGCATTACCCAGCCAGCAAAAAACATAATCGATGGCTCCTAAATCTTCTTTTTCGAGTCGAACGGTAACTTCTCTCGAAAAATGGGTTAAAACAACGATCGGAATATCGGGATAGAATGTTTTAATTGATCGTGCAAAGCTAAAAGTATCGGAACTACCAATACGTAACATACTAATTACCAAGTCGATATTGTCGGTCTTCATTATTTCGAAAGCTTTTTCGGCTGAGCTAGCAAGAATAAATATTGGAGGGTAACGTAGGTTCAGTGATACATATTCATTAAATATCTGTTCATCAATACGGCCGTCTTCTTCGAGCATAAATGAATCATAACTACTGGCAATTAGAAGCACTTTATGTATCCGCTTTTGCATTAGCAGATTAAACGAAGTATCGCTAAAATCGATCTTTAAACTATCTTGTTGATTGGTATAAAAACTCATATAAATAATTATTGCTGATTAAAAAGTTATTCCGTTGTAATTGCTGAAATCCGTTTTCGTCCATCCATTGTTATAGTTATTGGGCTTTCGAATCGTACATGCTTAAAATAATTGGTTTCAGTAATTATCTGTTGTTTATTAATAATATCCCAATTAATAAAATCATTTATATTTTGATGATTTATTGAAAAATAGCCAACATTCATTGAGGTTACATTGTGGAAGAAATGTGAACCGAGTGAAGCATCGAGAGGGAAATCTTTAAGGCTCATTTCGACAATTATTTTTGCATTCGAGATCTGAGGCCAAACAACAGGAATACCTATAAACCGATCCCGAGTTCCCCATCTGCCTGGCCCTATTAATACATACGACTTTCCCTGATCTCTCA
The DNA here is from genome assembly GCA_050179935.1 of Bacteroidales bacterium. GTDB lineage: Bacteria > Bacteroidota > Bacteroidia > Bacteroidales > UBA12077 > UBA12077. The sequence goes on along the minus strand of JBFXEQ010000038.1, from coordinate 6,488 downwards.
TACTAATATTCAGTTTTTCGATCTCTGAGGCCATTTCGGTAGTTTGGGTGTTATCGAAGGAATCCGTTTTTACAAAAATTACATCGCTTATAGTTTGAATTTTTCCATTACCCATTGTTTTTTCGGAGTAAAGAATCGTTTTGTCTTTTTGAATTTCATCTAGTTCTATAACATAATCATCTTCGTTACAAACCAGTGGTTTTATCTGGAGCAAAAAGAATGAGGCAAGCCCACTTTTGTCTTTATTGAGATCGACAGCAAACTCTATCTCAACAGGCGATCCGAGAGCCTCTTTTACTACATCGAGAATAATACTAATTGTTTTTGCAAGAGGAATATATCCGAACTTTAAAATATTCGCAAAATTTATTATTCGCGGACCAAATGAGTCAATACCAGGGCTTACCCGATCGTTTTCGGTATCGTAAACTGAAGCCAGGTGTTTTAGGGTATTATGTTTTTCAGCCTCGCTGATATCGAGTTTTATCAATCCTGCATCTTCGCCTTCCAATAAATTAAGATTTTCTTTTTTAAGATCTACTGCATAAAAATGTACTTGCGAACTTTTATATAAATCTTTTGAAGAAATTATTTCGAGCTCGGGGTAAGCCGGTGAAAACCGAAAAGCCTTTTCGCCTTCGACCACATATTGGCCAAGACCCAAAGCTGCCACAGCAAAACCCTCATCGGGTTTCATGTGCGCTACGGGATAATAATTGTGCGATTGTGCTGTTCCGCTGATATGCGGGTAATAACATCCATCAAACTCATTACCAACCACTTCCTGAATAATAACAGCCATTTTTTCTTCTTCAACTTTATGATCAATGGCTTTAAAGTAATTTCGGGCATGATTGGAATATACCGAAGCGTAAACCAGTTTTATAGCATCCATGGTTTCCTGCAATCGAATATCAAAATCGGGGTTATTATTTGGTAAAATATACGTTTCAAAAATCCCGGAAAACGGCTGGTTAATACTATCTTCGAATAAACTCGACGATCGAATTGCCAATGGCCTAGTTATTAGTTTTAGAAATACTTTAAGCCGTTTCTTTAATGTGTATGACAATTCTCCTTTTAGAAAAAACTTTTTAAGCTCAGTATAATTTGTTTCGTTAAAAATAGTTTCTTCTAATTTATTCGTCTCAACAAACATATCAAATTCATCGGTACCAATAATACTGGTTCGGGGTGTACGAACATTAATAAGAGGTAGAAGCTCTTTAAATTTAAAATTATAAATCAAGGTATTTATAAATGCCAATCCACGTCCTTTACCTCCGAGCGATCCAGAAGCTAAACTAACAATATTATTCTCTTCGAGTATTGCTGATTCGCTAAAATTAACAATCTTTCCTTTTTCCTGTTCGTTTCGGTAAAGCTTAAGTATATTGATTAAAAAATCGCGTAATTGCTGGGTACTTTCAAAGTCATTTATGCGTAATGGGTTAATTATTTTAGCTATCTGAATCTCGCCACGAGCCATTAACCAGAGCGAAAACTGATTTTTTACCGCATGATAAACCAGCGAATCGTCGGGAACTGTTTTTAGATATGATTCGAATTCGGCCATCGATTTGGCAACTGCAATCTGCCTTCCCTCGTTATCGCGATACACAAAATGTCCAAATCCAAGGTGATAATTAATAAAACTTTTAAGATCCTGTAATAAACTTTCAGAGTTTTTATTAATAAAATTAGTTTTTAACTCATACGATTTTTTGGCATTTTCGGGATTTGATGATTGCAAAACTGTGGGCAAATTAGGCACATTATCACGAACAAATTTAATCAACTCAAAACCAGCTTCATCGTCGAGTACTCCATTTCGCGGAAAGCTAACATCAGAGATCACACATAAAAAATAATCTTTATATTGATTAAAAATAAGCATTGCTTCTTCGTAATTCCCTGCCAATAAAATCTTGGGGCGTGCACGCATCTTAAGCACTTTGTATAAATCATCTGTATTAACATCTTCGATTAGCCGTCGGGTTTGTTCCATTATAATTTTATATAACATGGGGAGGTAACGCGAATAATATTTGGCCGAATCTTCGATTAGCAGAATAACTCTTGTAAGACCTCCTTTTGTGTCATTTTCGACATTCACTTTGTCTTCGATTAGTTTTACCATGGCAAAGAACACCTTCGAATCACCATTCCATACAAATACTTTATCGATTGATGAAAGGTCTTTTTTCTGTTCTTCGAGTATAGCTAAATCGCTATTGTTATTAAGCAAAAGAAACAACGGAATGTATTTGTATTTATCTTTAAGGGTATGACTAATTTTTAGAGGAGTTTTTTTATCAACACCCATCATTAAAATCACCAGATCAAAATGCTTACTCTCCATAACTTCCAACGCCTCATCTTCGGTAGAAACCCCTGTAACCCTTGGCAACGAGGTAAGATTTAGTTGATGATACTCGCCTAAGATATGATCTGTAAAACGACCTTCCTTTTCAATGCTGTATGCATCGTATAGATTTGCAACAAGTAAAATCTCTTTTACTTTAAAGGGCATTAAATCGTGCAGTAAATCGCGATCAGAGTTATGTTTATTTAAGAATTTTTGCAGCAACTGCCTGCTATTCAATTGTTTTTCCTGACCATTTTCACGAACAATTCCTCCAGGTCGATCATACTCTTTCTTCCGAATTATAGATTTTGCTTTTATACTATTCAGATACCCGGCAATTAAGTTGGATATGTTATTTATAAGATCTTTTTCCTCTTTTAAAAATGGCCCATCAGCTAATTTAGGAAATTCTTTGGTGTAAAATACTTCTATCTGTCCTTCTTCGCCATCTATGGCCTGAAAAGTTTGTTTTTGGCTCCATTCTGTTTCTATAAATTCTGGACTAATATAATTTACATTTCCATATTGAATTCTGGAAACAGTATAATCTGGATATTGCCATGCTTTTGGAATAAGCAGTACGATTTTCTGTAGTGTTTCTTCAATCGATTTGCCTTCTTTAATAATTGCAGATGTTTGGTTGATACACGAAAGCTCTTTAAGACGCTCTTTGCTTTCGGCGAGTATTTTACTTAATTCCTGTTGCCCAATGGAGTCATTCATACTATGCAGAGTTAAATCGGTTGACTCAAACTTTAAAGAAAACACATAAATATAATCGAATTTTGGAGCAGATGAAAGAAATCTGTACCAAATCTATACAACAAAAAAGGAGTCGAAAAACGACTCCTTTTTATTTAATGTATTATGATTATTTAACTTCCCATGTTTCACCACTACGAAGAAGGTCATCAACTGATTTGATTTTAGCTGTTTTCATTACTTCTAAAACCTGATCGCGAACATTATCGTCATATGTAGAATCCTTTACGTTGCGGATTACACCTAAGGCAACAGGAAACTCAGGATAAGCCATATTGGCAAGCATCATATGTACTCCAGGATTTGCTTCGTACGCATCATGAGTAAGTATATCATCAATTGAGAAACCGCCATGACCGATTGTAACAACTTTAAGGCTAATACCGCTCAAAATAAGTCCCTTATCTTTATTCTTTCCAAAAACCATTTTTTCGCCGTGACGAAGAACAATTGTTCTGTCTTCGCGATGTTCTTTATCAGTAATTAAAGCATGTGTTTTATCGTTATAAATAACACAGTTTTGAAGTATTTCTACTACCGATGTACCATCATGTTTAGCAGCATCGAGCATTATATCTGCTGTTAACTTAACATCCACATCAATTGAGCGGGCAAAGAATTTACCTTGAGCTCCAATTACCAGTTCACCCGGACGAAAAGGATGTTCAACGGTTCCAAATGGTGAAGTTTTTGTTATAGCTCCCAGTTTTGAAGTTGGTGAGTACTGTCCTTTAGTTAATCCGTAAATCTCGTTATTAAATAATAAAATATTAATATCGATATTACGACGAACCGCATGAATAAAGTGATTTCCCCCAATTGCAAGCGCATCGCCATCGCCGGTGATTTGCCAAACACTAAGTTTAGGATTAGCTACTTTCACACCTGTAGAAATTGCTGATGCACGACCATGAATACCATGAAATCCAAAGGTATTAACATAGTACGGAAAACGGCTTGAACAACCAATACCTGATACAAAAACATATCGTTCCATTTCATAGTTAAGAGCAGCCGAAACCTCTGGTAATGCTCTTTGTACTGCATTTAGAATCGCATGATCACCGCAACCAGGGCACCAACGTACTTCCTGATCACTCTTAAAATCTTGCGGAGTATATTTTAAATTTTCTGCCATGTTATTTGCTCTCCAAAATTTGATTAAACTTATCCATCAACTCAACAACAGTGAATGGAAGTCCTTGTACCTTATTAAATTGCAAGTAGTTAAACTCCTGGAAATTCATTCGTAAGTAATTTGCAAATTGTCCCATATTTAACTCACATACCACTAGTTTTTTATAACGTCCCAAAATTTCTTTCAAGTTTTTTGGAAGCGGATTGATATAATTAAAGTGGCATAAAGAAACTTTTTTACCTTCTTTTCTCATTTCCTGAACAGCTGTTAATAGATGTCCATAAGTACCACCCCAACCAATTACCAATAAATCGCCTTCTTTATCACCAAAAACTTCTTGTTCAGGAATAAATTCCTTAACTCGTTCAACTTTAGCCGCACGAATATCGGTCATTTTTTGGTGATTAATAGGATCATGAGAAACAGTGCCTCTAATAAAGTCTTTTTCAAGACCGCCAACACGGTGCTCTATTCCTTTCTTACCTGGGAATGCCCATGAGCGAGCAAGACGTTTCTCATCGCGTGCATAAGGAAAAAATCCTTTGGTTCCTTCAGCAACAATCGGAGGATTAATTGATGGATAATCCTTCATGTTTGGAATCTTCCATGGTTCTGTTCCATTTGCGATATAACCATCGGTAAGTAAAACAACCGGAGTCATGTGCTCCATTGCCAATTTACCTGCAAGGAAAGCATAATCAAAACAATTACCCGGTGTACTTGCAGCCATAACAATTATTGGACATTCTCCATTTCGACCATATAAAACCTGGAATAAATCAGACTGTTCTGTTTTAGTTGGCAATCCGGTTGAAGGGCCACCACGCTGAACATCAATAATAACCAGCGGTAATTCAGTAATCACAGCTAATCCCATTGCCTCACTTTTAAGCGAAAGACCTGGTCCGGAAGTAGTTGTTACTGCAAAATTTCCGGCAAAAGAAGCGCCGATAGCTGTACAAATACCTGCTATTTCATCCTCCACCTGAAGTGTTTTTACACCCAAATCTTTTCTTTTTGCAAGTTCAATTAGGATTTCTGTAGCAGGAGTAATAGGATACGATCCACAAAATAGAGGCAATCCTGATTTCTCTGAAGCAGCAATTAAACCCCATGCAGCAGCAGTATTTCCGTTTATATTTCGATAAGTACCTTTTGGAGTATTTGTAGCTGCAGGAATCTGGTATGTATTTGGAATAGCTTGTATATTAGCTGCATAATTAAAACCATCGCGAAGAACTTTTTTATTTGCCTCAATAATTTCTGGTTTTTTCTTAAACTTAATTTCGAAATAATGCTCGGTAAAATTTAATGGCCGTGAGAAAACATAATAAACCATACCAAGCGCAAACATATTTTTACTTCGAACTATGCTCTTATTATCAAGACCAGAATCCTTAAGGCTTTCTTTAGTTAACTCAGTAATGTTTGCATAAATTACTTTATAATCTTCTAACTTTAATTCGGCAATAGGATTATCAGTCTTAAATCCAGCACGTTGAATCCCTTTTTCGTTAAAAGTATCGCTATCAACAATGATCATACCACCTGGCTTTACCCATTTAGCATTTGCCTTAAGTGCAGCTGGATTCATTGCAATTAGCACATCACAATAATCTCCAGGAGTATAAACTTTTGAACTACCAATGTTTACCTGAAAACCAGAAACACCAGCCACAGTACCCTGAGGTGCTCGTATTTCCGAAGGATAATCCGGAAATGTACTGACACTATTTCCGAATAATGCAGATGCATCAGAAAATAATGTTCCAGTAAGTTGCATACCATCTCCAGAATCACCCGAAAAACGGATAACGACATCGTCTCTATCGATGGTTTTTGCTGTTTTACTCATAACAAATTTTAATTTTAGATTATTAATAACAGGTTTTTACAAAAACTGTAAATGCATACAAAACAGCAAAGCCATTTTATATGCATTTATCGATTTTTTAATTATCAGTTTTTATTCAATAATGAATTTTTACAAATAATAGCACAAAAGTAATCAATGTTAATTAATAATTAATATTTTTCGTCTTAATTTTCCCGAATCAAAAAATGATTTTTCTCAGTACTTTGATTCTTTAATAATACCTTAAATCCGCAAACAATTAATTAAAAAAATAAGTTAAAGCACTGTTTAATATTATTTTAAACAGTGCTTTGTAAATAAAGTTTTATCACTTATTTTTATGATGTATAACAAAAAAACAAGAT